>JAUIBT010000003.1 GCA_030428255.1 Alphaproteobacteria bacterium | reverse complement strand
CACAATGCGCTCGCGTAAATCCGCCGATAAGGGTTTGCCCATGATCCACCTCCAAGGAGGGAGAATCACAAATCAAACAAAAAGGGAACCCCAAAAACAGATTCAGGCTAATCGCCCGACGCTCTAGAAAGGCTAACGCGTCTCAAACGATAAACAATTCCACCCTATTGGATATACAACATCAAATTATGACAGTAAATGCTAATTTAATTATGCCTGTATTAGCTATAGCGTATTCAATTGCGAATTAATGGCAACATTTTTATTTTTATTTACACCTTTGAATTAGCACGATCTGCGCAAACTCAATATGCTGATGTACCGCTGTGATATCTAATCATATCCGAGCCGCACCGCTGCTTGCCGATCAAAGCTTGATTGGCCTGCGTTTCTAAAACTCTTCGAGCGGCCGAAGCGTCGCCATGAGCAGCGTTCGCACAAGAGCGTGCTTGGCTCAGGTGCTCGGACTGGCTGCATTAAGCCATACAGGTCTATCGCTGGCCTCACCGTAATCAATCTCACCGGTCGAGGTCGGCAACCGGCGGCCTCACGGCATGCTGCGGTAAGGCGCCCGCTAATTATAGTCCGGCGCTACGACTTGGCCCGTTTTCGCCGAGCGAGCGCAAGCCAGCGCAATGGCCAGCGCGGCGCGGCCATCCTCGGCGGTTGCCGACGGCGATCGGCCTGTCGTCACAGCGCTGTGGAATTCGTCCAGAGCGTTGTAAAAAGACTGGTCGTAGCGCTCGAGAAAAAAGTGCTTCAGCGGCTCGCGGGCGACGGTGCGCTGTTTATCCCAACGCACCAGGTTGTCGTCGCGGTGGTTCAAGGTTTGCAACATGCCGTCATCGCCAAAGGCTTCGAGTCGCTGGTCGAATCCATATGCGCAGGCGCGCGAGTTGTTGATGTGAACCAAAGCGCCCGAGGGCATTTTCAACGTCGTCATAGTCATGTCGAAATCGCCTTCAGCACCGATTTGCTTGTCAAACATGCAAGATCCGGCGGCCAGAACTTCGGAAGGACGCTCACCAGCAATCCAACACAGAAGGTCGATGTCGTGGATGGTGGCGTCAACGAAATATCCGCCCGAAGCGCGAACGTAGTCGATTGGCGGCGGGCTGGGCTCGCGCGACCAACTCATCAGCATATTCAGCCGTCCAATCTCACCGGCCTTCACCGCTTCACGCAGCATGCCATTATCTGGATCGAAGCGCCGATTGAAGCCAAGCATGAAGGGCACCGGATGATCGCGCAGCGCTGTCATGGCGCGATCCACCCGATCCAGCGATTGGTCCAGCGGCTTTTCGCAGTAGATCGCCTTACCAGCACGGGCGGCGGCCTCAATATAGTCGACGTGGGTGGTGGTGGGCGTGGCGATGATCACGGCGTCCACCGCCGGATCAGCCAAAGCCGCGTCCAGATCATCCATCGCCCGACCGCCATATTGGTCGGTTGCTTTGGTGGCCGAAGCGATTCGCGGATTATAGATCACCTCTAGCCGCAAGCCGGGATGAGCGTTGATCTTAGGTCCATAGACATGTGCCATGCGACCGGTGCCCATCAGGGCCAGTCCAAGCGTTTGCATCAGGCAAATTCCTTCGCGTCTTCCAGGATCAAGGTGGCGGCCTTTTCCCCGATCATGATCGAGGCAGCATTGGTATTACCGGTGACGATTCGCGGCATGATCGAAGCATCGGCCACGCGCAGCCCGTCAATCCCCCTCACCTTCAGGCGTGGATCGACAACAGCATCCTCGCCGATGCCCATTTTGCAGGTTCCAACCGGGTGTAGCAAGGACAGGCCGTTCGCCCGACAATAGGCCAGCAGGTCGGATTCCGATTGAACGTCCTTGCCGGGTGACAGCTCGTAGTCCACGCAATCCGCCATGGGTGCTGTGGCTGCGATTTTGCGCCCAAATTGCAGTCCCGCCATGGCGGCGCGCTGGTCGGCTTCGTCCGCCAGGAAATTGAATTGAATCTCGGGCTTGTCGTTTGGCGTCGCTCCGGTGATCCTGACATGCCCGCGTGAGTTGGGGCGCATGTGCTCGGCAAGAATAGTAAAGCCAGAAAATGGATGCGGCTTGAGCTGTTCGTCGGTGCACCAAGCCATAAAGGTCACCATCATATCAGGCCGGTCGATGTCCGGGCCCGAACAAATGAAAGTATTGGAATAATTGCCGTTATCGGCGAAAGGCCCCGTGCGGAACACCAGGTGGCGTAGGAGTTGCAGGCCACCTTTCAGCTTGTTGTTATAAAGATCGTTGACCGTGGAATGCACGGTCGAGCGATACTCAGCACCGATGCCGAAATGGTCCTGCAGATTCTCACCAACGCCCGGCAGTTCGTGCTGCACCGCGATGCCGTGCTGCTTAAGCAAGGCGCCTGGACCGATGCCCGATAATTGCAGCAACTGCGGCGAGTTGAAGGTGCCACCGCTCAAGATAATCTCATGCCGCGCGCTGGCCTCATGCGCGCCTCGCTTATCGGTCCAGCGCACGGCGGTCGCGCGACGGCCCTCCAGAACGATGCGCTCCACCATGGCATGAAGCTTGAGGTCGATGTTGCGCTTTGCCGGTCCGCGCAGATAACCCGCCGCCGTACTCCAGCGCATGCCTTTCTTCGTAGTGGTCTGAACGTAGCCCGTGCCTTCTTGCTGCGGACCGTTAAAATCGTCATTGCGTGGCACGCCCAGCGCTTCTGAGGCGGCATGGAAAGCCTCGCCCAGCGCGTGTTCGGTGCGGATATCTGAGACAGCAACCGGGCCGCCAGTACCATGAAACTCGCTTGCGCCGCGTTCTTGGTCCTCGCAGGACTTGAAATAGGGCAAGACCCCGTCCCAACCCCAGCCGCTACAGCCCGCTGCCTCCCAGCCGTCGAAATCCTGAGGTTGACCACGCATATAGATCATGCCGTTGATCGCACCCGTTCCGCCCAGCACCTTACCGCGCGGCTGGAACAGCCGCCGGTTGTTCAGGTGCGGCTCGGGCGCGCTTTCATAGCACCAGTTCACCGACGGGTTGGCGTAGAGCATCGAATAGCCCAGCGGGATATGGATAAAGGGGTTTCGATCTTTGCCGCCTGCTTCCAGCAACAGCACCGATTGCCCCGCCTCTGCTAGTCGACCCGCCACGGCGCACCCGGCGGACCCCGCGCCAATTACGATATAGTCGTACTCCGACTGCGACATGGTTGCTTCTCCCGACAAACTCGTTGCCGCGACCATCGCATGGGCAGGCCATTTTGCTGAATACACGAAATGTCAGATTTGGACTTTCTAGATTAAACCCGCGCAAATGGTCCTCCAGGCAGAGGTGAGAGCAGGCCAAGACCCTGAGACCCGCAGTCTCGCACCCATTGCATTTCATTTCAGCTTTGTGTGATTGATGAATTTTAAACCGCATTCTGCTGTATATTTTCAACAGCAATCAAACGAATGCGCGAATCACAAACGGGGTTTGCGCCCTATGAACGCAAAGACGTAGACGATTGACTTCGAAAATCCGCGAAACCGCTCAATGAATCATTTTGGACATTTGCGCTATAGTGCGAGATCGAGTGAGCGTCCAAAGTGGGTGTGCTTTAAAGCGAAGCAGATTGGCCGGAGGACATGGATCGATTTGCTGAGCGCAACTATCACGGAGGATTAAAGTATGAAATTCACGAAACTTGCAGCAGCGGCGCTTGTAACGGCAACCGCCTTTGCAACACCGTCACTGGCAGAAGAGCTGAGCATGGCCTTCATCGTTAAGGACATGAACAACCCTTACTACTCACGCATGGGCGATGGCGCTTTGCGCGCAGCAAAGGAACTGGGCATCAACCTGTCTTACGTCTCTGCTGAGTTCAACGGCGACATCGAAGGCCAAATTGGCGTGGTTGAGTCAGAGCTGGTTAAAGGCCACGATGCAATCGTTCTGGTCCCAATGAACGGTACCGCACTGATCCCCAAGGTCATGGAAGCCAACTCTTTGGGTATTCCGGTCATCACTGCAGATACCAAAGTTGACGATGGGCCGGGTAAAGTCGAAACCTTCGTTGGTCTGGATGAGCGCAGCTCTTTCGCTGGTATGGCTGAGTGGGTTGTCGAGCAACTGGGTGGCGAAGGCCAGGTCGCAATTCTGGAAGGCTTCCGCGGCAGCTCGACCGCTGAGCTGCGCCTGCTGGGCATGAAAGACGTATTCGACGCCCACGAAGGCATCGAAGTCGTCGCTTCGATTTCCGCCGACTGGGATCAGGAAAAAGGCTTGAAGGCAGCAGAAGACATTTTGCAGTCACACCCAGAAGTTGACGCCATTTTGGGCTCAAACGACCTGATGGCTCTGGGTGCGGTACAGGCCGTTAAGGGTGCTGGTAAGTCTGACGACATCATCGTTGTCGGCGACGATGCAATCCCTTCTGCTCTTGCTTCATTGCGGGCTGGCGATCTGAACGCTACCATCGACGGCAACACCGACCTCGTCGGCTACGAAGCTGTTATGGCTGCTTACCGTCACGTGACCAAGGGTGAAAAGCTGGACGCTTGGATCAAGGTAGAATCTTCTATCATGACTGCCGAAGACGTGACCGACGAGTACCTTGCTGGTCGTGGCATCGAACTGAACTAATCTTCGATACCCTATCCGAGAGGCCGGGCAAGCTTGTCCGGCCTCCTTTTTATAGAGACAGGAAGGAAAGCGTCACCATGGCAAAACCTGATCCACTTGTAGAAATGCGGCACATTTCCAGGAACTTCGGGGGGCTTCAGGCGCTGTCAAACGCCAACCTGGAAGTTTACCCAGGCGAGGTTCTCGGACTCCTCGGTCACAACGGGGCAGGCAAATCAACCTTGATCAAGATTTTGGCCGGCGCGGAAACCGCGAGCGAAGGTGCCATTTTCATCAACGGCCACGAGGCCCATATCAATGGCCCAAATGACGCCCGAGCTTACGGCATTGAAACGATCTACCAGGAGCTTGCTTTGTGCGGCAACCTGGATGCCCCCGCCAACCTCTACATGGGGCGCGAAATCAGCAACTGGGGCTTCTTGAACAAGAAAGCGATGAAAGAAGAGACGGCCAAAGCACTGAGCCGCCTAAATATTCGGATCAAGTCGCTGGATACCGAAGTCGAGACCATGTCAGGCGGCCAGCGCCAGGCTATCTCCATCGGTCGAGCGGTCCACTTCAACGCAAAAATTCTGATCATGGACGAGCCCACTGCCGCTCTTGGCATGGAAGAAAGCAAGATGGTCATGGATTTGACCGTTGAGCTGAAAAAGCAAGGCATTGGGATCATCTGGATCAGCCACGATATTCACGAAGTCTACAATTTTACCGACCGGATAACGATCCTGCATGGCGGGGAAAATGTCGTGACCGCTCCGACCAAAGATTTCACCGAAGATGAGATCGTTTCGATGATTATCTCAGGGCGCCCTGTAGAGCGTGCCGCCAACGAAGAGGCGTAGATCATGAATCTCACTAAGCTAAAATCCAATCCTATTGTCTGGATTCTGATGGTCGCGGTTCTGATGGCCGTTGTGCTGTCGTTCCTCTCCCCCTTCTTCATGACCGTGGGCAACATGACCAACCTGTCAAAACAGGTCTCTATCGTTGCGATCTTGGCGGCCGGTCAGGCCGTGGTCATCATTTCGGGCGGCATCGACTTGTCCGTCGGCTCGGTCCTGGCCTTCTCTGCTGTGATAATCGGCACCTTGATCAAGATGGACGTGGATCCAACCTTGGCTTTGGTCGCGGGCCTTGTTGCCGGCACCTTTGCTGGCTGGATTAACGGCATGGTGATTACCCGCGCCAAGATCCCACCCTTCATCGCCACTTTGGGCATGCTGGGCATCGCGCGCGGCATGGCGCTGGTGATTACGGGCGGTGTTTCCCACCCCGTCTTGTCTCCACTGTTCTTGTTCATTGGTAACTCGAAGTTCTTGGGACTGCCGATCCCGCTCTATTTCGTGCTGGTCACCTTCTTGGTCGTTGGCATCATGATGCACAAAACAGTCTTCGGTCGGCACGTTTATGCCATCGGCGGCAACGAGCGCGTGGCACGCCTTCAGGGTATCCCGGTTGATCGCCAGAAGGTCAAAATCTACGCGCTGAGTGGGTTTTTGGCGGCTGTGGCAGCCGTGGTTATGACCGGCCGATTAGCGGCAACGCCGCCCAGCGTGGCACAAGCCATCGAGTTGCAAGCCATCGCTGCTGTGATTATCGGTGGGGTTAGCTTTGTCGGCGGGCGCGGGCTGGTCATCACCGCTTTGATCGGGGCACTGATCATGGCGATGATCACCAACGGTCTGAACATCTTGGGTATTTCGTCCTTCTATCAGCAAGTGCTGATTGGTGTTGTGATCATCGTGGCGGTCTGGCTCGATAATCTGAAATCATCAAACCGGTAGGGTGACATGGCTCAGGACGACAAACGCGCATCGGTCGGAATCGGCCTGATCGGATCGGGCTTCATGGGGCGCTGCCACGCGAATGCCTTCAGGTCGGTCGCCGGGCTGTTCGATGTGCCCCTTGAACCGCGGCTAAACGTGTTGGCCGATGCAAGCGACGAGCTGGCAGCCCAAGCCGCCCAAGCGCTGGGCTTTGTGCGCGGCACCGGGAGCTGGCAAGAACTGGTGGCTGATGAGGCGGTCGATATCGTCGCCATCACGGCGCCCAATGTGCTGCATGCCCCCATTGCGCACGCCGCGATTGCGGCGGGCAAGACGGTCTATTGCGAAAAGCCGCTGTCAACCACAGCGGCCATCGCGCTGGAAATGACCGAGGCCGCCGAGGCCGCCAGTGTGGTCACGCTAGTTGGCTTCAACTTCTTGCGCAATCCCATGATCAAGCTGGCACGCGAGATCATCGCCTCTGGTGAGATCGGCGAGGTGACGGGCTTTCGTGGTCGTCATGCCGAAAACTACATGGCGAACTCAGAGGTTGCTCACTCCTTCCGCACCGATCCGCAAGGCGGCGGCGCGCTGGCCGATATCGGCAGTCACATCATCTCGATGGCGCGCTATCTGCTGGGGCCCATCGCTGAGGTGCAGGCCGATTGTCGGACCATCCACGCTACCCGTCCGGTGGCCCCTGGTGCCAGCGAGCGCGCTCCGGTCGAAGTTGACGACATGACCCATGCCCTGCTGCGGTTTGAGAACGGTGTGAGCGGCAGCCTGGAGGCCAACTGGGCCGCAACGGCGCGCACCATGGATCTGTCTTGGGAAATCACGGGCACGAAGGGTGCGCTGGGGTTCAGCCAGGAGCAGATGAACGAGCTGCTGCTTTGGTCGGCAACGCCTGGTCGCAGCGGATATACGCGGATCGAAGCCGGCCCAGCCCATCCGCCTTACGGCGCCTTTTGCCCCGCCCCTGGCCATCACCTGGGCTTCAACGATCTCAAGGTGATCGAGGTGGCCGAGCTGTTGAGCGCCCACGCCGGTGGGCCAGCATGCGGACCTGATTTCCGCGAGGCCTACGAGGTGCAAAGAGCGGTTGAAGCCATGCAGCAATCGCACGCAGACAGGCGCTGGATCACGCTGTAAACGACAGCTCAGGCGTTTGCCCGTAGCCCTGACGTCGATGGAAAGCCTGCTTTCAATTTTGCACAAGACATAGCCTTCCTCTCTGACGGGGCCTGAGACCAAGCCAATTCGGCTTGCACCAGGCCCCTTTTTTGTGACGATGACACGCGCGGGCGCCACAACCCTCATCCCGACAGCCCTACCAGACTTACAACGGCTTAGAGCGGTGGGTGCTGGCATTACGGCGGAACCGTCGCTCTAGCTCTTTGGTTTTTAGCGCAACTCCATGCTCGAAGCTGCTACAACTTTCTCGCGCTTTGAGCTAGGCGCGCAACAAGGCAAAAGGCGCGAGAACGGGCTGACTAGGGCTGTGCGAAAGGCCCTTGCTTGCGTGCAGCCGCCTCGGGTTGGTCCTTACACGATAGTAGTAATGGTGGCGTTGCTCTAAACAGGCTGGCACTTTGCTAAGGCGCGCTTCAACGACGCGGCGCAGGAAAACCCGCAGAGCCGCCCAGCCTGGTCGGCGGTCATGCCTTGCTGAGTCATGAGCCCCCGCGCCCGGGCCAGTCGCATATGCTGGTAGCATTTACCGGGAGGCAGCCCGACCTCCGCCTCAAACAAGCGCGCCATTGTCCGCAAAGTAAGGCCAGCGGCAGCGGCCAGATCCGGCAAGCTGCGGGGGGTTTCAATCGAGGCGGCCATGAGATCCAGCACCTTGCGCACACGTGGATTCGGGTGTGAGGGAAGCCCGCCAAAGCCAGTATCGAGCGCGCGCCCACGGCGCGGGGCATCCTGGAACATCGAAGCGGCATCAAAGCGCGCTGCTGCGCCAAACCGCCGAGCGATTTCCTGAAGCACCAGCTCCATGGCGCCGGCTGCACTACCGCAGGTCATCCACTTGCCATCTGTGGCAAAAGGTGTGCGCAGACCCAGCACCTCGGGAAAAGTCTCGGCGAACTCATTCAGCAGTTGCCAATGCAAGGTGGCCTGTTTGCCGTTCAGGTATCCAGCGGCCGCCAAAAGCCAAGCACCCGTATCCGCAGCGATGACGCTGCTGGCCTTGTGCACCGCCATCAAGGCGCGCCGGGTCTCGGCTGCGCTGGCTTCGCCGCGAAAGCGATCCCCCCCGATCACCAACAGCACATCGCAGGCTTTCAGGTGCGATAGGTGGCGGTCCGGCGCAAGCAATAGGCCGCTTGACGAGGTGACGGCCCTGTCATGTGGGGTAAAAATGACCCAGCTTATGTCAACGTTGCTTTCATCGCGCACAACCCTCAGCGGTTCCAGCAAACACGCTAGGAGCATGTTGGAGAATGCGTCGAATACCAGGATGTTCACGCAAAGCTTCGCGTTCGTTTTTGGCAGAATCGGTTGCATAATTGGCAGTATTGGTGATTTCCTTGATCGCCGCTACCGCTAGTATCAAAGGCCAAATTCCAGTGGAGCCCCACCATGAGCCTTCGCCCCTTATCGCACCTTCGCGTTTTGGATTTCGGCCACTATCTTGCTGGGCCTATGGTGGGCATGATGCTTGCCGACATGGGGGCCGAGGTGATTCGCATCGACCCGCCAGGCGGGCCGCGTTGGCAAGATCCCGCATGTGATATGCTATCGCGCGGGAAACGGGCGCTGACGCTGGACCTTAAGGACGCCGAAGACCGTCAAACGGCTCTGCAAATGGTCGCGCGCGCTGATGTGGTGATCGACAATTTCCGCCCCGGTGTGATGACACGGCTGGGGCTTGGCCCTGCCGATTTACGCGCTGCGAACCCCGGCATTGTTTCGCTCTCACTGCCAGGCTTCGCCTCCAGCGATCCCGAGCTTGCTCCCGTCGCCGCCTGGGAGGCGGTGATCGCCGCACGCACGGGGCAGTTTACCGACATGGGACTCAACAGGCAGTTGATGGGGATCAACCCTTCCTTTACGCCGCTTGGCCTGGCCTCGGCCTATGGCGCGGCCTTTGGGGCCATGTCGGTTCTGTTCGCGCTTGGTGCGCGTGACCGCTTGGGCGGCGAACATATCGAAGTGCCGCTGGCCTCTGCGTTGTTTGAAGGCTTGGTCTATAACTGCGAACAAGTTGAGGATTACCCCGCGCGATACAAGTCCCCGCGTGAGGTTGAGTTGGAGCGCCGCCGCGCGGCTGGGCTGCCGCTGGATTTGAGCTTTCAGGATTTGAGCGCCTTTTTAGACCCATTTTATCGAACCTACCGCTGTGCGGACGGACGCGGCTTCTATGTCGTCGCCTGTTCGATCTCCACCCACCCACAACGGGTGCTGCAGGTGTTGGGATTACAAGAATTGGCGGCAACGCTGCCCGACTTTGACGCCTATCTAGATCAACGAGACTGGCCGGACGCCTGGGCCATGCGCAACTATCCTGTGGGCGACCGCGACCGTGCGCGCCTGGCTCAGGCGATGCAAGCGGCCTTTGCCACCAAGCCCTCGTGGGAATGGCAGGCCCTGTTCGGTGCGGCCAAGGCTCCAGCAACCTCACAGCTCAGCACCAAAGAATGGCTGGCCGATCCGCATGCGCAGGCCTCAGGGCTGGTGCTGTCGGTCGATGATCCGCGACATGGCACCATGCGCCAACTGGGCAATCTGGCATGGCTGGCCGATGACCCGGGCGCGATGGATAAGACGCCCGGTCCCCAGGTCGATGATTTCCGCGCCGCCCTGCCCGCGCTCTTGGCCGAACCGCCACGCCCCGCGCCCAAAGCCGGAGGTCAAGGCGGGTGGCTGGATGGCCTTAACGTTGTTGATCTAACCAATGTGATCGCCGGTCCGACCATCGGCTCGACCTTGGCGCGGTTCGGAGCCAAGGTAACGTCGGTGCAGCCAGTCACCCCATCGGTCGATCCTTGGAACGCCATCGTCTTTGGCCTGCAGGCTCATCGCGATAAGGAGAGCCTGCTGTTGGACCTTGGCAGCGCGGAAGGGCGCGGGGTCTTAAAGCGGCTCGTCGAAGGTGCTGATGTGGTGACGATCAACGGAACTGACCAACAGCGCGATGCGCTTGGCCTGTCGCCCACCGCGCTCGCGGCGTTGAACCCCAAGGCCATTCTGGTGCAGCTCGACGCTTGGGGAGGACCGCGGCGCGGGCCAAGGTCAGACCACTTGGGCTATGACGATCTTGCTCAGGCTGCAACTGGCGTGATGGTCCGGTTTGGCGGAGGCCCTGACACGCCCGAGGAGCATGCCCATTTTGGCACAATAGACGCCCTCACGGGTCACACTGCCTGCGTTGCCCTTGGCGCAGCGCTGGAGCGGCGGCGCACCACCGGCAAGAGCAGTTTGGCGCGTGCGGCGCTGGCTGGCTGTGGGGCGATGATCCAAGCGCAGTTCATGTACGATTTTGCTGGTCGCGCCGCCTTTGATGAACCCGCAGGGCGGCAGGCGCACGGCTGGGGGCCCTTCTACCACTGCTATCACGCAGCAGACGGCTGGTTCTTTTTCGCCGCTCCAAGCGAGGGCGCTCGCTGCCTCGCAAGGGTGCCAGAACTGGCAGACCTGGCTGCGATGAGCGGCGATGGGCTAACCGACAAGCTCGCCGAACGCTTTGCTCTACAGCCTATCGCGCACTGGCAGCAGCGGTTTCGCCAGGGATCGGTCGGCCTGGTGGCGCTGGGATCGCTGTCCGCCAACCGTGACGCCAGTCTGCAGCACGAAAGCCAAGGCCCCGCTGATATTCGCCAGGCCACCTATCGCGCGATCCGGCACGATGCGCACCCCATGGGCCGTTGGGTCGATCTGGTCGCCCCCAATGCCGTTCGCCCCATGAACGCTGCGATCACCATCCCTGGCCACGCACCGAAGCCTGGGGCGCAAACCCGCACGATCCTTGCGCGCTTGGGGGTGAGCGAGGCGGAAATTGACGCAATGATCCAGGCAGGAGCGGCCGGTGAAGGCTGGTCCGAAAGATACCTACCGGAGTAGCCGTATGACGACCGAAGGCCCAGGCCCTGCCATCACACCGCGCACCCGCGCCCGGGCCCGTCACATCCTCGACAATTATTACATCGGGCCTGCGCGCGATGCCTCGGTGTTAGAGATATGGGGTTACACGCCGCGCATGACCTACGCACCAGGCGAAGAGGTAGCGCTGCATGTCTCGACAACTGCGGAGCGCTGGTCGTTTGAGGTTGGCCGCGACGGGCTGCGCTATGAGCCGTTGTTGAGCGAGGCGGATTTGCCGGGCCGCCATCACGACACCCCCAAAGATTGCTCGATAGTCGGCTGCGGCTGGCCGGAAGGCGCGCGCTTTAAAGTACCCGACGACTGGAGACCCGGGGGATATCTGATCACCCTGACCGCCACGCGAGGCAACGATCGCGTAGAAGAACACCACCTGATCCTGGTCCGCCGGGCAGCGCATTTGCCCCCGGCGCCCTACCTACTGGTTTGCGCGACCGGGACATGGGTCGCCTACAACTGTTGGGGCGGCTCGAACCACTACGACGGCATCACCGGGCCCCAGGCCAACCAATACTCGCCGGTTCTGTCCAGCCAACGCCCCTGGACACGCGGGTTCTGCAAATTGCCTGCCGGTGCCCCGCGCGCCCTGCCCGATGTTCCGGCCAAACCGGGCGAGATGACGCGTTACCCCTACATGGAATGGGCTTATGCCTACGGCTATTCCAAGAAATATGCCTCAAGTGGCTGGGCGAGCTATGAGCGCCTCTTTGCCCGCTGGGCCGAAGCCGAGGGCTATGAGCTGGACGTCGCGACCTTGCACGACCTTGACGCCGATCCCAGCCGGCTGAACGGCCATGCCTGCGCAATCTTTGTGGGGCACGACGAGTACTGGAGCGCACCCATGCGCGACGCCGTGGATGCCTATGTTGACGCAGGCGGGCGGGTGGCTCGCTTTGCAGGCAATTTCCTGTGGCAAACGCGTCTTGAGGATCGAGGGCAGACCCAAGTTTGCTACAAATACGAAGCCGTGCGCGACCCTATGGCCGCCAGCGCGACCCCGCATTTGACCACGGCAGCCTGGGAGGTCGCACCGGTGAACAGGCCCGGCGCGGCCACCTTTGGCGTCAACGCACTAAGAGGGATCTATGCGGGGCTCGGTGGCTGCGCTGGTAACGGTGCAGGCGGCTTTACCGTATACCGCCCCGATTACTGGTGCTTCGATGGTGCGGGGCTTGGCTTTGGGGATGTGCTGGGAGCGTCCTCGCGCATTTTCGGCTACGAAGTCGATGGGCTGGACTATCGCATGCAAGGCGGCCTGCCCTTCCCCACCGGTAGCGACGGCGCTAGCGCTGAGATCAACATCCTGGCCATGGGACTGGCCGCCAACATCGAAGTGGATAGGAAGGTTTGGGGAGAGACGCTGTATGTCGGCGCCAGCGACGCAGCCTTCAAGGCCAAAGCGCTCTATGGTGAGGTTAGCGCGAAGACGCTGGACGCCAGCGCCCGCGGCACCGGAATGATCATTGCCTGGCGCAAGGGTGCGGGCGACATCTTTACCGCTGCGACCTGCGAATGGGTGGCCGGGCTTGAGCGGCGCGACCTGCAGGTTATGGCGGTCACCCGCAACGTCTTGGACCGCTTCGGCGGACCGGCCGCCGCCCCGGCCTAGCGCAAATCCCACGCTAGCGCCCTTGATCGCCGCCGCCGCGATCACAAGCCGATAAGCATGCCGCACGACAGCGCGCCAGGCACTCGGCGGCGTTTAGCCGGTCGCTGCTGGGGCTGCGCGCCGTGCTGCCTTTGCATGCCAAACTCGGAACATGACAAATGCAGCCAATCCAGAAAGCAGCGATCCTATCATCACCCCGGCCCTGACCGCGTTCGCGCTGGATTCGACCTCAAATGCCAGGCCGCCAATAAACAGGCTCATGGTAAAGCCGATACCCGCCAGCATGCTGAGCGCAATCACCAGCGACCAATCCAGCTCTGGCGCTCGCCGCGCGAGCCCAAGTTTTTCCGCAATCCAGGTGCTTGCGACAATGCCGATAGGCTTGCCAAGAAACAGGCCAGAAGCCACAGCCAAAGACACAGGCGTCATCAGGTTGGTCAGTGTAAAGCTGGACAGGGGCAAACCAGAGTTTGCGAAGGCAAAGACCGGCATGATCAAGAAGACCACCCAGTCCTTGAGGTCATGTTCCAATTTTTCAAGCAGGGCCGGTTGGCCGCTGGAATCCTTGAGCGGAATTGCCATCGCGATCAGCACGCCAGCCAAGGTTGCGTGAACGCCCGACTTCAACAGCGCGACCCAGGCGATTAGGAACAAGAAGACGTAGGGGGCAAAGGTCTTTTCCCCAATGCGGTTGACAAGGAATGCCGCGCCGACCGCCAGGATGGCGATGGACAGGCTCAACAAACTCAAGCTTGAGCTATAGAAGACGGCAATGATCAAGATCGCGCCGATGTCGTCAAAAATCGCCAGCGCCAGCAGAAAGATCTTGGCCGCGGGCGGTGCTTTGGAGGCAAACAACGCCAGAAGCCCCACCGCAAAGGCGATGTCGGTAGCGGCGGGAATCGCCCAGCCATTGAGGTTAGAGGCATCGACCCCGCCGCTTAGCACAATCACCAGAACATAGACCAAAGCGGGAATCGCCATGCCGCCGATCGCTGCAAACAGCGGTAGGCTCGCCCGCTCCCAGCTCGATAGCTTGCCGATTAGAACCTCGCGCTTGACCTCAAGGCCGACGTAGAGAAAGAAGATCGCCATCAGGCCGTCATTGATCCACAAAACCAATGGCTTGGAGATGTTTGCGGCCTCAAACCCCACGGTCAGTTTGGCCGACAAGATGTCGCTGTAGAGTGGCCCAAAAGCGGAGTTGGAGAACGCAAGTGCGACGAGCGCAGATGCCAAAAGCAGAACGCCACCAAGCGCGTCTGACGATATCTTCATAGTTTGCCCCAAAGTTAAAATATTCTCGAATGAGATGAACACCTAGTCGCGAAAAACAAGGGCATGCGCATGCTCAGTGCAGCGAAAAACAGGATATGCGGCCAATTTTCCGCCAAGCTGGCGTGCCGGGATGCCTAGAGCAGCGACCTGCTCTAGGCCATTCGACGCCTTGATCCGACTGGCATTGCAGCGAGGTGTTAGACGGCACAGCGGTTCCTGCGGCGTGGCAGTCACATAGGAGCGTGAGTGACACATGCCTTTCTGCGCACCACGCTCAAAGGTGCCTTCCGCCCCTTTGATGGAGCACGAAAGTTACGTTGCCCGCCTGAAAATTTTTCCGTCGAACTCCCCCCGCGGCAGGACGTGGCGCATCTGGAGCGCTTTCTGCCAATCTGTAGATAATTCGGCGAAAATGTGTGGATAACTTGACAAGCCTGCCTCAATCTATACACGTTTAGGTAGCGCAATAAAACCTAAGGTATAAATGCGCTACAGTTATGAACAAGTTAGCATCTCCAAAGTCGGCTAGAAACGACCGGAGGCGCATAGGGGCAAGCCGTGACATCGTGGCATTTGTTCAAGCAGCGGGCGCGCAGGGCGTCCGGCAGCCTTGGACCCATCAGACAGCACAGTCTTGGCAAGCGGTACCACCGCTTGGCCGGGCCGATTGCAGGCGCTCTCAGTCGAGCGCGGTACCTCACATCAGGTTTGGCGCTCAGCGCAACGACGTGTCAGCGGCACCAAGCCATCCTGTCTCGGCTTTATGAGCAAAGCCAGCCTCATAGACATCCGCGCTTTGGAGGCCATCCAAAGGCGAAGATCGATTGGGTACAGGCTGAGGCAGCCACCAACACACATAACAAACGGTTCCTGGCGCTAAAGCCGCGTCGCTCCATGCCGTGCCAGGCGATGATTCGACGTGTTTTGAACCTCCTGTCATCGCGCTTGCCGGTCACTGCGGCGCGGCGTCCAAACAATATGGGCCACTAAAGGGTTTTCCAATGTTCCGGTCATTTGTCCTGCGATCTCTGCTGGTCTTCGTCTTTAGCACCGCTCCGTTTGCCAGCTATGCATTTACGCCCAGTACGATAGGATGTGGGGCCGAAGCACCCTTTTCTGACGACAATGGATCCGGAGATGTGTCATTTGTGGCAGTATCTTACATTGTGATACGTGCTGACAGCTGTTCACTGACGAACGGGAATATTACGCCTTTGCAAGTATTCAGTAATATTGTTATTATAAATAACACGAGCGAGGCTGGTACTGGGTTCTTGCAAGACGGCGTGTACGTGGCAATAGGCGCGCCTCCGGAGCTAATTTCTGTATATTTCGGTGGGGTTGACTTGTCGCCATACGATGGTGACTCCGTGGCTAATTCATACAAAATACCCAACTCGTCGAAGGATAAGGCATTTGACGATCATTTGACCTGGGTTTATCTAGGTGCTCCTTATTATGTGCGGGTTCATAAGGCCGAAAATTCAACCACTGTTTTATTCGGGCCTGTGATCGCGGGCACGCCGCCAGCGCCGCCAGCGCCGCCAGTGCCTGCCGCGACCACAGCGCACTATCAGCAAGCCGCCCAAGCTGGCGCACAGGCCTTTGGGCAGGCCGCGACCAAGATTGCCGCCAGCAGCACCTTCTCACGCATCGGCTGCCGTCAGGACGACGCTTTGGGCTGCGGGGCACAGGGCAGCCAGGCGGACTTCACCGACAGCGGTTGGACGCGCATCTCCTCTGACGATGTAACCAGCATGGTGGCGCGCAATGCCGCCCAGCTGGCCAACGATAAGATCGAGGACCTGGACTTAGAGGCGCTCGGCCTGGCCGACGAGGCGATCGAGGCGGTGGGCCTGGACAAAGCCGCGCTGGACTTTTACGCCTCGGCGGCCTGGGGCAGCTTGGAGCGCAAAGGCACGGCGGGCTATGATGGCTACGGCTACATCACCACTGCAGGCGCGGACTACCTGATCACGCCCGACCTGCTGCTGGGCGGCAGCGTGTCCTATGAATGGGGCCGCCTGGAATACGACGCGCTGGCCAATGGCAAAGTGGTGCGCGACGGTTGGCGCGGCGATGTCTATGGCGGCTGGCAGCTGGACGCGCTGGTGTCGGTCGAGGGCTTTGCCTCCTATGGCCGCTTTAAGAACGAGGTCACAGCCGATTTCGAAAAGGGCCGGGCGGACAGCGAGCGCTGGATGACCGGTGCCAGAATAGAAAGCAAGTTCGACGCCATCGGGGTTGAACTCTCGCCCTATGCCTCAGCCACCTACATGTACGAGCGGATTGATGGCTATCGGACCGCCAGCGGCGTGACCATTGCAGCCTCCAGCGCAGAGCTGAGCCAGGGCGCCTTTGGCTTTATGATCGACAGCCGTGATCCGGTGGCGCTGGGCCTTAGCCCCTTTATCAGCCTGCAGGGCGAATGGGACTGGATCAATGGCGGCGATGTCACGCTGACCAACGGCGACGTGCTGACGGCAGACGACTGGGGTGTCACCTGGTCCACGGGCCTGCGCGGCCGCCTGACGGGCTTTGCGCCTGGAACCTGGGTCGGCAGCGTTCTGAACGGCAGCAATGTCTCGCTCGAATACAGCCGCTCCAGCTTTGGCCGCAACAACACCAGCCAGACCCTGGAAGGCAGGCTGCACATTCCCTTGTACTAGGGCCGCTATATTGGGGCTGCTGTACTAAGCCCTACACGCTCAAGAGAGTTGGAATTCGTTTGGGCTGTGGGTCGCGTCCTCACTGAGGGCCAAGCAGGCGACTGCCCCGTAGCCAACGCGTTCGCCACGCTCAAGCTCGCATCCCTGGCCGTCTGGCTATGACCTATAAGTCTGTGCCTTGGCCGTTCGCATGAATGGCATCCAAACTCGCCAGAATGGCCGCCAACGCCGCGCGCCCATTGGCGGCGCTGAACTCAAGCGGGTGCCCATGTTCTATCGCCCGCATCAAGTCCAGAACGCAGGCCTCAGGGCTATTGTCGCCCGTCGGACAAGGGATATGTTGTCTGCCCTTGGCGTCCTTAACAACAATTTCCAGCGTTGGCGATGGGTCGCCCAGGAAGCGATCGGGCTCCTGACTATCGATGGCATAGATCAGACCCTGGGGCCCATGAATCACTGCGCTGCTATAGCCTGGGAAGCCCTCGGGCAGCCCCCAGTTCAATCCGATAGACAGGCAATGACCGTGCTGCATCCGGGCCAGAATCTCGGCCGTATCGACACCAAAGTCCTGCACTGCTTGCAGCCGCTTCTTATCTCGCCCGAAAACTGCGCCCTGAGCGGAAATGGTGCCAAACTCGGCTCCTGTGATAAAGCGCGCCAAGTCGAACAGGTGGCCGCACATGTCATGAACCGGCCCGCCATTGCCCGAGAGACGATGCATTTCCAATTTTGGGCGCACCTCGCGCGCCTCCATAAAGCGGATATACAGCGGCGCGCCAATGCGTCCGCTCGCAACCAGATCTTTGATGGCCCGGTAGTGGGGCAAGCTGCGGTACTGATGGCAAATGGCGAGCTGGACCTGGTTGGCCTCGGCCGCGCCGATCATCGCGTCGGCCTGCGTTAAGGACATGGCCATGGGTTTTTCGCACAGGACATGACAGCCTCGTTCGGCTGCGGCGACCGCTATGTCGTGGTGATGGCTGCAAGGGACGCAGATGCTGACGACATCAAGCGTCTCTTGAGCCAGCATGTCGCGCCAGTCGAGGTAAGCGTCAGTGCCATAGAAACGCGCCAGATCTTGCGCGCGCTGGGCGTCTTGGTCACAGAGCGCCGCCAAGCAAGCGCCGGGTGCCTGGGCCCAGGCGGCCGCGTGTTTTCGGCCCATATCTCCGCATCCGACAATGCCAATTCGCAGGCTCATGAGCCCGGCCCGCGCGCCAGCGATGCCCGCAGAGACGCCTGCAAATAGGCCGCGTTGGCCGCGCAAGCTTGGTCAGCGTCATCAGCAAAGTCCTGCTCAGCGGTGGCCCACAAGTCCAGATCAGATTGCGCGGCGATCCAGCGCCAAGCGGGCGCGAAGTCGATCACGCCCTGCCCCAAATGGCAGGTGGCCATGTCGTCGTGCCAATTCGAAAAATCCTTGAAATGCAGGATCGGTGCCTGGCTCCCGACCTCGGTCAACAACTGGGTCAGGTCTTGCTTGGCTCTTGCGGCCCATCCCAGATCTAGGGCGAACTGTAAGGCCTGGATCTGCGCATCGCCCAGCATCCGCCAGACCAGGCGATTGTCGCGAAATTCCCAATCGTGGTTGTGGTACAAGAGCCGCACGCCCTGATCGGCACAGAGGTCGGCAAATAGGCGGATTTGCTCGATTTCTTGGCCAAGGGCCTGGGTGCTGTCCTGCTTCAAGCCTGAATAGATGACAAAGCGGGCATCCAGCGCGGTGACCGTCGCTAGCACCTTTGCCAGGCCCGCGCGCTCGGTTTCCGCCTGAGCCAAATCGGCAAGATTTCCGCCGACATGGCAACCGCTGAGCCGCAGGTCGTGTTGATTTAGGAGCTTGCGCACGTGTTCGACTGGTACCTGGGACAGACGCCTGTAGCCTATTTCCAGGCCACCAAAGCCCGCCTGGTTGGCCACGCGAAATATTTCGGGAAATAGTTGGTGCTGGGGATCGCCCCAGGTGATGGTTTGCAAGGCGGTGTGTATCATGGATGGATCCGACCCCTCTGGTTTCTGCCATAGTGGTCAAAGCGGAGCGATAGGTATATTTCAATTATCAGCATCTTCGATTAAGAAAGCTGATCACTATGTTGGATCAAGCCACTCATCTGTTTCGCCTTCAGGCTATCGCTGAACACGGCAGCATGCGCAGAGCAGCCAAAGCACTGGGGCTGACCCAGCCCGCCTTGACGCGATCCATCCAAATTCTGGAGCGCAGCTTTGGTCGTGACCTGCTGGAGCGCCACGCCAAGGGCGTTACACTAACCGGGTTTGGGCGCGAGGTCATGCAATCGATCGACCGCTTATCCCGGCTCTGGCAGCTTGAGACCGACGGGTTTCGGGATGCCAACCGCGGCAACCAAGGCGTGCTGCGGCTGTGCGCGGGACCGGTCTGGGCCACGCGTGCTTTGCCGAACATAGTCGCGCATTTGCAAGCCGAGTTCGACGGCTTGACAATCGAAGTCGAAACCAGCGGGATGTCAGGCCCCTTTGACGATCTTGTTGCGGGCAAGATTGATGTCTTTTTGGGCGGTCTGCAAGGCGCGCAGGGCCTTGATCGGCGGTTGCAGCAGAAGGTCTTATCGACGGTTCATGATCGCGTTCTCGCCCATGAGGGCCACGCCATTTTCGCTCACATCGATCCTGCTGAGGCGACCATGCCGCAGGTCGTGCTTGACTTTCCTTGGGTCGTCTACACCGCTGATCCGGCCTATGAACGCGCGAGCGTACAAGCGCTGTACAGTGCCCTTGGCAAGGCGCCAAACATCAAGGTGCGCTCTCAGTCTTTGATTACGGTGCTGGGTCTGCTGCAACACGGCCCTTACCTCGGCATTTTGCCAGAAGCTGCAGCGCAGGGGGTCATGGGGCCCCGGCTGCGCGCGCTGCCCTACGAACAGCCTCTCAGCCTCATTCACAGCGGTGCGGTCTATCGCGCCGAAATGGCAAGTTGGCCGCCTTTGACCCGACTTTTGGAGCTTTGCGCTCGCTCAGCGCCCCTGTTGACTGCGGCCCGGTGAGGATTTGAGGGCAAGACCAGGTGTTGGCGGAGTGGCCTGCTATTCGCCTAAGTCTTTTCAGTGCTTGGCCAGGTTTTCTGGCGGACTTTGCTTCGACCGCACGACCTTGCGAAAAGTCCGCGTCAGTGGCCAACACACTGTCGCCTATTGCCTTGCATCGTGCGGCTGGACAGAATCTTCGGAGTTCAGTTTGCCCGCGCCTGATTTCGCGCGGCCAGAGCTGTGATTTTTCTTTGTAAAATCAAAGACTTAAATGGCTAAAAATCCGGTTTGGTGCGACCGAGAAGACTCGAACTTCCACGGGATATTATCCCACAGCGACCTCAACGCTGCGCGTCTACCAATTCCGCCACGATCGCAAACCGGAGGCTGACTTATCACCATTTGTCGGCCAATTGCAAGCGCTCAAAACCGGCCTGTTGGCCTTGTTCAGCAAATAAATTTGACCACATGACCGTGACACAGCGCTTCGCCTTGGTTAGAAGAGCCCCAACCCGCCCCAGCGCCTGGGTCACCCCCCAACTCTGAGCGCGCAACCGCCCACTCAAAAGGACCCCTCATGGTAGAGACCGCCACCGCCGACCGCCGCATCGCCCTCTGGAAAACCGGAGAGGAGCTGGACCTGGCCGGACTGGATCTGGACGCCCTGCCGCGCGACATCACCAATCTCAAGTCCTTGACCATGCTGACGCTAGAAGACAATCCGCTTGCGGACATTCGCTACCTGGCTGGCCTGACCAACCTTGAAAGCCTGTCTTTGTCCGGCAGTGAGGTCAACGACCTGTCTGCCTTGTCTGAGCTGACCGCCTTACACCACCTGGACCTCAGCTTTTGCGCGGTCGAGGATCTGGCGGGCTTGGAGAAACTGAAGGCCTTGCGCAGCTTACACCTCTACGAAGCGCCCATCACCAGCCTGGAGGCCATCGCCAATCTGAGCCAGCTTGAGTACCTGGACCTGTCCTTAACCCAGGTCAGCGATCTGACCCCGTTGGCGGGCATGGCCAACCTTAAGACCTTGCTGCTCTGCGACGCGCCGGTCAAAGACATCTCAGCCCTGGCAAGCTGCCGCGAGCTGCGCGAACTGGATCTGGCCTCGACCAAGGTAGCTGACCTGAGCCCACTCGACCGCCTCGCCTCTTTGTCCAGCGTTGAGCTGTATGGCACGCCAGCGCTCAAGTCCGGCCACCGCTTGGCCCAAGCTGGCTAGCGCCATGACCCAGAGCGGCCAGCCGTCCCGCGCTCATATCGCCGCCAGCAGCGCTGCGCCCTCACATGCCAGCGATCTGCACCCCGAGCTGCGCATCACGCCCGGCCTGACCGACTATGCCCAAGCGCTGGAGGTCATGGAGCAACGCCAGGCGGATATCGCAGGCGGCACAGCGCGCGAGCTGGTCTGGTTTCTGCAGCACCCGCCCCTCTATACGGCGGGCACCTCGGCCAAGGACCAAGACCTGCTAACGCCCGAGCGCTTTCCGGTCTATCAAACCGGGCGCGGCGGCCAGTATACCTACCACGGTCCCGGGCAGCGGGTCGTCTACCTCATGCTGGACCTGAACCAGCGCGGCAAAGACGTGCGGGCCTATGTGGCCAAGCTGGAGCGCTGGCTGATTACCGCCTTGGGGCACTTGGATGTCGCAGCCGATGTGCGCGAAGACCGCGTTGGCCTGTGGGTTGAGCAGCCCGGCGGCGCAGAGGACAAGATTGCTGCCATTGGTGTACGTATCCGCCGTTGGGTCACCAGCCACGGCATTGCGCTCAACGTCGCGCCGAGTCTGGAGCACTTCGCGGGCATCGTGCCGTGCGGAATCCAGGCCCACGGCGTCACCTCATTGGCCGCGCTGGGCAAGGCCAGCGACATGCACCGCGTCGATCAAGCCTTAATTGCCGCCTTCGGCTCGGTGTTCGGCTCGTCGCTCGAGGTGGCCGATTAGATGGAGATCATCTTGGCCGCCGTCGGACGCCTGAAGGCCGAAGAAGCCGCCTTGTTTCAGCGTTATTGGCAACGCCTGCGCTGGAAGGCGCGGTTGGTCGAGCTGCCGGAAAAAGGTGACAAGGCCCAGGAAGCCAAGGCCCTGGAAAAAGCCTGTACCGCCTGTCCGCTGTGGGTCTGCCTGGACGAGCGCGGCCAGGACTGGGACAGCCCCCGCTTTGCCTCCTGGCTCGGCCGCGAGTTTGAGGCTGGACACAAACCCATTGCCTTTATGATCGGTGGCGCCGCGGGCCTGGCGCCAGATTTGCAGCAGCGCGCGCAAGTGAAACTGCGACTTGGTGCCATGACTTGGCCGCACCAAATTGCTCGAGTCCTGCTGGCCGAACAGCTATACAGAGCACAGACAATCCTGGACGGCCACCCTTACCACAAGGTCTAGCCGCCAGCCTGCCCCTACCCGCTGCACACCAAGCCGCGACGATACAAAGAAAAGATTCGCCAGCCATGCCTCGCCCTGACACAAAGCCTCCCGTAATGCTCGTTATTTTGGATGGGTGGGGCGACCGCAAGGACGCCGAAAACAACGCGGTCAAGCTGGGCAGGACCCCAACCTATGATCGCTTGGTCAGCCAGCACCCCACCGCCCACCTGATTGCGCACGGCGAGGCTGTCGGGCTGCCCGCTGGACAGATGGGCAACTCAGAAGTCGGCCACCTGAACTTGGGCGCCGGGCGCGTGGTGCTGCAAGACTTGCTGCGCATCAATAAGGCCGTCAGCGACAACGCCTTGAAAGACTTCGCGCCCCTGCAAACCCTGATCGCTAAGACCAAAGCCAGCGGCGGGCGCGTCCACCTGATGGGCTGCTTTTCCAAGGGCGGCGTGCATGCGCACCAGGACCACACGGCGGCGCTCGCCAACATCCTGGCCGACGCGGGCTTGCCGGTGCTGTTGCACGCCTTTAGCGATGGCCGCGACACGGCCCCCATGATCGCGCACGACTGCCTGGCCGACTTTCGCGCCGCTGCACCGCGCACGCAGCTTGCCACCTTGATTGGCCGCTACTACGCCATGGACCGCGACAAGCGCTGGGAACGCGTAGAGCGCGCCTATGATCTGATCGTCTCTGCCAAAGGTAATGTCAGCCGCGACTTTGAAGCCGATGTCCAAGACCAGCACACCAAAGGCACCGGCGATGAATTCTTGGAGCCGATGATCGCGCCCGACTATGACGGGCTGCGCGACGGCGACAGCATCTTGATGATCAACTTCCGCAAGGACCGCGCCAACCAGGTGCTGGAAGCCCTGCTGCAAGCCGACTTCGATGGCTTCGAGCGCGCAGAGCCGCGCCCTCAGGTTGCCTACGCACTCGGCATGGCCAGCTACTCGGCGGCGCTCGACCCCATTATGGGCGTGCTATTCCCGACCGAATTCGTCACCCATGGCTTGTCCGAGACCGTGGCCAAGGCGGGACTGGCGCAATTCCACACCGCAGAGACTGAAAAATTCCCGCACGTCACCAAATTCTTTAACGGTGGCCGCCAAGACCCATTTGAGGGCGAGGCACGCAACCTTGTGCCCTCGCCCAAAGTCGCCACCTATGACCTGGCGCCCGAGATGTCGGCTGAAGGCGTCACCCAAGGTTTGATCGAGGCCATCAACAGCGAGGCTTACAGCTTCTTACTGGTCAACTATGCCAACCCCGATATGGTGGGCCACACGGGCGATCTGGCCGCCGCCATCAAGGCGGTTGAGACCGTTGACGCCTGTCTAGGCCGAGTGCTTGAGGCTTTGGCGGCCAAGGGCGGCTGCGCTCTGGTGACCGCCGACCACGGCAACTGCGAGACCATGGTCGATCCCGACAGTGGCAAGCCGCACACCGCCCACACCATTAACCCGGTGACCATCTCGCTGTTTGGAGCCGATCGGGCGCTGAAGGACGGCAGTTTGTGCAACGTCGCGCCGACAATTCTGACGCTGATGGGTTTAGCGCAGCCCGAGGCCATGACCGCCGGCACTCTGTTGGCCTAGCCCCCTGCTCACGGCGACTTACGCGCAAACGTGAGCGGCTATGATGCCACTTGCCTCAGCATGACCACAAATACGCTCTTTCCATTGCAGCCATGAGTGTTAAGGTCTGAGCAAATACGCTTGGGCCCACACGGCCCCTGGCCCTCAGGCTCGCGCTGTGACGCGGCCCGCGCTGGCTGGCACTGAAAGGAAGACACATGATCCAACGTGCATTTATCGCTTTTATAGGCCTGGCGGCGCTCGGCCTGGCCTTGACCGCTACGGCGCAGAACGGCAGCGCGCAAAACAAAGACGAGGTGTTCCGGCAGACCGAGCTGTTCGGTCAAGTCTTTGAGCGAGTGCGTAACCTCTACGTTGACGAAAAGACCGACAAAGAGCTGATCGAAGCGGCCATCAACGGCATGCTCCGCAGCCTTGACCCCCACTCGACCTACATTCCGGCTTCCGAGGCCGAAGAAATGCGCATTGAGACCGACGGGCAGTTCGGTGGTCTTGGCATCGAAGTCACCATGGAAGATGGCTTTGTGAAGGTCATCTCCCCATTGCGTGACACGCCAGCCGAGAAGGCTGGTTTGCAGCCCAACGACTTAATCACCCACCTGGACGGCCAGGCGGTCCAGGGCATGAATTTGTCCGAAGCCGTTGATATTATGCGCGGCTTGGTCGGCACCTCCATCACCCTGACCGTCTATCGCGAAGGCATGGACGACACCTTTGATGTCGAGCTGGTTCGGGCGATTATTCCGCTGCGCACCGTTCGCGCGCGCCTGGAAGGCGATGGCACCGTCGGCTACTTCCACATCTCCCAGTTCAGCGGTACGACCTACGATTCGCTCAAGCGCGAGCTGGAGGAAATGGAGAGCGAGAATGGGGATAAAATCGTTGGCTACATCATGGACCTGCGCAACAATCCAGGCGGCCTTCTGACCCAAGCCATTGATATTTCTGATGCCTTTTTGGACAAGGGCGAAATCGTCTCAACCCGTGGTCGCGATCCGCGCGACGTGCGGCGCATCGCAGCGGTGCCAGGTGACCTGATCGACGGCAAGCCGCTGATCGTGCTGGTCAACGGCGGCTCAGCGTCTGCGTCAGAGATTGTTGCTGGCGCGCTCAAGGATCATCGCCGCGCGGTCATTTTGGGCACCACCACCTTCGGCAAAGGCTCGGTCCAGACCCTCTATGACCTGCCCGGTGCGGGTGTCATGAAGATCACCACCCAGCGCTATTTCACGCCAGCGGGCACCTCGATCCAAGCGACCGGCATTGTCCCTGATATCATCGTTGAACAAGCGCGCATCGAGCCGCTGGAAGGCCAGCGCCGTTTGCGTCGCGAGAGCGACCTGCGCAACTCTCTGGCAAACCCGCAAGAAGGCGAGCAGGACCCGCAAGACGAAGCGCCCGCAGAGGGCAGCGCTGGGGACGCAGCGCCTGCGCACGACGCTCCAACGGGCGATAAAACCGCACCCGTTGAGGATCAAAAAAGTGAAGAGCAAAACGGCGAAACCCCAGCGCCGGAAGACAACATAACCACCGTCTTCTCTCAGCCCGAAGAAGAGCCCGTAGACTATCAGCTTTTGCGCGCCGTTGATTTGATCAGGGGCCTGGCTTTCTTCTGATAGCGAGCAATCATCCCAATCGCGCAAGGGGCGGGCCAGCCAGGCACGCCCCTTTGCTTTGCCCTCACCTGCTTTTTGTTTCCCACTCTGATAACCAAGTCCAAAGCCATGAACAGCCCTATCCCCCCAGAAGACCGACGCTATCGCTTGGGCGTAGGCATGGTGTTGCTCAACGCCGATAGTCAGGTCTTTGTCGCTCAGCGCATCGACAACCCCGGCCCTGCCTGGCAGATGCCCCAAGGGGGGATCGACGCAGGCGAAGACCCGCTGGCTGCGGTCTACCGTGAGTTGGAAGAAGAGACCTCCATCGCGCCGCACGCAGTCGATCTAATGGCCACGAGCCGCGACTGGCTGTCCTACGATTTCCCTGAGGAGCTGGCAGCCAAGTTGTGGGGCGGTGCCTTTAAGGGGCAAAAGCAGATGTGGTATCTGGCCCGCTTTACGGGCCGCGAGCAGGACATCAACCTTGAGACCGACCACCCTGAGTTTTCGGCCTGGAAGTGGGTGCCCTTTGGCGACGTTCCAGACCTGATTGTTCCCTTCAAGCGCCCGCTTTACGATCTGATTGTTGCTGAGTTCAGGCCGCTGATCGCCCGCTAGCAGCTCCCTGACCGCTTCGGCCTGGTTGAGCCAGGCCGCCTTTGGCCCCCGCCGGGGTAAATGCTGCTTGCCGTGCCCTTGCCGCCTGGCTAGGGTGTGCCCGCGTCGAGGGGCTCGTCAGCGCGCGATTACTGATGCGTGCTCGCCTGCCTTCGCCGTCGCGCTCTACGCCCCAACCTTTCCTGCCAAGTTACCTGATTGCCGCCTTTGTCATGACCGAGTCCTCCACGCCTGATTACAAGAATTCCGTTCTGCTGCCCGCCACCGGCCTGCCGATGCGCGCTGGCCTGCCCAAGCGTGAGCCCGAGATTTTGCAGAACTGGGAGGAGCTGGGCCTGTTTGATCGCCTGCGCGAAGAGAGCAAAGACCGCAAGCCCTACATCTTGCACGACGGCCCGCCCTACGCCAACGGTGCCATCCACATCGGTCACGCACTGAACAAGATCTTGAAAGATCAGATCGTTCGCACCCGCCAAATGCAGGGCTACAACGCGCACTACGTCCCCGGCTGGGACTGCCACGGCCTGCCGATCGAATGGAAGGTCGAAGAGAAATACCGCGCCGAGAACAAGGAAAAAGACGACGTGCCGGTGGTGGATTTCCGCCAGGAGTGTCGCGCCTTTGCCGAGCACTGGATCGGCGAGCAAATCCCCCAGTTCAAGCGCCTAGGCGTCATGGGCGATTGGGACAAGCCGTATAAGACCATGAGCTTTGATGCCGAAGGCCAGATTGTACGCGAGCTGGGCAAGTTCTTGCTCAACGGCGGCCTGTATCGCGGCTCTAAGCCCGTGCTGTGGTCGGTGGTCGAGAAGACCGCCTTGGCCGATGCCGAGGTCGAATACGCTGACCACAAATCGGTCACCATCTGGGTGCGTTTCAAGGTCATCTCTGCCCCCAAAGCGCCCGAGCTGGAGGGCAGCTCTGTGGTGATCTGGACCACCACGCCCTGGACCATGCCCGCAAACCGCGCCCTGGCTTTTAACGAGGCCCTGTCATATGGCCGTTATCAGGTCGACGCTGTGGCCGAGGGCGGTCGCGCGCAGGCTGGCGAAGTGCTGATTTTGGCCGACGATCTGGCCGACGAGGTGATGAAGCTGTCCAAGGTCGAGGCCTTCACACGCCTGGGCGACGCAGCGGTGCACGAGGGCATGGTGACGCGCCACCCTCTGTCCAACTTGGCCGAAGCCGAAGGCGGCTATGATTTCGACGTGCCCATGCTGGCGGGCGACTATGTGACCGCAGAGGCTGGCACGGGCTTTGTCCACATCGCGCCTGGTCACGGCTTGGAAGACTACGAGCTGGCGCACCTCAAGCACGGAATCGAGGTGCCCATGACCGTCTCTGAAGACGGCAGCTATTACCCGCACGTGCCGCTGTTCGCGGGCCTGACGGTCTATGACCAAAAGGGCAAGATGGGCAGCCATCTGGGGCCAGTGATCAAAGCGCTGGATGAATCCGGCGGCCTGTTGCACAAGGGCTCGCAACTGCACTCCTACCCGCATTCTTGGCGCTCTAAGGCTCCGCTGATCTATCGCAACACGCCGCAATGGTTCATCTCTATGGAGACCAACGAGCTGCGTGATAAAGCCCTGGCCGCCATCGACGAGACGGCCTTTTTCCCCAACCAGGGCAAGACCCGCCTGCGCTCGATGATCGAAGCGCGCCCGGATTGGTGTGTGTCGCGCCAACGCGTCTGGGGTGTGCCGCTGCCCATCTTCATGAACAAAGAGACCTTCGAGCCCCTGCGCGATGCAGCCGTGATCGAACGCATCGCCAAGGCTTTTGACGAAGAAGGCGGCGACGCTTGGTTTACGCGCGATCCGCAAGACTTCCTGGGCTCCGACTACGATCTGGCTGACTACGAGCAGGTGCAAGACGTGGTGGAGGTCTGGTTTGACTCCGGCTCGACCCATGCCTTTGTGCTGGAAAAGCGCCCCGAATTGAGCTGGCCCGCCGACCTCTACCTGGAAGGCACCGATCAACACCGCGGCTGGTTCCACACCTCTTTGCTGGAATCGGCGGGCACGCGAGGTCGCGCGCCCTATAAGGCCGTGCTCACCCACGGCTTTACCATGGACGAGCAAGGCCGCAAGATGTCCAAATCGCTGGGTAATGGCGTCGACCCGCTGGAGGTCGCCAACCAATACGGCATTGATATTCTGCGCCTTTGGGTGATTTCAACCGACTTCACTGCCGATCAGCGCATCGGCAAATCCATCCTTCAGGCTCAGGCTGACGCTTACCGCCGTTTGCGCAACACGCTGCGCTTTACGCTGGGCAACCTGGCCGACTTTGAAGCTCAGCACGCGGTTGCCGCAGCCGAGATGCCCGAGCTGGAGCGCTGGGTTCTGCACCGCCTCAAGCAACTCGATCAGCTCATGCGCAACGCCAGCGATCAGCACGAATACAACCGCATTTACAATGCCTTGATCAACTTCTGTGGCGTTGAGCTGTCGGCCTTCTACTTTGACGTCCGCAAAGACGTGCTGTATTGCGATGCCCGCAATTCGCTCAGCCGCCGCGCAACCCAGACCGTTTTGGCCGAAGTCTTCGCCTGCCTCACCGCTTGGCTGGCCCCCTTCACCGTTTTCACCGCCGAAGAAGCCTGGCAACAGCGCAAGGCCGATGAGGCTGAGCACGGCTTGGCGACCAGCTTGGCGCCCGAGGATTCGGTGCATTTGCGCCAATGGCCGGTATTGCCTGACGCTTGGCTGGCGCCCGAGCTTGCGACCAAGTGGGAAGAAATCCGCCAAATCCGCCGCGTCATCACCGGCGCGCTGGAAATCCAACGTAAGGAAAAGACCATTGGCTCCAGCCTGGAAGCCGCCCCGCGCGTCTATCTGAGCGCTGAGCGCTTTGCGGTGGCCGACGGCGAGCCTTGGGACGACATTGCCATCACCTCGCAAATCAGCCTGCTGCAAGATGAAGCGCCCGCGGGTGCCTTCACGCTTGAAGATGTGCCGGGCGTCGCCGTGGTGTTCGCCAAGGCCGACGACAGCCGCTGCGAGCGCTGCTGGAAGCACGAGCCCGATGTGGGTTCAGTTGCCGCGCACCCCAGCGTGTGCGGTCGCTGTGCGTCGGCTTATGACGCCAACGCTGCTAAGGCTTAAGGGAGCGCTTATGACTGGCATTTGGCATCGCTTTTATTTCCTTGCGATCGTAAGTCTGGTGGTGGATCAGCTCAGCAAATTGCTGGTGGTCCGCAGCCTGTCGAGCTTGCAAGAAAGCGTTTGGGCCCTGCCCTTCCTCAACATTGTTTACGAACTCAACCCCGGCGTAGCCTTCTCGCTTGGCGCAGACTTGGGTGGTTTTGGCCGTTGGTTCTTCATCGCAGTGGCCTTGGCCATCATCATCGGCCTGCTGGTCTATCTTCGCGCCGAGCCCTCGCCGCGCCGCGCGGTGGCCTTTGGGCTGATCGTTGGAGGAGCCCTGGGCAATATGGTGGATCGCTTGCGAATATCGGCTGTGATTGACTGGCTGGATTTTCACGCCTTCGGCTACCACTACCCGACTTTCAATGTTGCCGATTCCGTCATTTTTGTGGGGGCCTGCTTGTTCTTGTATGACAACTTGCGTCCCGCGCCCAGCCGCTGATATTATCCGCGCCATGACCCAGATATCCGCCTCACCGCGCCGGTCGACGGCCTTGCTTGCCTGCTTGCTGATGGCTGTTGGCCTCTCTGCTTGCAGTACCGGCAAGGTGTCGTTCCGTGGTAAGCCTGACGCTTACGCCGTTGTGCCGCGCAGCGCGCTGGCCGAGCCGCCTGCGGGCGTTGGCTTGCCAGAACCACAAACAGGATCGTACTACGATAAGGACGCCAACCTTACCCAGGAAATTGCGCGCAGAGCCTTGCTTGGGGACAGCCAACAGGTTGCCAGCGTCCCGGCCCTGCAAAGCAACTTTGGCCAGTATCAGGACTCCAACATCCGCCAAGTGCTGCAAGAAGAGGCCGTTGGCAAACAATCCGGCCCGCGCAACGCAATTGACAATTTGCTCAAGCCCTTGCGGTTCAACAAGATCACCAAGGTTCAAGGAACACCGGTTGACGTAGACGAAGAGCTGCGCCTGCTGCGCTCCAAGGGTGTTGCGACGGCCACTCAGTCCTTTGCCAGCGAAGGGCACTCCTTGCTTTTGCTCCAGACCGGCACGGAGCGTCCCTTTGATCCGGCCAGTCTGCTCGGGCAAAGGCGAGAAAACTAGCCTCGCGGTCCCGGCCCAGCCCCGCTGAACGGCATGTGATGGCAAGTGACCCCTAAGCCTTAGACCTTGCCTTGTCCTGGCCATAGGTCCAGTGTTGAACCTTGCCTGGGGCGACCTATCTGGAACTGAACCAGGTCTGAATCCCACCCAAGAATAATCGGTATCCGCTCCCCCGGGCTGAGCCAACCAACGCAGAGGAAACCCGCAGTCGTGTCCATCAAGGCCCTTCCCTCTTTGAAGACCCTGGCACTCTCGACCGCTTTGGCGGCAAGCATGTCCGCCAGCGCGTTCGCATCCGACAGCCAGAGCAGTGGGGGCTTTAACGCCCACCAATTCGAGCTGGACAACGGCATGCAAGTGGTGGTGCTGCCCAACCGCAGAGCGCCCATTGTTCACCACATGGTGTGGTACAAGGTCGGGGCGGCTGATGAGGCGCCGGGCAAGTCCGGCATTGCGCACCTGCTGGAACACCTGATGTTCAAAGGCACTGAGAAGCACCCGCGCGATACCTACTCCCAGTTTGTTGTGCGCCACGGAGGCAGCGAGAACGCCTTCACGTCCAACGACCAGACCGCCTACCATCAAACCATCGCCAAAGAGCATCTGCCTGAGATCATGGCCATGGAAGCGGACCGCATGACCCACTTGGTGCTGGAAGAGGCTGAGTTCAGCTCTGAACGCTCGGTGGTCATCGAAGAACGCGAGCAGCGGGTCGGCAACAATCCCAGCGCCAAGTTGGGCGAGGCCATGACCGCAGCGCTGTACCAAAACCACCCCTATGGCAAGCCGGTGATCGGCTGGCGGCACGAAATCGAGAGCCTGACGCGCGAAGACGTGCTGGCCTTTTATGACCTTTGGTATGGGCCGCAAAACGCCATTCTGGTTGTCGCTGGTGATGTCGAGCCCGAGGCCGTGTTTGAACTGGCCAAGTCCACCTATGGCCAGGTTGAGCCCACCGCCCCGGTCAGCGAGCGGCAGCGCCCCAAAGAGCCGCCTCAGTACGGCCAGCGGCGGGTGCTGATCGAAGATGAGACCGTTGGCACAAGCCAGTTGCTAATCCGCTACCTGGCCCCCACCATGGTTGCGAACGATCCGAACTTGTTTGGCGAAGGTGCAGACCCGGTCGCCTTGACCGTTCTTGCCTATATCCTGGGCGGCGACACCACCACGCGCCTCAATCGCCGCTTGGTTGAGGAGGAAAAAATCGCAGTGGCAGCAGGGGCTTACTATGACCCCAACGGCCTGGATTATTCCGGTTTTTCTGCATACATCGTGCCAGCGCCGGGCGGAGATCTGGAGGCCGCAGAAGCCGCCCTAAACCGCGAAATCGACCTGGTGCTGAGCGAAGGCGTCACGGATGAGGAGGTGGCGACCGCTGTGCGCCGCATGACTGTCGAGCTGGTCTATGAACAAGACTCTTTGACCACAGGCGCGCGCATCATCGGCCGCACCTTGTCGGTCGGCGGGCAATTGGAGGACGTCCAGTCCTACGCGACACGCCTGGGCGCCGTAACAAAAGAGCAGGTCGAGGCCGCCGCCAAGGCCGTACTGAAGAAAAAACAGACCGTTGTTGCCATCTTGCGACCCACCGCAGGCTCCTAAGCCTGCCCACAAGAATCTTGCGTCCACAGGAGCAGTCAGGCATGTATCGTTTTCTCAAGACCGTTGGCACCGCAATGTTGCTGGCCGCCGGTGGCCTCTTCGCCACAGTTCTACCTGCCGGAGCCTCGATGAACATCCAAGAAATCACGACCCCTTCGGGCCTTAAGGTCTGGTTTCTTCCCGATGACAGCGCGCCGCTGGTCTCCGTGTCTTTCGCCTTCAAGGGCGGCAGCATCTATGACCCGCAGGGCAAGGAGGGCCTGGCCTTTTTGTTGGAGGGCCTGCTGACCGAGGGCGCGGGCGATCTGGACAATCAAGCTTTCGCTGCTGCAACCAATGACATTGGCATGCGCTTGTCCTTTGCCTCGGGCCGGGACTATTTCACTGGTCGGTTTACCACCCTCACTCAGTTTCAAGACCAGGCTGCCGAGCTGCTTAACTCAACGCTGACCCAACCGCGCTTTGACGCCGACGCGATTGAGCGCAATGTAAGCCAGGTCAAGACCCGCCTGCAAATCGACGCCAAAGACCCGCAGTGGATCGCCATTCGGCTGATGCGCGCCATGCTCTATGACAACCACCCCTATGGCCGTCGCCAGCGCGGCACCGATGACAGCCTGGATGCCATTACCAAAGACGACTTGCAGGCCTTTGTTCGCGCCCGCTTTGCCAAAGATACGCTGGTCATCGGCGCATCGGGCGATATCACAGAGGCCGAGCTTGGCCCCTATATCGACCGCCTGTTTGCCGGTATCGCCGAGACCGCAAGCCTAGATACGTTTGAAATCGCAACGCTCAACAATCCCGGCAAGCTGGAGGTCAGTGACTGGCCGACGCCACAGACCTTTATCATGGCCAGCCAAGAGGGCCTGCCGCGCGACCATCCCGACTATCTAATCGCCTATGTCATCAACCATATTTTGGGCGGTTCGACCCTGACAACACGGCTGAACAAGGAGCTGCGCGAAAAGCGCGGCTGGACCTATGGTGCCAGCTCCTTTTTCTCGCTGGGCGACCTTGCGCCGCTGGTGCAAATTGCCTTCAGCACCCAGAACGAACACGCTGGCGATGCGCTGGCCCTCACCAAAGAGATCTGGGGCGACATTGCCGCCAACGGTTTGAGTGAGGCTGAGTTGCAGGCCGCCAAGGACTACATCATCGGCAACTATGCCCTGCAACGCACCTCGATCCGCCAGACCGCGCGCTATTTGCAAGGGCTGCAAATCTCTGGTCTGGACCGCGATTACCCCAATGTGCGCTCTGAGCTGATCAACGCCATCACCGTTGAGGACATCCAGCGCGTTGCCAAGGACTGGTTCGATCCTGACCGCCTGCGCGTGGTGGCGGTGGGTCAACCTGTGGGCCTCAACGCAGACCTTGAAGCGGCGCAAGCAGCCGAGTAATCTGCGCCACCGTCTCTCACCCGCCGCTGGATGTCTCCATGTCGCTGCTCGCCCCTCATGAACTGCCCGCTTGGTCGCTCTACCGCGAACACGGCCGGGCAGCAGCCCTGATCTGTGTCGATCACGCCAGCAATCGCGTGCCGCAAACCCTAGGCACCCTGGGTCTGCCAGAGGCGGTGTTTGGCCAGCACGTGGCCTACGATATTGGCGCGCTGGCGGTGTCGAGTCTGGTGGCTGACGCGCTGGATATCCCCATGATCCAGCACAACTATTCACGCCTGGCGCTGGACCCTAACCGCTATTTGGAGGACGGCTCCTCGATCCCGCCGACATCCGACGCGGTGCCGATTCCCGGCAACCAAAGCCTGACCGCAGACCAACGTCACCAGCGCGCCGAAGCCCTGTTTCATCCCTATCAGAGCAAGCTGGGCGACCTGTTGAGCGCCCTCGACCAGCGCCACGGCCTTTGCGTTCCCTTGATCTCGATCCACTCCTTCACGCCGCAACTGATGGATGGCGGGCTGCCGCGCCCGTGGCACTTTGGCGTCATCTGGGATACCGATGGCCGCCTGTCGCTGGCCACCCGCTCTGAGCTGCAAAAGACCAGCCCCGCGCCGGTCGGCGATAACCAGCCCTATGGGGCCCACGCGCCCAAGTCCTATACCATCAACCACCACGGCGAAGAGGCCGGGCGCCCCTATGTGGCGATTGAAATTCGCCAAGACTTGATCGGCGATGCGACCGGACAAAAAACTCACGCAGCGCAGCTTGCGGCGGCCCTGGCCAGCGTGCTATCAGCGGGCCCCTACCCGCGCCGCAAGGCGCACGAGCTTGGCCAAGTCTGGCGCGAACAGACCAGCACCGCCAGCGCCTGATTCCAGAAGGATTTGCCCCTATGAGCGACAGCAGCCGCAGCTATAGCCCCGAAGAGCTGGCCACCCTGGAGCGCGAGGCCGCAACCTATCGCCGCCTGGTGCAGCACCTGCGTGACCGCACGGACGTACAGAACATCGACCTGATGAACCTGTCTGGCTTTTGCCGCAATTGCCTGTCCAAGTGGTACAAAGCCGCCGCCGAAGCTCAGGGCGAAGCCATGAGCTATGACGCGGCGCGTGAGCTGGTCTATGGCGAGCCCTACGAGAGCTGGAAAGCCAAGTACCAACGCGAAGCAACGCCCGAACAACAAGCAGCGTTCAAAATCTCGCACGCCGCCACCCACGGCAGCGACACATAAAATCTGAAGGAAGAACTATCATGGCCGAAGGTCAGCTTGCCGCAAACCATCTGCGCCAATTCATCGAGCGCATCGAACGCCTAGAGGAGGACCGCAAGGGCATCGCCAACGACATCAAAGACATCTTGTCCGAGGCAAAGTCGAGCGGTTTTGAACCCAAAATCATCCGCCAAATCCTGAAGCTGCGCAAGATGGACGACGCCGAGCGCCAAGAGCAAGAAGAGCTGCTGCAGGTCTATTTGGACGCTCTGGGCGAGTAAACACTCCCGAGCCAGGGCCGCGCGCCGCGACCAACGGCAGGCCCGCAAGCTGCGTCAATGCTTTGCTTGATGGAAATGTGATTGGCATTTTCACAACGAGCGCGCTTGCCCTCTTGTCAGCCGCCCTCGTTTGACGTCAAACTGCCCGACACAAAAAATGCCGCCAGCCCGCGAGCCGCCAAGCCGAAGCTGGCGCTGACCGTTTGACTGAGGCTAGGGACATACCATGATTCACATTTCGCGACGCCAAGCTACCCGCGCACTTGCAGGCGCCATAACGGCTGGCCTGGGCATGTTGGCGCTTGGCGCAAGCGCTTGGGCCGAGAACAACAGCGCCCCCGAACCAGAGCTTGCCGCCCTGTTGAAAGCTGACAATCCGGGCATCGCCTACCTAGAGAGCTTGGACGGCATCGATACTTTCGTTGCGCCCAGCAAGATCGATTGGCGCTACGAAACGGTCATCTATATCAATTTGGCCACCAAGGGAAAAACGGCGCAGCGCATGTGGGTCTTGCATCGTGACCGTGACGAGCAAAACGCCAGCGCCGGGCTGGACGCCATCGGCACTTTGATTGCGAATGCCGGTGATGGCCAGACCGATGGCCTGACCTCAGAACCAGCTAAGCTGCCTTGGCGCCTTGGCATGTGGGACCCGGTGTATTGGGACAAGCACAAACAGGTGCCTACCTACTCCTGGCTGGTCTCCACTGGCCGCAAGTATCCCGGCGATAAGTTCTCTGGCCCCACGCCAGCTGGCGTGTTTAACCTAGATGAACGCCGTGGACGGCAGAAACTCGGATTCTATTCCGCGGGCATGTACGACGCCATGTTCATTGATCTGCACTACAGTTCAGGTCGCCGGTCGGGCGTCGCTCTGCACGGCACCACGCCAAGCCAGTATCGCAAGCTGGGACGCGTCGATAGCCACGGCTGCATTCGCATGCACAAGCGCAATTCGCGCGCGCTGTTCAACCGGGTCCTAGGGCGCGATGACGCGCTGGCGGACGCTCAGGTCAAGGGCGAAGTGCCCCGCTTCTTCCGCTCCTCGCCTTCAAAAAGCGTGCGGCGCGGCTACAATCGCCAGGGCGAACTGCTCTATGCCGACGATGGCAGCTTGCTCACCAAGGATGGCTTCCGCACGCTGGTTGTGATGTTCAAGGACTACAAGGGACAACTGCCCAAGATCGCACGCTGAGGTCACGCACTTCGGCTCTGTCTGGCCTGATACTTCCAGGTCAGCACCTCAAGCGTTGGGTAAGGCGCGCGTGAATTAGGCGCGCTGACTAGGCGCAGGCGATCTTGCTGCGCGCCACATTGGCAACGCCGTACTTCTTCTTCCAGCGATAAAATGAGCGGTCAGTGATCTGATAGCGGTGCAAAAGCTCAGGTACGCTGACGCCCTTCTGGTACTCCGCCAAGATCAACTGCACGGTCTGGTCGGAAACCCGCTGGCGCGGGCGTTGGTTCAACATGCTGGTCACTCGTATGTCCTTTCGAGTTCGTTGTGCCTTTGGCTGGTTGCTCCAGCTCTGATCCTTTCTTGGTCCGTTCTTTGCGCTGTCAGTTGGTTCAGTTTTGATACCTGATAGGGTCTTACTTGAGACCCAGAGGCGACAGGGCTCACCGTCGCGCCCCCGCGATCATTCGTCTTCCGGCGTTACGTCCAGTTCGGGCGCGGCGGAGACAATGGTCACCGGCTCGGTCTTGCAATTGGTCATGCAGCGCTCGGTATAGGCCTCGCTCTTGGAGCGATCGTCGGCGAAAAAATTGGCCTGATTTGGCATTTTGATCTGCGCGAAGTTGTCTTGATTGAGCACCTGATCGCGCTCAACAATCTCGTTTTCCGCCAGCAAATATGCCGAAATTGCATAGACCTCATCCGGCGTCAGGCTCTTGGCCTCACCGTAAGGCATGGCGCGATAGATATAGTCGAACAGGGTTGAGCTGTAGGGCCAGTAGGAGCCGATGGTTTTTTCTGGCCGATGTTCAGTCAGTGATCCCTGGCCGCCTGTGAGCACGGGCCAACGGTCCACGCCCTCGCCGAAATCACCGTGGCATTGCGCACAGCGATCAGCAAAGATCTCCTCGCCTAGCTCTGCTGTTCCGCTGCCAATCGGCAAGCCCAAGCCATCGGGTCGCACATCGATGTCCCAAGCTGCGATTTGCGCCTCGCTGGGAACAGAGCCTATGCCCGAAACGCTTGGCCGCTGATAGTCCTGCGCCAGGGCGGTGCCAACAAAGCCGAGCCCGACAAGGGCAGCAACAGCAAAAATCGTTTGTGATTTCATCATCTTACACCAACTGAACATTTTCGACTTTGCCATCTGGCTTAATGTGCCAGGTGTGGATCGAGTTGTTGTGATAGATCGAGTTCACACCGCGCACGCTGCGGTTTTGCGCGAACGTCGGTTGGACGTAGCCGGTGTCGTCATAGGCGCGAGACTGGATCAGCATCTCCTGGCCTTGCCACTCGAACGGCAGATTGAAGCGGGTCAGACACTTGGGCATCACCGGGCCTTCTAGGTCGGCCGGGATCCAGGAGTTGCCGCCATCCAGCGAGATATCCACCCCTTTGACAGCCCCACGCCCGGACCATGCCAGACCCGAAATCATGTGGAAGCCCTTGCGATCCAACCAAGGCTTTTCCGGCGAAGGACGGGTGATGACCGAGTTGCAGTCCTGCACCCAGGTGAACATGCGCGCGCGGCCATCGGCCAGCAAATCGGTGTACTTGGAGGTCTCCTCGCGCGCGAACCAGGGCAGATCGCCGATTTCAAGGCGCCGGATCCACTTAACCCACATATTGCCCTCAAAACCAGGCACAACGAGCCGCATGGGGTAGCCTTGACCTGGGCGCAGCGCCTCGCCATTTTGTGCCCAGGCGATCATGCAGTCGTCCATGACTTTTTCCATGGGGATCGACCGGTTCATGCCCGCTGCATCCGCGCCCTCTGCCATGACCCATTTGCCATTCGGCTTGACGCCCACCATTTCCATCAGCGTCGAGAGCTTCACCCCGGTATATTGGCAGCAGGACACCATGCCATGGGTGAACTGACAGCCATTGAGCTGGGCGCCGCGCCACTCCATGCCACCGTTCGCAGCACACTCGATGAAGTAAAAGCGTGAGATGCTGGGCAGGCGCTTCAAATCCTCCAGGCTAAAGACCAGCGGCTTTTCCACCAAGCCGTGGATCATAAGGCGGTGCTCGGCAGGATCCACGATCGCCCGGCCGCCGTGGTGGCGCTCGAAGTGCAGTCCGTTGGGGGTGATAAATCCCTCCAGGTCCGCCAGCGGGGTAAAATTGATAGAGGAGACGGAATCGGCGGTCAGCCAAGGCACATTGCGGCGGACCACATGCGCTTCATAGTCAGAAGGCGTACCATATGGTTCGTCATCAACACCGGCCCCCAGGTACTGATTCCACTCTTTCATTTCAAAGGGGCTGGCTGCCTTTGCGGCCCCGGCGGTGAGCGTGCCGGTTGCAACAGCTCCGGCTGAGGCAGCACCTGCGGCCAGGAACCTCCGGCGATTGAGAGCGCTTGTCATCGTACGTATCTTCCACTTAACGCTATATTCGAATGTCAATGAAACGCAAGCTAGCAAAGCGGGACTTAGATATCAATATTCTATTATACGAATATGCGCAATTTCTCGGCTTGGGGATCACGCGCCTGGTTATGCGCCGCCACACATTGGGATGCTCGCCCGGCTGATACGAGGGCCCGATGTTTGCCGCAAGCTTCAAGCACTAGATATATTCACAAACTAAGATATAATACGCCCAGGAACAACCATGAAGCAGAGCACTTGGGCAAGGGGATTACGCCTGTCTTGGTTCAGTTAATCGGCCGGACATGCGAGGCCTGTTTCCCACACTCAGGGGCGCAGTGCCATTTTTCCCTCAACAAATCCCAGCGGACAGCCTAGACTGCGACGGAGACCGCCTGCATGCCACTTGACGATAGCAAAGAGCAAACCAATGACCCAAAAAAAGGCTCTGCCCTTGCCATGACCGACGCCTTGCCACGCGATCAAGCACCATTGCCTGGGGACAAGTCCGGCCTTGAAATGGCGTTGATGGCGGACCGTGCCGAAGAGGCGTCTTCCATTATGCGTGCGTTGGGCAATCCCCACCGCCTGCTGATCCTGTGCATATTGTCAGGCGGCGAGGCCTCGGTCGGCGAAATTCAAGAACAGCTTGGCCTACGCCAGAGCCTTGTCTCGCAGCATTTGACCCGCTTGCGCGCTGACGATCTGGTCGTGGCGCGCCGGTCTCAACAGTTCATGCTCTATTCGTTGAAAAACGACGTGGTGCGCGACTTGATTGATGTGCTTTGCCGTCACTACCTCGATGAGTGCCGGGTTTAGCGCGGAGCGCCGCCGTACCTGGCCTCTGGGGAGGTGCTGGATCTTTGGCCTCGGCGATTGCTAAGCCCCGCACCACCTCTGGGCAACCGCTCGACCAACAATCCCGACAAAAAAAGCCCCACCGCGCTAACGGTAGGGCCTTCATTTTGTGCGATCGCCGCGCCCCCGGTATCAGCCAAGGCGCTTCTGCGGTCTTACAGACCAGCAGCCGCTTTCACTTCCGCGGCGAAATCGCTCTCTTCTTTTTCGATGCCTTCGCCCAGCGCCAGACGCTTGAAGCCGGTCATCTTGATGGCCGCGCCCAGCTCTTTGCCTTGCGCTTCCAGGAACTTTCCAACCTTGAAGTCGGTGTTGATGACAAAGGTCTGCTCCAGCAGCACAACTTCTTCGTAGTACTTGCGCATACGGCCTTCGACCATCTTCTCAGCGATCTCCTGCGGCTTGCCAGAGGCAACCGCCTGGTCGATCAAGACCTTGCGCTCGCGCTCAACCGCTGTTGGGTCCAGCTCGTCAACCGACAAAGACGCCGGGTTGGTCGCCGCGATGTGCATAGCAACTTGCTTGGCAATGCCTTCCAGAGCGGCGGTGTCAGCAGCCGATTCCAGAGCAACCAGCACGCCGATCTTGCCCATACCAGCGGTCACAGAGCCGTGGACATACGAAGAAACGACGCCCTGCTCAACGGACAGGTAGTCCGCGCGGCGCAGGCCCATATTTTCACCGATGGTTGCGATCATGTGAGTGATCTCGTCGGCGAAGTTGCGTGAAGAGCCCGGTACGTCTTGGGTCTTGACGGCTTCCAGATCACCTTTGGCAGCCACAGCGGCCTCAGCAACCTTACCAACATAGGCTTGGAAAATTTCGTTGCGCGCCACAAAGTCGGTCTCGGCATTGACCTCGACAACGGCACCAGCGGTGCCAGATGTTGCCACGGCCACCAGGCCCTCAGCGGCCACGCGGCCAGACTTCTTTGCAGCCTTCGACAGGCCCTTTTTGCGCAGCCAATCAACCGCTTCTTCGACGTTACCTTCGGTTTCAACCAAAGCCTTCTTGGCGTCCATCATGCCTGCGCCGGTCATGTCGCGCAGTTCTTTGACCAGTGCTGCTGTAATCGCTGCCATGGTATCCTCATCAATTTCGATTTTTGGGGAAAGTTCTTTATCGTTGCCCGCTTGCTTACCAGATTTGGCACGGGCTTACCAGATCGATGCCTGCCCGCTTTTGGGGGAGCAAGCACCGCTCCGGCTCAAGGCGCAGTTACTGCGCTGCGGCTTCGCCGTTGTCTGCAGCGGCGTCAGTGGCAGGTGCCTCTGCTTCAACACCGTTCGCCAGCGCGATTTCTTCAGGCACTTCAACCGCTTCGCCCAGGTCAACGCCTGAACGAGTCAACTCTGCTTGGATGCCTTGAACGATGGCTTCGCTGAACAAATCGCAATAGAGGTTGATGGCGCGCAGTGCATCGTCGTTGCCCGGAACCGGGAAGTCGATGCCAGCGGGGCTCGCGTTTGAGTCCAGAATGCCGATCACTGGAATGCCCAGGTTGTTGGCTTCTTTAACCGCCAGGTGCTCTTTGACCACGTCCACAACAACCATGACATCGGGCAGGCCGTTCATGTCGCGGATACCGCCCAGCGCGCGATCCAGCTTTTCCTTGTCGCGGCTCATCAACAGAGCCTCTTTCTTGGTCAGCACGGCTGCTTCTTCGGTCAAGCGGCGCTCAAGGTCTTGCAGGCGCTTGATTGAATGAGAGATGGTCTTCCAGTTGGTCATCATGCCACCCAACCAGCGGTGGTTGACGTAGTACTGGCCGCAAGCGGTCGCGGTTTCGGCGATCTTTTCTTGCGCTTGGCGCTTGGTGCCAACGAACAGCACACGACCATTGTTAGACGCAACAGATTGCAGCTTTTCCAGTGCCTTATACAGCAGCGGAACGGTCTGCTCCAAATTGATGATGTGAATGCCGTTGCGCGCACCGAACAGGTAGGGCGCCATTTGGGGATTCCAACGGCGGGTGTTGTGACCAAAGTGAACACCAGCTTCCATGAGCTGACGCAGGGTAAAGGTCGGCGTATCCATAACCATATTTTCCTTTTTCCGGTTAATCCTCCGCGAGGCAAAGGCCCGTAAGCCACCGGAGCGATGCACAGCTTACGCCGCCCACCGACACCCTCGCGTGTGAAGTCGCGCCTATTTAGCCGCCCAGCGCGGGCTTGACAAGGCTTTTCCCCCGCCCCGCACAGGTTTTTGCGCCCACCCGCATACCGACTGTAAAGCTGTGAAATTTGTTGCCTGGTTTTGGCCTCAGATATTTGGCAGGCTCGCGCGAGTCGGCAGCTTTGCTGCATCGTCCAACAGCCCCCTGTTACCAGCCAAGGAGTCCCACATGCGCGCAATCACTATTCCTGAAGCTGGCGGACCCGAGGTTCTGACCCTGAGCGAGGTCATCGCACCACAGCCTGGCCACACCGATATCCTGGTGCGCGTTGCCTATGCAGGCATCAACCGCCCCGACCTGCTGCAGCGCCAGGGCTCTTATGCGCCGCCTGCGGGCGCAAGCCTCCTGCCCGGCCTTGAGGTGGCCGGCACTATCGAGGCTGTGGGTGCGGGTGTGCGCCAATGGCAAGTCGGGCAAGCGGTCTGTGCGTTGGCCAACGGCGGCGGCTATGCTGAATTCGTGACCATCCCGCAGGGCCAGGTCTTGCCATTGCCCGAGGGCTTTCCGCTCGATCAAGCTGCAGCGCTGCCAGAGACCCTATTTACCGTCTGGTCCAATCTCTATATGCGCGCGGGTATGAAACCTGGTGAAAGCCTTTTGGTGCACGGTGGCTCCAGCGGCATCGGCTCAATGGCGATCCAGTTAGCGGGCCTTCAAGGCCAGACCTGTTATGTGACGGTTAAGAGCCAGGACAAGGCAGATTACTGCCAGGCTCTGGGCGCAGAAGCGGCCATCATCTATCCCGAGCAAGATTTCGTCGAGGCGGTTAAAGCCCTGACCGACGGACGCGGGGTCGATGTCATCCTCGACATGGTGGCAGGCGACTACATCGCGCGCGATCTCAAATGCCTGGCGGTCGATGGCCGCTTGGTCATCATTGCGACGCAGGGCGGAATGCAGGCGAACTTTCACGCAGCCCACCTGATGGTCAAACGCCAGACCATTACGGGTTCGACGCTCCGCCCACAAAGCGATGCGCAAAAGCAAGCCATCACTGACGATATCAAAGCGCGCGTTTGGCCGTCGATCTTAGACGGGCGCCTGCACCAACCCATCCAAGCCTGCTTTGATCTGGAGCAAGCCAGCGAGGCTCATCGTCTGCTGGAGAGCGGTTCGGTCATGGGCAAAATCGTGCTGAAGGTCGCGGACTAGCCGAGTCCAAGCGTTAGTAGCTTTGCCCAAATCCTAGGAGTCGAGCGGCCAGGCATGGTTCAGCGGGCCGTGCCCGCCGCCATAGCCCGGCGCGGTCTCAATGGCGCGGCGGACATAGGCTGTCGCCCGTTGGGCTGCTGCCTCAAGCGTCAAGCCCTGGGCCAAACCGCAAGCCAAGGCCGAGGCCAGAGTGCAGCCAGTGCCATGCGTGTGACGCGTCTCAAGGCGCGGCCCGTGGCTAAAGCGGCGCACAGCAGGAGCGCCTGCGCCAGGCGTACCGGCGCGCGCATCGACCAGCACATCCACCATCTCAGCCGCGCCGTCTAGGTGGCCGCCTTTCATCAGTGCCGCACCAGCGCCCAAGCCAACCAAAGCGCGCCCCGCCGCTTCCAGCGCCTCGACGTTCGCAATGTGCAACGCCTGCCTGGACAGCAGAGCCTCGGCTTCGGGGACATTGGGCGTCACCACCCGCGCCCGCGAGACCATCAGCCGGGTCAAAGCCTCCTGCGCTTCATCCTGCAGCAAGGCCGCTCCGCCCTTGGCTCGCATCACGGGATCAACCACCAAGGGAATATCGGGGTAGTCGGCCAGCACCTCTGCGACGGCCTCAATCACCGGTACGGAATGCAGCATGCCGGTCTTGATGGCATCCGCACCCAGGTCGTCCAGGCAGACCCGCATTTGCTGCTGGATAAAGGCGGGATCGACCTCAAAGACGCCGTGGACGCCGAGGGTGTTTTGCGCCGTCAGAGCTGTGATGGCAGTCATGGCAAACCCGCCCAGCGCGGTCACCGCCTTGATATCTGCCTGAATGCCAGCGCCGCCGCCTGAATCAGAGCCCGCAACGATCAGTACGCGTCCTTGCATAACCAGACCTCTTTCTAAGCGCCAAGCTGGGCGATTAGATCGCGCAAGTCGGTCACCAGGCGTTTGACCATGGCAGCATCTTCGGCCTCGGCCATAACGCGAATCAGCGGTTCGGTGCCAGATTTGCGAATCAGCAGACGGCCCTGGCCTTCAAGCTCAACTTCTGCGTCACGTATGGCGGCCTGAATCTCGGGCATGTCCAACGGCTGCTTGTCCGCACTATAGCGTGCATTCAACAAGAGCTGCGGCAAAGGGATAAAGCGCGTCAGCAAGGCACTGGCAGGTTTGGCCTCGCGCTGCATCAGCGCCAGAACTTGCAGCGCCGCGGCCAGGCCGTCGCCGGTGGTGGCGTGCTCGGCCAAGATCAGGTGGCCGGACTGCTCGCCGCCCAGGCTGTAGCCCTGCGCGCGCATGCGCTCCAGCACATAGCGGTCTCCGACCTGCGTGCGCTCGGTCGCAATACCACGCGCTGCCAAGTGGCGCTCCATGCCTAGGTTCGACATGACCGTCGCCACCAAGGTATTGCGGACCAGGCTGCCGTCGGCAGACAGAGCCTCGGCGATAGCGGCCATGATTTGATCGCCATCGACCTTGGTGCCCTTCTCATCGACGACAATCAGCCGATCCGCGTCGCCATCCAAGGCCAGGCCGATGTCGCAGCCCTGCTCCACCACCAATTTTTGCAGTGCTTCGACATGGGTTGCCCCGCATTTGTCATTGATATTTGTGCCGTTGGGCTCAACACCCATGGCCACCACTTCTGCGCCCAGCTCATAGAGCACAGTCGGCGCAATGCGATAGGCCGCCCCGTGGGCGCAATCCACCGCGATCTTGAGGCCCTTGAGCGACAAGTGTTGCGGGAAACAGCGCTTGGTCGATTCCAGATAGCGGCCAAACACGCTTTCAACCCGCTCGACCTTGCCTAGATCGGCCGAGTCCACCCGTACCTCTTGGGCGCGGCCAGCAAAAAAGGAGTCGATCCGCTCCTCAATCTCGCTTTCGATCTGATCCGACAGCTTGTAGCCATCTGGGCCAAACAGCTTGATACCGTTATCCTGGAAGGGATTGTGCGAGGCCGAGATCATCACGCCAAGATCGGCGCGCATGGTGGCGGTCAGCTTAGCCACGGCGGGGGTCGGCAGCACGCCAGCGATCAAGACATCCATGCCGACCGCGGTAAAGCCTGCGGTCAAAGCGGGCTCCAACATGTAAGAGCTGAGCCGCGTGTCCTTGCCGATTACCACCTTGTGACGGCGGTGGTCCGCGGTGAAGTGCGAGCCCGCCGCCATAGCGACATACAGCGCCATCTCTGCGGTCATTGGGTCCATGTTCGCGCGGCCACGAATGCCGTCGGTTCCAAAGTATCGGCGAGCCATGCTTGGTCTCTTCTCTCAAAAAACGAATTGCAACCTTGTGAGCGGTGCTGAATTGTGGCGGCAGACTATAGGCCGCGCGCGCTCAAAATCAATCGGCGGATTGTATAGCCTGCCAAACCGCAAAGGCCTGACGCGCGCTGGCCACATCGTGGACACGGAAGATCTGCGCGCCAGCTTGCAAAGCCGCCAGGTGCGCGGCGAGGGTTCCCGCCTCGCGCTGATCAGCGCTGCTTGGACGGTCGATTTTGGCGATGAAGGACTTGCGCGAGGCTCCGATCAACAGCGGATGGCCCAGCGCCAGCAACGCTTGGCTATGCTTGAGCAGGCTCAGATTATGGCCCAGATTCTTGCCAAATCCGATACCCGGGTCCAGGCAAATCTGCTCTGCAGCCAGACCGACCGCTCGGCAGGCCGCCACCCGTTCTTGCAAGAAGGCCGCTACCTCGCCCACAACATCGCGATAGCTTGGAGCTTGCTGCATAGAACGCGGCTCGCCCTGCATGTGCATCAAGATGACAGGCCGCCCCAGAGCGCCGGCGGCCTCCAGAGCACCCGGCTCGCGCAGTGCGGCAACGTCGTTGATGATGGCAGCCCCAGCCGCACAGGCTTGGCGCATGACCTCAGCATGGCGGGTGTCAATAGACACGCAGTGCCCCGCGCTCGCTAAGGCCTCGACCACCGGCAGGACGCGCGCCAGTTCGTCTGACAGGCTGACAGGATCGGCGCCAGGTCGGGTGCTCTCGCCGCCGACATCCAAGATGCTGGCTCCCTGTTCGGCTAGCGCCAGGCCGTGTTCGATGGCCGCCCCAGCCGAGCCTGCGAATTGACCGCCATCGGAAAAGCTATCTGGCGTAACGTTGACAATGCCCATTATCTGAGGACGGTCGAGCGGCAGCCCGGCAAACGTGCTGGCTAGCTGATTAACGGATTGACGATTTGAGCTCATGCTTGCGCCGCCTTACCACAGGCGGATCTTGTTCTGACCTGCATTCAGAGTTCCGTTCTAACGTTAGGAGCCACGGGGCGATGGGCTGGGAGCGAACTCCGCTGGCGCGAGGATAAAACAAAGCCTCGGCAGGCTCCAGAGCGCAATGCTCTGGCCGACCGAGGCTCTCTTAGTTTGCACGTTTGCAGGCCAAGGCTGCCTTAGGCGTGACCCTGCTCCGGGTTTGAGGGTGCCACCGGGCGACGGCTGCCCGCGCTTGGCAAAGCCGAGCGATGGCCGGCAGGACGCGCTGATCCATAGTCCTCGCGCTCGAACTCCTCACCGCGAACGATGGCGCGCACCTCATCGCCGGTCAGATTTTCGTATTCGATCAAGGTTTTAGCCAAACGATGCAGAGCATCCAGATGTTGGGTCAAGATTTCCCGCGCTGTCTGCTCGGCTTCGTCGATCAAACGACGCACTTCGTCGTCAATCAACGCTGCAGTCGCTGGCGAGATATCTCGCGACTGACCGCCTAGCATCGACTGCTCCTCGGTCTTGCCGACGAAAACGCGGCCAACCTTATCGGAATAGCCCCACTCTTCGACCATGCGCCGCGCCATATCAGAGGCTTGGCGAATGTCCATCGACGCACCGGTTGAGATGTGCTCCTTGCCGTAGATCAGCTCCTCTGCCAGACGACCACCAAAGGCCATGGCCATATTGGCACGCAACTGCTCATAGTTCATGGTTCGCGTGTCATCTTCTGGCAGGAACAGAGCATAGCCCAGCGAGCGCGAGCGCGGAATGATGGTCAGCTTGTGCAGCGGGTCTTTGACCGGCACGAACAAAGAGACAATCGCGTGGCCGCCCTCATGATAGGCGGTCATTTCGATCTCTTCTTCTTTTTGCTTCAAAGAGCGCCGCTCCGCACCGAACAGCACCTTTTCCTTGGCCCACTCAAGATCATCTTGGGTCACCATGCGCTTGTTGTTGCGCGCAGCACGCAAGGCGGCCTCGTTGATCAAGTTGGCAAGATCTGCACCGGACATGCCGGTGGTGCCTCGTGCCAGGTGCGCCATATTCACATCAGGAGCCAGCGGCACTTGCTTGGCATGCACATCAAGGATCTTCTCACGCCCCAAGACGTCTGGCAGACCGACCATGACCTGGCGGTCAAAACGGCCCGGACGTAGCAGGGCCTTGTCCAAAATATCGACCCGGTTGGTGGCGGCGACGATGATGATGCCCTCGTTGGACTCAAAGCCGTCCATCTCAACCAGCAACTGGTTCAAGGTCTGCTCGCGTTCTTCATGCCCGCCCGAGATGCCCTGAGAGCGCTGACGACCGACCGCGTCGATCTCATCGATGAAGATGATGGCTGGCGCATGCTTTTTGGCTTGTTCGAACATGTCGCGAACCCGGCTAGCGCCAACGCCAACAAACATTTCAACAAAGTCAGAGCCCGCAATGGAAAAGAACGGCACTTCGGCTTCGCCCGCAATGGCCCGCGCCAACAAGGTCTTACCGGTACCAGGAGGGCCCACCAGCAGCACGCCGCGCGGAATCTTGCCACCCAAACGGTTGAACTTGCCCGGATCGCGCAGATATTCGACCAGCTCCTCAACGTCTTGCTTGGCCTCTTCGACGCCAGCGACGTCATCGAAGGTGACGCGATTGTTGTTTTGAGTCAGCATCTTAGCCTTGGATTTGCCAAAGCCGAGCCCGTTGCGCCCGCCGCCCTGCATCATGCGCGAAATAAAGATAATTCCGCCCAGGATGATCAACACAGGCAGCAATTGCAGCAAAATGTCGAAAAAGGAGACTGAGCGCACCACTGGCTTGGCGGTGATCTTAACGTTGTTTTCCCGCAGCAAGGGGATCAAGGCGCTGTCGTCCGGCTTGTAGGTCTCGAAACTACCATTGCCGGTGACATAGGTGATGTCATTGCCTTCAATAGTGACTTCGCTGACCTGGCCGCTTTGTACGTCCTCGACAAAGACAGAATAGGGTTGCGAGTTATCTTGGCTCTGCCCGGCCTGATTGGTGAGGAAATTGACAACGATCAATCCCATCACGATCATCATGATCCAGAGCGCCGCATTGCGTCCAAAATTCAAGGCAAGATCCTTTCTTTGCCGATCCAGTGCTGCCTAAGGGTTGCCTTGTCACCGGGATTTCTACCGATCAAAGGAGGCGCGCAGCAAAACGGCCACGCTGGCTCAGGCATGTGAGCTAAATCTAAGTTGCATCGCCGAAGTTACAAGGCGATAGGATTGATCAACTGTGTGAAACTGTGGCGCAAGCGCCAACACGGATTTTGTCGCAAGCTGCCAGTCTCCTTGCGAATTGCGGGCCACGGGAGCGAATTTGGCAACCGACTGCGGCAAGCTGCCCAGCTTTAGCGCTGCTGGCCAGGCGTCTGGTCCCTCCGGAATGTGATGACTGATTCTCAGCCCTTGGCCGTCGAAAGCACCGGTCGCTTGCCAAGGGCCGTCTTGCATATCCTGCAAGCAGCGCGGGTCACGCATGATCCAGACTCGTTTGCGGCGAGCCAGCAGCAAGCAGCGATTGAGGCTGAGGCTCTGCCCTGCTTTCAGCTTCCCCAGCGCGCGCGCGCTAGCAGGGTAGCCTCGCCACCCCACCACTTGGGACAGACCCGACAGCAAACGCGCGCGGGTGCCAGGCTCCAGCGCGTCCAAGGCCGAAGCGTCAAGCTCAATCAGCCAGCCATCGCGCCAGCGGGCCTGCTGGCCCAGCACCGCTTGGATGCGCCGCTGCTGGCGTTCGGTCAGGTCCGTACAGGCGTTTGCCAAGGCTAGAATCGCAGCGGCGGCGATGCCCTGTTGGTCAAGCTGAGCTGCGAGGTTGCGCCAACGCGCACGTGCATAGTGCGTGGCCTGGTTGCTAGGATCGGTCTCATAGCTGAGCCCCTCGGCGCGCAAGAAGGCCTGCAACTCAGCCTTGCGTGCGAACAAGAGCGGGCGCAATACGCGCGGCGCTTGAGGGTCCGGCAGCAAGAGCCGCTCGGGCAACAGGCCTGCGAGCCCCGCCATGTGCGAGCCCCGGGACAGGCGCTCCAGCATGGTTTCAAGCTGATCATCGCTGTGATGGCCGGTTAGAAGTTGACCAAATCCTCCCGCCAAGCTGGCCTGGGTCAGCGCTGTGTAGCGCGCACGGCGCAAGGCGTCTTGGCTGGGCCCCGGCTTGGGGTCCAGGACTAGGTGCGCCACCTGACAGCCCAAATAGCCGTTCCAGCGCTTGACGACCCGCTCGGCCTCGGCGCACGACTCAGGCCGAAGCGCGTGATCGATCACCATTGCCGCCGGGGGCTGATAGCTGTGTGCTTGGCACCAGCGCGCCAGCAATACCAACAAGGCGGTGCTGTCAGGACCGCCAGACAGCGCGACAAGACTGGGCTTTGAGGTGTTGGGTATCAAGGCGTCGAAAACAGCAAAGGCGCGGTCTTGCAGCGCTGTTGGGGTCAGGACACCCGGAGTCGGGGTAACTGGGCTCAGCTTACCGCCGCTCCGATGATCGCTCCTCAGGGCCTCAACAGCCACGTTCGCTGAGGGTCTCTGCGGCCAGGCTCAACACCTCTTGGCGGGCCGCTTCGTGCTTGTCGAACAGAGCCTCCAACACCTTGCAACCATCAGCAGGCTTGTTCAGCGCAAACAGAGAAAACCCGAGTTTCAGCAGCGTGTCGGGCGCTTTAGGGCCTTGGGCATCCTGGCGATAAGCGCGGGTAAAATAGGCCGCAGCGCTGCTGTAGTCCTGCTGGGCATAGTAGGTTTCGCCCATCCAATACTGGGCGTTTTGCAGCAAAGGATGATCGGCGTACGTGTCCATGAATTGTTGCAACAAGGGTTGCGCGGCGGCGAATTGCCCCTGCTTGATGGCGTCGATTGCGCTTTGATAGAGGCGATCAGCATCGCTGACCGTCGCCAAGGTCTGCTGACCTGCTCCACCGGACTGCTCGCTAATGAGGCCGGACAAAGCATCTCCGCTCGCCGCCTGCCCCTGCTTGGGCGTCGCGGCGATGGCGGCCAGACCTGCGGGTGATACGCTGTCAGGGCCCTGGCCGCGATCCAAGACGGGTACGGTCGGTTGCGGCACCAAGGTTTGACTGCCGCCGCCCTGCAGAGCCGTCGGGGTTGCTACGGGCGAGGTCAAAGCGACCGTGGCTGCCGGATCGGCCAGCGCGGCTTGTTCAGAAGAGGGCCCAGCGGCCTGCTGAACCTGCGCCAAGGCTTGCGCTTGTTGTTGGGAGCGCTGCTCGACCGCTGCCAAGCGCTGCTCAAAGGTCAGCATGGCGCTCTGCAAGGCTCGAAGATCCTCTAGAGCGAACTGCAGGTCTTCGACTTGGCCGGTCAGACGGCGCACTTCGTCGGCCAGGTCCGCCATGTTTGAGCCGAGTTGCTGGCCTTGCAAGCCCGCCGCTGTGCCCAACCCTGCCCCGCTTTGCACCTGTTGGATCAAGTGGCCGACTTGGGTCTCAAGCCCCAAAACGCGTTCCTCAAGGGTGCGCAACGACGGGATAATCTCGGTCAATTGTGCTTGCGCTGGGGCAGCGACGCTCAGCGCCCAGACTGCGAGCAACGCAACAAGGCCCCCTCGCGCGCCTTTGGCAAGGACAAGACCAGGGCGAAACAGCAGACGATGGGGCGACATGAGCATCCTTTAACGACGCAAGAAGAAGACAATGTAAGCCGTCAGGCCTGCGTCCCGCAGACCTGCAAAGCGCGCTACATCACCAACAGCACCGCGCGGCGGTTGGCGGACCAAGCGCCCGGCTGTGAGATAGCAACCTCTGGGCGCTCTTTGCCATAGGAGACGGCGCTGAGGCGCGAGGGCGCGACACCCAAGGAAATCAGAGTCTGGGTCACGGCCGTAGCGCGCTGGTCCCCAAGGGCAAAGTTATACTCGCGGGTGCCGCGCTCGTCGGCATGGCCTTCGATCAGCAAACGCACTTGCGGATTGCTGCGCATCCACTGTGCCACTTGGGTCAACAAGGCATAGCCCTGCTGATTGATGCGGGTACTGTCGGTGTCGAACAGAATGCGATCCGAGGCAAAGCGCTGCAAGTCGCGCTGGCTGCCGGGCTGCACGGGGCCATCGAAACCGCTGGCAGACGCCGTGAGGCCGCCAGGCATCACCGCTGGCTGAGCGCCGTAACTGCTGAGTTCTTGGGTTGGCAAGCCGCCGTTGGCAGCACTGCCATCTCCGTTAAGAGCAGCCTGGTTGGCTGGATTACAGGCCGCCAAGATCAGGACGAGTGGCAGCAGAAGAAGCGAAAGGCGAGGCATAGAAAACCCTTAATTGCAGAAGAGCCACCTTGTACCACGCGGCGCGTGCCAGGCGTGAGCAGAAAATATGGCAGAAACGCGACAGGTCCATGGCGAGCGCATTTGCCTCAGTTCGCACTGCCCCTGGGCGGGCGAACTGTGGATGTCTTGGCTCAACAGGGCCAAGTGCTCGCAGGTCAGCGCTAGCGCAAGCGCGGTGACCAAGCCGGATCAGAGGCGTCGCTGGGCGTTAAGACCAAGCGTTCTTGATAAGTAAAGAGATCGACCGCATAAAGCGCAGTCTCCATCGAGTCGCCGAACTCGGTCGGTGCTTGCTTGTAGTAGGCCAACAACCGCCCATTGGGGGCCCACGTGGGGCTTTCAGCGACAAACCCGCTGGTCAAAAGGCGCTCGTCAGAGCCGTCGGGGCGCATGATGCCGATAAAGAACTTGTCGTCTTTTTGCTTGGTGAAGGCGATCCACTCGCCGGTTGGCGACCAAACGGGAGCGGCGTAGCGCCCTTCCCCGCGTGAGATGCGCCGCGTTTCGCCTGTATCAAGCGACTGGACGTAGATTTGTTGATTTCCGCCACGATCCGACTCGAACACCAGCCGCCGTCCGCCAGGACCATAGGACGCTGCGGTGTCGATTCCCTGGCTCTTGGTCAAGCGCTTGCGGCTGCGCGTCGTCAGATCTACCTCGTAAAGGTCGGTATTGCCGTTCAAGTGGATGCTCAGCACCATGCGGTCGCCGTTGGGCGAAAAGCGTGGCGCGGTTGGTCGGCCCGGAAAATCCGAAATGACCTCTTGCTGGCCGGTCTCCAGGTTATAGATGAAGACGCGCCAAGTGCTGCCCTGCAGGGCGACATAGGTGATTTCTTGGCTGGCAGGCGAAAATCGCGGCGTGGTGACAAGCAGATCGCTGCTGGTCAAAATGCGGTGATTGCCGCCGTCTTGGTCCATGATCGCGAGCTGTTTGATACGCCGCGTCTTGGGCCCACTTTCTGCGACGTAGACGATGCGCGTATCAAAGGCGCCATCTTCGCCAGTTAAGCGCTTCATAACTTGGTCAGAGATGACATGCCCTACCCGGCGCCAGTTATTAACCATGGTCGAAAACGATAGCGCCATGAGCTGGTTGCGGCGCACCGTATCGCTCAAGAAGAATTCGACATTCAGGCGGCCGTACTGGCTAATTTTGATGCGCCCGGTGATCACATTGTCCGAGCCCGCCAACTGCCACTGCGGATACTGCAGGTTGGCCAAGGCAGCGCGCGCGTCTTGTGGGTGCATGTGGGGCTCGATGGTGCGTAGCAGCCCTGCGCGGCTCAAGTTATTGCGCACGACACGGGCGATTTCCATGCCCATATCGGTTTCTTGGCTTGTCCCACCGACGAAATCCACCACGGCCACCGGCACTTGACGCGCACCACTGCCGCTGATCGTCAGCTCGATCTCCTTCGAGGCCACCACACCCGCATTTTGAGCTTGGGCGGCGCCGACAGCCAAGCACAGCACCACAAGAACGATACCCGACAATAAACCGGACACAGTAGACCTGATGCGCAAAGCGCCGTTGAAGTTAGAAACCATAGACCTGGAGCGGTTCATAAAAGGCTGACAAACTCGAAAATTAGCGGTTGAGGAACGCGCGAGCCCAAGGCGAGCCTCAGGGTCTCTTGAACGAGGGCAAAACGCCCTCGCCTAGACGTTGATGTGCGCTGTAACTTTGGCAGGTCTGTGGCGCTGTCGGGTCACTCTGTTGCCCTTGGGCCACAGTTCCACAAAAATCGTTCACTCATCCCCACGCTGCTACACCAGAGCCTGACCTCGCGACGCCAAACCGCCCCATAAAACTGTTGTTATCGCCTTGGCTCGGCATTAATGCGCAGACTGGATTGGGTCGCCAGAACCTGATCGGGAATCAGCAAGGGGTCAGCGCGGCGAACGGCGCGATCAACGGATTCGAACCATAATTTATAAGCCGGGTCTGCCATGCGCTCAGGCTCGATGGGCTCGACGCGAGTAACCTGCCCATTGGGCATGAAATGAATGCGCACCGAAATGATCGGGGCCTCGCTTGCCCGCAGTCCTGGCGGATAGTCCCAATAGGAATCGATTTGAGCGCGCAGCGTCAGGAGTTGGCGTTGTAGCGCATCCAAAGCGGCCTGTTGCCCAGCCTGGCTGGCCGGAGCAAGCTGGCCGCTGCCGGGTTGTGCGACCTGGTTTTGACCTTGATCCAATATGGGCGCGGTTTGGGCCGGGGCTTGGAGCTCAGCCTGAGGTGCTGCGGGGCTGGGCGCAACTTGCTCAAGTCGGTCCAACAGAGAATCCAAGCTATCAGCCGTGTCCTGAGCGGGCTCTGGCAGCGGCTTCGGCTCAGGCGTCGGGCTTGGCTCGGGCGTCGGGCTTGGTTCAGGCTTCGGGGGTTCCAGGTTTTCCAGCGTGTCAAGGATGGACGCCAGCTCATCGGTCTCCGGCTCAGGCTCAGGCTCAGGCTCGGGCTTTGGCTCTGGCTCTGGCTCAGGCTCAGACTCGGGCTCTGGCTCTGGCTTTGGCTCGAGTACGGCCAGGGCTTCAGGCTTAATCAAGGGCGTGGGCGCAGGCTCTGGGGCTGGCTCTGGCTCAGGGGTCGGCTCTGGCTCTGGGGTCGGCTCGGGCTCAGGGGCCGGCTCAGGCTCTGGGGCTGGCTCTGGGCGCGCCAGGACAACCTCGGTCTCGCCAGAGGCCGGGGTCTGATTAGGGTCGCCTTGCTCAGACGGAGCGGCCATCTTTGCAATCCGCCTTGGCTTGCGCAGCGGCAAGGGCGCGGCGACCTTAACGGCTTCGTCGCGCTGCATCGATGAGTCCTCGGTCAGCTCGGGATTATCGCTGGTATCGGTGATTCCGGGCGGCGGGCCTTCCGCTTCAACAGCGGCGGTCTGCGGTTCCGCTGCGGCCTGAGGCTCGGGCTCGGGTTCCGGCACGGGCTCGGGCTCGGGCTCGGGCTCGGGCTCGGGCTCGGGTTCCGGCTCAGGGTCAGGTTCGGGCTCAGGAGTCGGCTCAGGCTCCGCAACTGGCTCTGGCACAGGCTCTGGCACAGTCTCTGGCACAGGCTCTGGGACTCGTTCTCGTGCCAGCGGACGCTGCTCCGCTTCAGCGGCCTCAAATTCCGCCAGGCTCACCAAGCTGACCTGCGTGGCCACGGGCTCCTCACTGCGTCGCAGATGCCAGAAATCGGTCACGACGCCGACAATCAGCGCCATGTGCAAGCCAAATGAGATGCCAAGCGCCCACTTCATGGACTTAGCCTTCCGGTTCCGCGACCAGCGACAGGGCCGTATAGCCTGCGTTCGACAGCTCAGCCAGCAAAGCGATCAAACGGCTGTACTGCAATTCTTGATCGCCACGCAGATAGATCTTGCGCGCCGTGTCGCCGTCGGTAGCAGCTTCCAGCAGCGGGATCATGGCCTGCTGCTCCAAGGGGCCCTCACCGCCTAGAAAGAGTTGGCCTTGAGCGTCCAATGACAGAGTGATGGGCGATTGCACGTCCAGCACGCCGGGCGCGTCTGCCTTGGGCAGATCAAGGGGCACGCCGACGGTCAACAAAGGGGCCGACACCATGAAGACGATCAACAGCACCAACATGACATCGACCATGGGCGTGACGTTGATGCTTGCGTTTCGCTCTAAGCGGCCACGCTTTGCACGGCGTGAGAAATTGAAATCACCAGCCATTAGGCTTGCTCGATCTGTCGGCGGATAATCAGCGCGAATTCCGAAGCAAAGCTCTCCAGCCGCAGCGCGGTGCGATTGACCCGCCCCGAGCACCAGTTATAGGCCACGCTGGCCGGGATGGCGGCGACCAAGCCCAGCGCGGTTGCAAACAAGGCCTCGGCGATGCCAGGAGCCACCACCGCCAGCGAGGTATTGCCGCTTTCTGCGATTGAGGAAAAAGAGTTCATGATGCCCCAGACCGTACCAAACAGGCCGATAAAGGGGGCCGCAGAGCCGACGTTGGCCAGCCCGCCAACGTGGCGCTCCAAGCCCTCGAGCTGGATTTGGATTTCGCGATCCATCGCCCGCTCCACCCGGCTCAAAAAGGAAGCCTTCAGCCCATCGCTGGCGTGAATATCATTGGTTTTCGGCGCGTTTGCCCACTCGTTCATGGCCACCACAAAGACCCGGGCCATGGGCCCCAGACCTTTTTCTTGGCTCAGATCTTTTTGCAGCAGCACCAAGTTTTCAGAGCTCCAAAAGGCGCGCTCAAAGCGGCTGTTGCGTGCCCGCGAGCTGCCAAACACCATCGCCCGATTGATCACCACCGCCCAGGTCCAAATCGAGGCCAGTACCAAGATGCCCATGACAGCCTGGACCACAATGTCCGCATCTAAAATCAGGTCCAACAGTGAGGACATAGCCTTGCCTTTCTTGTTTTTGCCGCAGCCATGCCTGGCGATCGCTGACGATCCCTACAGGCAGGCGCGATGCTGGTCGCTCGACCTTGCGCCCATCCAGCCATGGGCCGCCTTACTCCGCCACTGTGGTCGCAAAATGGCGTAGAAATGCAGCCGGTTGCCGCGCGGGTCGCCCGCCTTTGTCAATAAACACCAACACAACCCGAACCTTAGCAAGCAGCAGGCCATCGCGCAAAAATTCCTGGTCGATTGTGGTGCGAACCGGACCAATGCCCGCCAAGGTCGAGCGGATTAGCAGCAAATCATCCACTTTGGCAGGGCGTGTGTAGTCAACCTCCATGCGGTGAACCACGGGCGACAAGCCGTGCTCTTCTGCAAAACGGGTGATGGGCCAGCCCAACGAGCGCAACCATTCGGTGCGCGCCATATCGGCAAAGCGCGCGTAGGTGCCGTGGTAGACCACGCCCACAGCATCGGTGTCCGGCAAAAAGACCCGTATGTGATAGTCAAAGCTGTGGCTAGTGGTGTCACCAGACATGACGTGTCTTCATTTGGCAGCTCCTCATTTGGCATCTGCTGTCAAGCCCTCGATTTTGGTGCTTGGCTCGACTCAAGGCTCGTCGAACAGGCGCGTTTGCGGCGGTGCCTCGGCGTCGGCGGTGTAGCGGGCCGGTGGCACCATATCCAGATGATCATAGGCAGCCCGGGTCAACATGCGCCCGCGCGGTGTGCGTTGCAACAAACCTTGCTGCAACAAATAAGGCTCCACGACATCTTCCAGCGTGCCGCGCTGATCCGACAAAGCTGCGGCCAGCGTTTCGATTCCCACCGGTCCGCCATCATAGAACTCGGCGATGCAGCGCATATAGCGACGATCGCTAGCATCAAGCCCGCGCTGATCCACGTCCAGCAGGCTGAGCGCGTGATCGGCCAGCTCCTGATCCACCACCTCGGTGCCAGAGACCACGGCGACATCGCGCACACGGCGCAGCAAGCGGTTGGCCACCCGTGGCGTCCCGCGCGAGCGGCGGGCGATTTCGCTGGCCCCCGTCGGCAACAGCGTAAAGCCCAGCACTTGTGCGCCACGGGTGACGATGTGCTCCAGCTCGTCCAGCTCATAGAAATTCAGCCGCATGGGAATGCCAAAGCGCTCGCGCAGCGGTGTCGTCAACAGCCCGGTTCGGGTGGTGGCTCCGACCAGCGTGAAGGGTGGCAGGTCGATGCGTACCGAGCGTGCCGCAGGCCCCTCGCCGATCATCAGGTCCAACTGGAAGTCTTCCATCGCCGGGTACAGGACTTCTTCGACCGCCGGGCTCAAGCGGTGAATTTCGTCGATGAACAACACGTCACGCGCCTGCAAGTTGGTCAAAATCGCCGCCAGATCCCCAGCCTTGGCGATCACCGGGCCCGAGGTGGCACGAAAGCCGACGCCCAGCTCTTTGGCAACGATCTGGCTCAAGGTGGTTTTACCCAGGCCCGGCGGGCCATGGAACAGCACGTGATCCATGGCCTCCTCACGCTGGCGCGCCGATTCGACGAAGATGGCCAAGTTGTCCTTGAGCTGCCTTTGCCCAACAAAATCTGTCAGGCTGAGCGGCCGGATGGCGTTTTCCGAAAAATCGCCGTCACGATCTGAGGCCTGTGCATGGCCGTCAGTCATGGGGTTGCGCACATCAGGACCGGCCGTCATCGCGCCAACTCCGCCAGAGCCGCACGGAACAGATCATCAAAGCCGATGTCCGGGTCTTGGGCGACAAGCCCCGCCACAACGCCAGACACGAGTGCTTGGTTGTAGCCCAGGTTGACCAGAGCGGAGGCAACGTCGCTGGCCAGGCCGCCCGCTGGAGCCGCGGCACCGGCTGCAGGCGCGGCGCCGCCCGCCGCTGTACCTGCCACCGTAAAGGCGGCCACCTTGTCTTTCAGCTCAGAAATGATGCGTTGGGCCAGCTTGGGGCCGACGCCAGACGCACGGGTAATGCTGGTCTTATCGCCTGCCGATATGGCTTGCGCCAGTTGATCGCTGGGGAGCACCCCCAGGATCGCCAGGCCGACCTTGGCCCCGACGCCCTGCACTGTGGTGATCAAATTGAACCAACGCTTTTCGGCCTGATCGGCAAAGCCGTACAGGTGGATATGATCTTCGCGCACCTGGGTTTCGATCTCCAACTGAACGGCCTCGCCGACACTGGGCAGGCGCGAGAGGGTCGCGCGCGAAGCAAAGATGCGATAGCCAACGCCTTGCACATCCAGGATCAAAAAATCGTCTTCGATGCGGGCAACACGCCCCGATAACAGAGCAATCATGAGCGGACCATTAGGGCTCGTTTATAGCGTTGGGCAGCCGTGCTGGCTTTGCCTTTGGCAGCAGGCCGTGCCTGACCGGTTGCCAGCGGCGCAGAGGCCGCATCAGCGGTGCTTGGGCTGGCCTCCCATGTAGCCAAAGAGGCCCGTAAGTGCGCGTGGCAAATGGCGACAGCCAGAGCGTCGGCGGCATCGGCGCTGGCAAAGGTAACACCCGGCAGCAGGCGTTGGACCATCATCTGCACCTGCTCTTTTTGCGCGTGCCCAGCACCCACAACAGCTTTCTTGACTTTGTTCGGCAGATACTGCGCGACACTCAACCCTTTTTGCGCCGGCACCAGCAAGGCTATGCCGCGCGCCATGCCCAGGGCCAGCGTGGTGGTGGCGTTGGAGTTGACAAAGGTCTCCTCAACTGCCGCTTCTTCGGGCCGCCATTCTTCAAAGACGCCAAGCAGCCCTAGTTGCAATTGCAACAAGCGATAGGCCAGCGCGGCCGTCCCGTCACTTTGAACCGTGCCGTTGGCGACGTGGCACAAGTGCGATCCTTGCATGTCGATAATGCCCCAGCCGGTATTCCTTAAGCCGGGGTCGATGCCGATCAAGCGCACAAAAGCGTCCTTCGTTGGTGAAGCGTTAGGCAGACCACACGCCCACCCGCTGTGCCGGGCAAGCGCGCCACCTGCGAACAAACGTTGCCTCTTTGTGACCGCTCTGTCCAGGGCTTGTTACCAAGGCGCGAGGCCTCTTTGGCCCCTCGCCTCAAGATGGTTTTTCTGATCGGGCAGTCCGTGGGCTGCCCGCAGCGCCATTACTCCGACGCCAGCTTGGCCATGACCTCGTCGCTGATTTCGAAGTTGGAGTAGACCGCCTGCACGTCGTCGTTGTCCTCAAGCGTGTCGATCATCTTCATCAAAGTGCGGGCCTTGTCTTCGTCCAGTTCGGTCGTGGTGTTGGGCCGAAACACCAGCTTGCCTTCAGCCGGGTCGCCCAACTCGGCTTCCAGAGCGTCCTTGACGGTGCCGAAATCTTCGACATCGGTGATGATCTCGTGGAATTCCTCGTCGCTCTCCACATCCTGCGCACCGGCCTCAATGGCCAGTTCTTCCATGCGCTCTAGCTCTGCGGCATCGACCGGGTACTTGATCGACCCCACGCGCTCAAAGGTGAAGGCCACCGATCCGGTCTCGCCCAAAGCGCCGCCGTTCTTTGAGAAGGCTGTGCGTACTTCGCCCGCTGTGCGGTTGCGATTGTCGGTCAAGGCTTCGACGATGACAGCCACGCCGCCTGGGCCATAGCCCTCATAGCGCATTTCGTCGTAGTTGGCGCTGTCGCCGCCGCCTTGCGCGGACTTGATGGCGCGCTCAATGCGGTCCTTGGGCATGTTCACCGCGCGCGCTGCCTGGATCGCCGCGCGCAAACGCGGATTGTTCGCCGGGTCAGGATCGCCCATCTTGGCGGCTACCGCGATCTCGCGCCCAACCTTGGTGAAGACCTTCGCACGCTTAGCGTCCTGAGCGCCTTTGCGGTGCATGATGTTCTTAAATTTACTGTGACCTGCCATGGGGCTGTCCAACGTCCTTGCAACATACGTTTCGAATTAGGGAAATCGGCGCTTGTGTAGCGCGCTCAGCGATCAAGAGCAAGCCGTGCGGCTCGCCTGGCGCCTGCCAAGCTCGCTAAAGACCTAGGGCCTGCCGCCACGCGTCCGCGTCAAAACCCGTCAGCACCAGATCGGGCGTCACCAGCACGGGGCGCTTGATAAGCTGGGGGGTTTGCGCCATGGCGGCCAGCGCCGCGCCCTGATCGGCCAGCAGTCGCGCCTGCTCGTCTTCGGGTAGAGCCTTGAAATTGCGCGCTTTGGTATTGAGCAGCCGCGTCATGCCTGCGCTTGCCGCCCAGTCCGGCAAGCGGTCGGCCAGGTCGGGCGTCTTGGCAAAGGCTAGAAAGCTGTACGCGACCCCTTGGGCATCCAGCCACTTGCGAGCCTTGCGCACCGTATCGCACGACGGCAAGCCATAAAGCTCAATCTGACTCATGATGCGCCCAGCAAGCGCAGTTGCGGATTGACGGACTCCAAATATTCCGGCGACTGCATTTCGATCATGCGGCTAGCGGTTCGCTCAAATTCTGGCGCTTGGCGGCCATGGTAAAGCTCGCTTGGCATAGTCGCGGCCGAGGCAATCAGCAAAACGTGGTTGTCATACAGCACATCGATCAGGGTGATAAAACGTTTGGCCTCTGACAGTCGCTCGTCGGACAGCTCGGGGATGTCCGCTATAAAGATGGCGCGAAAATGCTGGATCAAAGTATAGTAGTCTTCAGCGCCCAGCGGCTTATTGCAGAGGTCGTCAAAGCGGAAAAAAGCCACCCCGCGCCCCATTTTCGGTACTGCCACCTCGCGGCCACGCACCAAGACCTTGCCTTCGTCGCCGTCTTCGCCAGCGTTTAGAACACGGAAACTGTCCTGCAGACGCGCTTCTGAGTTGCGGCCCAAAGGCGAGATGTAAAGCTCCGAAAGATGGACCACCGTCTGACGGTAGTCGCGCGGCGCCTGCAAGGTCAGCACCTCGACCTCGTGCAACAGCAGGTCGATAAATGGCACAAAACGCTCGCGCTGCAGGCCGTCTTTATAAAGATCAATCGGCATAACGTTTGAGGTAGTAACCAGTACTAAGCCCTCGTTGAACAGCGTTTCAAACAGGCGCTGCAAAATCATGGCGTCAGCGACATTGTTGACGAAAAACTCGTCGAGGCAGATCACTTTGAATTCTTTGGCGAGCTGTTTGGCCACCGCCACCAAGGGGCCGGGATCTTTGGCGAAATTGGCTTTGCGCTCGGCCAGCATGCGGTCGTGGATCTGGAACATGAAGCGGTGGAAGTGCTCGCGCCACACGATGCCTTCAGGCAAAGAGGCCGCGAAGAGATCCATTAGGAAGGACTTGCCCACGCCGACGCTGCCGACCAAGTAAGCCCCTTTGTGGCGCGACTTGGTCGTGCGGTTTTGAAACAGCCAAGAGGTCAGACCGCCCTTGTTCTCCCTGTCCGCCTTGGGGTCGGCCATAAGGTCGTCATAGAGGCTTTGCAGATGCTCCGCGGCCAAACGCTGCGAGGGATTGGCCTCGATCAAGCCATCAGCGACCGCTTGCTCAAGGCCGTGCAAAGGCCCTTGATCATGCTTCGCTACATCAACCGCAATGCTCACTGCTTTGTCCTCAACCACTCAGCGCAATTCGACGGCCCAAACGCCAGGAGCAGACGGGCCTGACATGGGTTTAGCGGAAGAGTCGCGATTGTAAAACCTTCAGCAACCTGGGGCTAAACAGGCGTGAACGAATTTGGTCGGGCAAGGGTGCCCCGTTGATCTTCAAGAAGCCCCACTTGGGCATTTCAATTTCAATCAGCCAATCGCCGGTTTGCCCGGGATCGCGCACATAGCCCAACAAAGGCGTCGCGTAGGTCAAGAAAAGAGCGCCCGGCGCTTTGGGGTCGTTGGCGTTCTGACGTGCCAGGTCCTGCAGGGCCGCCATACCCTTGATATCTAAGCGCAATTGCCCGCCAAACACCTCTGACATCAGGTCAGCGCGGGTGAGATTTCCGCTCATTTCGGCTTGGATCATGGAGCTTTCAAAGCTGGCTTTCGCCACCTCAAAATCGTTGAACAACAGCGGCAAGAACGGGCCGATCAAGCCCAACAACGGCTTCAGGTCGTTTTCAAAAAATCCGTCCGAGGTCAAGGTGCTGCTGCGCGGCGTTTCATTCATCAACAAGACCATCTCTTGCAACGCCGCCAGTCCGATGCGCTGCTCATAGGCCAGCGATTTGGGGAACAAGGCCTGCAAGAAGGGATCCAGCTCAACGCTGGTCACCAGTTCGCTAAAGCCAAAGCGCAAACCAAAGTGGCTAAGATCCGCACGTGCGCCGTCAAACGACAGACCAAAGTGGCCCTCGGAAAGCTTGAGATCCGAGCCAGTATCGGGTCGCGATGAGGTCAGCCCCTTAAGGCGAACATCGAAGCCAGCCTTGTCGAAATTGAAGCTGTAGGCATAAAGATCGCCCATCGTCGCGGGCAAATTGCCAGCTTGCGGCGATGGCAAGGTCACGAGCCGCATCAGCGCACGCAAGGACTTGGACGTGTTCAGGCCTTCCGCCTGTTGGTTCATTTCAAGGCGTTCAATATCGGTGTGGAGTTTGCGTTTACCCACGCTGCGCACCAAGGATATTCCGTCAGCATAATAGACGATATCTTGCTGGCCTTGATCGCTGTCGATTGCCTTTTGCGTGGAGGTCATACCGGCTTGGCTCAGCCGCAACTGATTGTGCTTGCCGTCGCGGTCATCCAAGAAGACATCCTTAGCCTTAATCACAACATCGGAATCGCTCAGGTCCAGCTCGCCCAAGATCTGGATCAGCTCACCCACCGGCGTAGGCTGGCCTTCGCTCAGCTCTTCCAAGTTTAGATCAAAACGCGCCAGCAGTTGCCCCAAATAGGGCACCAGATTATTCGGCCGTAAGGAATCGGCCCCCATGGAGACATCCAGGCTACCGGCTGTTAGGTCCCAGCTTTCCTTGTGAAGACCCAGCCCTTGGCCTTGCAATTCGAGCTGGAATGGGCCAACGCCAGGTGCCTCTTCTTCTTGCATCAGCGCTAGTTCGAGGCGGTCGGCGGTCATGCGGCCATCCCCAAGGGCGGTGTTCCAACCCGCAGCGTTCATTTTGAAATCTGAAGCCGGCAAGCGCCCCTTTAGACGCTGGAACAACTCGATCAAATAGGTATCGCGCGCCACGTCATCGCTAGCCAGCTCTGGGTCAATCACCAGAGCGAGCAGATCATGCATCAGCGTAAAAACCAGTGCGTCTTGCGAGTCGAGTGTCCAGTTTAGGTCCAGTCGGTTTATGGTATTGGTCTCGCCGCTCTCCAGTTGTTGAGAGAAGGCATCCAAAGTAACGGCCAAGCTCTTCTGGCTGCTGGCGACCGTGTTTTGCAGGTTAATGTCCAAACGTCCGAGCGAAAACCCGGGCGCAAGAATATTGCTGGCGGACCAGGTGAGTGCTTCATAGCGCTGTGGAACCTGGAACGACCAGCGGCCGGACCAGGCCTTGGGCTCCATGATCTGATTTTCTGACGTGAATTCGTAGCGCGCGTCTTTCAGATCGTATTCAAGCCCCAGCACGTTCTGCAGCGTAAAGCTGGCATTAGCAAAAGCGGGTTTGCCTGGGTAGGCTATGCCGTTGATCTCAACCTGATAGCTCGGTTCCGCACCGCTGACCTTGATCTCCGCGACCTCGACCTGCCCCATCAACAAGATGTTGACCGGGCTCGACAAGTTTTCTGCAATGAAGGCTTTGATGTCTTCGGCTGTTGTCTGCGCTGCGGCAGTATTGGCCAAGAACACAAAGAGACCGACAAAGATAAACGCGAGGTTACGACGCAAGGGCACGGTGACGCTCCAAGATAATGGGCAGGACGATGAGCAGCCACCATATAGGCGATTTTCGCCCCCAATTGCACCGTTTATCTTGGGCTCGCCTTCATTTTCCTGGGTGAACGCCTTGTCACTTCACGCGACTGTGAGAATCGCCTGCTGCTTGCTTTGTCCGATCATATCTAACGACAGTCTAGGTGTTTAGGCGTCATCGCCGCGGGCTTGGCGGACCAAAGCCAGCAAGTCTGGCTCGGCCAGGCCGTGTTGACGGCAGGTCGCCGTCAAGGTGTTAGCCAGCAGACAGGCGATTGTCATGGGCCCAATCCCGCCTGGAACAGGAGTGATCGCGCCCGCGACTTGCATGCAAGAGGCCGTGTCAACGTCACCGACCAGTTTGGACTTGCCGGGCTTTTCGGGGTGGTCAATGCGGTTAATACCCACGTCGATAACGGTGGCACCCGGCTTGATCCAGTCGCCTGGAACCATTTCAGGACGGCCGACGGCAGCAACCAATACATCGGCGCGACGCACATGCTCGGCCAGATCTTTGGTGCGTGAGTGGCAGATTTCCACCGTCGCGCTTTGGCTCAGCAACAACTGTGCCATAGGCTTACCGACGATGTTCGAGCGGCCCAAAACAACCGCGTTCAGGCCGGACAAACTGCCCAAATGGTCTTGCAGGATCAACAGGCTGCCCAGCGGTGTACAGGGTATCAAGGGCTTGCCAACGCCAGCCGCCAGCATGCCAACGTTTTCGATGTGAAACCCGTCCACGTCTTTTTCAACGCGAATGCGCTCGATGATGGCGCGATCATCCAACCCCTTGGGCAGGGGCAACTGCACCAGAATGCCGTTAACATCCTCGCGCGCGTTCAGCTCGTCGATCAGCGCCTCCAGCTCCTCTTGGCTGGTTGTGTCGGGCAAGCGATACTCAAAGGAGGCCATGCCAGCCTCGATGGTCGATTTGTGTTTATTGCGCACATAGACCTGGCTCGCAGGATCTTCGCCCACCAGCACAACGGCCAAACCCGGTGTGAGACCCTGGTCTTGCTTCAGGGCCTCAACGAAGCTGCCCAGACCTTGGCGCAGGGCTGCGGCAAAGGCTTTGCCGTCCAATATGGTCGCACTCATGTCTCTATCCTTCGGGTTTGGGCCTCCGCGCGCTGCGCAGCCCCTGGTGTATCAATGTCGTCTTAACGAAGCTGTCGCAGCAAATAAATTAAGGCCGGAGGCAAGGCGCGTCAAAAGCCGCCCAAAAGCCGTGACTTTCCGCCACGTCGCGCCGCCCTCACCCCTTTGTAAAGCCTACGGCGCGGCGACGAAGCTCTAGGTCGCCAACAGGGGCATGAGGTCTTGCGATACCAGCACGCGCAAAAAATAGAGGATGATGAACAGCACCAATGGCGACAGATCCACGCCATTGAAGCGCGGCAGCACCTTGCGCAGCGGCATCAACACAGGCTCAAACAAGGCGGTGGTGAAGGCCTTGAGCTGGGCGACAAAGCCATTGCGATAGGAGGTTACGCCAAAGCGCACCAAGTAGTCGATGATGACATGCGCGAGCAGTAAGAACGTCGCTATGTTGAGCAAAAGAATGAAAACTGAGATCAGGGCAACCATTTCTACCAGCGTCAAATTGGGGAACACTGCTGCATAGATGCGTTGTGGCACGCGCGCTGGCAAGGGGGGAGGCACATTAGGAGTCGAAACGAGGCCGGTTTTTTACTGCCAGACCGACCGCCAAGCCGTGAACGGCCAACAACCGCCTGTTACTCGCGCATCCACCTAGTAGATGTAGATCGGCTCACCAGCAGCGGGCTGGCTTGGGGTAACAGGATAGCTGGGCACAGGATTGGGGTCCCATTGATAACTTGTACTGGGCACGCTTGGAGCGACAACAGCAGGCTCTGCTGCGCGAGGTTTGGGCGTCTTGGCAACCCGCGCTCGCCGCTGCGGTAGGGGCATGCCATAGGAGTTGAGCCCATCGAACCACTGGCTCGCGGTTACAAACTGACAGCCTTTGGCGCGCAAATCGTTGATGATCTGCGGCAGTGCTTCTACGGTACCATTGACGTGGCTGTGCATGAGAATCACCGACCCCCTGTCCGCCGTGTCGTCGATTTCAGCGCGGATGCTGGCAGCGCGCCGGACCTTCCAATCCAGCGAATCAACGTCCCACAACATGCTGCGCATACCCAGATCTTGCCCAATTTGGCGCACCCGCTTGTTTTGATCGCCATAGGGTGGACGAAAAACCCGCACCACCGCGCCTAACCTTTCCAAGGCGCGCGAGGTGCGCTCAATTTGCGAACGCGCCTTTGCGGCGCTTAATTTGGTCAACTGGGGGTGAGACCAAGAATGGTTTCCCACCTCGTGGCCCTCGGCCAGCATGCGTGCGATGGTCGCCTCTGCCCCCTTCAGCTTGTTGCCCAAGACAAAGAAGGTAGCGGGCACACCCTCGGCGCGCAAAATGTCCATGATGCGATTGTCTTTGATGCGATCAGGACCGTCGTCGAAGGTCAGCGCGCAATATCCGCGTTGATCCAAATAGAGTGGATTGTGTTGCTCGGTCATGACCAAGCCCGGCGTGACCCAAGACATGGAGCGCCCGCTGGGCAGGGTCTTCAAAGTCGCCGTCGAACGGAAGTTGGGGTCAACCGGCAGGCCCGCCGCCTGAGCCACTTGCAGGCCGTCTTGGGCGCTGTCTTGCCGGGCTGGGCTGAGCTCGATGGTCTGCAAGAGCGCAGATATGGTCGCCGCCTCTGGGGTGACTTGCTCTTGTATCCCATCTTGGTTGGTGCCTGGGCCAGCGAGCGCAAGCTCCTCGCCATTCAGACGCGCCGTCGGGCCAGCTAGGGCCAGTGCTGTGTCTTCTAGCTCTGGAATATAGATTTGATCTGCCGTTGGCAGTAGCTGCAAATCCGGTATGGCTTGGCCCACACGCAGAGCCGGCTCGCGAAGCGTTTGCGGAGCCGCCTCAAAGCTGCCCGAACTATAGCGGGCTGCCAAGGCATCGGTGGTATCGTTAATCGCGACCCTGGTTGTTTCGGTTTGCGGCGTTCGCAAAGCTTGGTTCGAAAATCCCGCCAAGGTATCATTCAGGGTCTGACGCACGCCCGCGCGCTCCATAACAGCCAAGAGGCCGCTGGCCAAAGCCAAACCAAAAGAAACGCCGACGAGACCAACAAAAAATCCGCGGCGAAAAGACAAACCCTGTTTCACGTTTGCAGCCCATTATGGTTGCCGCGGCAGCTTGGCTTGGAGACAAGTCAAGCGTGTATCATGTTCGACGATCACCGACAGCGAGGAGACAGCATGGAGCTCGGCCTAGCCTAGCACGAATGCATATTGCATGCAGGTATAACGGGTAAACTAAGGCAAATGCGTGGCTAGTCCGCGCCACGCTGCGATCAATTGCGGCTGTTTTGCGGCAGGCCTCGGCGGTCGCTTCGCGCTAGACCTGCGACTCGGATTCCGCAGGTTGGGAGCCAGAATTCTCGCTTAGGTTGTTCGACTTGAGCTGTTGTTGGTCGCCCGCTTCTGTTTCGTTTTTCTTGCGTTTGGCCATCTCACGCAGGCGGCGTTGGATATCCATCATCTGATCTTGCAGCTCACGCACTTGGGCGCGTTTCTTTTCAATCTGCTTCTCCAGCGACTTGCTGGGCTTGGACTCCTGCAACAACTCATCGACCATTATCAGGTTTTCGATCTGGGCCTGGCGCTCTTTCTTGGCCGCAAAAGCGGCGGCCAGGCGCTCGGCGGCCTCCCCTGCTTCGATTTGGCGCAAGCGGTCGATCTCCAAACGCACCAAATCGCGCGCGGCGTTGTAGGACTGCCACAGCCCTTCATCGTGATCGCGCCCAGCCGAGCCTGCAGCCTTCCAAGCGTCGAGGCTGTCCGCCAAGTGCTGGCGCAACTCCTTGGAGCCCAGAGCAGGCGAGAACTTGGCCACGTCATCAATCAAGATGCGCTTTTTCTCCAGCGCTTGATCGCGGCCCGCCGCTTGGCGTTCAAAATGGGCCTGACGGAGGTCGCCCAACCGATCCATGGCCGCACACAAGGCCTGTTCTTCGGTGGCGCTGGCGGCCGGTTTCAATTTAGCCCAAGCCGTGCGTACATCCTTGATACCGTCGTCAAAAACCGACCAGCCCTGAGCAGCGGGTGCGCTCTTTGCCTCGGCAGCTAAGGTCTCCAACCGCTCCAACATGCTTTGTCGGGTGTTGCTGGCCTCTTGGCGCAACTCTGCACGCGCGCTTTGTTGGTCCCGCAGACCATCTTGCAAAGCCGCACGCAACTGGGCGAAGATCAGGTCCTGGCTGGGGTTGTGCAGGGAGGCGTCGGCCTGCAGCGCCTGCCAGTCTTGCTTGATTGCGCGGGCAACTTCGGGCGCGTCGCGCCAATCTCCTTGCTCCAAATAGGCTTTGAAGCGATCCAACACCGTCTGGCGCGCCTCGTCTTGTGCCGCTTTGTCTGCCGCCTGAACCTGGCGCTGCTCTGCGGCGTTGGCGGCAATGACCGCCTCCAAATCGGTGAAGCGCTTTCGCATCTCCTCGCCCAGTGCGCGCTCGATCAGGGCGCGGCGCTCGCCACGTTTGGTCAACAAGGCTTCGGCCTCGATCCAAGCGGAGTCCTCGATCAGGATCTCCAGGTTTTCGGCCAGTTGATCGCCTTCAGCGCGCAGCGCGTCTTTGTTGTGATCGACTTGGCTTTGGAGCTGGCGGATCGCCTTCACGCTGCGCTCAAAGCGCAATAGCTGCGGGGCCTCATCGACGGCGCCGGTAACCACCAGGGTTGACCAACGACCTTCCAGGTCCGCCAGCTCGCCACTCACATCTTGGGCCTTGCCCAGTTGCGCCAAAACCGCCAGTTCATCCAGCATGGCTTGGCGCTGGTCGTGCAGCTCGCGAGCCGCGTTCGCAAAGCGTGCTTCAAGGTCTGCAAGGCGCGCTTCAAGCGCCGACAAATCGCCTAGTCCTGGCTGCTGCTTGATCTCCAGAGCCAGACGCTCCAAGCTCTGCCAGTGTGCGGGCTCCAGCGCAGCGCTCTGCCCCAGGCTTTCCAAGACGGCGACCCGCGCTTCTTGGTCAGCGAAACGCTCAGCAAAATCTTGCAAGGCCGCCTTCTTGCTGCGGTTCGACTTGCCCAAAACGCGATCCGAGCCCTTAAGGCGCACATTGCCCTTGCCGTCCATATAGCCCCAATAGGCGGGCTGGTCCGGCGTCAGCGCTGTGGTCTCGACCTCCGCTGCGCGCTTGGCGGGCTTGTGCGCAGCGCGCGCCTGTGTGGCCTGAGATTTGGCCCGCCGCTTGGTTTTGCCGCTGGCTTTGTCTTCCAAATAGACAGGGCGCGCGGGTTTAAACAAGGCGTTCCAAACGCGCTTGAAGACTGAGGGCTTTTTCTTAACCGACATGCGAGGATCTCACGGGGGTGTCCAGGCGGCTCGACCAAGGTCCTGGCCGACGATTTACAAGCGGGTCGAGCCCTCAAGCCCTAGCGCAAATCCTGGTTGGGCGGAACTTGTTTTGCATGACGTCAGGCCCCGAGGGTCAAAAATGCTGAGCCGCAAAACGACAAGGCTGCTCGGCTTGGATCCGAACAGCCTTGTCGGTGCAGTCATTTGACCGTCTGGGCCACCGCGTTGCGCGTACTTACTTGGCGTAACCCAAGGTCTTCAGCGCCGCTTCCACCTCAGGCAAGATCGCCATATCATCAATGGTCGCTGGTGCCTTGTAGGCCTCGCCGTCGGCCATTTTTCGCATGATGCCGCGCAGAATCTTGCCTGAGCGGGTCTTGGGCAGGCGCTTGACCACCGCCGCCAGCTTGAAGGCTGCCACCGGACCGATGACCTCGCGCACCGACTGCACCACCTCTTTGATGATCTGCTCGCCCTGGTCCTCAGCGCCCGCATTGAGCACTAACAGGCCCAAAGGCAATTGGCCCTTCAGTTCGTCGGCAACACCGATGACAGCACACTCAGCCACCAAGGGGTGATCGCTCAACACTTCTTCCATCTGGCCGGTTGACAGGCGATGCCCCGCGACGTTGATGATGTCGTCGGTGCGCGCCATGATGAAGATATAGCCGTCTTCATCCAAATAGCCCGCGTCGCCGGTCATGTAATAGCCAGGGAATGGGTCCAGATAGGCTTGGCGATAGCGATCCGCATTGCCCCAAATGGTCGGAAAGGTGCCGGGCGGCATGGGCAGCTTGGCACAGATATTGCCGGTCTCACCGGGCGCGACTGGCTTACCGTCGGCGTCCAGCGCCTCGATCTGCCACGTCGGCCCCGGCAGATTGGCCGAGCCCTCTTTGACCGGCAGAGCCTCGTCGCCCAAGCAAATGCCCGCGATCATCCAGCCGGTTTCGGTCTGCCACCAGTGATCCACCACCGGCACGCCCAGATGCTTTTGCAACCAGCGCAGCGTATCGGGGTCGCAGCGCTCCCCTGCCACGAACTGCGCCTTAAGGCAGGACAGGTCGTAGTCTTTGACCTTCAGTCCTTCCGGGTCTTGCTGTTTCATGGCACGAATGGCTGTGGGCGCGGTGAACATGACCTTGACGCGATGTTCAGCAATCACCCGCCAAAAGGCGCCGGCGTCGGGCGTGCCGACCGGCTTGCCCTCATAGATCAGCGTGGTTGCGCCGTACAGCAGCGGCGCATAGCAGATATAGGAGTGCCCCACGACCCAGCCCACATCCGAGGCCGCCCAATAAACATCGCCCGGCTCAACGCCATAGATATGCTTCATGGACCAATAGAGCGCCACTGCGTGACCGCCGTTATCGCGCACAATGCCCTTGGGCGTGCCCGTGGTGCCCGAGGTATAGAGGATATAGAGCGGATCGGTGGCCTCGACGGGTACGCAATCGGCAGGTGTCGCGCCTGCAAGCTCGGCCTGCCAGTCTTTGTCGCGGCCAGCGGTCAGCTCGGCCGGGCACTGCTCGCGCTGCCAGACCAAAACGCCTGCGCTCGGCTGATGCTTGGCGATCTCCAGCGCCTCGTTGACCATCGGCATATAGGCCACAACGCGGTTGGGCTCGATACCGCAAGAGGCAGTGAGGATCAGCTTGGCTTCGGCGTCGTCGATGCGGGTTGCCAGCTCGTTGCCAGCAAAGCCGCCGAACACCACCGAGTGAATGGCGCCCAAGCGCGCGCAGGCCAGCATGGCAAACACCGCTTGCGGGATCATGGGCATATAGATGATGACGCGATCACCCTTGCCGACGCCTTGCGCCGCGATCACACCCGCCAAACGGGACACTTCGTCCTGCAATTGGCTGTAGGTGTAGCTGGCCTTGGTGCCAGTGACCGGGCTGTCATAGATGATGGCCTTGGTCTCACCGCGACCTTCGCGCACGTGGCGGTCAACGGCGTTAAAGCAGGTATTGAGCTTACCGCCCTTAAACCAGCGGTAAACCGGCGCCTCGCTGTCGTCTAAAACCGCATCCCAGCGGCGGTTCCAATAGATTCCTTTTGCAGCTTCGCCCCAAAATCCTTCTGGATCTTGAACTGAGCGATCATGCAGCGCCTTATACTCGCCTGCCATAGCTAGAGCTCCCAATGTGCCAGCGCTTTGGTTTTGTGTTTGATTTGCGCTGAAAATGACGTGGTCTCGTCTGGTCACCGCACTGTTAGATAAGAATTGGCCTTGCCTGTCAACGCGGCGGGCTCGCGCCATAAGCGCGCGCTATTGCAGGCAAAAAAAACCCTCCCGAGATGGGGAGGGGCTGAGTTTGGGGATCAAATGAAAAGAACCGAGATCTGGAGGGATCTGGTACTGGTGGACAAAGTCCAGTTTTGCCTCAGAACGGGAGCGCTAAGGCAAAGGCGATGAGCCCGAGGCCGCCGGCGAGGGCGAACAGGCTCAAGAGTGCGGGGTCTTGCTCAAAGGCGCGCAGAATCAGCATGATAACTTCCTCGTTGTGGGCACTCGCGACGGAGTGGGTGAAACCTTGGAGCAAGGCGCGCGGACCTCGGTTGCCTTCGGTCGGTTGCGCTTGCCTTGCTGTCATGCTGCTACTTTGCGGTATGGACATGCAGGCTTCATGACATGGTTTAGCAAAGCGTGACCAAAGTGTGTGCAAGAGGCATGCAAAGGCTTTTTCTTGCCACCACCTGGGGCTAAGGCCATGCTTAGGCAAGCGGCCTTACGGTTGCCGCTGGCAACCTGCGCTCGCTCGCGTGCCGGATTGATCGCCCCAATAACAAACAAGCCCAATAACAGGAGCTCCTATGCCCGAAGTCCTCATCATTGACGACGACCCCCACATTCGCGACGTGGTGTGCTTTGCACTTGAGCAGGCCGATTACACGGTCCGACAAGCCGCCAATGGCCGCCAGGGGCTGGAGCTGTTTCATTACAGGGCACCGGACATCATCATTCTCGACATTATGATGCCCGAGATGGAAGGCACCGAAGTCTGCCGCGAAATTCGTAAGACCAGCGCGGTACCCATTCTTTTCTTGTCCGCCAAAGACGACGAAATCGACCGCATCGTCGGCCTAGAGCTGGGCGGTGACGACTACGTCGCCAAGCCCTTTAGCCCGCGTGAGCTGGTCGCCCGTGTGCGCGCAATCTTGCGCCGCGCAGAGGCCAACACCATCGGTGCGCAGGCTCAAAGCAACGGCAACGTTCTGAGCCACGGCCGCTTGATGATCGACCTGGACGAGTTCCGCGCCTGGTGGGACGGCCAAGAGGTGGTGCTGACCGTGACCGAATTCGGCATTATTCGCACGCTGTTACAGCGCCCGGGCAAGGTCTTCACCCGCGATAACCTGATGGATCAGGCCTATGACCTGCACCGCATCGTCTCGGATCGAACGATTGACAGCCATGTGCGCCGGGTGCGCGCCAAATTCGCCTCTGTCGGCGCTGAGCCTGTGGAGACCGTCCACGGATTGGGCTACAAGCTGGGCGCTTGTGACTAAGCCCTGGCTCTGCGCCGTCACTCCCGCCCTCGCGATCTAGACCGGAGCGTCCGTTTTGCTCATCACCTGGCTGCACCGCCTGCTACCGACACGGCCACTGACGGCTTGGCGTCCGCGCCTGGCCTTCATCCTGTTCAGTGTCAACGTGCTGGTTCTGGCTTTGCCGGTTGCAGGTTTCTTGCTGCTGAGGGTCTATGAGTCCTCGCTGCTGCGCCAGACCGAGAGCGGCCTGATTACGCAAGGCGTGTTGATCGCCGCCACCTATGAGGCCACCACTCGCCGCCTGGCCATTGATGAAGACGACTTTAAGCAGCTCATTAAGCCAGTCGATACGCTGAGCAAATCAGTGCTGCCGACCCTGACCCCGCAGCTTGATCTTGCCAGCGTCAAGCTGTTGGATTCGCCGCCGCTCGCGGTACCAATGTCGGTGGATCCGCCGTTGTTGGCCTACTACGCCGGCGCGGTCATGCACCCCATCTTGCAAAAGAGCCTGGAAGTGACGGGCGCAGAAATCGACGTGGTGGACGCTGCGGGCCAGGTCATCGCCTCGACCAGTTTGGACATCGGCGTGTCGTTGCGCCACCGCGAAGAAATTATCGACGCCCTGTCCGGTCGCACCAGCGCTGTGCTGCGCCGCCAACCCAACGACAAGGCCAAAATCCCCGCCTGGCTCAGCTTTTTCAGCCGCTCGGCCAACCTGGACGTTCACTTGGCGCTGCCGATCCTCAACGATGAGGGGCTGCTGGGCGCGGTTCTGTTGCACAAAACCCCGATCACGCTGATCACCGCCTTTAAGGGCAAAGGCCTGCAGGTGTTCGCCGCCGTGGTGGTGATCATGGCGACCATCGTCATGCTATCGCTTTTTACCTCCTTCACCATTTCCCAACCAGTTCAGACGCTGATCGCCCAGACCCGCCGCTCGCGACGCGGTGAGATTGGGGCCGTCCAGCCCCTACCCCACCCCGTGACGCGCGAAATCGCCGAACTGTCGCAGGCTATGACCTCCATGGCCGACAGCTTGGAGCAGCGCACTGACTACATTCGCTCCTTTGCCGCCCAGTTGAGCCACGAGCTCAAGTCGCCGCTGACCTCGATGCGTGGTGCGATTGAGCTGATGCAAGACCACGCCGACATGCCGCCTGAGCGCCAGAAGCAGTTCTTAACCAACCTCTATCAGGACGTGGATCGCCTCACCCGTATCGTAGGCTCGATCTTGGAGCTCGCGCGCGCGGAAGCTGACAAGGGACGATCGACCAACACCGCGAGCCTCAGCGACGTGTTGACCTTTAACTTGCAGCAATACGCCGCCATCGACCTCATCGACCCCGAGGACCTAAGCGCGGGTCGGCTGCGGGTGCCCCTGTCGGAGGACGATTTGTATGCGATCATTAAGAACTTGGTCGAAAATGCCTTCCAGCACGGCGCGACCCAGCTTCAAATCAGCCTGTCCTCGGACCGCCAACCTTTCCGGCTTTCGGCGCGGCCCGGTGCCCAGGGCGCGACCCAGGTGACGCTAGTTTTCTTGGACAACGGCCCTGGCGTGTCGCTGGCCAATCAGCCCAAGATCTTCGAGCCCTTCTTTACCACCGACCGCCCACAAGGCGGCACCGGCCTAGGCCTGTCGCTGGTCAAATCACTGCTGGAAGGCATCGGCGGACAAATCCGCTATCTGCCCGACCAAGGCGGGGCTTGCTTTGAGCTTGTCTTCCCGCTGGTGCCCAGCGCGCGCGGCGTCTTGCGGGTCTGATATCGCAATTCACAGCGTCAGCCAGCGACGGCCGGGCGAAACAGCCGCTTGACCAGCCAACGCGGCGTCTTGCCGTCGATAAAGATCAGACCAGCAAACACCAGCGCCATTGCAAGCATGTTAAGGGTGGTGAAGCGCTCGCCTAGCACCAGAACCCCCAGCAACATCGCCGTCACCGGAAGCAGGAGTGCGACGGTCGAGGAGTTCGCCGGGCCAACCCGCCCCAGAAGTGTAAAGAACAAGAGATAGGCTATGGCGGTCGAAAACAGCCCCAACATTACCAGCGCGCCAACCAGCGGCAGGGGCGGTACGACGGGCAGGCCGCCACTGCTCAGCAAAGCGACCGGCAGGGCGTAAAGTGCTGCAAAGCACAGCATGCCTGTGGCCATGACAGGCGGCTCCAGCCGCGTGTGCCGTCGGGCAAACAATGATCCAATAGCGTAGAACAGAGCTGCGATAAGAGCAAAACCAACGCCGATTGCTTGCGCCCAACCCTGGCCCTGTAAACTCGGCAACATCATCAAGCCGACCCCGGAAATCCCCAACAGCGAGCCGATGGTGTTGCTCCAAGTCATGCGGTCTTCCAGGCTGAAAATCTGGCTCAAAACCAGCACCGATAGGGGCGTAAAGGCGTTCAAGACCGCGGCCATGGCCGAATCAATATAGATCTGAGACACGGTGTAGGCCGTAAAGGGAATGAAGTTTGAAAGCAGCCCCATAGTCGCCAAGGCGCGCCAATCGGCCAAATGGGTCGGCAGGCGACGCCCGGTGGCCTTGAGATAAACCAGCAGAAACAGCGCCGCCATAATCAAGCGCGCCGCCACGATCCAAGCGGGCGCGACGGCTTGCAGCGCCAAGGTGGTCCAAAAGAAGGAGCTGCCCCACAGCAAGGACAAAACACCCAGGATCGCCCAGTCCAGGGCCCCCATCCTAAATTCAACCCGAAACATGGGCCAAGCCTTTATAGTAACAACGTTTTGGGCGCTGCCTGTATGGCCCGCCCGACCAAGCACCGAAGCCTAGAGTAGCGGCAGACGACCTTGGAAGCGACGCAAGAAGGCGCTGAGGTGGTCGTTAAAGCGCGCGGGTTGGTCCGCGGGCGTCGCGTGGCCAGAATCCTCGATCACCACAAAGGCACCGTCAGGAATGCGCTTGGCGTCGGCCTCTTTTTCCGCCACCGGCCAGTAGTCGCGGTCGCCGCTGACCACCAAGGTCGGCATCCGCAGGTCGCTCAAACGATCACGCAGGTTGAGCCGTGCGAGCGACAGGAGCGTGCGGACATAAGCGAGGCGATTGAGCCCCTCAAAACTCTCAGTCAAGGCCAGGCGCAAACTTTCTTGTTCGGGCTTGGGAAACAGCTTGTCGCCCATGATTCTTGCCAGATAGGCGCGCGAGCAAAACAGTGCCATGGCCAAACGCTGAGCCCCCATAAACAGGTCCTTTAGCGAGTGCGGCTTCAGCTCCATCGGCGCGTTGACCAAGGTCAGAGATGCGACTCGGCCTGGATACTCCAGCGCAATATCGGTCGCCACCGCCCCGCCCAGCGACAAACCAACCAGATGCGCCCGGCAAACACCCAACTGATCGAGTGTGTGCACCACGTCATCGCGGAATTGCGGGATTGAGAAATCGCCGTCGTGGCCAGCGCTGTTGCCATGGCCGCGCAAGTCGATCGTCACCAAAGGCACAAGTTTGCTGAAGTGCTCAATTTGGTACTTCCAGTCGCGCCCGTTTGAACCCAAGCCGTGCAGGAACACCAAAGGCCGGTCGTGGGCCTGAAAGGGGCGCTGCTTAGCGGCACCCTTGGGTTGTCCTGGAAGATAGACATCTGTGTGCAGAAGCTCTGCTGGCATGCATTTCCCCTCGATCGCATGTCCCAACGCCCGGTTTGCCAGGTCTATTTGGGAGTGCGCAGCAGTAAGCTCAAACCACCCAAGTTTGGCAAGCCCAATCCACAAGCGACGCTCAAATTCGCCAAAATCGTCCAAAAGAGGCCACAATCGAACGCCCCATTCGCGCTAGGAGAGAAACGAGCTTCTTTGCCCCTTGACGCCTGCTCTTGCGTTTTGCACACACAAAAGGGCATGGAGCGTAATGGAAACATTGCCCCTCTATCAACCCTGGGTCGCACAACACGCGTGGATAAGATGAATAAGTTTGGCACTGCTATTGTCTCGGTAAGCGCTTTGCTCGCGCTGACAGCCTGTGAGCCGCCCGAAGATGCCACACCGCTGGAAGCGCAAATCTACTCGAACTTGCGCAGCGGTATTGGCAGCGTCAACCGCAACAAACCAGCAGACAGCCAGGACGTGGCCGTGGCGGACCAAGCCAACCCGAGCCAACCCACACAGTACGCGGGCAGCCAGGCCTACTTGCAGCAAAACGCAGCGGGTGGCCAGACCAACATGGGCTACATTGCTCCACCTTACGGCCCTACCGCGACCCCCAGCTATCAAGGCACCCAGGGCATTCCTGAAACACAGCCCCTGCAACAAGCCGCCAGCGCCATCCCTGGCAACAGCGGCGCGCAAGCCGGTGCGCCCGGGCAGTTCCCGCCACCGGGCTATCAGACCGCCAACTCTGGCCCGTCGATTTTGGGGTCAATCCAGCCTCAGTACCGCCTGAACGACACGCAAATTAACAAACTGTTTGCGGGCAACACGGTCTATTCGACCTCTGTCAGCGGTAACAATGATCGCCAAGTCGGCTTTTTTGCTGAAAACCTTGAGCTGCGCGTCAGCGCGCGCGGCAAGCGCTTCTTGGGCTCTTGGTTCGCCTATTCGAACCAGCTTTGCTATGATTTGGGCGGCCCCGCGATTTGCTCGTCGGTCTATATGATGCCGCCGCCGCAACCGGGCAAAACCCCGACCTACTTCTTTGTCCGCGAGCAAGGCCCAGAGGCCGGGCGACCGTCGGTTATCGTGACCGGCATTCAGCCGGGTAATCTGGAAAAGATCTAAGATTTAGATTTGAGCGCCGGGCACGCGTGACTTTGACGCGACCATCAAATCCCCCATCAAGTCCCCTCGCCAAACCCCTCGTGCCAATCTTCCAAGGCTGACATCACGCCTTTGGGTGCAATTGCTGTCAGTGCAGGCTTCGCGCTCAGCCGCTCGGCCAGCGCGCGAATGTCCGTCAGGCTGATGGCTTCCACCTGCGCCAGTATTTCGTCCAGCCGCTTGGGTTCCTCAGCCCAGGCCAAGTGATGCGCCACGGCCCGCACGTTGGCGGTCACCGAATCGCGCGCCATCAAGGTTCCAGCGCGAAACTGGGCCTTGGCACGCTGCAAGTCGCTTTCAGTCAACAGTCCCGGCAGCGCACGCAACACCTCGCCCACCGCCTGTAAATAGGCTGGGACCTGCCCTGCGCCCGTGCTGGCGTGCACATAGAGCTGCCCCGCATCGCTGAAGAACTGGCTGGAGGCATAAACCATATAAGCCAACCCGCGTCGCTCACGTATGTCCATGAACAAATGCGAGGCCCCGCCGTAGCCCAGCATATGGCTCAGCAAAACGTAGGCGTAAGAGCCAGGGTCGCTTTGCGCCACCGAGGGCCAGCCAATGACAACTTGCGCTTGCTCCATGGCCCGACTTTGCAAGAAGCGTCCAGGTGTAAACTCAGGTGCAAAATTGAGGGGACTATCAGAGATCCTGGGCTGGGCACTAGGCTCCTGTGACGGGCCGTCGAGCTGGGCCGCGACAGCCGCCTCAAACCGCACCATGTCCAAAGGGCCCGAGGCCGCAAAGATCAAATTCTCAGGCCCGTAGTGCTGCGCACGGAAGGTCTTAAAATCCTCAATACTCAAGGCCTGAACGCTGGCCTCGCTGCCCAAGATCGAGCGCCCTAGAGCGTGCCCCGGATAGCAGGTCTCTTGGAAATAATCGAACAATATGTCGTCGGGCGTATCCAGCGTTTGTGCGATCTCGTGGCAGATGACATCCGCTTCAAGCTGCCAGTCTTCAGCGCGCAACGCCGGGCGCAAAGCCAGGTCAGCCACCAGATCCAACCCCAGATCCAGATCCTCAGGCAGCACTTGGGCATAGAAGGCGGTAGCCTCACGGCTAGTGTAGGCATCAAGCTCGCCGCCAACAGCATCAATCGCCCTCGCGATCTCCTCTCCGCTGCGTTGGTCTGAACCTTTGAAGGCCATGTGCTCCAGCGCGTGCGCCAAGCCCGACTGTGCCTCGCTTTCATCGCGCGAGCCGGTCGTCACCCAAATGCCCAAAGCAGTTGAGGCCGCATGCGGGCGCTGATCAACAACCAGACGCGCGCCGCTCGCTAGTCTCTTGGTTACAATATCATCGTGCATCGACCCGGCGACCTATGTGCGCCGGTTGGCGCGGACATAATCTTGCAGTGCCCCCAAATCATTGGCCATGACCTCAAACCGTTCTTGACGATCGAACAAATCGGCCATATGCGGCGGCAGGCCTGGCCGCAGCCCGACGGCTCTTTGCACGGCGTCCGGGAACTTGGCCGGGTGAGCCGTGCCCATAGCCACCACCGGGTTTTCAAAGCGCGGGTCTTTTTGCGCTTGCGACACCGCGATCACCGAGTGGGGGTCCAGGACCTCGCCGGTTTCATCCATCACACGCTTGATTTCACCAAGAATGCCGTCGTCGTCCAGCTTGTAAGCCTGGAAATCACCGTGGCAGAGCTGCCAGACTCCCTGCGCCAGGCCCAGCTTGCCGCTGGCTCGGAAGTCACGCATGACGGCATCCACCGCCGCGCCATTGCGATCCATGGCCTCGAACAGGTAGCGTTCAAAGTTGGAGCTGATCTGGATGTCCATTGACGGCGCCCAAGATGGCTCAACCGGGCGGATTGACATGTCGTCCTGCTCCAGGAAGCGGGTCAGGATGTCGTTACGGTTGGTCGCGACTCCCAAGCGAGCAATCGGCAAGCCCATGCGCTTGGCGCAATAGCCCGCCAGCACGTTGCCGTAGTTGCCGGTCGGCACGCTGATATCAATCGGCCGCTCAGCGCTGGCCAAACGCGCGGCGGCCACGGCGTAGTAGACGATTTGCGCCATGACCCGGCCCCAGTTGATCGAGTTGACCGCGCCCAAGCCGACCTCAGCGCGGAAGGCAGCGTCGTTGAACATGTCCTTTACGCGGTCTTGGCAATCATCAAAGGTCCCCTCCAGCGCGATGCAGCGTACATTGCTTGCATCGACAGTGGTCATCTGGCGCTGTTGCACCGGCGACACGCGGCCTTTGGGGAACAGAATGGTGATATCGACGTTCTCAAGCCCCGCGCAGGCTGCAATGGCCGCCGAGCCTGTGTCGCCCGAGGTCGCGCCGACCACCGTCAGCCGCTGGCCGCGTTTGGCCAAAACGTGGTCAAACATGCGCCCAACCAGTTGCAGGGCATAGTCCTTAAAGGCCAGGGTCGGGCCGTGGAACAGCTCCATGAACCAAACCCGTTCATCAAGCTGCTTTAAGGGGGCAACCGCCTTATGCGTAAATGCTGCATAGGTCTCATCGACCATGGCCTCAAAGGCTGCGGTTTCGATGCTGCCCGCTACGAAAGGAGCCATGACTTGCTTGGCAATGTCGGCATAAGTGGCCGTGCGCCAGCTTGCGAGTTGCTCCGGGGAGATCTGCGGCCAGCTCTCTGGAAAATATAGGCCGCCATCGGGTGCCAGCCCCCCGAGCAAGGTGTCCTCAAACCCCAAAGCGGGCGCCTTTCCACGGGTTGAGATGTAGAGCATGCTTGGCCTCTTTTCTGGCAGGGAAGAATCGGGCGACAGCGCGCCCTTGATTGCGCTCCACACCTAAAGCAGCCAGCGCGCGGGCTCAAGGCACAACTTACTGAAATTGCGCATCCCCAAGCGCTTTGCCTGGTCGCGTGCTTGCCAGAGCCACTGCGCTGGGACATCATTGCGCTCAGGCCAAAGGCCGACCAGAAACCGCCGACGCTAACCAGCTGCCAAAAGGGACCGATCGTGGCCGATGCCAGCGTGCGCCAAGAACCCGCCCAAGCCGCTTTTGCGCGCATGCGCCGCCAAGCGGCCGCCCTGGCGCTCGCATTGGGGGTGGCGGGCCTGCTCATGTCCAGCGTCGTCGGCGTGTTAGGGCTGCGCTTGCACCTGGCCGAAATCGACCGCAACGGTCGCGTTCAGCTTGCGCTGCAACTTGAGGCTTTCAAGCGGGTCTTTGATCGCTACCGCCCCTTGCCCGCGCTCTTTTCCGAACACCCGACCATGATCGCCTTTTTGCGTGATCCCGATCAGCCAGGCAACCGCGCTGAACTGGAACGACGCATCGAGCGGCTCACGGGTCTGACCGCCGCCCTCGACGTCGTGGTGGTGGATCAACAAGAGCGGCTGTTCTCTGCGCGCGAAATTCTGACCGCTGACGAGCTGCGTCTAGGAGACTTGAAGAGCGCGCCACGTCAAGGCCGCTTGGGCCGCGCCTTCATCGCCCAACCTGCGGGCCTGGAACCCCTTGCCCAGCAACCCGCCTATCTGTTTTCGCACGGCATTCGCGATCATGGCCGCTATCTTGGTGCCCTGGTGGTAGGGCTGGGCCTGAGCCAACTTGAGCAGATCTGGGCCCTGGCCCCCTACCCTGTACAGGTGGTAAATCACAGCGGCGTTCAGCAGCTTGGCAACTCCTTGTCGCGCTCCCAAGCTGCGGACTTGGCCCAGATGCGCGCCTTCTCCAGCTCTCTGCCTCAATTCGGTTGGGACCTTCAACTCTATCTGCCCCAAAGCCCAGCACACTGGACGGGCTTGACCTCGGGCCTGCTGACCATGGCCGTGTCCTTGATGTTGTCGGCTAGCATCATGTGGATTTTTTTGCGCAGCCAGCGGGCCACCTTCCAGAGCCTGCGCGCTCGCGACATGGCTGACCGGCTGGACCGCTTGGTACGCCAGCGCACACAACAACTCTCGCAGTCAAACGCCCAACTGGCGCATGAAGTCGAAGAGCGCAAGCAAACCGAACAAGAGCTGCGCACCGCGCAAGCCAGCCTGGTGCAAACCAGCAAGCTGGCAGCTCTGGGGCAAATGTCGGCTGCCCTGAGCCACGAGTTCAACCAACCGCTGGCGGCCATTTCTTCCTACGTTGACAATGCCGTGGTCTTCTTAGAGCGCGACGACCTTGAATCCAGCCTGGACAACCTGCAACAGGTACGCAGCTTGGTACAACGGCTGGCGGCCATTTCTAAACATCTGCGCAATTTCGCCCGCAAGCCGCGCGAGAACTTGTCCGTCGTACCGGTTTCGGCGGTGGTGGGCGATGCATTGGAGATCATGGCTGGGCGCCTGAAGGCCGAACAGGTTCATTTGGAACTGCTGCCGGCTGACCAGCCCTTGTGGGCACTCGCGGGCCAAATTCGGCTGCAGCAGGTTATCGTCAACCTGATTTCCAATGCGATTGAAGCTACACGCCACGCCAAGCCGCACCCCTTTATACGCCTGGCCGTGAGCCACAACGAGGGTTGGGTCTACATCTCGGTCAGCGACAACGGTACGGGTCTAAGCGATGAGGTCGCGGCCAAGGTCTTTGATCCCTTCTTTACCACCAAAGGGGTGGGCGAAGGTCTGGGCCTTGGTCTGTCCATCTCTTATCGCATCATATCCGACTTCGGTGGCAAGTTGACCGCAGGCAACGGTGCTGCAAACGGCGATACCCCCGGCGCGCATTTTGTCATCCACTTGGAGCGCGCACCTGCACCGGACGCTGAAACTGCCCCTCAGAAGGACGCTCCCAGCCCATGACCAGCGATCAAGCCCAGATACTGTTTATTGATGATGAGCCACATGTCCGCCAAGCTGCCACTCAAACCCTGGAGCTTGCGGGCTTTCAGGTCCAGGCCTTCGAGAGCGCCGAACCGGCGCTAGAGCGCATTGGCCGCAATTTCTTTGGCATTGTACTTTCGGATCTGCGCATGCCCGACCTTGATGGCATGGCCTTCTTGCAGCGTGCGGTCGACCTGGACCCAGAACTGCCCTTTGTGCTGATTACCGGCCACGGCGACGTGCAGCAGGCGGTCGAGGCCATGCGGGCGGGTGCCTACGATTTCATCGAAAAGCCCTTCGCTTCGGGCCATCTTGCCGAGGTTGCTGCTCGCGCCTTGGACAAGCGAAAACTCACGCTGGAAAACCGGGAGCTGCGCATCGCCGCTACCGCACGCGACCAGCTTGAGACCCGTGTTTTGGGCCGCACCAAACCCATCGTTGAGCTGCGCGACCGCATCCGCGCCGCAGCCGGCACCGAGGCCGATATTCTCATTTTGGGCGAAACCGGCACCGGCAAGGAGGTCGTGGCGCGCGCGATCCACAACATCTCCAGCCGCAAATCTGAACCCTTCGTCGTCATCAACTGTGCGGCCCTGCCCAGCGAGATGATCGAAAGCGAGCTGTTTGGGCATGAGATCGGGGCCTTCCCAGGGGCTATTCGGGCGCGCTTTGGCCGTTTCTTGCAAGCCGCGCGCGGTTGCCTCTATCTGGACGGTATCGACAGCCTGCCCTTGGAGCTGCAAGGCCGCTTGCTGCCGGTCCTGCGCGAGCGCCGCGTCACGCCTTTAGGAGCCTCCAATAGTCAGGAGCTGGATGTGCGCTTTATCGTGTCGGCGCGCAGTGACTTGGTGGACGCGGTTGGCGCGGGCCAGTTTCGCAGCGACTTGCTCTACAGCCTCAATACCATCACCTTGCGCGTGCCCAGCCTGGCCGAACGGGTCGAGGATATCCCCCGCCTTTTCACCCAGCTCGTAAACGAAGCTTGCCTCCGATACCGCCGGCCAATCCCGTCGATTGGGGCGGCCACGCTCACCGCCTTGGCGCGCAATCCTTGGCCAGGTAACGTGCGCGAGCTGCGCAACGCCGCCGACCGCTTTGCCTTGGGCCTGGCTCCCATTGAAGGGCTGGAGGACGAGGCCCCCGCCCAGCGCGGAAGCCTGCCGGATTTGGTGGCTCAATACGAGCGCCGCCTAATTGCCGCCGAACTATCAGCCAACAAGGGACGTCTGAAGGAGACCTACGAATCTTTGGGGCTCAGCCGTAAGACTCTGTACGAGAAGATGCAAAAATACGGCCTGAAGCGCGAGGATTTCCAGCCAGAGGCCTAGGTCAATCCACAGTCTGCAGTGGCCATGGGTGGATTTGGGTACATGGCATTTGGGCCTTTGTCCCCTTCTCCACCCATTTTAAAATTTTTGTTTCATCTGCACCCAAATTTGTTCGCGCGACCCGTTTCCAAGCCGCCGATCGCGCCCTAGAGCTTGCGTCAGCTTGATCCGATTGCTGTGCCGGAGCCGCAAGAGCGACCCGCAGAGCCTATCGAGCCCAACGCATCTAAGGGAGAAACAACTCATGCGTCTTATTTCACTGGGTCTGGTCGCCGCGACCGCCATGTTTGCTTCAACCGCCGCTTTCGCTAGCTGCGATGACGGCGAGGTTGTTATCAAGTTCGCCCACGTAACCAACACTGACAAGCACCCCAAGGGCATCGCAGCCTCTTTGTTGGAAGCGCGTGTGAACGAGGAAATGAACGGTAAGGCTTGTATGGAAGTCTACCCGAACTCGACCTTGTACGACGACAACAAGGTACTGGAAGCTCTGCTGCAAGGCGACGTTCAATTGGCTGCACCGTCTTTGTCCAAGTTCGAGCAGTTCACCAAGGTCTTCCGCATCTTTGACCTGCCCTTCATGTTCAAGAACGTTGACGCAGTTGACGAGTTCCAAACATCTGAAACCGGCCAAGCCATGCTGGACAGCATGCAGCGCCGCGGCCTGCAGGGCCTGGCCTTCTGGCACAACGGCATGAAGCAAATGTCTGCCAACCGTCCCCTGGTCATGCCCACAGATGCTGCGGGCCTGAAGTTCCGCGTCCAGCCGTCTGACGTGCTGGTTGCTCAGATGGCGGCCCTGGGTGGTTCGCCCCAGAAAATGGCCTTCTCTGAGGTTTACGGCGCCCTGCAAACCGGCGTTGTTGACGGCCAAGAGAACACTTGGTCCAACATCTTCGGCAAGAAGTTCTTCGAAGTTCAAGACGGCACCACCGAAACCAACCACGGTATCATCGACTATCTGCTGGTGACCTCGGTTGATTTCTTGGACAGCCTGGATGCAGACGTGCGCGATCAGTTCCTGACCATCGTTCGCGAAGTCACTGAGACCCGCAACTCAGAATCAACCAAGGTGAACATGGCTGCGCGTCAGGCCGTTCTGGATGCCGGTGGCACCATTGTTGAGCTGAACGCTGAGCAGCGCCAGGCTTGGGTTGACACCATGAAGCCGGTTTGGTCGCAGTTCGAAGGCGACGTCGGCGCTGACAACATTGCAGCCGCTCAAGCCATCAACGCCAAGCACTAAAGCCTGGCCGCAGCTGTAGGCTGACAATCGAAGCGCGGTCCTAGTAAAACGGGACTGCGCTTCTTTTTTACCGCGATGCAGCGCCTTGCCCCACAGACCGCCTGCCGATGCCGCCCGGCATCAACGGAGAGAGCATGGAACAGTCCAAAAAAAGTTCGCCAATTGACTTCCTAGAGGAGACGCTCATTGCGCTGTTGTTGACCGCAATGACCCTTATCACCTTCGCCAATGTCGTGGTTCGCAAGGCCATGAATGGCAACATCTTGTGGGCCAACGAAGCCACGGTCTATTTGTTCGCTTGGCTGGTGCTGCTTGGCACCTCCTATGCGGTCAAACACAACGCACACTTGGGCGTCGATGCCTTGGTGGCGGTCCTGTCCAAAAAGACCCGCCGTATCTTGGCCCTGATCGCCGTGGCGGCTAGCATCATCTTTGCCTTCTTGATGCTGAAGGGTGCCTGGGACTACTGGGCCAACTTTGCCAATTTGCCCGGCACTGAAGGGCGCTGGTTCCCACTTGGTTTCGAAGACAAGTGGCGCGATAAGGCCTGGTACGAAGTTCAGGACGTCCCCATGCCCGACTGGCTGCGCTTTATCGAGGCCAGCATGAACGCTGGCGAAGAATACGAAAAAATTCCGCGCTTCATTCCCTACGCAGTGCTGCCCTTGTCTATGGCGCTGTTGCTGTTCCGCTTGCTTCAAGTTGCCCTGCGCATCTACCGCGGCGAACAAGACCTGCTGGTCGCTAGTCACGAAGTCGAAGATCAAATCGACGAAGCCGCCCAACGCCTGGAAGAAGGAAAGTAACCCATGGCAATTGCTCTTCTTTTCGCAATGGTGGTGGGCTTGCTACTCATCGGCGTGCCAATTGCGATATCCTTGGGTCTGTCGTCGGTCCTGTTTTTGATCTGGTATTCAGACGCCTCTTTGGCGTCTATGGCACAAACCCTGTTCTCCGCCTTTGACGGCCACTTCACCTTGTTGGCCATTCCCTTTTTCATATTGGCCTCTACCTTCATGTCCACCGGCGGCGTTGCTTCGCGCATCATCCGCTTCTCGATTGCTTGCGTGGGGCACCTGCCCGGCGGCCTGGCGATTGCTGGCGTCTTTGCCTGTATGATGTTCGCGGCCTTGTCGGGCTCCTCGCCTGCGACTGTTGTCGCCATCGGCTCCATCGTGATCGCGGGCATGCGCCAGGTCGGCTATTCCAAGGAATTCGCCGCTGGTATCATCTGTAACGCAGGCACGCTTGGCATCTTGATCCCGCCGTCCATCGTCATGGTGGTCTATGCAGCCTCGGTCGAGGTCTCTGTCGGTCGCATGTTCTTGGCAGGTATCATCCCGGGCCTGGTCGCAGGTGGCATGCTGATGTTGGGCATCTTGATCTGGGCGCTTTATAAAGGCCTGCCGAAGAACCCATGGGCAGGCTGGGGTGAGATCGCAGAATCCGGCCGGGCTGCCATCTGGGGCTTGCTGTTGATCGGTATTATCTTGGGCGGCATTTATGGCGGCATTTTCACCCCGACCGAGGCCGCTGCGGTGGCCGCGGTCTATGCCTTCGTGATCGCCAACTTTGTCTATCGCGATATGGGGCCGCTGGCGCGGGCCAACGAGGGCGGACGAAAGCCCACGATCTTTACCCGGCCCTGGGCGCTCATTACGGCCTTTGTCCACAACGACAACCGCAAGGCCATGTTCGAGGCCGGCAAGCTGACCGTCACTTTGATGTTCATCATCGCCAACGCCTTGATTTTAAAGCACGTCTTGACCGAGGAGCGAATCCCGGACGAGATCGCCAAGATGATCATCGACGCAGGCTTTGGCCCGGTCATGTTCCTGATCATGGTCAACGTGATCTTGCTGATCGGCGGCCAGTTCATGGAGCCCTCCGGCCTCATCGTCATTGTGGCCCCGCTGGTCTTCCCCATCGCCATGAAGCTTGGGATCGACCCGATCCACCTCGGCATCATCATGGTGGTGAATATGGAGATTGGCATGATCACACCACCGGTAGGGCTCAACCTGTTCGTGACCTCAGGGATCGCGCGCATGCCCATGCTCTCGGTGGTAAAAGCCGCGCTTCCTTGGCTCGGCATCCTGTTCATCTTCTTGATCTTGGTGACCTATGTTCCTTGGCTATCCACCGCTATTCCCAACGCGGTTATGGGGCCAGAGATCGTCACCAACTAGCCAAGCCCCTTATCAGCTTGGGTGCCAAGATGCGGCACCGGGTTGCGGGACCGGAAATCCGGTAGCAATCACGAGGTGGACTGCTATAGTCCGCCTCGTGTTTTTTTATGCTCGCGAGACCTGATTTTGTTCAGCCAACACCTTGGCCAACCGCTTGATGCCGCCGCCGCCGCTCCCGTTATCTGGGCCCACGGCTGGGGACGCACCGGCGCTGATTTCTATAACGTGGCCGATGCGCTTTCGACCCGTTATGCCCACCGTCTGCTCGACCTGCCCGGTCACGGCCAAACCCCTAAGCCCGAGGACGATTGGGACACCAGCCAATATGCCGACGCCGTGGCCGCCTGGCTGCGCAGCGAGGTTGGCCGGCCTGTCATCTGGGTTGGGCACTCCTTTGGTGGACGCGTGGGCCTGCGGCTCGCCGCTCAGCACCCCGAGCTGGTCAAGGGCTTGGTGTTGGTCGCCAGCGCGGGCCTGCCGCGCCAACGCAACGCACCAGAGCAAGTGCGTTTCACCTATCGCAAGCACCTCTATCAGGCGCTCAAGCGCTTATTGCCCAAGTCGCAGCACGACGCGCTGCGCCAGCGCTTTTCCTCCGCCGACTACCTGAACGCGGGCGAGATGCGCGGCATCTTCGTTAAGACCATCGCCGAGGACCAGAGCGCGACAGCCGCGACCATCGCCTGCCCCACGCGCCTGCTCTACGGCAGCGCGGACAGCGAGACCCCGCCCGAAATAGGCCACCGGCTGGCGGCCCTCATTCCCGGTGCGCACATGACCGAGCTGGAAGGCGCAACGCACTGGGACATCCTAACCCGCGGAGCCTCGCTCATTTCGAAAGCAGTGGTTGATCTGCAAGCCGCACCGGATCAGGAGCTTGCGGCATGATCAGCTTTTCCAGCCCCTTGGTTTTCGTCTCTGTTTTGGCCATGTTTGCTGCGCTGGCGGCCCTGATGCAGGTGCGCCTGGCCACCATTCTTGGATTCTACCAGCAAGAAGAATACGATTCCCGCCGCTTCTGGCGCGCCTGGCTGCGCATTCCTTTGATCGACATTCGTGCCTCGCTGGCGCTGGCTGCCACGGTTGCGGTTCACGCGTCTTTGGGCGGTAAAGGCATCTGGGCCATGTGGGTCTACACGGCCTTCTTGCTCTGGCTGCGCGCCCGTGAGGCGCGAATCAACGCTGGCGCCAAGAAGAAATTGGTGATGACCGAGCGCGCCAAGCGGCTCTATCAACTGGGCGCGGTTTTTGCAGCCGTCGCCGCCGCACCGGTGCTGTTGAATCTTTCGTTTATCTGGCTGTGGTTGCAACTGCCGCCCCTGCTGCTCATGGCCGCCAACGCCGCGCTCGAACCTCTGCAGCGCCGCGTCAACCAGCGCTACATCGCCGAGGCCAAGGCCAAGCTGGCCGACTATCCGGGCAAGATCATCGCCATCACGGGATCGTTCGGCAAGACCACCTCTAAGCACATCTTGGGCCACGCACTGGAAAACCTGGACAGCGTGTTTTATTCGCCGGGCTCGATCAACACCGTGCTGGGCCACACCCGCCACATCCGCGAACGCCTGAAACCGCAAGACGCCTATTTCATCGCCGAGATGGGGGCCTATGGCCCTGGCTCGATCCAGCGCCTGTGCGACTTCATCCCGCCGAGCCTGGGCATTATCACCGCGGTTGGTGCGGCCCACTACGAGCGCTTTAAGTCGCTGGAGACCGTTGCCAAGGCCAAGGCTGAGCTGGGTTTTGCCGTGCTGCGCCAGCCCGAGGGTCAGGTTTATTTGCACGATAGCTTGCAGGCCCACGCGGTGTTCCAAGACATGAAGCGCCAAGCCCCAGAGCGGGTGCATTTTTGCGGCCCAACTGAGGCAGCCGAGGTTCGTTTGACCCAGGTCGCAACCCGCCTGGAGGGCACCAACATCACCATCGAACGCCGGGGCGTGCGCGAGACCTACACTCTCGCCCTGCTGGGTGAGCACAACGCCGACAATCTGGTGCTGATTGTTGCGCTGCTGCGCGACCAAGGCTTTAGCGCCGAGCTGATCAACATCGCGCTACGCTCCATGCCGCAAATTGCCCACCGGCTCGAGCGGCGAGATTTGACAGGCTATACCCTGTTGGACGATGCCTATAACTCTAATGTCATCGGCTTTACCTCAGCACTCAAGGCACTGGATGCCTTGGGCAAGGAAAAGGGTGGGCGGCGCATTCTGATCACCCCGGGCATGGCCGAGCTGGGCGCTCAGCACGACGCGCAACATGCAGAGATTGGCGCGTTGGCCGGCGATTGCGTGGACTTGCTGTTGGCGGTGCGCGCCGATCGTATCCCGACTTTGGTCGAAGCGACGAAAGCCAAAGGTGCCCAAGTGATGCCTGTGGCGAGCTTTGCAGAGGCGCGCGCTTGGATTGAGAGCCAAGCCCAGCCCAACGATGTCATCTTGCTGGAAAACGATTTGCCGGACCTGTTGGAATCACGACGACTTCTTTAGTGCCCCCCAGGCGTTGTGGGGCAGCGCGATAAGGGCAAGACGCGCTAGGGCGGCGGGTCCTGGCTTCACACCAAGTCGGTCGCTTTAAGCTATTGTTTTTACGAAGATTTATACTTGAGCGTGTTGAAATATCCTCGCGATTTGCACTCAAGCGCATTTTGTTGACCTGCGGTCGCTCAATGCGTTTTATCTCTTTGATAGCACCTTGCGGATCTTTGGCACAAACCAAGGCGATTGCTCGGTCTTTGCATTAGGCCAGCAAATGCGGCAGGCTGTCGTAGATCAGCTTGACCGATATGACGAACAAAGCCGCCTCGACCAGGATGAAGAACAAGCGCTCAGGCAGGACCAAGGCCAAGCGGTAGCCGCAATAGGCCCCCAGCAAGGACACCGGAGCCAGCCAGGCCACAACGCTCATGTCGCCCCAGTCGAGCAAGCCGAGCGCCATGTAGGGCGGCAGTTTGGCCAGGTTGATAATGGCAAACAGGATAGTCGCCGTACCCGCAAAGGTCATCTTTGGCAGTTGCTGTGGCAGTGTATAGACCTGGAACGGCGGACCGCCCGCGTGGGCGACAAAGCTGGTAAAACCCGCGATCGAGCCCCAAAACAAACCGCGCGGAATATCGGCAGGCCGCGCCTTGACCTTCCCCTTGATACGCCCATGCATGCGCAATGCCACGAAGAACAACCCCACCAAGCCGGTAACAAAGCGAACCGCCATGTCGTTGGTCTGTCCAGCAAGCAGCCAGGCCAGCGACATACCCACGAGGCCTGCGGGCACCAAAATCGCAAGATTGCGCGCCGAAAATGAGCGGCGGTAGAGCCACAAGCCGTAAATATCGCTGACGATATAGACCGGGAGCAGCAGGGCCGCGGCCTGCAAGGTCGGCATAAACAGCGCCATCATGGGCACGCTGAGCGAGGAAACCAACGGCAGGCCGCCCTTGCTGGCGCCAGTTAAGAAAGCCGCTGTGAGCGCAAGGCTCCAGAACAACAAAGGGTCTGCCACAAAGCATCTCTAATTGGGAAAAGGCCCAAGCGCCCTTGGCTGGCCCGTGATCAGGGGCAGTGATAGCAGGCCCCTGCCGCCAAATCCAGCCCCGCCCTTGCCAAGTCCGCCCTTGCCAAGTCCGCCCTTGCCAAGTCCGCCCTTGCCAAGTCCGCGCGGCCTGTCGCCCCGACTAGGCCGCCTGCGCTGCGAAATGCGCGTCCACCACACGCTGAACCAAGGGCGCGAAGTCGGAGAAGCTGGGCGTGTCCATGCCCGCTTCTTTGCCCGCATCATCCAGGTAGCGCACGGTAACGATATCCTCAAGATTGTCGAGCAGCTCGAAGGACGCCACCTCCTCGGCGCTCATGGGACCGCCCTGCAGGTTGAGCGAATGCACCGATGCCTCGGACAAGCGCTCAAAGTATTCTGGGCGCGTGGCACAGAGATAGCGCTTGGCAGCCACGTGATAGCGCACGCAATCGGTGACCAGGGCCGGGAAGAAACGCTCCAGCACCTTAGCCCCCGCCTCCTCGTGATAGCGATCCTGGGTATCTTGCATGCTGAAGGTGCCAAATTCAGAGGTAAAGTGACCGATGTCATGCAACAGGGCGGCGACGATTACGGTCTCGGGCAGGCCTTGACGCTGGGCCAGGGTCGCGCCTTGCAGCATGTGCTGGGCCATGGTGACGGGCTCGCCCAGGTATTCTTCGCCGCCGCGTCGATCAAAGATGTCCTGCAAAAAGGCAACGATGGTCGCTTGCGTCAGGTCTTGGCTCATGCTGCCGCCTCCAGTTCGTGTTCGAGCGCTGCAAGGGTCGAGAGCAGGCCGTCCTTGTCGGCATAGCAGCCTTGGAGCCAGCGCGAGCCTGAGCCCGAATAGCCTTTACGGGCGTGCAGCACGCGGGTGTTGTCGACGATGAAGCTCTGGCCGGGCTCCAGCTTGAAAGCCATTGCCATGCTGGGGTCATCGACAATCTCGGCAAAGCGGCGGTAGGCGGCGTAGTAGGCCTCCATTTCGTCAAAGGGCACGTCGGTGATGGGCGCGGTCGAGCGGTTGTTAAAGCGAATGCCAATCAGCTCGCCATCGGGAGCCAGCTCGATCATCGGACGGCGCGCTTGTAGGCGCACGCCCTGGCTGCCCGCATACTCAAAACGCGCGCAGTATTTGGCGAGCAGTGCAAAGCCTTGCGGGTCTTCATCGCGTAGCCGCTGAGCCACAGCGAAGCCGTCCACCACCAGCGAGTCGCCGCCATCGGCCGAGTTTTCTAAGCAATAGAGGATTTGCAAGGTCGGCACCGGGTCGCGATAGGGGTTGTCGGTGTGGGCCTGGAGCCCCAAACCCGTGTAGGCCAAATTGCTGGGGTTGACCTCGGTTCGGACCTCGAACCAGCGACCATAGTTGGTTTCGCGCACATAGCCGAATAAGCCCGCGACCTGCAACAGCGCGCCGCTTTCGATCGGGCCATCGCCGACCTTGGCCACGCCGTCGCGGGCGACCGCCGCTAGCCACGACTTCAGAGCCTCAGGGTCGGCCTGCAAGCGTGGTAGGTCAGCGCTGTGGAGTTGGTCTTGGTGACTCGCGTCCCAGGTCTCAACCGGTGCGGCAAGCCAGCCCGGCTGGCGCGCATCCTCACTGCGGTCATAGGACTGACCTGCAAGCCAAGCTGCGGGAAACACCAGGTCTTTGCCTTCCGGAGCAAACGTCACAGCCAAGCCATCGGCCTGCAAGGACGCCTTGGCGATGTGCGTGTCAGCGGGAATATCGCCGATGGTGATCAGGCGCTGACCGTTGCCGGGCGCTCGGGTTGCCGGGTCCATCGCGTTGTCTCGCAGCCACAGCGCATGAAAGCGTGCCCGCTGGCCCGTATCAAAGGTCAGCGCGACCGCGCGACCCTGGTTCAAAAGTTGCGCATCTTGGATCTGCATTGTGACCTCCCCTGTGTAGCTTCCACGGCCCTAAGACTAGCCGGTTCTTTCGGCTTCTGTCGTCATCAAAGCGACAAACAAGGCTCTTTAGGCCTTGTCTTGCTTTTGCTTGCTGCGGATATAGACCATGTCGCCCTTTTTCTGGATTTCGAACAGCCCGATCGCCTCCAGCAACTCACTCAGTTTCTGATAGCCATAATTGCGCGGGTCGAATTCAGGGATGGCTTTGGACATATAGAGGCCCAGCCCGCCAAGATAGGCCCAACCGGCCTCGTCGGAGGCCGTCGCTATGCCCTTGCGGATCGCTTGGAGCAGCTTGGAATTGCGCCGTAGGTCCTTGGTGGGCAGCTTTTTGATCGACGGGCTGGTGTCTGTGTCCTCAGACGCGTCGGACGCAAAGACCTCGGTATAGATGAAGCGGTCGCATGCAGCGACAAAGGGCTTGGGTGTTTTCATCTCACCAAAGCCATAGACCACCTTGCCGGATTCGCGGATACGGGCTGCCAAACGGGTAAAATCGCTGTCGCTGGAGACCAGGCAAAAGCCGTCAAAGGACCCGGTATACAACAGGTCCATGGCGTCGATGATCATGGCGCTGTCGGTGGCGTTCTTGCCCACGGTATAGCCGAACTGCTGGATCGGTTGGATCGAATGCTCCAGTAAAACCGCTTTCCAGCCGGACAGGTTTGGCCGGGTCCAATCGCCATAGATGCGCTTGACGCTGGCGGTGCCAAAGCCCGCCACCTCGGCCAACAGCCCGTCGATGATCAGTGGGCTCGCGTTATCCGCATCAATCAAGACTGCGAGGCTGCGTTCTTTTTCGGACACGATGGCCTCTCCTTTTGGTCTTGTGAGCGTATCGCTATATGAAGCTAGCACAAAAAAAGGGGGAGCCAAGCTCCCCCCGATCTTCTTTGGATCTGCAAGCGCCCTCAATCGCCAGCCGGCAGCAAGAAGCCGTCGAAGAAAGCCGCCAAGGCGCCATAGGCATCCAGCGGCAAAATGTTGGCGATGTATTGGTCCGGGCGCACCACGATCATGCAGCCCTGCGCGCGATTGATACCGCGCATATCGAAAATGTCCTGGCCGCTCTTGGTATCGGCGCAAAACACCTTTTCGTAGTCGCGCAGCCCCAGCGCGCCCTTAGCCGGACGCAACAGCGCGGGCATGGTTTCGTATGCCAGATTTTCCCAGCTTTGCTGGAAGATCGCGCGCAGGTCGATCAGGCCGTCGATGTCCTCGCCCTTGCGGGTGTAACGCAGCACCGGAGAGTTTGGATCGCTCTCCAAAAAATCGCAGAGCTTGTGGATTTGCGCGCCTGACTGCCCGCTGTCACCCGCGCCCGCAAAAGCATAAATGCGCCAGCGACCATCTGCCTGTGCCACGTGGCCAAGCTGCATGGCCATGGCGTCGGCCACCCGTACCACCGGCGCGGAGTGAAAGCGCTTGCCCAGCTCTTGACCGCTGGCCAGTGCCTGGTACTTGGGCTCGGCCACCAGGGCGGAGGCTTGATAGCAGACCGACAAGCCCGCCGTGAACACGCCGTTTTCGATGAACTGCTTTTGGAACCGCGGCATGTTCGAGCCGTCCAGCTCTGATTCGCCGGGGGGCGCTGACATAACCCGTGCCCACTGGTGGTCGGTGTCCACCAGCGCCTTGGCCGCCGCCTGGCGCTCGTCGGAATAGGAGTGCAGCAGGCTGGCATCCGAGCGGCCTTTCAAGACCTGAGCCAGCTTCCAACCCAAATTGAAGGTGTCGCCCATGGACACGTTCATCCCCTGCCCGGCTTTAGGGCTGTGGGTGTGGCACGCGTCCCCGGCGGTGAAAACCCGTGGGTTGCGGGTCGCTGTCTCGCCAGCGGGTACATCGTCGAACCGATCCGTCAGGCGGTGACCAATTTCATAGATCGACCACCACACCACTTCTTTTACGTCGATGGTGTAGGGCTTCATGATGCGGTTGGCGGCCGCGATCATATGCTCCTTGGTCAGGTTGCGGTTCGACACGCGCTCATCGGGGTTCAGCTTGTCCAGCTCGACGTACATGCGAAACAGGTAGCCACCCTCGCGCGGCAAGATCAACACGTTGCCTTCTTTGGCGGATTGGATCAGGCACTTCATGCGCACATCGGGAAAGTCTGTGTTGGCCAAGATGTCCATCACGCCCCAGGCTTGGTGGGCGGCATCGCCGTGCAATTGACCGCCAATCGCCTGGCGCACGTTCGAGCGCGCACCGTCGCAGCCGACGACATAGTTGGCGCGCAGGGTCACAAGCTGACCGGCGTTGGCTTCGTCGCAGCGCTCAATCGTTACCGTGACTGGATAGTCATCTGCGGCGGTATCAACCGTTAGATCCTTGATCTGCATAGAGTAATTTGGCTCAAGCCGACTGGGCGAATTGCGCATGAAATTCAAGAACATCTCGTGGATGCGCGCTTGATTCATCAACGTGTGGGGCATTTCGGACAGATCGTCGGCCACGTCCTGAACGCGGCCAACGCGGGCAATGTGCTCAGGGTTCTTGGGGTCCGGCGTCCAGAACGTCGTCTGATTGACCCAATAGGACTCGCGCTTGACGGTCTCAGCAAAGCCAAAGGCCTGGAACATCTCCATGGAGCGCACATTGACGCCGTCGGCCTGTCCCTTTTCGATTGGGCCGGGCTTTTGTTCAATAATGCGGGTGGTGATTTCGGGGAAGGCGGAAAGCTGAGCAGCCAAGCAAAGGCCCGCCGGGCCACAGCCGACGATCAGCACGTCGATCTTCTCAGGCATATCTGGAGTGCCGAGCGCGCGGCCTTCAGCGGCGGGCAAGGTATCGGGATCACCAGGGCGAAAGCCGTCAAGGTAGTACTGCATGATTTGTTCTCCAAACGAAACAGAGCGTGCTGCTGAATAGCTTGGAGTAATTAGTAAGCATGCATACTAACTTGCGTCAAGAAGAAAAGTAAGTATAGTTACCAAACCAACCTACAAAGCCGCCAGGACCAAAGGAGCCCGCATGCACGCCCAGGCCATGGCCGGACACCTGATCCGACGCCTCAACCAGATTTCGACGCACACTTTCAGTAAGCAGATGCAAGCGGCGGGCTTTGACCTAACGCCCGTGCAGTTCGCGGCCATGGACGCCATCGCCAGCCAGCCGGGGATCGACCAGGCCAGCGTGGCGGCGAAGATTGCCTATGACAAGGCGACGATTGGTGGGGTGATCGACCGCTTGCAGGCCAAGGGCTTGGTCGAGCGCAGCATCAGCGCCCGCGACCGTCGTGCCCGCGAGGTGACTTTGACCGCCGCAGGTCAGGCTGTGTTTCAGCAGATTTTGCCTCTGGTTCGCGCTCTTCAGGACGACATTTTAACCGGCCTGGAGCCGCAGGAGCGCGCCACCTTCTTGCAGCTCGCGCGTAAGGCCGTTGACAGTGGTGAATGACCGAGGCGGGCTCCCCAGGAGCTGGAGCGAGAATGCACAAAGACCACAATCGGTTGATATCGCCTTAGCGAGCAGCTAGCCCGCCCTTCCGGGCCTGGCTGGCGCGATCCAAAGCCCCGCAGCCTTGCGTTTGCCAAAGAAAGGCGGAACTTTGGGTCATAGGCGGAACACCAAGCAAGCCGCCGCTAAACCGCCTCCAGCCCGCACCAGTTGGCAATGAACAGCGCGGTGGCTTGGGTCACGCGGCGCAGGCTCTCCAGCTCCACGCGCTCGTTGAAGCCATGGATCGCCTCGGCCTTGGGGCCATAAACCAGGGCGGGCGTATCGGCATAGAGCCCAAAAAAGCGCGCATCAGTGGTGGCGGTAATGGCCAGGCGGTCCAGTGTCGCCCCAGTGACGCGCTGGTGGGCGCCCTCCAGCGTTTCAATCGCCGCCAGAGTGCCGAGGCGCTGATCATCACCCAGTGCATAGCCCTCGGCTTGGAAGCCATGGTAGACGATTTTGGGCGCGTGCTTGCGCAAGAAGGCATTGCCCTGGGCGGCCTCTTGCAGGCAGGCCTCGATTTCGGCCTTGGCGGCCTGCATGTCCTGGCCAGGATAGAGGCCCATGCGCAGATCAAATACGCACCAAGCTGGCACCGAGCTGGTCCAGTCGCCGCCTTGGATCTTGCCAACATTCAAATTCAGCGGGTGGGCATGGTCAGCGTAGTGGCATGAGCGCGCCTCGGGCCGGTTCCAGCGCGCTTCCAGCTCGTGCAGCGCCGCGATCAGCGGCACAGCAGCCTCAATGGCATTGGCACCGTCACCCGCATAGGCGACGTGGGTCGGCAGCCCCTGCAAATGCACCTGGAACCACAGCACCCCGACCTGCGCAGTGACCAGGGCCTCGGCAAATGGCTCTGGGATAAGCACCGCTTCGCCCTTATAGCCCCGCTGCAAGCAGGCCAAAGCACCGTTGCCCGTACACTCTTCTTCGACCACCGACTGAAAGTGCAGATCGGCCGCAGGTGCAAAGCCGCAAGCGCGTAAGGCATCCAGCGCATACAAGTTTGCAGCAATGCCCGCCTTCATGTCGCCTGCCCCACGGCCATACATCCAGCCGCCCGCAATGTGCGGCGCATAGGGCGGCTGGTCCCACATGGTGAGCGGACCTTCGGGCACCACATCCATGTGGCCGTTAAGGATCAAGCTGCGCCCGCTTTTCTTGCGGCTAGCGTGGCTGCCCACCACGTTGACCGCGTCCTCATAGGAGCCGATCACCGGCGAAAAGCCAGGCAGGTGCTGGATATCCGCGACCTCAACCTGCCAGCGGTCCACCGCATAGCCGCGCGCCTCCAGCGCCTGAGCCATGAAATCTTGTGCCGCCTGCTCTTCACCGCGTCGCGATGGGAAGGCCACCAGCTCCGCCAAGAAGTCCAACTCCTGGTCAAAGGCCGCGTCAACCGCGGTCAAGATCTGCGTTTCTATGCTGGCATCCATGGGCCTTATCCTTTGCGTTGGCACAAAAAGCGCGGCGGGTTAGCGCTAAAAGCGCAGCAGGTTGGCGCTAAAGCGCGGCGGGTTGGCACTAAAAGCGCGGCAGGTTGGCGCTAGAAGCGCAGCAGGGGCGCGTCCGGCAGCGCCAAGGGGGCGTCGGTCGCCGCCATGACATCCTCCAGGCTGACGCCTTCGGCCAGTTCACGCAAGGCAAAACCCGCAGGCGTCACGTCAACCACGGCCATATCGGTAATGATGCGATCCACACAGCGCTCTGCGGTCAGCGGCAGCTTGCAAGCACGCAGCAGCTTGGGTTGGCCGCGTCGGTCGCAATGGGTGGACAGCACCACCACGCGGCGCGCTTTTTGCGCCAGCTCGATACCGCCGCCAACACCCGGCGTAAAGCGGCCCGGAATCTGCCAATTGGCGAGATCTCCGGTTTGCGCGACTTCAAACGCGCCCAAGACCGTCAGATCCAGCCGACCGCCGCGCACCATGGCAAAGGAGGTCAAGCTGTCGAAGAAGGCCGCGCCTGGCAGGGTTGAAACATAGGCCCCACCCGCGTCGATCAGATTGCGGTCGGCTTGATCCGGCGCCAGCACTAGTCCGGTCCCGGTCAGGCCGTTTTCGCTGTGCAAACAGACCGGAAAGCCCGCGGGCAGATGCCCAACAATCTGGGTCGGCAGGCCAATGCCCAGATTGACCACCATGCCCGGCTGTACCTCTTGAGCGGCGCGCGCGATCATGCGGGTTTTCGGATCGAAACTTGTTGGTTCAGACATGTTGCTCCCTGCGCACAACGCCGTATTCTGCGCTCAAAGGCCCCAGCGCCGCTAGGTCCACCACCGCATCGACAAATGGTCCAGGCGTGTGGATGTCGTCGGCGGCAAGATCGCCTAGGCCGACGACCGCCTCGGCCTCGACGATGACTTGATCGGCGGCCATGGCCATGACTGGCGCGAAATTTCGTGCGGTTGCCGTATAGCGCAGATTGCCGAAAGGGTCCGCCTTGGCTGCGTGGATCAGGGCGAAATCGGCGCGCAATGCGGTCTCCAGTACCAGGCTTTGCCCGTCCAATTCGTGGTGCGGCTTGCCCTGCGCCAACAGCGTCCCAACCCCGATATCGGTCAAGAAAGCCTTCAGCCCTGCCCCGCCCGCGTGCAGGCGCTCGGCCAGCATGCCCTGACCGCAAAACTCCACCGTCAGCTTGCCGCTGTTCATCAGCTCAATGGCGCGCGGATTGAGGCCAATGTGGGTTGTGATCAGCCGTTCGACCTGGCCGCTAGCCAGCAAGTGGTCGATGCCCAAGCCGGTCTCATTGGCGTCGTTCTTGACCAAGGTCAGGCCCGTCTGGCCCTGGCGCAACAGCTCTTGGATCAAGGTAAAGGGCGTTCCAGGCACGCCAAAGCCGCTGATGAGAATACGCGCGCCGTTGGGAATGCGCGCGATGGCCTCTTCCATGCCTTGGCGCTTGTCGGGCAAGCTCATGCTCGGGTTCCCTTGCTGTTGGACAGGCTCTGGAAGGCCGGGCCGGTCAATGCCAGCGCCTGCATGCCCTCGCCCGCTTCAAAGCCAAGCCGGCGATAGAAGGCCAAAGCCTTGGGGTTGCTGGTGTGGACCGACAGCGCCAGATAGCGTGCCTGCCACTGACGCGCGCTGTAGTCCGCCACCGCCGCCAGCAGGTCTTGCCCCAGGCCACGGCTGCGCCGTGTGCGCGCCACCCAGAGGTCTTGCACATAGACACCCGCACAGCCGCGCGTGGTCGAAAAATGTGGGAAAAACAGCGCCAAGCTCTCTGGCTCTGTGCGCGAACCGCTCAGCAGGCAGTGGAACAAAGGCCGGGAGCCAAAACCGCCCGCAGCAAGGGCCTCAGGCGTTGAGGCAAAGACCGCCCCATCGCCCAGCTCACCGGCGAGCTGGCTCAGGCAGGCAGCCACCGCGCCTGCATCCTGCTGGTCGGCTAGCCAGAACTGAGCTGCGTTCTGACTCATGAGGCCATGTCCAAGCCTGCCTCGCGGGCAAAAATCTCAAGGCTGGCTTCCAGGCTGTCCATGATCTCCTCCAGGCCTTCGTCGCCAACGATCATCGGCGGGCAAACCAGGAAGTGATCGCCCGACAGGCCCCCGCGCGTGCGGCGGGAGTAGATGATCAACCCCTTGTCATAAGCGATATCCACCAAGCGGTTGTAAGCGTTCAGCGCCTTGGGCAATGGGGCCATGCTGATGCGATCGGCCACCAGCTCAAAAGCCAGCAGCAGGCCTTTGCCGCGCACGTCGCCAATGAAGGGGAAGCGGTTCATCAACCCGCTCAAGCGCGCCTTGAGCTTGGCACCCATGGCGCCAGCGTTGTCGATCATGCCCTGGCGCTCGATCTCCTCGATCACCGCCAGACCCGCCGAGCAGGCCAGCGGGTTGCCCGCGTAGGTGTGTCCGTGCATGAAGCCGCCGTCGTCCAGCACGGCTTCAACCATATCATCGCGCGCCACCATGGCACCCAAGGGAACATAGCCGCCGCCAAAGCCTTTTGAGATGGCGATCAAATCGGGCTTTGTCTGCCAGTGTTCGGCGCCCCAAAACTTGCCTGTGCGCCCGCCGCCCGACATGACCTCGTCGTGGATCAACAGCACGCCGTAAGCATCGCAGATTTCACGGATGCGCTGCATATAGCCCGCAGGCGGCACCAGCGCGCCGGTCGAAGCTCCACCGACAGGTTCGACGATAAAGGCCAGCACGGTCGATGGCCCCTCGTCCAAAATCTTCTGCTCCAGCATGTTGGCGTAGTGCAGGCCAGTCGCCGGGTCGTCCATATCCAGGCCGTCCAGATAGGCGCGCGGCGCGGGGATCTTGGGCATGGGCCGCATCATGGGGTCAAAGGGCTCAGCAAGTGGCGCATAGCCAGTGACCGCCAGGGCTCCCAAGGTCGAACCGTGGTAAGACGGCATGCGCGAGATGACCTTGTAGCGTTGGGCTTGGCCTTGGCTCAGCGCGTATTGGCGGGCGAATTTGATCGCACTTTCCACCGCTTCCGAGCCGCCTGAGACGAAGAACACCCGGTTCAAGCCCTGCGGGCTCAGGGCTGCGGTCTTGGCGGCCAGTGCCTCAGAGGCTTCGGTCTGGAAGTGCAGGCGATAGCCAAAGGTGGACTTTTCCATCTGGCGACGCATGGCCTCCAGCACCGCCGGGTTGGAGTGGCCGATGTTGGAAACCATGGCCCCCGACGAGCCGTCCAAATAGCGCTTGCCCGCCTTGTCCCACATATAAATGCCTTCGGCGCGCTCCAGTTCGGGGCGCGTCAAGCGGCTTTGATAGAACAGAGGACTGGATGCCGATTTGGACCCCGAGTTGGACATGAACACTGCTCCTGATACAGCGCGCAACCCCGCGCAGCTGGCTTGTAATGCGAAAAGACTTGCACACCCAACAAGTTTAGCCAAATTCATATTTCATATGAAAAGCATCAATACAGTTAATGTAACGCGCGCGCCGGACCGTTTTGCCGACAGCCTGGACTGGAACCTTTTGCGCAGCTTCGTAGCCATCGTTGAGGCAGGCAGCATTACCAAGGCCGCCGAGCGCCTGGGACGCGGCCAACCGGCGGTCAGCTTGGCTTTGCAGCGCCTTGAGCTGGCGGTAGGCGCACGCCTCATTGCGCGCGGGCGCGGCAGCTTTGAGCTCACCGCCACGGGCCGCCTGCTCTACCGCGAGTGCGCGGATCTCTACGCGCAAGTCGCCCAGCTCAAACCCCTCGCAGCCGAGGCCAGCGCGGAGATTTCGGGGCAGGTCGCGATCCATCTGGCCAGCCATGTCACCACACCGCTGCTGGACGCGCTGTTGCAAGACAGCCATGCCAAGCATCCAAGGATCGCCTTTCGTTTGCGCTCAGAGCCCAGTGTTGCGGTGGCTCAGGCGGTGCGCGATAAACTCGCCAGCTTTGGCATTTGCCTCGTGGGGCGGCGGCTGGCGGGGCTGGACTACAGCCTGCTGTACCGCGAATTCTTCGGCTTTTTCTGCGGCCCCAGCCATCCGCTTTTTGGCCGCCAGGACCTGCCCCCCGACGCGCTGCGCGGCCTGCCCGCCGTCGCCTTTGAGACCGAGGCGCTCAACGATGCGTTGCGGCCGGTCGCAGCCCTGCGCCAGCGCTTGGGCCTGGATCAGCAGATTGTTGGTCAGTCCTCGAACCTGGAGGAGGTGCGGCGCATGATCGTCTGTGGTCTGGGCATCGGGGCCTTGCCGCTGCACGTCGCTCAAGGCGATGTCGAGGCTGGCCAGCTCTGGCGTCTGCCGTCTCTGGACACACCGCCCGCCGTCGATATCTTCTTGGTCACCAACCCTGCCAAGCGCCAAAATCGCGCCGAGCAGTTGGTGCTTGACCAATTGCAGGCCGCCGTCGCGGCAACGCCGCTGGCTCAGCGTACCTATGGCGCTGGCTCCTAGCGGCCTAGGCGCTCCACCGCGATGCTGGCGAGCTCCAGCCCTTCGGCGAGGATGTCAGCGGGCGCGCTGTGGCCCAGCGCCAAGGCTGCTGCATAGCGCGACAGCGCCGGACTGGACTGAATGCCATAGCCACCCTGCCCCGCCAGCCAAAAGAAGCCCTCGACCTGTTGGGACCAGCCCACCACCGGCGATTTGTCGGCGACAAAGCTGCGCAGCCCGGCCCACTTGTGGGCAATCCTACGGATCGGCAGATCAAAGGCCTGCTGGATGCGATCAACGCAGATCGCCACGTCCAGCTCATCAGGCTGCACATCGCAGGGAAGCTCTGGGTCTTCGTTGGCCGGTGAGATCAGCAAGCGGCCCGCGTCTGGCTTGATGTAAAAATCTTCGTCCATGTCAACGATCAAAGGCAAGTCTTGGCTCGCCAGAGCTTCGGGCGGGTCTACCAACAAGGCCGTGCGCCGCTTGGGCACCAGGCCAATCGTCTCCGCGCCCGCCAGCGCGCCAAGTTGGTCAGCCCAAGCGCCCGCAGCGTTGATCACTGCTTTGGCCTGGACCAGGCCCGCGCTGGTTTGGACCTGCCATAGCCCCTGCTTGCGGGCCAGTCCTTGCACCTCGGCTTTGGTGACAAGCTGACCACCCGCAGCACGAAAAGCAGCCAAGAAGCCTGCCAGCAGCGCATGCACGTCGATGTCCGAGCCCAAGGGGTCAAAGGCCCCAGCGCTGGCATAGCCGGGGCGCAGCAAAGGGACGCGGGCCTCTAGATCTTGCGCGCTCAACCGCTCGATGCCAGGCAGGCCAGCCATGTCGGCAAGAAAGGCCTCCAGGCTCGGCAATTGATCCTCACGCGCCAAAAAGATCGCAGCGCGCGGCGCGAGCAAAGCGCCGTCGCAAAACCCCTGAGGCGGGGTGCCAAAAAAGTCCGCAGAGGCACGCGTTAAAGCGCGGATGGGTGCTGGACCATAGGCGGGCTCGAACATGGCCGCCGAACGCCCCGTCGAGTGATAGCCAGGCTGGGACTCGCGCTCAAGCAGCAGCACCTTGGCCTCTTGCGCCATGCGGTAGGCCACCGAGGCACCAGCGATACCCGCGCCAATCACTGCAAAATCAACCGGTGCGATCGACTCTATCAAGACGCATTCCTCCCGTTAGTCGGTCTCTCGGGTCAGCGTGCTACTGGCCCCGCGCTTGCCTTGAGCCTTAGCCTGGAAGGCGGCGCGACACCAGAACTCTCACGCACCCCAGCGCACCCAAAGCCAGCTGAATTATCGCAGTTATTACCCCCACCCACCCATAAACTTCGGTTTAGATTGCAGGCTGTGCAGGTTTAGTCGCCTAAGCTTAGGGCCCGAGGTGCCCTGGCATGACCGGCGGCACATTGCTGTTAGGTAGGCCGCAGGCTTTGCTAATCGCTCCTTTTCTAGCCATGCTTTGCGAGCCTTCATGTCAACGCCTGACCCGGCCCAATCGAGCTCTATGCCGCCCGCCTCCACCCTAAAGGTCTGGGATCGCTTTGTGCGCCTGTCCCATTGGGTCTTGGTGGGCTGCCTCGCTGTGGCACTTCTCAGCGGGTTTTTTGGCGGCCTGCCGCGCTTAGCGCTGCACCTATCGGTCGGCATCGCTGCCCTGATCACGGTGCTGTTGCGCATCGTTTGGGGCTTCACCGGGCCGGGATCGGCGCGATTTTCTGACTTCCTGCGCGGGCCAGCAGCCATCATCGCCCATGTACGCGGGCGTGATGGTCGCCACCTTGGGCACAATCCTTTGGGCGCTCTCATGGTGCTGGGGCTCTGGACTGCTGTGCTGGCCTTGGCAGTGACCGGCGGCCTGGCGCTGGGCGGCCTCTATAAGATCGGCCCCTTTGCTGCTGGCGGTTTCGCGCTGGGCCACCTCAGCCGCGATATCCACGAGCTTTTGGCCTTCGCGTTGATGGCTATGGTTATTGCTCACCTGGGCGGGGTCGTATTTGAAAGCCAGCGCAACCGTGAAAACCTGGCCGCGGCCATGGTTACGGGCAAGAAGCAGAACCGCGACGGTGACCACCTGCCAAGCTCAACCCAGGCCAAACTGCCAGCCAGCCTGGCCTTGGCGCTGGTGGTGGCGGTGATCGCTGTCACAAGCTATGGCACCTTGGCCGGACGCCCAGTGGCCGGGCTGCCAGGCGCGATGGACCAGACCGTTGCCGAAGAGTGTAGCGCGTGCCACATGGCCTTCCCCGCTAGCTTGCTTCCCGCCGAGGCCTGGACCAGCCTCGTCACCAGCCTGGATCAACACTTTGGCGAGGACGCGAGCCTGGATGAGGCCACAACGGCCCTGATTGCCGCCTGGCTCGTTGCTCATGCCTCGCAGACAGCCGACACGCTTCCAGCCCATGCCTTTGCACAATCCGACCCGCAAGCCGTTGGGCAAATCACCGCGACGCCGGGTTGGAAGGCCATCCACGCCGACATGCCACCAGAGCAGTTCGCGCGCGCGCCCATCTATACGGCTGCCAACTGTGCAGCCTGTCACAAGGATGCCGAAACGGGTCTGTTCAGCCCGCTTGCCATCGCTCTACCAAAGGACAAAACACCATGAAATGCTCAATCCCGCCAGTTCTAATTCTTTCCGTCGCCTCAGCTTTTGTTTCCACAACAGTCTCGGCCCAGGATACCAGCGCGCAAGCCTTAATCGAAGGATTCAGCCTGGAGGCTGGGCGCCCAGGCGACCCAGACGCTGGCAAAGCCCTGTTTCTTGGCAACCACACTGGCGGCAAGCCCGCCACACCGTCGTGCACAACCTGCCACACCAATGATCCGACCAAAGCCGGAACGACCCGCGTTGGCAAGCCCATTGAGCCCATGGCCTCAAGCGCCAACCCCGCGCGCTTCACCGACTTGGCAAAGTTCGAAAAGTGGATCCGCCGCAACTGCACTTCGGTCCTAGGCCGTGAGTGCAGCGCTGGCGAAAAGGCCGACCTGCTGTCCTGGCTGTCGTCGATCTAGGCCAGCGCGCTCAAACCTCACCCAAAAAATTTAGGAGCCAACTTTCATGTTTCGCGCCCCAACTGCCCCGCCCCGGAACGCCCCAACCCAGAAAACCCCGCCCCAGAAAACCTCGACCCTGAAAGCCCCAACCCTGAAAGCCCTGGCCCTGTTTGGCCTGGCGCTTCTGGCCAGCCCAACCTTGGCTTGGGGCCAGAGCGCTCCCGCCAGCGATAAGGACCAGTTCTTGGAGGAATGTTCGGCCTGTCACCTGGCCTTTCCCGCCAACTTCCTGCCAATGGAAAGCTGGGAGGTCATCATGGCCAATCTGTCTGACCACTTTGGCGAGGATGCCAGCCTGTCGTCAGACGCCATGACGGCCATTGAGGGCTATTTGATTAAGCACTCCGCGCGATCTAAGAGTCGTGCCTTCCGTGGCTTTGACTTGGCCACTGCTCCGCCTTTGCGCATCACCGACCTGCGCTGGTTCAAGCACGAGCACGACCATGAAGTATCGCGAGCTGCCAAGAAGCGCGCAGGGTCCATGTCCAACTGCCAAGCCTGTCACAAGGCAGCAGATCGCGGCTATTTCGACGACGATTGATGGAAGCAGCGGTGCGGGGGCGCTCGGATCTGGCCGCCCCCTTGGTTTGACGACGACGGATCGGCAGCACCAAATGGCCAACAAAAGGTCGTGGACGCCAAACGTGCTTGCAGGCTAGCATGGCCACTGCTCGACCTGCCTACAACGGTGCCCGCCATGACCTCGACGCCCTCGTCTCAAGATTTCGACTTCGACCCGCTGTCCGCGGACTTTGCAGCCGACCCTTACCGCGTCTATGCCGCGCTGCGTGACAGCGGTCAGCCCTACTACTACGCACCAGAAGATACCTGGATGTGCACGGGCTACAAGCAAGTGCGTGCGCTGACCCTAGACCCCAGCATGCTGCGCAGTGTCGAGGGCCTGTTCAGCGAGACCGAGTTGCGCGAACTTCAGATCAAGGGTGGCATGCACGACATGCCCTTTCACGAGCGTTATGTGCAGCACAACATGCTGGACCTGGAGGGCCCGCAACACGACCGCCAGCGCAAGCTGGTGTTTCGTGACTTCACGCCCGCCTTGGTCGAGACCCAACGCCCCTACATTCAGGCCCTGATCGACCGCTTGTTGCAGCCCTTGCGCGACCGCCAGAGCTTTGACTTCGTCGGCGATTTTGCGGCTCACTTGCCGGGTCATGTCATCGGCCACATTCTGGGCGTGCCCGAGGACGACTGCGCCTTGCTGCGTGCCTGGTCGGAAGCCGTGGTCAGTTACTACAATGTCGGCCGCACGCTGACGCAAAAGCAGCGCGCCGAGCAAGCGGCCAAGGACTTCTGCCTCTACCTGGAAGACATGATCGCCGAACGTCGCCGCCAACCGCGCGACGATCTCATGAGCCGGCTGGTCGAACACGAAAGGGCGGGCCGCACCAACTGCGAAGAGACCATCTCTCTCGCCATGCTGATCTTGATGGCCGGGCATGGATCGACCATTGACGTGCTGGGCTCAGGGCTGCACAGCTTGCTGCGTTTTCCCGAGCAACACCAGCGCTTGCGCGACGACCCCAGCTTGATGCGCAGCGCGGTACACGAGATGTTTCGCTTTGAATCGCCCCTGCCCTATTTCCACCGCTTCGCCACTCAGGACTGCCAAATCGCAGGGCGCAGTTTTCCGCGCGGCACCCGCTTTGGACTGCTTTATGGGGCCGCCAACCGCGACCCCGAGCAGTTTGAGCAAGCCGATCAGTTCGACGTGGGTCGCCAACCCGTGCGCCACATTGCCTTTGGCGGCGGCGCGCACTTCTGTCTGGGCAACCACTTAGCGCGCCTGGATATGGAGTTGGTGTTTGGCACTTTGAACCAGCGCTTTTCTGCGATCGAGCTGACAGAAGCGCCGTCCTATAAGCGCGGCCTGTCGGTGCGCGGACCTAAAAGCCTACAGATCACTGCACGTCCTGCCTAACGCCGCTCCCAGGCCACAGCCTGAGCGCGGGGCTTTGTCGGCGCACGCCCTGCCCTAAGCGCCCTGCCTCACGCGCTCGGGTCTGGCGGCTCGTAGAGGGGCAAAAAATCAGGCGGCATGGGCCCTTTGTTGCGCCCGCCTTGCTGCATTTGCTCCCAGCCGTGCGCCAAGATCCCAACCGAACGCGAAAGGCAAAACAAGCCGCGCGACAAAGGAGCTGGAAAGCCAAGCTCGCAGAAGATAACCGCCGTAGCGCCGTCAATGTTCATCGCAAGTGGCCGTCCAGCGCGCTGGCGCGCCAAGGCTGCCTGCAGGCCTTCGCCGATGTCGGCAAACCGACCGCTGACCGTACCAAGACCTGCGGCCTCGCGTACCAGCGCCATCAGTCGGGGCGCGCGCGGATCTATCGGCTTATGGAACCGGTGGCCGAAGCCCGAGACAATCTTGCCATGGCTCGCCTGCCAGTCGCTCAGCCCCGCTTCGACCGCTGCGTCCAGCGACTGCCCAGCATCCATCTTGGCTGCGATGTCATAGTAAAGTTCCGCGCACTGTTCGCCCGCGCCGCCGTGGACGTCCCCCAACATGTTGACGCCATTTGCCATGACATTGTTCAGCCCGACGCCGCAGGTCGCCGCCATGCGCGCGGCCGCAATCGACGGAGCCTGGGGCCCGTGATCAACGCCCGCAACCAGTGCGGCTTCAAACAGCTTGGCCTGAGCATCGCTGGGCAGGTCGCCGCGCACCATCAGCCAAATCATTTGCGGAAATGACACCGCGCCGATCAACTCTTGAATGGGATGACCGCGAAAGGCAATTCGCCCTGGCTCCATGTCGATGATAGATGTGCGCCACCATTGACGGATGGCGTTAGCTTGCGATGCGTCACTCAAGGTCGATCTCCTGGCAAGAAGGGCGCGCCGCTAGCCTTGATAGCCAAGCACACGCGGTAGCCACAGTACCAGGTCAGGAGACAAGATCATCACCAAGAGCGCAATGATCAAAACCGCCAGGAAGCCCCAAATCTCGCGAATAATCTCGCGCAAGGGAATATCAGTGACCGCGTTGATCACAAACAGCAAGATCCCGTAAGGCGGCGTTATCAAGCCAATCATAGAATTGACAACAACCAAGACACCGAAATGCACCAGGTCAATGCCCATCTCGCGCGCGGTTGGAATAAACAGCGGAATGATCACCAAGATGATAGTCGTGGCGTCCAGAACGCAGCCAAGCAGCAGAACCAGCAGATTGACACCCAGCAAAAAGACCAGGGGCGAGACATCCAAGACCGACAGAACACCTGCGATCGACTTGGGAATATCTTCGGCGATGACGATGTAGTTGAGGATAAAAGCACCGCCGATGACCACGCCCACTGCCGCGGAGGAACGCGCACTTTCCACGAAGACCGAATAGAGGCTTTTCAGGGAAATCGAGCGATAAAACAGGCTCGCCAGGATCAAAGCATAAGCAGCGGCAACCGCTGCGGCCTCGGTCGGCGTGGTCTTGCCCGAATAGATGCCAAACAGCAAGATGACCGGCATCATCAAGGCCGGGAAGGCACGCAAGGTCGTTTTGGGCATATCGCGCAAAGGCACGGTCTCTTCGGCGGCGATATTGCGCCGATAGGCGATGATGGTGTTCATGATCATCAGCACAGCGCCCATGAAGAGCCCCGGTATGATGCCCGCGAAGAATAGAAAGCCGATTGATTGATCGGACACCAGGGCATAGAGCACCATGGGTATCGACGGCGGAATGATCGGCCCGATGGTCGCCGAGGCCGCTGTGATGGCCGCTGCATAGCCGCGCGAGTAGCGGCCGTCTTTGGTCATCATGCCAATGATGATCTTGCCGATCCCAGCTGCGTCCGCCACCGCCGAACCCGACATGCCCGAGAAGATCAAGCTGGCAACGACGTTGACGTGCCCCATGCCACCGCGAAACCGACCGACCATCGCCACGCAAAAGCGCAACAAACGGTCCGAGATGGCCCCTGCATTCATGATGTTGGCTGAAACAATGAACAAGGGCACCGCCAGCAAGATGAAGCCCTTAAAAATGCCCTGGATAATCTTTTCGCCCGCCAGCGCGATGTCGTGACCGCCAACGCCCAGGTAGACCAGCGAGGCAATAATGATTGCATAGCCTATCGGTGTGCCGATTCCCGCCAGCCCGAATAGGGCAGCCAGCATCAAAAGAAGTTCAAAACTCATTGCGCATCATCCTGGTGGGGCTCGGTCAGGCTGGCGTTTGCATCAGCGCTTGGGTCGCGATCGCCAAGCGCGTGATCGCTGTCAGGTGGCCCATTGCGCAAGATTTCAACAAAGCGCCAGGCGTAACGAACAATCAGCGCCACCATAAAGATCGCATAGACCGAGAAGACGAGGCGTAAAGAGAATTTGGTTTGGTCCAGGCCTGGAATACCCCAATCCGCAATCGGATTGCGCAGCGTGGTGGTTTTGCGCCGCTTCATCCAATCGATATAGTCCCAAGTCTCTGGCAAAGCCCACAGCATGGCCGCAACCACCGCAGCCGCCGAGATCAAACCAAGGATTTGGCGTTTGCGGCGGGAGACCGCCAAATAGACGATATCGAAGGTAACGTGGTCGCGCTCGCGGACGATAAAGGCGTTGCCGAAAAACACGATCCAAAGCCACAAGATGAGCAGCAGCTCAACCGTCCAGCGTAGCGGTTCGACCGTCGCCAGATAGTTCGAAATGAACTCGATGGGGATTTGCGGGGCCAGCTTGGACGCGTAACGGGTGGCGATCTGAAGCAGAAACACAACAAACATCGCCGCAAGCATAGCCGCGGCGATGAATTCAGCAACACGGGTGAACCAGCCAGAAATACGCTTCATACCAATTCCCCCGTGCCGAGATTTTAGGACTGGGTTAGTTACCCAGCGCGTTGATGCGATCCAAGACGCCCTCTGGCCAAGTCGCGGCAACCTCTGAGCCAGCGTACTGCGCTTGAACGTGCTCGCGGAATGCTGCCAGATCTGGGGTGTAGATTTCAACACCTTGCGAGCGGATAAAGTCCGCCAGATTGTTTTCCAAGTCCAACTGCTTCAGGCGGCCATAGGCGGCTGCGGCATCAGCCGCGCGCTGTACCGTCAACTGCTGTTCTGCGGTCAAGCCGTCCCAAACTTCCTTAGAAAAGGCGATGTAGTTCAGGTCAACCAGGTGCGAGGTCAAAGCGATCTGCTTGGTGACTTCATAGAACTTCTTGTCAACGACGGTCGGCAGAGGGTTGTCCTGGCCGTCAACAGCACCTGTCGCCAGAGCCGTGTAAACCTCAGAAAAAGCCAGCGGGGTCGGAGAGGCACCCAAAGCAGCGCCCAAGAACTGCCAAGCGTCCGTGCCGGGCATACGCAGGTTCACGCCCGCCAGATCGGCCGGAGTTTGCACATTCACTTCATCGCGGGTCTGGCGCAGATTCACGTGGCGGCGGCCCAGGTACATAACGGACAGCAGCTTAACGCCCAGTTCGTCTTCAGCCTTCTTTTTGAACGGATCCATCAGGGCGTCGTTGAAGACGCGAACCTGGTGTGCAGCGTCCTGGTGAACATAGCCGGTGGCGAAGATCGAGAACTCAGGGAAGAACTGCGCCATTTCCTGGGCAGAGGCGATTGACATGGTCAGGTTGCCCCGGCTGATCGCTTCAAGCTCTGTCCCCTGCGCAAACATGGTGGCGTTATAGCCCGGCTTGTAATCAGCAAAACCGGCAACCATTGGCGCAAAAACCTTGGCCATCGCGACGGAGCGCTGGTCGGTCTCAGAGCCTGCGGTTGCCATGGTAAAGGTCAGGTCGGCCGCGAAACTCGGCGCGGCAAAGCCTGCGGCAAGGCCGACAGCCGCAATCGCAGACATGGCCGCGCGGCGGGTCAAAGTGGTCATCATCTTGTCTACTCCCTTGGTGATGCGAAACGCAATTCATGCGCTTGACCCAAGCTTTACTATATTTTTAGCAATACGCAAGATATTTCACTAAATATATGATATTTTACCCATTGTCTGCGCCTGCCCTACCGCTTGTACTAAGGTGACGACTTGGCGCTGCGTTTGGCAATCCGGACTACAATTCAATACCTTACATGCCCCGTCGTCAGGGAGCGAGCCCATCGCAACCAGATGAACTGCGAACCGACCATTCCACAGCTGAACATTGAAACGCTCAAAACACTTGAACAAGTGGGTTGATGGCGGTGCGCTGGCCCCAAGGCCCAGAAAAGGAGGCCCAGAAAAGGAGGCCCAGAAAAGGAGGCCCAGAGAAGAAGGCCCAGAGAAGAAGGCCTGCGAATTGGGATCTTTAAAATGATTGACCAATGCTGGTCGTTCTTGCCGCTATTTGCAGCCTCAAATGCCAGCAGTTCGTTTTCCATACGCGCCGCCGGCTTCCGCAGCGCCTCCCCCGCGCTTGTCAGAACAAAGCGCTATGCACGGCGTTTGATGAGTTTTGTATCAAGCTCGTCCTCCAGCATAGGGATGCGACGCGATACCGTGGAGTGGCGAACACCGAGCCGCTTGGCGGCGTGGGTAAACAAGCCAATGCTGGCATAGGCGAGAAATATTCGCACGTCATCCCAATGCATTCCAACCCTTCCGGCTTGTGCAAGTTTGCAACTTGGGTGTCGAAAAATCCCGGCTGTTCAGAATCGTGCTACGGTGTCAGCCTTGAAGCAACAGTAGAGACCAACAAAAAGTAAATCCAACCGTGAAATAATAGGGAGTGATATGCCAAACGCATTTGAAACTTGCGAAGGTGGCTGTACGTGTGGCCATTTGCGCTACGCATTGTCCTCAGAACCGATGATCGTGCATTGCTGCCATTGTCGCTGGTGCCAACGTCAGACCGGCACGGCCTTTGCGCTGAATGCCCTCATTGAGGCAGACCGGGTCACATTGCTATCTGGCGAGGTCGAGGAGCTCACGCTTCCCTCACCCAGCGGTAAAGGCCAGACCATCGCGCGCTGCCCGAAATGCCGGGTCGCTGTGTGGAGCAACTACTACATGGGCGGGCTAAAAGACCGCATCCGTTTCGTTCGTGTTGGGTCGCTCGATAACCCAGACTTGCTGCCACCAGATGTTCACATCTTTACTGCCAGCAAACAGCCGTGGGTCATCCTGCCTGCCAGCGACAAAGCCGTCGAGATCTTCTATCGGGTTGACACAACTTGGTCTGAAGCGAGCCAGAGGCGGTTGGAAAAGTTGGAAGAAGAGGCTGAGCTTGAAAAGCGCTGGCAACACGAGGCCAGAGGCAAAACGTGAACGGCTGAGCGAAGACAACTTGGTCGCCAACGGAGCCGTTGGGGCGCGTGGCAGCTTAAGGCTGGCCTACGACAGTCGGCCGAAAGCCAAGGACGCCCCAGAGCGAGATCAAAATGCGCCAAGTCACAGGCTTACATGAGCCAATAAGCTCGGGGCCTTGAGGCCCCAGGACCTTAGGGCTCCAGGACCTTTTGGACCCAAGGCCTTTTGGACCCAAGGCCTTTTGGACACTGGACCTTAGGGCTCCAGGCTCATCCAAATGGACTTCATGTTGGTATACTCCAACACCGAATGCAAAGAGCGATCACGGCCATTGCCCGAGGCCTTGATGCCACCAAATGGAAGGGTCGGATCTCCGCCACCCCAGCCATTCACCCAAACCATCCCGCTCTCGAGTTTGCGGGCCAACCGATGAGCGCGGTTTAAATCACTGGTCCACACGGAGGCGCCCAAGCCATAAGGGGTATCGTTGGCCAGCGCGATGACCTCCGCTTCGTCTTTAAATCCACAGACCGCCAAAACAGGACCAAATATCTCCTTGCGCATAACGCTCGCTTCAGCAGGCACATCATCAAAGATCGTCGCCGAAAAATAGTAGCCCTCGCCCGCTTTGTGCTGAGTGGTCCCGCCATAGATGCAGTGCAGGCCCTCCTGCTCTGCACCGGCTACCGATGCGTTCACAGCCTCAAAGTGAGCCCGATCGACGGCTGCGCCCATTTTGGTATCGGGATCCAAAGGATCGCCCGGCTGATAGCCTTTGGCCAACGCGATCAGCTTTTCCAAAAAGGCCTCTTTGATACTGTCGTGCACATAAAGGCGCGAACACGCGATACACATCTCCCCCTGGTTCATAAAGATGGAGAAGGCGGCGCGCTGGGCTGCGGCATCCAAATCAGCGCAATCATCGAACACCAACATAGGCGACTTGCCGCCTGCCTCAGTCAAGACGCGCTTCAAATTGGACTGCCCGGCGTATTGCATGAGTTGGCCCGCAACCCGCGTCGATCCGGTAAAAGTCAACACTCGCACATCGTCATGCAAGGCCAGCGCCTTGCCCGCGGTATGGCCATAGCCTGGAACGACATTAAAGACCCCTTTGGGCAATCCCGCTTCCAGGGCCAGCTCAGCCAAACGGATGGCGCTGAGCGGCGCCCGCTCTGATGGCTTCAAGACCACAGAGTTGCCCGCCGCCAAGGCAGGGGCAATCTTCCATGTCATCATCATGAATGGATAGTTCCAGGGCGTAATTGCACCAACAACGCCGACCGGTTCATGGGTTATCAGGCCCAGGGTATCGCCATGGGTCGGCGAAATCTCGCCATATATCTTGTCGATGGATTCTGCTGTCCACTGCCAGCACGCAAGCGATTCTGACATGTCGATCCCAACCATTTCGGCGATGGGCTTGCCCATATCCAGGCTGTCAATCAATGCAAATTCATCGCGATGCTCGGCAATCAGCGCTGTCAGCCTCAGCAGAACCGTTTTGCGATGGCTGGGTGCAGCTTGCGACCAACTGCCCTCTTCGAACGCGCGCTTGGCCGCTGCGACCGCCAAGTCAACGTCGGCCTGATCACATTCTGCTGCTTCCACCAAGACCGTTTCGCTTGCTGGGTTCACAACCGGGAAAGTCTTGCCACTTTGCGCAGATGTGCGCTCACCGTTGATGAAGGCTTGGCCGCTGAGGCTCAAGGTATCTTTTAGGGCGTACCAGTCTTGCTTGGTTTTCATATCGAGGTGTCTCTCTCGCAAATCAAAAAAGTGAAGACCGCGAGCCTGCTCTTCAATGCGACGTCGGCTGCAGTCCAAGGTGTGGGCGAAGGCAGGCCGTCGGGCTAGGCGTAGGCCGCCTTAGCTGCATCAAAGACGGTTTCGACCAACTGATCGACATGAGCCTTTTCGATAATCAGGGGCGGAGAGAAAGCCAGGTTATCGCCGATGGGTCGGATGGCAGCCCCCTTCTGATAGCAATAGCTCGACAGTTCTGGCGCGCGGGGGCTTCCGTCTGCGTTCGGAGCAAACTGCACGGCCCCGATCAAACCGCAGTTGCGGACATCGACAACCCCTGGCGCGTTGGCCAAGGCGTGCAAACTTTCCTCGAAATAGGCTCCGATGTCACCGGACGCCCGCGTCAGCAGCCCCTCTTGGTCATAGATATCCAGAGTTGCCAGGCCTGCCGCGCAGGCGATGGGACTACCGGAATAGGTATAGCCATGGAAGAACTCGACACTGCCGTCGGGCGCGGCTGCCTGCACGGTGTCGCAAATCTCGTTGCGCATAAAGACCGCCCCCAAGGGCACCAGGCCATTTGAAATACCCTTGGCCGAGGTCATGAGATCTGGCGTCACCTGGAATTTGCGTGCGGCGAAGGGAGCGCCCAAACGACCCCAACCAGTGATAACCTCATCGAAAATCAGCAGAATGTCGTGGCGGTTGCAGATGTCGCGCAAGCGTTGCAGGTATCCAACCGGAGGCATAAGAACACCACCTGCACCAGCCACCGGCTCAACGATGACCGCAGCGATGGTATCCGCGCCGTGAAAATCGATCAGGCGCTGGAGCTCATCGGCTTTGTCCGCGCCCTGCTCGGGCAATCCGCGGGAAAATGCGTTGGCCGCCAAATCGTGGGTATGGCCGATATGATCAACCGGCATTAGGGGCCCAAAACCACTGCGGTTGGGCGTGATTCCGCCAACCGTGATGCCACCAAAGTTAACACCGTGATAGCCCTTCTCACGACCGATAAAGCGGATCTTGCCCGACTTTCCGCGTGCCCGGTGATAGGAGAGTGCTATCTTCAAGGCAGTCTCGACCGACTCGGACCCTGAATTCGCAAAGAAGACGCGATCCATGCCATCAGGCGTATAGTGGGTGAGCCGCTCGGCGAATTCAAAGCCTATATCGTGCCCCATATTGAAAGGCGACGAATAATCCAGCTTCTGAATTTGGGCGCTAATTGCATCAGCGATAGAACGGCGGCCATGTCCGGCATTTACGCACCACAGCCCAGCAATCCCATCCAGGATTTGCTGCCCCTGATCATTATAGAGCCACATGCCTTCGGCCCTCTCTATAATGCGCGGCGAGGCTTTGAAGGCTCGATTGGCGGTAAAGGGCATCCAAAAGTGGTCCATGCTCTTATAGGACTTTTCCATGTCGCCTCCTGTTGGCTAAAATTTTTGTCTCTATTCGTTTTTGATCTTGTCGTTACCGCCGGTCATGCCCGGGTTGGCGCGCACTGATCTCAAGGGCTTGAGCCGAGCGCCCAAAGGCGTGAGCCGAGCGCCCCGACCCGCGCCACCCGACCCGCGCGGCCCTGTGTGACGGTAGGGCCCCCAAATGGCCCCAGCGGCTGGTACTCGCGTTTCGGCGCGTTTCGTCGCGTTTAAGCGCGCGTCGCTGGTTCGCATACAGTGTGCTTGACACCCAAATAGCGGAGCCAGGCCTTTGGCCCAATTAGGAGCCAAGCCTTGGGCCCAATCCCTCGCCCTCTCCCACGCATCGCGCCTTTGCGAGCTGAACTGGGCCGAGGCCTGCATGGCACACTACGCCGACGCCAGTTGCGCGGGGTTTGCGCTAGGCTTGGATGCTACCGGTCTTAAAGAACCGCCCAATTTCCTCACCGATCTTGTGGTTCACCCGATGGCGCCCCAAGGTGCGCTGGTAGGTTTGGCGTGCTTCGGCGGACAAAACATAGCTGTAGTCCTCATAGAGTTCAGCCAGATAGGTATCGTCGAATTCGGGGTGCATCTGATAGCTCAGCGCCTTGTCGCCGTAAGTCAGGCCTGCATAGCGGCAAGTATCGGTTTCGATGAAAGCCCGAGCATCTGTGGGCGCTTCAGCAACCTCGTACTGATGCCAAGCCGAGGCGGTGAAATCTTCGCCACCGTCGACTCGCTGATAAGGCGTCACTCCAACCGTCCACCCGCAGCCCGAAACATCGACCCTGCCGCCCAAGGCATGGGCCAGGATCTGATGACCAAAACAGACCCCTACGATGGGTTTTTGCCCATAGGTCTTGGCGAGCCAATCAGACAGAGTCCCCATCCAAGGCGCGTTCTCGGTCACGTTGCGCCCCGACCCGGTCACAAGATAACCGTCGCAGACATTGTTTGGGTCAGGCGCCTCATCATCGACCGAAAAGAAGGCTTCAAACTCCAGGTCCTGGCCCGCAAGCAGCTTTTCAAACAGCTTGTTGTATTCCCCGTACTTAGGCGCGAGCTTGGGCGCAGGATGACCTGTTACAAGTATCCCAATCTTCATGCTTGTGTCCTACTTCCTGAATTTTGCTAATTACGCGGTCTTTACGACGCGCATTGGAAGCGATTCGATACCATTGACGAAGTTTGACTTGATGTACTCAATCTCACCATCGCACGATACTCGCATGTTGCGCTTAATCATCTCCTCGATCAGCACCTTCAACTCCAAGCGCGCGATGAACGCCCCCAGACAAGTGTGAACACCGCCGCCGCCAAAGGCGACCGAAGGCGGAGCCTTGCGGGTCACGTCAAAGCTGTAGGGATCGTCAAAAACGCTATCATCGTAGTTCCCGCTGGCAAACCAGGTCACCACTTTATCGCCCGCCTTGATTTGCGTACCGGCAATCTCGGCATCCCTTGTGGCGGTGCGACGCATATAGATCACCGGCGAAGCAACGCGCAAAATCTCCTCAATGGCGTTAGGGATCAGCGCCGGATTTTCGGCCAGTTTTTGAAATTGCTCGGGATGCTTTTCCCAAAGCAATGCGGTATGCGCCATGGCTGTTCGCGTGGTTTCATTGCCAGCGAAGATCAGCACTTGGAACATGTTCTTATAGAAAGTCTCGGACAAGGGCTTGCCTTCAACCTCACCGACCGCCAAGACAGAGACCAAATCATCGCCGGGGTTTTCCTGACGAATCTTGCGCATCTTCAAGCCGTACTCATAGAGAGCGTGCGCGGCTGGGCTCTGGAAAGGCAACAAACGCAGGTCAGTTGTGTTGCCATAGGCATCGGCGGGCAGCTCACCCACGGTTATGCCGGTGACAAGATAATCCGTCAGTTCGATAAGATAGTCTTGTTCTTCTGTCGGGATATCAAGCAGGCGCAGCAAGACTTCGATGGGAATAGGCTTGGCAACTTCCGTCAACCAATCGCCCGAGCCTTTGGCCTCGAAGGCCTCAAGATAGCGGGCGACGATTTCACGAACCATATCCTCGTACTGGCGAACCTTCCGCGGCGTGAAGGCCGGAGCAATCAGTTTACGGATGCCCATATGTTCCGGCGGATCCGTCTCAATAATAGAGCGGCGCAGCTCCTTGGCGTCTTCATCCACGTCTTCGATTGTGGTGTGGCCAGCCTGCGATGAGAAAGTTTCAAAGTCGCGCGAAACGTCGATGATATCTTTGTAGCGCGTGACGGACCAAAAGCCTGGGCCGTTGGGTTCCTCGGTCCAAGCTAGACCGTCGCGCTTACGCAATTCTTCGAACGACTGAAGCGGTAGCCCCTGATCGAACAAGTCATAATCGGCCAACCCAGTGGAAGTGGGGTCAAGCATGACAACTCTCCTTCGAAATTAGAGATCTAATGTGATGTCGCTGGTGGGGTAAGCGCTGCACAGCAGAATGCTTGTCTCCTCCAGCTCATCGAGCGGTTCTTGCAAGTAGGAAACCGTTCCTGACAGCTTTCCAGCCGTGCAGGTGGAACAGGTACCAGACCGACAGCTAAAGTCCGGGGACAGGCCCTGCTCTTCTGCAAAGTCAAGTAGGTTTTCCAGCTCAGGGTCCCACGGCAAAGTCAGCCCGCTCTTGGCAAAGGTCACGCTCGGCTGGGCCTTCTTCGCTTCTTCGGCTGCCGGGTCAGGCTGCGGCTTGACGGAATTCTTTTTCAAGAGCGTCGCAGGCCCAAAGAATTCGTAGTAGATGTCGGCATCCGATACGCCAAGACTGGAAAGCGTGTCGTAAATTGCGGACATAAATGGACCAGGGCCACAAAGATAGAACTGATAGCGATCCATAGGCAGAACGTCTTTCAGGACATCCGCCGTCACAAATCCAGCGCTGTGGTAGTCTTTGCCTGCGACATTGCCTGGTTCAGGCGAACGATAGACATAGGCGGTCTTGAACAGCGCGCAGCTGGCAGCTAGAGCGTCGGTCTCGTCCTTGAAGGCGTGCGCACTACCGTTTTCACAGCCGTGAATAAACCAAGTCTTGCGCTTGCCTTCTGCGGCCAGGCGCTGCGCCATGGCCATGACCGGGGTGAGCCCGACTCCACCGCTCAACAGGACGACCGGAAGATCGCTTTCTTCATCCAGCGTGAACCCCCCGGCGGGGCCAAAGGCCTGGATCTCATCACCCACCTTGAGGTGATCGTGAGCCCAGGACGACCCCTTGCCCTCTGGGTATTCTGGGTGATCGGCCGGCGCAGGCTCGCGCTTGATGGTGATGCGAAAGCTGTCATCATCCCAGCGCGAAATGCTGTATTCTCGCCGCAGGGGCGCGTCTTGCCCCTCCAGCGGTATTTCCAGCACCAAATATTGGCCGGGCCTTGCCTGGCAGGTACTGCCGTCGGTTGGTTTCAACACGAACGAGCTAATCTCAGGCGTGTTGGTTTCGCGTTCCACCACGCGGTACGTTTTCTTTTGCATCGCTTTTGCCCCCTCTCGTCCGATTAGAGATTGCGCGCGTAGCGATCTAGCTCGACCTGGGTCACCTGATTGGCGACAAACCCAATTTCGCGCTCCGCCTGCTCGATCAAGATCTGCTTGCGATAATCACCCATGACGCGGGTCATCAACGTGCTGGCCCTTGCCTTTTCGACAGCCGCCTCCAGGGTCAATGGCAAAATTTCCGCGTCCTCCAATGCATAAGCATCGCCCAAACACGGCTCGCTCGGCTCCATCTTCTGCTCGATTCCATCGAGGCCCGCAGCCAGATCACATGCCAGCAGGTAGTAGGGATTGCAGTCCGCCGAAGCATCGCGCTTTTCAACGCGAACAGCGCTGTTTGATCCCTGAATGACGCGCAGGCCAACCGTGCGATTGTCAAAGCCCCAAGCATTGTTGGTGGGACAGAAGGTATAGGGCTGCCGGCGCCGGTAGGCATTGGGCGTGCAAGACCCTGCCAGGGCGATTTCCGCCATATACTTTTGCTGGCCAGCCAAGAAGTGGCGCCCCAGTTGGTTCAGCTTGCCGTTCTCCGCAAAGGCGTTCTGGCCGTTGCGCCATAGAGAATAGTGCGTATGGAAGCCACTGCCCGATTCGCCGATGAAGGGCTTAGCCATAAAGGTTGCAAGGTAGCCATGGCGGGCAGCCAACTGCTTGACCAGAGATCGGAACATAATGATCTGATCAGCCGACAACAGCGCCTCGTCATAGCGAATATTGACCTCGACTTGGCCAGGCGCATATTCCGGGTTCGACTGTTCAATCTTAATGCCCATTTCGTTAATTTCTTGGCGAATCGGCCCCAATACGTGCTCAAGCTCCGCTGCCTTTGACAAAGAGTAGACCTGGATGCCTTGCTCCTTGGGTTGCAGCGTCTCGTTGTCGAGCAAATAGAATTCAAGCTCTGTTCCGGTCTTGACTTCAAAGCCCATGCGCTTGGCTCGCTCCACTTGAGCGACCAGGGTCTCGCGAGGGTCGATTGGCAGCGGCTCACCCGCCATTGTGCGCGATTGTGCCAAACAAAAGGCTACGCCTGGCTCCCAGGGAATCGACACTGGCTTGGTGATCGGGAACATGACAAGATCGGGATAACCGTTGGCGACGTTGACATAAGGGGTGTCCCAAAGATCAGATGTCATATCCATGGTCAGCAGCGCAGTTGACAACGCAATGCCGTCGTCACACGCGGTTTTCCAGTGGGTCGCTGGCACGCGCTTGCCGCGCATGATGCCGTTTAGATCCCCCATCCCAATAGAAACCGTGTGGGTTCCTTCAGGCAATTCATAAAAGTCTGAACGATTCATGTGTCCTCTCCTGACGAAAGATTCTCGAGTTTGGCGAAACACGAACTGCAGTAAGTCGCGCATAGGGCCTCGCTTATTGATTTGCATTTGTGTATACAGTATACGGTGTTCCACAGCAACGAGAAATTGCTATAATTGACCTAGACGCAGTGATTTTTGACATTTGTGGCCAAAAATCTTCGCGACGGAGCCGGTAAAGCCGATCCTTTCGACTTTGAAATGCCGTCGCGATAACTTGGCACCCGCAAATCCGAGCCTGGAGGCCCATGACACCATGAAGCTACAACCCCTTGAAAGGCCAAAGCGGCGACTCGCCGATCAGGCCCACGAGCAGATCGTTCAAGCCATCTATGATGGAGGCTTCACGCCAGAAGATCGAATCGTTCAAGAAAAGCTTGCCACCCAGCTTGGTATCAGTCGAACCCCAGTGCGTGAGGCCCTGTTCCGCCTGGAACAGGAGGGCTTGTTGGAAGATGTCGGCAATGGCGGCTTCAAACTCCGGCTGTTAGGGCAAGAAGAGATCACCGAAATCTATGAAGCGCGCTGTGCCATCGAGGGCCACGCTGCTTGCCTTTTGGCCGCGCGTTGCGATCGAAGGGTTTTGACTCAACTGCGCGAAAAGATTCGCAACGCTGAGCGCGTTGAGCACCCAAGTGTCAAAGCGTATTTCCTGGCAAACAGAAAAGTCCACCGAACCATCGTTGCGACTGCAGGAAATCGATACCTGCTGGACTTGTTCGACAACATTTGGAACCGCGGCCCCTCCTACACAATGTTTGCGACGCTTGAGAAAGTCGATCTTTCAAAGTCACTTGGCGGGCATCAACAACTAATTGATGCTATTGAAACCGGGGATCAAAACGTGGCCCGGGCCAAAATGTGCGATCACATCCGTGATGGCATGATCATGCAAATCGATGCCGTAGCCGCAGCGTAAAGGAATCCCAGTCGGTCGCCAGGACACCAGGCGGAGGGGGCGCCGCCCCCAAACCGCCCTTCGTAGGCCGCCCCTTATAGGCCGCCCCGTACAGATTGCCTGTCGGCACCAGCCTACTCGGCCGCGATATCCAGTACGATTCGACCGCTAACCGCCCCAGATCGCAACTTGTCGTGCGCAGCTTGAGCCTGACTCAAAGGCATGCGCTCAACTGGAACCGAGATGTCCGTTTTGGCGGCAAAGTCCAATAGCTCGACCATTTGCTTTGGGCTGCCCCATACAGAGGAAAGGAATCGCGCTTCATGGGGAACCCGCCCGAATCCAAAAGGAATGCTGCCGCCGAACAGGCCGACAACAACAACGCAACCGCCTTTGTTAACCCGAGTCGATGCCAGCTCCAGCGTCGGGTTTGCGCCGACAAAATCCACGATAAAGTCAAACTTGGTGTCCACTTCGTCCGGCGCAACAGCCGCATGCGCACCACGTCCAAGCGCTTCCATCCGCTTGTTTTCATCGATGTCGATCACCGTTACCTCAGCGTCAGACAGGTGCCGCAGATATTGAATCGCAAATTGACCCAGACCACCAGCGCCAATGACGGCTGCCTTGCTGCGCTTTCCAAGATCAGAAATGCCATGAGAAACAGCCCGATAGGCGGTCAAGCCTCCACAGGCCAGCGGCGCGGAAGAATAGGGATCGAGCGAACCGATGGGCGCAAGATAGGATTTGTTGGGAACCAAGACCTTTTCTGCATAACCGCCATCAACAACGAGCCCCGCTTCTTTTGCGTTTGAGCAGATTTGCTGTTGGCCTTTGCCACACTCGGGACACTCGCCGCATCCCCAAGGCGCATAGACCATGACCGGGCCCAATGTTTTATGTTCCCCGACGATTTCGTGCCCCAGAATTATCGGAGTCGCATCGCCGTAGTCACCATCAACCACGTGCAAATCCGAATGACAGACTCCGCACGCGATCACATCAATCACTTCTTCCTCACCCTTGGGACTCGGGTCTGGACGCTCTACAGCCTCCATTTTTGCCCCCACTGCCGGTAGAATCATGGCTTTCATAGCCGTCTCCTCAAAAAAAATTGTCAAAACTCTGGACGTGATACTGTATTCTGTATACAAAGATGACTGTGAGCTCAAGCGATCAAATGCAGATCGCCGAGCTTGCGACGCAACTATTGCGGAGTGAGACGTAGTTTTCCGGGGGGAATAGCAGCGTCAGCCGGGCGTCAAACGCCACGGCCAAGATTGTTCATTCGCCTCAGAGATACCCGGCTTTGCTTGGCCCCACCACGTTGGGGCTTCGATCAGCCAGTCATTCTGCTCATGGCTGCCATGGTGCAGGTCAGAGCGCTTGAGGCCCGGTGAACATCGGGACTACATCTCTAAACCAATAGAAGCGTATACAGTACACAATCAATCCTGACTCCGGTCGAGCCAGGCTTACCACCAAGGGAGGAGCACGCGTGAGCGTCAAAAAAATCACTCTAGCAGCATTGATGGGTTCTGCATTGGCAGCCACATCAGCTTATGCCGACATTAAAGTTGGCTTCATCGGATCCTTGTCATCCGATACCGGCCTCAGCACTCTGCGTGGCGCTGAAATGGCGATTGACGAGATCAACGCCAAGGGCGGAATTCTTGGCGAAAAAGTCGTGCTGGTTAAGGCCGACACTGGTGAAGACGTTACCGAAGGCGTCAAGGCCTATGAGTATCTCGCCGAGACTGAAGAGGTTGACTTTGTTATCTCTGGTTCGATCGATGACGTATCTTTGGCTTGGTTGCCGCGCATGATCGAGTACCAGATCCCCACGCTGGATACTTGGACCTCTTACGTCGGCATCATCGACATGGTCGTTGAAGATCCTGACGCCATGGCGCCTTACTTCATGAACATCGCTTCTGATGAAGCTTTGGCCACCTTGTACATCAACTTCGGCAAAGACGTGCTGAAGGACCGCATGGGCTGGGATTCTGTGGTCATTTTGGCCGAAGATACCGCGTTTGGCGGCGCCATCACTGGCTTGGTGACAGACGCTCTGGCACCCGTGGCAGACATCGAAGTTAAAGACATCATCACTTATGATGTGGGTACCGTCGATTTTGCCCCCCTGTTTTCAAAGGCTCAGGCCTCGGGCGCAGACTTCATCTACCAGATTTCGACCGTCAACAGCCAGGTCATTTCTTCACAGTATGTAAAGCTGCAAGTTCCGCTGGCAATGACTGGCGTTAACGTTGGTGCGATGGGTATGGAGTTCTGGGAAGACACTGGCGGCGCTGGTGGCGGCATCTCAACTTTGTCTCCCGTTCCGTCTGTTGGCTTTGATATGGACCCGGTTAGCGCTGACTTCGTAAAGGCCTATCAGGCGCGCTACACCAGCCGCCCCATGGTGCCACACTTCAACGGCTTCAACGCCTACCACGGTGTAAAGCAAGCGCTTGCAGCGGCTGAGGAAGCCGGCGGTTTCGGCGACGTCAAGGCCTGGTCAGCGGCCATGGAAAAGCAAGATCTTACGCTGGAAAAAGACGGCAAGCTCTGGTTGCGCTACGCCTATTGGGGCAAGGACGAAGTTGAGCCTGTAACTCAGCGCACCTACCCTCACAACGGGCGCTTTGACTTGGAAGCCCCCTACGACACAGCACAGCCTTCTATGGTAGTTGTTCAGTGGAAGGAAGACGGCTCAGTTGGTGTTGTCTACCCCTTCGAGTACGCGAACACTGAATACACCTTGCCGAGCTGGGTGAAAGAATAAGACCCCACACCTAGGGCTCGCCCAGCATAAGCCAAGCGGGCCCTTGGTTTCCACTTATCGTCCCGACCGGACCCTGCGGATTGTACGACCTTACGCCGTTCGATCCAGTCCTCCGACCCTGCAACAGCAACTAGCGGGCTGCCATCATGCTGCAAATAATCATCCAAGGCCTTTTGTTAAGCGGCCTCTACGCGCTCATCGCGGTGGGCTTTACGCTAATATTTAGTATTGGGCGGGTTTTGAACCTCGCCTACGGCGCCTATTTGATGATAGGTGGCTACAGCTACTTCTATTTTTCTCAGATTCTTGGCCTGCCAAAAATCGCCGGCGTCGTGATAGCTGCTTTGATCGGTGTCGTCACCGGCCTCTTGATCTATCGTCTCGTGGTAAAAACCCTTAAAGGGGATTCAGTCGCGATCGAAATCGCCACGCTCATTCTGGCAGTCGTACTTCAAGCGGGCGTTGTTCTGCTGTTTGGCGATGCTTCAAAAATTCTGTTGCCCATTATCCCCGGCGTCGTGCGCGTCGAAGGCGCGGCCGTCACCTACAACGTCCTCGTAGCGACAGTGGCCAGTTGGGTTATCCTCATTAGCCTGTATCTGTTTGTGCGCCGCACGCATATGGGACGCGCCATGCAAGCTGTCTCTATGGACGTGAAGGGGGCTGCCATCAGTGGCATTGATCCGGATCGCGTAAACATGGTGACTTGGGGCATCTCTGGTGCCTTAGGCGCAATCGCTGGTGTCTTTTTTGCCTCCTACACACAGCTCTATCCAGGCATGTGGGTTTCACCGCTCATTATCGCCGTTGCTGTCGTGATCGTTGGCGGCATTGGCTCAATTATCGGAACGCTCATCGTCGCGCATGTCATCGGCTACATGGAGGTGATCGTCACGTCTGCAATTGCTCCAGAGCTGCGCGGCGTTGTCACTATGTTGTTAATTATCGGCGTCTTGGTCCTGCGTCCCAAGGGCTTATTCGGACGTGAGGAGCTGTAAAATGAACATTCGTTGGTATCACCTGGCCCTGTGGACCGCCTTTATTGTTGGCATGTTTTTCCTGCCCCAGCTGGTTTCGAAGGGCACCTTGCGTACGATCATCTTTGCCAATTACCTGGCTATCTTTGCCATCAGCTGGGACGTGCTTTCTGGTCGGACAGGCTACGTCAGCTTCGGTCATCCCTTCTTGATTGGCTTGGGCGCTTACACCACCGCGATTTTGACAAAGCGCTTTGACGTTCCTGTCGAAATTTCCATTCCCGCAGCGGTGCTGGTTACCATGGTCGGCGGCAGCCTGCTGTTCTTGCCCGCCTTGCGCGTTCGCGGCAGCTACTTTGCGCTTGTTACTCTGGCCTTCATGGAGCTCATGTATCAACTGGTGCAGGTCATCCGGCCTGACCTGACCGGTGGAACCCGCGGTATGTCTGGTATCCAGACTCTCACCCGCGGCGCCGTCAACGGCTACTATCTTTCGTTCGGGCTCATCGCCAGCCTTGGATTTGGCATGTGGCTGTTGATGAAGACTCGTTTGGGTACCGCACTGAGCGCCATTGGCATGAACGAAGAGGCAGTTCGTGGATCAGGCCTCAACACCACCAAACTCAAGTTGGCAGCCTTTATGCTAAGCGCCTTTGTTGCCGGCTTAGGGGGCGCCTTCTACGTCCACTATCTGGGCTCGATCGCCCCGCGTGCGCTGTTTGACATCAACTTTGTCTTCACCATCATTGTCGCTGCCATCTTGGGCGGTGCATCGACCATCATTGGACCGATATTCGGCGCATTCTTCCTGACGTTCTTGCTGGAATATTTGCGCCCCTATCTACCAGGCGCTGAGCGCTATTTCATCTACGGCGGCATTGCATTGGTGCTCTACATGTTTGAGCCCAAAGGGCTGCATCACGTCTTGCAAATGGCGCTTTCAGCCATCAAGGGGAAGTCGCGCTCATGACCAGTCTTCTTACCGTATCAAACCTCGTCAAAAAGTTCGGTGGCCTGACCGCAACCAATGATGTGAGTTTCACAGTCGAAAAGGGTGACTCCTTGGCTTTGATCGGGCCAAACGGGGCTGGCAAGACGACCATTTTCTCGCAGATTATGGGTGAAGTGCGCCAGACCTCAGGCACCATCCACCTTGCCGGTCGCGACATCGGCGGCATGTCAACCGCAGCCCGTATCCGACACGGCATCAGCCGGACCTATCAGGTGCCGCGTCCTTTCTCTGACATGACCGTTTTAGAGAATATTCGCGTTGGCCTCATGCCGGACAATCTCACCCAGATGGTGTTCGGACGCGTTGATCATGACCGCGAAGAAGCGCTAGCGCTCAGCGTCGGATTGGCACCCCAGGATCTGCACAGAAGCCCGTCAGAGCTTTCGATGGGTGACCTGCGCAAGCTGGAAATGGCTCGCACTATGGCCACCAATCCCAACGTTATGCTTTTGGATGAGGTCTTTGCTGGCCTTACCGTCGGCGAGATCGCTCAGATATCTGAGTTGATCCAAAGCATGAGGCGCGAGGGTATGACCTTCTTGATCGTAAGCCACGATTTGAAAGCTCTTGAACCCTTGGTGGATCGGGCCATCGCCATCAACCAAGGTCAAAAAATTGCTGAAGGAAGCTTTAGCGAAGTCATGGACAACGAAGCCGTAGTGGCTTCTTACTTGGGAGGGTAGACGTGAGCTTTCTGGAATTTGACAACCTTTCTGCTTTCTACGGCAAAGCGCAAGCTCTACGCGATATCTCCTTTTCCGTTGAGCAGGGCGAAATCGTAGCCATCATCGGTGCCAATGGTGCTGGCAAGTCAACCCTGCTGGATTCCATTATGGGGCTCACCAAAACCACCGGTGACATCCGTCTGGAAGGTAAGTCACTGGCCGGGCTCAGCACCGCAGACATCGTTAAGAGCGGTGTCGGCTACGCACCTGAGCGCTTCAACCTGTTTCCCTTTATGTCGGTGCGCGACAACCTAATGGTAGGCGCCTTTACAGCGCGCGATGACATTGAACAGAACTTAGAGGCGATCCATCGCTTATTTCCGCGCTTGGAAGAGCGAGAAAATCAGGAGACCAGCACCCAATCGGGCGGCGAGCGCCAGATGGTGTCCCTGGGACGTGCTCTGATGACCAGCCCCAGGGTCCTGCTGGTTGACGAACCAACCATCGGCCTGGCTCCAAAGCTATGTGATGAAATCGCCGAGGTCTTGGCGCGCATGAACCGCGAGCTGAAGATGACCATCGTCATTACCGAGCAAAACGCCAATTTCGCAATGAAGTTGGCCTCGCGGCTTTACGTGCTGGAATCAGGCGAAATGCGCATCTCAGGTACCGTCGATGAGCTGCGGGATGACCCACGGTTGATGGAGGCCTATTTCGGCCACTAGAGCCAAGCTGGCCAGTCGCCCAGGCCTGCATCAGCAACTTGGGCGACTAAGCAAACGCTCAGAGCAGGGCTCGTGCTGCCAGAAAAGCGAGGCCTCCCCTGCTGCCAACGGCAAATCCATTGCGATTTTTGAAGAAGTGAATACCAGAATGCGCCACTATCAAGCCTTCATTAACGGAAGTTTCTGTAATGCCGCCGATGGCCGGGTTATGGAGACCATCAACCCCTATACCGCCAAGCCTTGGGCGACCGTTGCCCAATGTGGCAAGGAAGACGTTTATCGCGCGGTGGCCGCCGCACGCGCGGCCTTTGATCATGGCCCCTGGCGCACAATGACCGCGACCCAACGCGGCGCCATTTTGCGCAATTTCGGCGATCTGATTGCCGAAAACGCGGACCACTTGGCGGCGATAGAAACGCGTGACAATGGCAAGCTTTATGCAGAAATGCGCACACAACTGCGCTACATTCCGCAGTGGTTCTATTATTTTGGCGGCCTGGCGGACAAAATCGAAGGTGCCGTGCTGCCCATCGACAAGCCCGACATGTTTGTCTTTACCCGCCGCGAGGCCGTGGGCGTTGTCGCCGCTATCACGCCTTGGAATTCGCCCTTGCTGCTGACAACTTGGAAACTGGCCCCTGCCCTCGCAGCGGGCTGTACCATGGTCTTGAAGCCTTCCGAGCATACCTCAGCGTCAACCATAGAACTGATGAAACTGGCCAAGGAAGCGGGCTTTCCTGATGGCGTTTTGAACGTCGTGCCTGGCCTTGGCGCGGACGTCGGCGCGCCCTTGGTTGAGCATCCTGGCGTTGACAAAGTGGCCTTCACAGGGGGCGACATCGGCGGCCGCCACGTGGCCGAGGCCGCCGCGCGGGGCTTCAAGCACGTCACCCTGGAGCTGGGCGGCAAGTCCCCGCAACTTATCTTTGATGATGCCGACTTAGAAAGCGCCATCTTTGGTGTGGTCTCAGGCATTTTTGCTGCCAGCGGTCAAACCTGCATCGCGGGCTCGCGGGTGCTGGTCCACAAAAGCGTCCATGACGCCTTTGTTGAAGGTTTCGTCAATCTGGCCGCGAGCGCCCGCCTTGGCGACCCGATGGACCTGGAAACACAAGTCGGCCCCGTCACCACCGAAGCGCAATTCCAGCGCGTTTTGAGCTATATGGACATCGCACGCGAAGGCGGCGCCGAATGTGTCATGGGCGGCGGCAGAGCGCGAGTTGAAGGCGCAGAAGATGGTTGGTTCGTTCAGCCCACTGCCTTTACCAAGGTTTCCAACGACATGCGCATCGCGCAAGAAGAAGTGTTTGGCCCTCTGCTGTCGATCATCCCCTTTGAGAGCGACGAAGAGGCCTTTACGGCGGCTAACGATAGCATCTATGGCTTGGCTGCGGGGGTTTGGACACAGGACATGTCGCGCGCATTTAAGGCCTCTGAACGGCTGCGTGCAGGCACGATTTGGACCAACACCTATCGCGCCGTCAGTTATATGGCACCCTTTGGTGGTTTCAAGCACTCGGGCCTGGGGCGCGAGAGCGGCCAACACGCCATTGATGACTACCTGGAGACCAAAACCACCTGGATGTCCTTCGGCGCCAAGACCGGCAACCCCTTTGTTATCGGCTAGCCAACGCATTCGCTCGACGAGCATCAATCAACCGGGGCTCTTGCGTGCAGGACTTGCCCCATCGACCTGAATTGTTTGCTACCTCGCTCTGTGATCGGCGTCATAGCTCTCGAGCTATAACCCGATCACAAAGTTCCCAACAAACTAGACGGCTCGGTCATCGCTTTGATGGCCGGGCCCTTTTTTTGCCTGCCATCTTGACCGTGAGCAGGTTCGCACCTCTCAGGTACTGCACCCTTTGGGCGTTCTCCTATGCGCGATCTCCTATGCGCGATCTCCTATGCGCGGGCTTCATTCGCTCAGCTCATACGCTTGCGGTTGATCGCCCATCGCTCTGAAGCCAACGGGCACCATCCCACTGCCCCGCCGCGATCAGATCGGCCACAACAACGCGCAAAAGGTCCTGAACCACCTGTTGAGCGCGCGTGCGCAAACGCTGCTTGGGATAGATCAGATGAGCGCTGCGCATAAGGCCGGGTGATTTGAAGCGGCTCACCGCCAGTGTCCCCGCCTGCAGCTCCTGGCTGACCGCGTGCAACGGCAAGATGGAAACGCCATAGCCTACACCAACCAAGCTCTTGATATTCGTATAGGAATCGATCTCCACAACGACATTCAGCTTGACGCCCAGCGGTTGCAGCGCCGCATCTATCAGCGCGCGCAACCCATGCGCGGCACTGGGCAACACCAAGGCGACCTCCTGCAAATCGCTGAGCTCCAAAGTTGCCGACAAAGGCCATTGCGGGCCCGCCAGCGCGACCAACTCTTCTTGCAGCAGAGGTTCTGAGCAAAAGCTGCTTTGATCAAGATCCTGGTACAGCACCGCCAGATCCACCCGCCCTTCTTCCAGCCAGTTGGCGATAAACCCACTCATGGCCTCGGCGATGGTCAGTTTGATGCCGGGGCTGTGTTCGCGCAGCGCTTGAATGAGCGGTAATGCCAAAATGCCGCTGATGGTACCTGGTAGGCCGATTCGCACCTCACCACTGGGATCACGATCCAAATTGCGAACTTCGTCGATGGATTGATCCAGATCGCTCAATATCAACCGCGCCCGCCGTGCCAGCAGGTTGCCGGCCTCCGTGGGGCTGACGCCCGTTCGCTCGCGCAGCAACAAAGGCGCACCAAGTTCTGCTTCCATGTTTTTGATATGAAGCGACAGGGCCGGTTGGGCGACGTTCAAAACCTGAGCCGCTTTGGTAAAGCTGCCTTGTTCCAAGATTTCCACGAAATAGCGCAATTGCCTCAGGTCCATGCGCGCAACTCCTTCCATATCATTTTGTTATACTTGTAATCTAAAACATATACTAGAGCGATGGAAAGCTTTGTTTTATCCTGCCCCTTCATCGCGCATCATCAGGAGGCAAACGTGGACCACGTGACTGACAAATACCAAGATATTCGCGAAGGCGTGCGTGCCCTTTGCGCGCAATTCCCAGCGGAATACCACCGCAAGGTCGATGAAGAGCGCGCCTACCCAGAGGCCTTCGTTGAGGCTCTGACCCAAGAAGGTTGGATGGCTGCTCTGATTCCAGAGGCCTATGGCGGTTCGGGGCTCAGTTTGACAGAAGCTTCTGTTATCATGGAAGAAATCAACCGCGCAGGGGGCAACTCAGGCGCATGCCACGGCCAGATGTACAACATGAATACCTTGGTGCGTCACGGCTCTGAAGAGCAGCGCCAACGCATCTTGCCCAAGCTGGCGAGCGGCGAGCTGCGCCTTCAGTCCATGGGCGTCACAGAGCCGACGACAGGCACCGACACCACCCAGCTTAAGACAACGGCTGTCAAGAAGGGCGATCGCTATGTCGTCAACGGACAGAAGGTATGGATCAGTCGCGTTCAGCATTCGGACCTGATGATTCTGCTGGCCCGGACAACGCCACTTTCCGAGGTCAAAAAGAAATCTCAGGGCCTGTCGATTTTCCTGGTCGACATCAAGGAAGCCATGAAATCAGGCATGGAGGTTCGCCCGATTGCCAATATGGTGAACCACGAAACCAACGAGCTGTTCTTTGACAACCTTGAAATCCCCGAAGAAAACCTGATCGGCGAGGAAGGCATGGGCTTCAAGTACATCTTGACCGGCCTGAATGCAGAGCGTTCTTTGATTGCCGCCGAGTGCGTCGGTGATGGCTATTGGTTCACCGAAAAGGTCACCGAATACGTGAACGAACGCAAGGTCTTTGGGCGGCCTATTGGCCAGAACCAAGGCGTACAGTTCCCGATCGCCGAAGCCTTCATCGAGGTTGAAGCCGCCAGCCTGATGCGCTTTAAGGCCTGCGAGCTCTACGATGCGGGCTTGCCCTGCGGAACCGAAGCCAATATGGCCAAGTTGCTGGCAGCAAAAGCAAGCTGGGAAGCGGCCAACGCCTGTCTGCAATTCCATGGTGGCTTCGGCTTCGCTTGCGAATACGACGTAGAGCGCAAATTCCGCGAAACACGTCTGTACCAGGTTGCACCCATCTCAACCAACCTGATCTTGTCGTATGTGGCCGAACACGTGCTTGGTCTGCCGAGGTCGTTTTGATGAGTGCCCCGCTTAAAGGCCTGAAGGTTGTTGCAATCGAGCAAGCGGTTGCAGCGCCTTTCGCATCTTCGCGCTTGGCCGACGCCGGTGCCAGCGTGGTAAAAATTGAGCGCCCAGAAGGCGATTTTGCCCGCGGCTATGATGATGTTGCAAAGGGGCAGTCGAGCTATTTCGTCTGGCTGAATCGCGGCAAGCAGAGCTGCACCTTGGATCTGACAAGCCCCGAAGGCAAAGCCGCGCTGGAAGAGACCCTCGCTACCGCCGACGTGCTTATCCAAAACCTTAAGCCTGGGTCCTTGGCTCGCCTTGGGTTTTCCACCCAGCGCTTGCATCAAGACTATCCGCGGCTGATTTCATGTTCCATCACCGGCTACGGCAACCAAGGCCCGCTCGCAGACCGCAAGGCCTATGATCTGTTGATCCAAGCGGAATCGGGGCTGTGCTCCATCACCGGCGGGCCGTCGGAGGCCGCGCGCGTTGGCATCTCGCTCGTCGATATCGCAACGGGCGCGACCGCCCATGCGGCCATCTTGGAAGCGCTGATCCAACGGGGCATCACTGGCAAGGGCTCTTGCATCAGCATTTCGATGTTCGATGTCATGGCCGACTGGCTGACTGTCCCCTTGCTGAACCATGAAGGCGGCAAGAGCCCCAAGCGGGTCGGCCTTGCGCACCCCTCAATTGCGCCCTATGGCGTCTTCCAGCCCAAGAGCGGCGCGCCTATCCTGATTTCGATCCAAAGCGATCGCGAGTGGGCCAAGTTGGCCAAAGACTTCTTGCAAGACGAGAGTCTCGCGAGCGATGCGCGCTTTGCAACCAACGTGGCGCGGGTCAAGAACCGTCAGGCGACCGATGCTGTTGTGGCAGCGGCCTTTGCCAGCATGTCGGCAGACGAGGCCATTGAGCGGTTATCAAAGGCCAACATCGCCTTGGCCTCGGTCAATGATATGGCGGGGCTGTCCTCGCACGCGCACCTGCGCCGGGTCGAGGTCGATACGCCCAACGGACCGGTAAGCTTCCCTGCGCCGGCTGCTGTGGTCGAAGGCGAAGAACGACGCTACGGCGCCGTGCCAGCCCTGCAGGCGCTCTAACGTCAATGGGACCGCCGTTCTGAACACCTCGGCAAGGCCTGCCGTCGATTTTTGGAAGACGGTCTAGTCTTTTAATGGCTACGCAGGTAACGGCCTAGTATCGCTGGTCCGTCGCCTGTGAAAGCCACCTCGTTCGCCGGCCTAGAGCGGGTTGCTCGATTGAATGCCAACACCTGAGCAAGTGTTTTCGAAGTCGTTGCCAGGAAGGTCGGCAGCACGACCGCGAGGAATCATTGGCTTGCTGCCACCCGATGGTCCCGGATCTACCGCCCGCCAGCGACAAGGCCTTAGAGACCTTGAATCAAGTTGACGCAACTTGGTCGGCCGAGAGCCTGAAGCGCCTGGACAAGCTGGGCCAAGCTGAGCCAAGCTGGACCAAGAAGCGGGGCTCGACAGGCCGTGAACGCACTACGTCAGGGATCCGAAAGATGGACCTGAGGTCAGTGCCCCTGCGCTCGAAAGCCGCTCAACACCTGTGGGAGCCGGGCTCTAAGCGACCCGCTCATAATCATCTTCCTCGGCACACTATCATCTTCGCGGAAGTGCTGCGCTGTCCGGTGATATCGCGTAGCGATCCTGCGGAAATCCTTGATTCTGCCGAACATGCGCTCGAGGGCATTGCGCTTTTTGTGAAGCACCGGTGAAAAGCAGTACTTCTGGACCCTGTTGCGCTTGGGCGGGATATTCTGTGCCATGCCCGTGGCTTCGATCTTGCGGCATTCTGCATTGCTGCCATAGCCCTTGTCGCCGTGAACGATATCGCCCTTCGGGGACCAGCGGATGAGGCGGTTATTCCGTGTCTTACGCTGGCCATAGGCATCCGGTGCATCTGCCCAACGGCAGCCTGATTTCAGAACCTGGATAATGCCACTGATGACAGGCCGATCATCTTAACGTGGTTTGCCACGGGTATCGGTCGGCGGAAACGGCAGAAGGCGGCAGAAGGCGGCAGAACTGCTCATCGCTGAGCCAGAAATGCGAAACACTCATTGAACCTTTCTTGCAGGACACTTGACTCAGTTTTTCCCAGCCCGAACCGGGAATATATATGGGTTCGGACCCTCGCGGTGAATGTCCTGTTCCAAGACGCGTTGCAGCTATCGGGTGATCCGCCAAATGGGTTTGCTCAGTCCCGTAGTATGGAGGATCAGCCATGGCCGGGCTTATCGCAGGCGCAACATCATTGATGCCTACGCGAGCAAGGCCTGACCCGGCAGTCGGCCCATGCTGGGCACCCGCCATACTCAGCGCAGCGGGCGGCCCAGCTCAGCTCATGCCCGTCCCCAACCTTATCCCAGCCCCAACCTTATCCCAGCCCCTACCCTATCCCGGGCCCGGCACGACCGGTATGCGCGCACCGCAAATAGGCCAAGCTGTTCATGGCCTTGGCGCTAGAAACCAAAGCTGTCCGGGCGCAGGCGCTGGTTCACCGCGGTGAAGTAGTAAGGCCGCACCGGTGCTTGCAGCAATTGGCACACGCCATCCAGCGCATTTGCACTCAGTTGCAAGCAGAGAGCATCCAGATCAAACGGCCCAGCCAACCAACGATACCAGGGGTAGGAGGCGAACAGGCGATCCGGCAAGCTGGTTTGGCTGGTGTCCAGATTCTCATCGTTCAACTGCTCCAAGCTGCGGCTGCTGTTGCCGTTGCCGAAGTTCACAATCAGGCCGTTCGGGCGAATGAAGCTGATGGCATTGGGGGTTTCAAAATAGCCGTCTTGGTGCGAACGGAAGCGCGCCATACCATTGGCGTCGGTTAAGAACTGCAAATCCGTTGCTGGGTCGAGACCGGTAAACGTCTGCTCCAGAACGAAATTGAAGTCGTTGTGATACCCCCAAAGGCGATTGCCGATGGAGGCGGACTGGGTGATCCACTCCGGCCCAGAGTAGCGCACCTCGCCGTTGACCGTGTTGAGACGACCAAAGGTCAAAGTGCCCTGGGTTGTCACATTCAGGTTGATGTCGTCCGCGCGCCCGCCGGCCGCGTTGCTCACGTTCAGCAACAGGCCGTCCTGTGGGTGCCGCTCGATGATGGTGGCGTTGATCACCTGGCCGCGCAGGTCAGCCGAGCTTGCCACTTCGACATGCGGCAAGGTCAGCGTTCCACCAGAGCTGAGCAGCAGGTTTTGCGGACCATTGGCAAGGCGCTGGCGATATCGTGGCGGCAGAACCACCCTTGGGTGTTGGAATGGGTCTGCGATGTCAAACAGGCCGCCGCCGATCTTGTCGATGGTCAGATCGTGCGCAGAGACCAGGCTGAAGTCAGAATTTGGCCCGACGCCCAGCAGGCCCAAATTTATGGGCGAGCCGTCCAATTCTAACTCGACGGTCGATGTCTCAGACACCGCAAAGGCCGCGTAGACCGGGCCTGTCAGCTCGCGATAACCCAGCTCTTTTTTGGCAAACAGCGCAAGCTCGGTCGTATCGCTGGTCTCGGCGGTGAACTTGCTGCCTGGCGTGCTGCCGCGCATGGCGCCACCGTGGCTCAGCAAGGAAATGCGCTTGCTGCCCACAATAGACGCGTTATCAGAGATCAAGTCCTTGTCGGCCGACACCAGGACTGAATTGCCAGCCTTAATTGTGCCAACAGTCAAGTCACCAAGGACGAAAGCATCAATGGCCCCATCAACAGCCGACAGCTGTGTCGCGACCAGATCATCCACCTCATGAAGGTGCAAATCACCAGTAGTCACTGTCAGATCGACATCGGCAAGCTGGGTGCGCAAGCCGATTTCCGGGGTCACATCCAAGCTACCGAAAAAGAGCTTTGCTTGCACTCCGGCGACATTGCTAATCAAATTGTTTGCCCCAGTGTTCAGCGCTGTGACCACCTTTGATACAAACAAGTTAAACCCATTCGGCTTTAAGGTCTCGCTCTTTATGGTTGCCAAAGTGAGGTTGCCAGAAATGGTACCAGTAAAGCCGCCAAGCCCGGCATCAAAGTGGGTTCCGGCCGCTTGAATGACGTTGCCGCTAGCTGTCAGCGTCATGTCGCCGTCCTGGCTAACAATGTTGTTGTCGGCAATCAGGTTTTTGCCTGACAGGCTGACGGAGCCGGTGCCGCTTTGAATCCCGGTTCCATTAGCGCCTAAGGTCAGCGTTAATATTCTGTCTGCTACGAGATCGAGCCGCCCGCCGCCGCCAAGCGTCAAGCCATCGATGACTGCATCACGTCCCACGAAGGACAGGTGGACATCGCCGTCCAGCGTACGCCCCTTGATGAGAGGCGTGTTGACTTCTATTCGCGGAGAGCTGGCGTTGGGACTTGCTACCTTGCCCTTGGCTTCAAACTCCAGGGTTTCGGACGTCAGAGCAATCGCAGTTATTCCGCCATCCAATGCCGACAGCCAGATCGTATCAGCCTCCAGCTCCGCCAACGCGATCGAGCCGCCGCTGGTCTTGGCCTTGAAGAAACCGCTGGTGGTAATGTTCTTCGACGCTGTAATGTCGCCGTTGGCATTCAAATTGATGTCAAAGTCGGTTGTGCTGGAGGCCCCGGGCAATGTGATCGCTCCCCCTGCGGTTAGGTCAAACAAGCTACCCGTCGCCACGTTCGACGACAACCGTGCGATTGTGATGTCGTCGGTTTCGGAGATGTAGAAGTCATCGGGCGATAGGGGTGTGCGTGCCACCGGATCGAAATCTAAGCTAACAATCTTGGTGGTCAAGGGTTGGGCTGGCGTGCTGACGATTGGCTGTGTCGTGATCAATTTCGTGTTGCCGCCCTCGATCATGGTTCCCGATGCTTCGCCCCATTTCAAGGTGCCGTTAATGTCGATTTTCAGTGTGTTCGTCGTTGTGCTGCCAAACTGAATGCTGTCGGCACCGACCAGCGCCACATTGGCATCGCTTTGGATCGTGCCGTTGGTCGGTGTTTTGAACCGGCGCAGCCGCAGGGGGCGCGCGCCGCCGTGCAGGGAGTTCTTGGCGGCGATATGGATCTCGCCCTGCGTGGCCTCAAAAGACGCGTCATTGCGGGCCGGATCGACTGCATTGCCGCGCAAAAGCGACACATCCAGTGGGTTTGTCGATAATCCAATGCTTGCGCCAACTAGGTCGAGCCCGCCACCGGCAATTCGCGTCGTTGAGCCGTTGTAGGTATCCGCGATAGCCGCGTTGGGGGTGTAGAGGCTCACCATACCGGGCGCGTATAGGCCTGATACTCGCACGTCATTCGATTGATCGCTGCTTAGGTAAAGGTCTTTGCCCGCCCGAGCTTCCAGGGTGCCTCCAGCAGAAGTCGCAAAGGTCATTGGAGCAAGCAGCCCGCCAATACTGCCTTGAGTACCGGATTCAAGAAAAATGCGTGTGGCGACAACTCGGGGCTCTGCCGGGCCGCCAAAGTGGGGCTGGCCCAGCGCGGTCAAGTCGCCATTGATCTTGATGCGCACATCGTCTGGCGCCTCGGCCTTGGCAATGTCCAGGGCAAACTCCGAGCCGATGTGAATGTCGTTGCCCTGCGTCACGGCGTCCAGACTGCCCGCTGGCAGGTCATCCGGTGTCCGAGCAATCTTAATGTCCAGATCGTCGAATTGCCGGAAGGTCACCGTCGGCAAGGGCAATGAAGCGTCAGCACGTTCCAGGGCAGAGGCTTGTGTGACGATATCGTCAATAAAAGTTGGTAAGAGCACGTGCGCGGTCACAGGGTCAGCATCGGCACCAATTCCCGAACTAGCACGTAAGACGACATCGCCAGCGGCCTCAATGTTATAGACTTCAGTATCTAAGACCGAATCGCGGCCCTCAAACAAGAGTTTGTCGAGCGAAGGAAGGGCGCTAAGCGGGATGGCCCATAGCAGTGCTTTCAGAGCATTTTCTGCAGCGGTGTCACGGCCCAGGTTAGGGCCCGGGGTGGGATTTCCATCCAAGATGGCACCATCGTTGGCGGTCAGATGGATGCCGCTTGTTGTGGACGTCAGGGTATTGATCCAAAGATCACCCCAAAGCTCCTCAATGTAGATCCCTTCATTGGCAGAACCTGTGACGCTTCCAGGAAGGTTCGCCGCCAAGAAGTTGGTGTCAATGCTCAGCTTCTTATCGACGGTACCAAGACTTCCAGTATCAGAAAACAAGTACAGATCGCCCCCATAAATCTGGCCCTGGTCGCCCTCTTTTAGGATCGAGCCTTGCGCTCTTAGGTGAACAGTCCCTGGTGTACCGGACAGGTACCGCGGATGGTTGTCTGTGTCATCGAGTGGGGCGTCCAAATCATAGTTGGAGCCCGAAATAGCGTCGATCAGTCGAAGATTACCCGCCACTTCGCGGGCTCTAATTGCCTCACGGGCAAACAGCTCCACGCCACCGCGGCCGTCCGTTGAAAGATTGAGGCCGCTGTTTTGCCCGATTGATTGGCCGAAAACATGGGTGTCCGCAGTAACCAGAATGCTGTCAAAAGCGCTGGTATCAACATGGCCGTTGGCTTCGATGAACGTGCGGCCAGCAGGGTTGACCACCGAGTCCTTGAATTTGATCGACCCCAGAGCGCGTATAAAGACATCGCCTGCATCATCGCCGGTAAAATTTATGGCGATTTGCTGGCTTGCGTCCAGCGTGTGGGTGTGGACGCGCTGCACCACTTCGTCCAGCGTGTAGCGGTCCACCACCTCCTCAATGACCGGCGGGCCATCGTCCAGCGTCACCGCGTAAATATTGCTGTCACTGTAGGTGTAGTCGTAGCTCGCCCGATAGACCTGGTATTCATAGTCGGCAAAATCCTCGCCGGGTACATAGTCCACGAAACTGCCCAGAGTGTAGCCAGCCAGGGTGTCCAGGTTGGTCACAGTCGAGGTCACGTCTGGGCCAGTCAGGCCTCCACCGACCAATGCGCTGTCTTCGTAGACTTGGCGCAGATTATAGACCGACTGACGCGCCTCCTCATCGGCCCGCACGGTCCTATAGGCTAGGCCGGTCACAGGATCGTAGGATTGGCTGCGCGCGCCTGGCGTTTGTGAAATGACGTTTGTCAAATCCACTGCCTGGCCGTCGATAATAAGGTCTGAGTTGGGATTGAAGTCCCAAGTCTTGTTGTCGCGAACAACCAGCGTGTCACCGTCGCGCAGGTATTCGGTGGTCACAAAGCCGCCGATGCGCGTGGCGTCGGGACGATAGAGATCGGTGATGCGAACCACACCCTGGGTCCCGTTGGTGTCCAGTTTTCCAGTTTCGATGCGTTGAAATTCCAGGTCACGCGATACTTGGGAATTCACATTGACCCGGCCATAGCCAGACAGCGCCTTGATGGAGCCCTTCCCGGTTGACAGAATGTGGCCTATCAGCTCGACCCGCCCTCCTTGCGAGACCATGGGGGCGATTTCGATCTTGTTTGTGTCCTTGTTATAGGTAATCGCGACATCGCTGACGATACCCGCAGCATTGGTCTCGGGCCGTCTGGGATCGTAGAGCAGGTGGGTCGTGTCCCAGTTGTCGAGATTGTCATCGATATAGGTGTCCAAGTCGGATGCAAGTTCAACGTTCCAATCCGCACGGCCCGCACGAATGGTGCCGTTAATGTTGAGCTGGTCTGCGGAAATCGTGATGTTGTTGGCAGCGATAATCGAAGCCTCAGAGCCCTCTGGCACCACGACAACATTGTTGATCGCAACGCCATAGTCCGCCTCAATCGAAAAGTCCGGATGGGCCAATTTGTTGGCGTCGCCCTCTGCTGTGCCGCCTGTGTAGGGCATGTCGGTTGGCAAAACCTCTGGCCAAAACAGCGCTTCGACATCTTTAAAGAATTGGCGCATCTGTTCTTCGGGCTGACCGGCCAGGCTGGTCACGCCGCTTGGGCGGGTCAGGCTGAAATCGCCCCTTTCGGCGACCATCACAACATCCTTGGCCACCAGGCTGCCAGTGACGCTGATGTCACCGTTTTGGCTGCTTGCCATGACGGCGCCAGCCTGCCGGGTGTCGTCTCCGCCCGTATCAAGCAGGCCATCCAGGTGGATATCGCCCAAGGCAGTTATGCGAATATCGCCACTGACATCTTGCAGCTTGGTCTCGATAAGCCCGTCGATATCGATATCTGCAAGCGCATGAAATCGTACGGCTTGTCCGCGCGTGCGAAAGCCCGATGCCGGCGTGACGCCGCTCATATTGGCAGTGCTGGCCGCTGTGAGCCGGATCTGCCCCGTGGCGGGCATCATGATCGACCCGCCCGATATTACGGTCAGGTCATTGGCGTTGATCTGTCCAGCGAGTGTGACGTTAGCGCCGGCGTTCAGTCCATAAGTACCGCCAAGCAGTTGGGCGTGGGCGGCGGCCTCCACATTGCCAATCCCGACTGGGTTCAGCAGACGGTCTGCAAACGCTGCCGTCGGTGTCGTAATGGTCAGCGCCCCTGCGTTGATCACACCATCGGCGCCCAGCACGAGGCCATTGGGATTGACGATATAGGCGTTGCCGCCAATTGATCCGTCTTTAAAAAAATTTAAAGTGCCATCAATGTTGGTAACGCTTTGACGGACCACATTGATCAGGCGATCTGCGGAGTCGGGTTGGATCATGTTGACGGTCTGGCCGGACATAACATTGAAATCTTCGAACCCGTTAAAGGCCGAGCCACCCACAATAGTTTTGGTGTTGATGGTCGTTATGCCATTTGGCATTGAAATTTCGCTATTTGTGGTTCCGTCGAGCGTGATTTGCCCCCAGGCTGGTGACTTGGTACTGCAGAGCGCCAAAGCGGCCAGCAGCAACAGCATCCAAGCGGCGCTCCGCCAGCGCAGGCCAGCTCCGCCCAAATCTGCGATCTGAGCCTTGGCTTTTAGGCCTTGGTCACGCTGTGTCATGGTCTCTTCCTTCCCACGTGGGCGGTTTGCCCAACTCTTGGTTTTTGGTCTGGCTGAATTCACAGCCAGACGATTGTCGGTGCCTACTGTCGCGCTGTCTCCAGCGCCCGGATGGCGCCCTCAAATTCTGAAATATCCACCGGCAAGATGATGGGCTTGGCTCCAAGGGCTGGGCGGTAGCCAAAGTGCATGGTCTGATAGCGGTAGAAATCGCTCAGCTCCCTTGGCCCCAGCGCCAAGGCGGCCTCGCACAGACCCTGCTCGCAGCGTTGCCAAATCATTTCACCCTGGCCATTGCTTTCGGGGGCACCAACGAAGGAGAACACCAAGCCAGACGGCAAGAAAACGCCCTCAGGCGTCTGAGCGATCAGCAAGAACTCGCCGTCGTTTGCGCCGCTGGCAACGACCAGCGACAGCAGCAATTGCTGGCTGTCCCGCACTGTGAGTTGCTGGCCGAGCTGACAGGTGATCTGTGCCAGGGTCACAACTTCGCAGGTGAACAGCCAATCGCCGAAGGGGGTGTTGTTGCGCAGCTCCTGCTTGCTCGCAGTTTGATTTCCGGCGTTCGAGTTGCTTTGACCCGCGGTGCTTGGTGTGCCGGGGTCCTGAGCGGCTGGCGCTTGCTCGTCTGGCGCTTGCTCGTCTGGCGCTTGCTGATCTGGCGCTTCCTGATCTGGCGCTTGCCCGTCTGGCGCTTGCTCTCCAGACATCTGCTCACCAAGCGCTTGGTCTGCCGTGACTTGTCCGTCCGCAGGTTGCGCAATGGACGATAGGGCTGCAGCATCCTGGTTGCTGCTTGGCTCACCTGCGGCCTGGCCTTCGGCAATGGCGGCGCTGGAATAGCCCACCTGAACCGCGCCCAGCAGCAAGACCGCCACCATGGGCAACACGCGAACCAACATCGTTTGCACAGCCAAACCACCCCCATTTTTCAACTACGATCGCGAGCAACCAGGCCCCAGACGGGCCGGGCTTGCACTTCATGGGCGTAGAGCGCCCAACAATCGCCACGAAATCAACTTTACGTTTATCCGAAAGAATAGGACTGAGCGCAAGAGTAGTAGATAGCAGAAACGGAAATATCACTGCAAATCGCAGTAAAAACTGATCGTTACTCGCAAAATGGGGCTTGCCTGCATGGCGGACGTCATCGGGACTCCGCGTAGTTCTATACGAAAGCAGTGTTCACTCTAGCCTTCGGTATTGTCTTCGCCTAGCCAAAAGACTTGGCGCTAACGCCTGGCGCTGAGGTGATGACCAGCAGCGCAATCTCGCCACATCGCAACTCATTTTTGGTGTTGCGCAGCGTATGAGGCTGGAAACCGGCGCAGCGCTGGCGCCCGCGGCGTCTGTGAATGATATGTTGAATTCGTGTGGAAAAAAACAAACTCATCCAGCAAGTTCGTATAGTTTTGCAACTTTAGATTTTGTTTGACTCACCTTTAGATCGGTGGTCTATCCCAGTTATCCACATATTGGGCGATTTTGTGACAAGTGAGAATTGACGTGATGACAATCCCAAATGGGGGCATCGCAACCTTGGGGAGCACCTGCGCTTTGGCGCTGCGTACCAGCGGCAAAGCTGCCGTTGTGCTTACTTTTGCTGCGGCCTGCTGGCTCGGCTTGACCACCAGTGGCAGCCTTGCAAACGATCCAGACCCGAACCTCGGTGGTCAACGGGAACCGCTGAACTTTGGCGCTTGGACTCTGCTTTGCGGGCCGACGACATGCAGGCTTGTCCAGGTTCAACGGAACCTGCAAGGCGCGATATCTGCATCGCTTAGAATTTCAAATCTGACGTCAGACCAGCAGGCTTCGGCATCCGTCTTGCTTCCCGAAGGCGTGCATTTCCCGTCCGGTTCTTTCTTGTGGTTCGACCAAGCCAAATTCCTCAAGCTGACCTTTGTCGAATGCAAGGCCCGCCTTTGCCGCGCTGACGCCGCTGTCGATGCCGCGGCCCTTGACTGGTTCCAGACCTACCCCGCCGTAGGGGTGGTCTATCGCCCCAAACTCGACACCCAAATATCGCAGCTGCGCTTCTCGCTGGATGGCTTTTCTGAAGCCTATGCGCACGCACTTCAGGAGCAAGGCGCATCATGAGAAACCCCATCACCAGCTTAAACCCGCGTCCTCTGCAGACTGTGGTGGCGTGTAGCTGCGCAGACCGCAAACCGCAGTCAGGAGTCCTCCTTGGTGCCGCTTTAGCCGCTCTGGTTAGCCTGCCTCTGGTTGCCGGAACGAGCTGGGCGCAAGCCTTCGACAGCGATCAAGCGTTGGAGCCCGAATTTCTCGCCGGTGCCGACCAAGACGGCTGGCACGATCTGGCATGGAGCGAGCTGGACCTGCCCCCGCCCCCCCCCAGTGACCCCGACTTTCCCTGGTTCGAGCAAGTTGGCAATCGCACGGCGTCTCTTGCGCCCGCAACCTTTCACTCCGTGCAAACGGGCCAGGACACTTCCACGCCAAGATTGGCGCAGGCAACGGTACAGCCGGGCGGGGTATCAAATGATGCCTTGCAACTGTTGACCAATCAGGCCCCTGCGCCCATTGATCCTTCATCCTTGGGAGCAGCAAACCTGCCGGCTGCCAACCCGACGCTGGAAGAGCTACAGCAGGCCTTGCGCCGTGCAAAGGCTGAAGCCGCCGCCTTCGCCGAAGTGCGCCAGCAAATGAACAAGGAAGCAGCTGCGCTTTTGAACTTGCGCCAGCAGCTCGTCAAGCAGGCGAAAGACGCCGCTGCCGCAGAGCAGGGCAAGACCCCAGCGGGCAAGCAGGGCAACAAGGTGCTGGTGAACCAGATTGTGTTCTCGCAGGTCAGCGCCTATTTCCCCGAAGACTTTGCCAACCTAGCGAAGAACTACGAAAACCGCCGGGTGTCCTTTGCCAACCTGGAACAGTTGGTGGCCCGCATCAACTTGCTCTACGCCAACGCTGGCATTACCACCGCAGAAGCCATCTTGCCGGAACAGAACTTCTTTGATGGCACCGTGGTGATCGAGCTGGTTGAGGCAGTGATCGCAAGTGTGCGCGTTCAGGGACTCCCGACCACAGCCGACGCCTTCATGCGGTCGCAAATTTCGCTGGTTGTCGGTGAAAAGCCGGATTTCACGCAGCTTGCCAACGACTTGCGCACCATTGAGCTGACCCATGACTTCCGTCCGGCGGTGGTCTTCTCCCCCGGTCCGCAGCCCGCCACCACGGTTGCAACCATCACCGGCCAGGAGCCAAACAGCTTGACCCTCGCCGCGAGCCTGGACAATTTCGGTGACCCTGGCACGGGAGAAATCCGCTTTACCGGCTCTGTTACAGGCCGCTCGTTGCTGGGCCTTCGGGATGTGGCAACCTTGTCCGCCCAGGTCTCGGACGGTGCTTTCTCTCTTTCGGGTGGCTACGAGCTGCCCGTCTTCCTGCCCGGCGGTGAGTTCTTCGCGGAAGGCTCTTTGACCGCGTCGGAAGTGGTCAACGGCGTGTTTGCGCAATTGGGTTTACAGACACGTTCGGCCAGTGGCACGGCTGGTTATCGTCAGCACTTTGCCGTCACTGCGAACCGCGATCTGCTGGCAAGCATCATGACCAGCGGCGAAACCTCAAGCACTGAACTGCAAGGCGTGAGCCTAACCGATACCAGCTTGATAGAGTATGCTGGCGCGCTGCAAATCACGGCGTCCGGCCCCACGGCCTCTTTGAGCGTTAAGGGGCAAGCTGGCTTTGGCGCGTCAGATTCCAAACAGGCCCAATCAAGCGACGGCCCCTATTGGATTGCCAATGGCGAGCTGCAATACGTCAATACCATCGGCGATCTGGCCTTGAGCCAAATTGCCAGCGCGCAATATGTGGCCGGGCAGGACATCACCTCCAAGCGCTACAAATCAGTGGGTGGGGCAGAATCCTTGCGCGGATACCCGAACGCGGTCCGCACCGGTCCAAACGCCGTTTTGCACACCTTAGAACTGTCATTGGCCAATCCCATTGAGTTCAATTCTCACCTGATAGAACCCCTGCCGCAATTCTTGGGGATCGCCCCCTTTACCTTTGTCGATAGCGGGATCGTCATCCCTTATCGCGTCGATCAGAAGCTGATTACGGACGACACCTTGGTGTCCGTTGGCGGTGGCGTGTCCTTGCAGCTTGGTCAAAATCTCTATGGATCGGCCTATGTGGGCTTGCCCTTGAAAGAAACAACGGCGTTCGACGATCAGGGCGAGGCCGCCTTCTATTGGCGTGTCGGCATCAGTTACTAGGGTCAGCTTCCATCAGATCTGGTGGTAAATGCCCGGGCTGAAAATGTCCAGCGCCCCTCCCCCTCCAATCTTTGGAGGAGTCCGTGGTTGAGATGCTCTGCCCCCCTTCCGGCGACCTGGGCTAGCGTTTTCCCTTTTGTCTCGGCATAGCGGGCTGGCATCGCCGTGTGTGTTTACCAGCTTTGCCGGGGGGATATTTCCGATGGCAGTTCGAACGGGACAACGGTAGTTTTGGTCGTAGTGGCATATCCTTTCTTTGTGAGATCGACAGCGTCTTTAACACCGCCATGATATGCCGCTAGCTTCAGGCCATCACCAACTTTCGGTCACAACGCGGGTAAATCGCGATTTACCCGAAAAGCTAGCATGCGTTGAACCCAAAAAAGGGCAACAGTATCTATTTCGACAGTAGTCTCGGCCATGCCTATGTGCCGACGGACGATGCCCATGCGACAGTCCTCGGCGTCTGTTGGATGCTTGGCTAAGACTGCAGACCGCCCCCAGATCCGATCAACCGGATATTGCGCCCAAACCGCTGTTTTGAAAACGCGAAAGCACGGTAGATGGCCTCTGAAGCCCCCGGTGGATTGCAGCGTTTCGCCCCCTGCCCACCTCCAAAATGCCAGGACCCCACATCAGTACCCGGGCGTATTTCCTCAGTTTGGCTTCAGGACTGCGGTCTAGTTTTTATCCCGGCGGTTTTCGGACTGGGCCGTGTCCTGATTGCGCAGGAAGGTGCGGCCCGGCGGTGCCGTACCGATCACGTTTTCTTGCGGCTCTGGTTCAGCCAGATGGGGTTTGGACCGGTAAACCAAGTAGCTGACACAGGCCACCGCTCCCATGGACGGGATCAACACCGCAAAGGCGACCAAGGTGTCCGCGAAGAACGCCCCGATCGTTCCGACAGTCAACCCCGCGCCCATCTGCAGAAACCCCATGAGCGCCGCGGCCGCTCCGGCGATCCGTGGAAATGGCGCCAGTGCTGCAGTTGACATCGCTGGAACTACGAAAGCAATTCCGAAGGCGTAGAACCCCACTGGGATCATCACCCGCAAGGTATTCGGGTCATGCTCCCAGAGCAGCAGGAAGATGAAAATCGACCCCAGCGCGATGGCGGCCAAGCCGGGCCACACCAGCCGGTATGCGCTTATGCGTTTCATGGCGGATCGTGCCACAAGCGCGCCCAGCAAGAACATTCCAGATTGCATGAGCATCGCCAAACCGAAGCCGCTGGGGCCCAGGCCGACCTGCCCCATCAGGATGAAGGGCAGCAGCGTCGCCTGCGCATAGATGGCGCCGACCGAACCCGCCACGGTCAGGCTCGCAGCCCTGAAATGCCGGTTGCTGAGTAGCCGCAGATAGGAACTGCCCAGGGTTGCCATTCGCATGGGTTGCGCCGCAGGCAGAGTTTCACGCATCGCAACCAGTGCGACCATCAACACGGCAAGTCCCAAGGCTGTCATTACCAAAAACACGGATTTCCACCCGACATGAAGCACGAGCAAACCGCCGACGGTTGGTGAAACCGCTGGACCGAGCGAAAGTATAATACTGATAATGTTCATGATGCGGGAGGAGTCCTCGCCCTGAAAGCAGTCGCGGACAATGGCGCGCGAGATTGCCACCCCGGCCGACGCGCCGATCCCCTGGGCGAAGCGGGCCGTTGCCAACGTCTCGATTGTCGGCGCCAGAAGCGCGCCCAGCGATGCCGTGCAGAAGATCGCCGCGAAAATCAATGCCACCGGACGGCGCCCGATCGCGTCTGACAGCGGTCCCGCAACAAGCTGGGCGAGGGCAAAGCCGGCGAAATAGAGCGTCAAGGTCAGCTTCACAATGCTCTTGGTGGAGTCGTATGCCGCCACCACATCGGGCATCGCTGGCGTATATAGCGCCATGGCGATCGGCCCGACCGCGACCATCAAACCACCAATCAGACTGACCCGCTGCGCGGTCATTGGGGACGACGGTGTGGAAAAGCTGGGTCTCTTCATGTGGTCTCCGGTCCTGCGGTGCCTTACGAAACCGCAAAAAAGCATTTGCAACGAGTTAAGACAGTGGGCTGATTGGCACGCCGAATTCTCATCGGTTATATCCTGCAGGGCCGTCGTCCCGGGCCCTGCAACCGCACATAAAGAGCGCCCGAATTGCAGCCCGGAGCCAGGGTCCCCACCGCAGGTTTAGCCGAGGTCCTCTGTGAGTTCCGGCACAGCCTGAAACAGGTCAGCCACCAAGCCGATCTCGTCAAAGGGGTTCATCGACATTTTGCCATTGGTGAGATCAACACCCGTACTGTCCGCTTTGACGCGAACCTTCACGTTCTAATCGATCACGCGTTTCACAGACACCAAGGTCTTCATTCTACGCTCTCTTCTTGACTGTATTCGTTTGCTTTTTCGCGGACCTCGGGCTGGCCAAGGCTGGCGGCACTCATTTCGCTTCAAAAATCCGAAAGGTTGCGCTTCCCGTTGCAACAAGCCTGCCGGCATCATCGCGCAGTTCGGCCTCGGCAAATTTCAGGCTGCGCCCACCTCCAGTAACACGCCCGATTGCCGATACCTTTCCAGAGCCGACCCCCAAGATGAAGTTCACTGACAGCGCGATTGTGACCGCCTGTGTCTCCAGATTGTCCAACACGCTGCGCACGGCAACACCGCAACCATTGTCCAGCAGCAGCGACACGAAACCGCCATGCAGCAGCCCAAGCCGATTGAGATGCTGTGGTCCGATCTCGAGTGAGCAGATACCGGTGTTGTCGTCAGTCATCTGTGAGTGGTAACCGACAAGCTCTCGCGCGCCCGATTGGTCGATCAGCAGCAGATCGTCCTGCCTGGTGCCAGCGGCCGCCCCGGCGACCACAGTCATCTCCAACCTCCGGTCGGTGCTGCTTGGACGTGGCCGTTCCGGTTTATCAGGTCACTTTTGATCAGCTTGTTTTTCACCGTACACGGATCATCCAAGGTGAATTTTTTGGTATCTTTCATGGAATTTTCTTTCTGCTCTACACGCACGACCGTCCCATAGGGCCTGGGAGAAACCGCAGGATTGCCGCCCAGGCGCACACGCGCCACTCCCTTCATAATTCGCTTGCGAACGCGTCAAGAAGCATGTGCTTGAGGATCTTGCCTGTGGGTGCCGCGGGTAGCTCTGTGGCAATTACGATCCGGGCCGGAAGTTTGTAGCGCGCCAAGCGTTCAGCAGCAAAGTCGCGCAAAATCTCGGGTGTAAGCGCCGATCCGGCTGGCACCTGACAGAATGCCAGCACCTGTTCGTCGCCCGAGATGCGGCGGCCAATTACCGCTGACTGGATCACTTCGGGGTGCTCGTTCAACGCAGTCTCCACCTCCGGCGGATAAATGTTGAAGCCGCCATGGATGATCAGCTCCTTGGACCGACCGAGCACATGAAGCCGGCCTTCCTGGTCGATCTTGCCAATATCGCCGGTGTGCATCCAGCCCTCGATATCCAGAACCCGGCTGGTTTCCTCAGGATTGCGGAAATAGCCTTTCATCACGTGTGGTCCGCGCGTCAGGATTTCACCGCAGCCATTCCCGCCACCATTGATCTGCTCGTCGATCCGAAGCTCAACTCCTGGCAAAGGCCGACCAACCGATGTGTCGGGGTCGCCGAACCCGTTGTTGGTAATGCAAGTGCCCGCGCTGGTCTCTGTCATGCCATAGCCGTTCTGGAGCGCCACGCCATAGAAGGTCTCGGCCTTCCGCTTCCACACCGGATCAAGCGGCGCGGCACCTGACGAGACATAGCGCAGGACGCTGCCAGAGAGCTGATCAACTCCAATTTCGTGAGCGTATTGCATTAGATGTGCGTGCATCTGCGGGACACCGGAAAACAGGGTCACCCCCTCGTGCAGTGCCGCGTAAAGGCGTGCTGCGGAGAACCGCGGTTCGAACCGGATCGCCGCGCCGGCATATGCAGCAGCTGAGATAATGGACGCGAGGCCGAACACATGAGTCATGGGAAGAACGCCATATATTAGGTCGTCAGCCGTCATTGACCGAAGCTCGGCAGACTTACAACCGGCGAACAGCAGGTTGTCATGGGTCAGCATGACGCCTTTTGGATCGCCGGTCGTGCCGGTGGTGTAAAGGATTGCGGCAACGTCACCATCGCCTTGCGGATCGCTCTTGCGGGTCAGCATGTCTATGCGTCCGAACAGGCCTGTGATCGTCCCGGCCCCCAAGCGTGCGGCGTGGGCCCGGGCGTCCGGCGACACCTGCGTGGTAGCAAAAATCACCGCAGGGGTGGCATGCGCGATCACCCGATCAATCTCGGCGGCGGTCTGGCGCGCATTGACCGGGATAACAGAAGCACCCCGGCGTGAACATGCATGGATCACGGCTACCGCGGATGCACAATTTTCTGCAATTAACATCACCCGATCGCCTTGGCGGACGCCAGCTTCGTCCAGATGCCTTCCGATGTCGTGCGTCACAGCGTCCAGCTCGGCCCAACTCCAGTCGGCTCCGGTTGGGTCGGAAAGTGCCGCAGCATCGGGCCGTGTGGCGACCTGCTGTTCCATGTAGTGGTGCAAGGAAGTCGTCATGCTGCGACCTCCTCGACGGTTGAAACTTCGAGACGTGCCATCGAGGCCGCCGCCTCGGCTTCGATCCGTGCGATGATGTCAGCCATGGGCTCGATCTTGTCGGTCAGACCGAGGGCATGCCCCGCTGAAAGCAGCCCGCGCGACACATCGCCGGTCTGGTAGGCCTGTCGCCCGATACGGCCCGAGACCAAAGGCAGAAGATCAGCGATGGTGACATCGGGTGTTTCCCGCTCCATCCTGGCCACTTCCCGAGTGGTTTCATTGGCCAGAGTGCGCACAGTGTTGCGAACCGAGGACATTGTGAGCATGGTGTCGCGCTCGGTCGCGTTGACCAGCGATTGCTTGTAGTCCCGATGGGCATTCAACTCTTCGCTGACCAGCAGCCTGGTGCCCATGACCACGCCCGAGGCGCCCATGGCGAGCGCAGCAACCACTTGCGAACCGTGGCCGACACCGCCACCGATCATGAACGGAATTTTCAGATCGCGCCCGGCGATTGCTGCGTTCACGAAGGATCCGATCAGGTCCATGCCCGGATGTCCGCCGCATTCCGCACCGACAATGGAAACCATGTCGACACCGACCGTCTCAGCCTTGATGGCATAGCGCACCGCTGGCACCTTGTGAATGACGGTCAAGCCCAGATCCTTGAGCAGCGGCATGTAGGGTTCGGGGTTCCGACCCGAGGTTTCGATCACATCGACTCCCTCGTCGGCAATCAGGCGAAAGATGTCCTCGGTCTTTTCGCCGGGAACCAGTTTCGGCAGCATCGAGACGTTGACGCCAAACGGCTTGCCAGCGCAGCCGTCGCGCGCGCGGGCAATCTCGGCGCGCAGGTCGTCGAATTCGGCATGGCTCGCTGCGGTGATGAAGCCCATGATGCCGGACTGCGCAGCAGAGATGACATAGTCCGCGTCGGCCAGCCATTGCAGGCCACCTGCGATAATGGGAAGGCGCAAGCCGAAGCGGCGCGTCAGCGGGGTGTCCCAGCGAATCATCGTGCAAACCTCGTTGGTCGTTTTTCAAGAAAGGCGGCGATCCCTTCGGCCGCCTCAGAGCCTCCGATGGCTCTTGCCATCGCGTCTCGTTCATTGTTCATCTGGGCCGCTTCTTGTGTGTCGTAGGCCGTAGCCACCAGCTTCTTAATCTCGGTCTGTGCCGCGGCCGGACCCATGCAGATGACATCGGCCAGTGCGTGCGCCTCGGCTTCCGTTTGACCATCCGGCACCGTGCGATAGATTGCGCCAACAGACTGCATACGCGTGGCGGCAACCGCCTGACCCAGCAAGCACATCTCAGTGGCAAGGGCGCGCGGAACAAGCCGGGCAAGGCTAGAGGTCAGCCCGCCGTCCGGAACCAGCCCGGCCTTGACATACGCGGCGGTAAAGCGCGCGTTTTCGCCTGCGATGACGAAATCACACGCCAGTGCCAATGACAGGCCAGCCCCTGCGGCGCCGCCTTCTACTGCGGCGATGACGGGAACCGGGCATTCACGAATTGCCCGTATCACGTCATGAAGATCCTCGATCCGCTCGCGCAGCTCTGCTTCACACAGGTCGCGTCGTGACCGCAATATGTTCAGATCGCCCCCGGCGCAGAAGAACCCGCCCTCGGACGTGATCAGAACCGCGCCCACGCACGCGTCGCGCGCCCGCGTACAGGCATCAAGGATCGCCTCGTACAGCTCCGGTGATAGGGCGCCCCGGCTCTTGGCATTGGCGTTGACGACCACCAGCCGGTCGCCGTGATCTTCGGCCCGTGCAAGACTCACGCGGCAGCACTCGACAACGCCACGAAACGCTCGAGATGATAATCGGCATCGCCAAAGCGATGGTCGGTCATCAGGATGCGCTTGGCGAAATGTGCCAGTTCGTATTCTTGTGTCATCGCAATGCCGCCGTGCAACTGGATCGTATCCTCGGCGACCAACCGCCCGACGCGGCCAATCAGGTTGCGCGCGGCAGCGGTGTTGAGATCGCGTGTCGGCGCGCTGTCCTCGAGGTGCCCTGCGGCAAGGATGACGACCGAACGGGCCTGTTCCATCTCAACCATGAGGTCGGCGAAGCGATGCTGAAGAGCTTGGAAGGTGCCGATGGCCCGTCCGAATTGCTTTCGCGTCATCAGGTAGTCGCGGGTCAGCGCGGTTGCGCTTTCCATCGCGCCGAGCGCCTCTGCCGAAAGTGCGACATGCGCAGCTGCAAGGCGCTCGTTCAGGGCGGTGTAGCCCGCGCCAGAAGCCCCCAGCCGCGCAGTCGCTGGCAGGCGTACGCCATCAAGAGCAACTTCTGCGGCCCGCCCGCCACCGACAAGCGGATAACCGACAAGCGTCACCCCTGCCGCGTCGCGCGGCACCAGAAACAGGGAAATCCCCTCCTGACTAGTCACCGACCCGCTGTCACGGGCCGAGACGATCAGGTAATCCGCGGCCTCGGCATTGACCACGACCGCTTTTCGCCCAGACAACAGGATGTCTCCGTCGCGCTCTTCGGCGCGGGTCGCGACATGGTCCAGGTCATAGCGGGCTCCGGCTTCGCCATGCGCCAGCGCCAAATGGGTTTCCCCGGCGATGACAAATTCGACCAGCGGCATTTGCGCGTCATCCCCGAGCGCGGCAATCAACCCGCCCCCGATGATCGCGGTATCGAGCATCGGCTCGACCACGCCAGCGCGGCCAAGCTCTTCGAAGACGGTCGCTATATCGATGCCGGACCCACCGAATCCGCCCTGATCTTCGGTGAACAGCGCGCCGATCACCCCCAACTCTGCCAGTTGCCGCCAGATGTCTGGCGAATAGCCCAGATCACTGTCGAGGATGCCATTGCGCACACTGGAGTCATAGCGATCAGCCAGAAATCTGCGCAGTGTGTCCTGCAGCATCTGCTGCTCCTCGGTTAGCTCGAAATTCATCGTGCACCTCCTGCCAACATGGTTTTTGCGATGATCCCTCGCTGAATTTCGTTCGAGCCGCCGAAAATCGACAGCTTGCGGTTGTTCAGATACTGGCGTGTGACGGGCCGGGCGTAATCCGGACCGATGCTGTTATTGTCGCCCTCCAGAGCTTCCGAGACGAAGGGCATGGCAAAAGGGCCAGCAGCGTGCCGGGCGAGATTGTTGATCTCTTGCCGGATCGCCGTACCCTTGACCTTGAGCATAGAGCTTTCGACCCCAGGTGCCTGGCCGCTGGCCGCCCGCGAAATGATCCGCAGGTTGGTCGTTGCCATTGCCATCAGGTCAATCTCGACCTGGGCAAGGCGCGCGGCAAAGTAGGGGTTTTCGATCAGCGGGCGCCCACCAGCCATTTCCTGACGGGCGATGCGCTTGACCGCCGCCAGTCCGGCGCGCGAAAAGCCCACGCCGGCGATGTTCGTGCGCTCGTGGGTCAGCAGGTACTTTGCGTAGGTCCAGCCCTTGTTCTCTTCGCCCACGAGGTTCTCGACCGACACCTTCACGTCATCGAAGAAGACCTCGTTGACCTCGGGCGTGCCGTCCAGAAGCGTGATCGGGCGGACCTCGACGCCCGGGGTGTTCATGTCGACCAAAAGGAAACTGATGCCCGCCTGTTGCTTGACGTCAGGATCCGTGCGCACGAGGCAGAAAATCATGTTCGCGTGCTGACCAAGCGTCGTCCAGGTCTTCTGGCCATTGACGATATAGTGGTCACCGTCACGCACCGCGCGGGTTCTCACGCTGGCTAGGTCCGAGCCCGCGCCCGGCTCGGAATAACCCTGACACCACCAGTCGTCGCCATTCAGAATGCGCGGCAGATAATGGGCCTTCTGCTCGTCCGACCCGAATTGCATCAGCACAGGTCCCAGCATTGCCAGTCCAAATGGCACGATGCGAGGTGTGCCAGCCAGCGCACATTCCTCTTCGAAAATATGCCGACGCACGGCGTCCCAACCGCAACCTCCATACTCGACCGGCCAGTTCGGAGCCAGCCAACCCCTTGCGTTTAGAATCGCATGCCAGCGTTCCTGGTCCGCCTTGGTCAGTTCCTCACCGGCCCGTACCTTGGCGGCCAGTTCCGATGGCAGGCTCTCGGCCAGGAATTCGCGGACTTCCTCGCGGAAGGCGATTTCTTCCTTGGTGTAATTAAGGTCCATTCGGCCCTCCGATCAGTAGATTTCAAACAGTCCGGCGGCACCCATGCCTCCGGCGATGCACATGGTGACAACACCCAGCTTCGCCCCGCGGCGGCGGCCTTCGTACAGAAGATGCGTTGCCAGCCGCGCGCCGGTCATGCCGAAGGGATGGCCAACCGAGATCGAGCCGCCGTTCACGTTCAGCCGCTCGGGATCGATTCCCAGCCTGTCCTTGCAATAGATCGCCTGACTGGCAAAGGCTTCGTTCAGCTCCCATAGGTCGATGTCATCGACATTCAGGCCATGGCGTTCCAGCAGGCGCGGCACGGCGAAGACCGGGCCGATGCCCATTTCTTCGGGTCCGCACCCGGCAACCGCGAACCCCTTAAATGCGCCGAGCGGTTCTAGGTGGCGCTTTTCTGCTTCATCCGCATCCATGAGGATCAAGGCTGCCGCACCGTCAGACAACTGGCTGGCGTTGCCTGCGGTGACAAAGCCGCCCTCGCGTACCGGCGCCAGCGATGCAAGACCCTCGAGCGTGGTGCCCGGCCGGTTGCATTCGTCGCGATCCAGCGTGACGGGTTTTTCTGAAACTTCGCCCGTCTCTTTGTCTTTTACCGCCATCCTTGTGTCCAAGGGAATAATCTCTTCCGCGAACCGCCCGGCCTGTTGTGCTGCCGCAGTGCGTTGCTGTGACAGCAGCGAAAGCTCATCCTGCGCCTCGCGGGTGATGCCATAACGCTCGGCCACCAGATCGGCAGTTTCGATCATGGTCATGTAAAGCTCGGGCATCTCAGCCATCAGCTTTGGCTCGGGGGCCCTGCGCGTCTTGGGCTGGATTAGGCTGATGCTTTCCACGCCACCGGCCACAAGAGGGCCCGAGCCGTCAGCGGTGATCGAGTTGGCTGCGGTCGCGATGGCCTGAAGCCCGCTGGCACAAAAGCGGCTGACGGTATGTCCGGCAGATACCTTAGACAGGCCCGCGCGTAGCCCGGCTTGCCGGGCAATGTTGCCCCCGGTTTCGCCTTCTGGATAGCCGCAGCCGATCACCACGTCTTCGATTTCGTCCGGTGCCAGCCCGGTACGCGCCATCAAAGACGCGATCACGTGCCCCGTCATGGTTGCGCCGTGGGTCTGGTTCAGCGATCCGCGAAAAGATTTTGCCAGCCCGGTCCGGCCAGCAGCCACGATAACAGCCTGTTTCAACATCATGTTTCCTTGTTCAGATCGTCGAAGGTCTTGCCCTGGGCCACCAGTTCCGTGAGCAGCGGAGCAGGCTGCCAGAAATAGGAGTCCGCCTCAGCGAAGGTGTTGATGTCGTCCAGAATGCGCTTTAGCCCCTGCATGTCGGCCCATTTCATCGGACCGCCGCGATAGCGGGGAAAGCCGTAGCCGGTCAGGAACACCATATCGACGTCAAGCGGTCTGCGCGCGATGCCTTCTCCGACCACGCGGGCGCCCTCGTTGACCATGGCGCACATGTATCGGCGCAAGATCTCGTCATCCGAGAATTCCCGGGGCGTGATCCCCAAAGCATCACGCTCGGCGTCAATCAGCGTCAGGACCTCAGGGTTTTCTTTCGCAGCACCATCGCCGTAGATGTAGTAGCCGCGCCCGGTCTTCTGCCCCAGATGCCCCTGTTCACAGAGCTTGTCGGCATAGGTCGGCACCCGTTCACGCGGATCGCGCGTGGGTGCCAGCCGCTTGCGGGTGGCCCAGCCGATATCAAGACCGGCCAGATCGCCGACCTGGAACGGTCCCATGGCGAAACCGAAGTCGAGCATGACCCGATCGATCTGGAAGGGCGATGCACCTTCCAGCACCATGTGATCGGCGGCTGTGCGATAGGCCAGCAGAATACGGTTGCCGATGAACCCGTCGCAGACACCGGCCCGCACAGAGACCTTGCCCAGCTTTTTGCCAAGGGCAAATCCAGTCGCCACGACATCGGTAGCCGTACGTTCGGCCACGACAACCTCGAGCAGCTTCATCACATACGCAGGCGAGAAGAAGTGCAGCCCGATCACATCCCCGGGCCGGCTGGTTGCCGCCGCGATTTCGTTCACATCGAGATAAGAGGTGTTGGTGGCCAGCACGGCGCCTGGTTTGCACACGGCGTCGAGCTTGGCAAAGACCTGTTTCTTGACACCCATATCCTCGAACACGGCCTCGATTACCAGATCGACCTTCGCAAGAGCGTCGTAGTCGGTGCTCAATTTTAGAGCCGTGCCGGTCAGGTGGTCAAAGCGGGCCTGGTCGATCTTGCCGCGCTTCACCGCACCCAAGATGCTCTTGACAATCCGCCCCTTGGCGGCGTCCGCGGCATCCTCGGTCATTTCAAGCAAAACAACCTCGAGACCAGACAGCAGCGCCGCCGTGGCGATGCCCGCGCCCATGGTGCCACCGCCGATGATACCGACAGAAGCGACGGGACGCGGCGTAACGCCTTTTAGCTCGGGCAGGCTCGATACCGCACGCTCGCCAAAGAACGCATGGATCAGCGCGGCACGTTGATCGGTTTCCATCAATTCGCGGAATAGCGCCCGTTCCCGGGCCATGCCTTCTGCGAACTCCAATTCGCAGGCCGCCTGGATCCCGCGCACGGCGTAGGAGGGCGAGATCTGGCCGCGCGCCTTTTTCAACGCGGCATCATAAGCCGCATCGAAATCCACCGGCGTGGGCGCTGGCATCGCGCTGATTGGGCGACGCGGCGCGTCTTGTGCAAGCAGGTCTCGGGTGTAGGCCAGACCGGCTTCGCGCGGCGATTCATTGTCGATCCGGTCGATAATGCCCATGTCCAGCGCCTCTGCTGCACCGACCTGGCGACCGCTGGTGATAACGTCGATGGCCTTCTCGACGCCGATCAGGCGGGGCAATCTTTGTGTACCGCCCGCGCCGGGGAGCAAACCGATCAACACTTCGGGCATCCCCACGCGCGTTCCGGGCGCCGCGATGCGGTAATCCGCGCCAAGCGCCACCTCAAGACCACCGCCGAGAGCAGTACCGTGCAACGCGGCCACGACAAGAACGTCAGACGCTTCAATCCGTGCGCAGACATCGGGCAAAATCGGTTCCTGCGGCGGCTTGCCAAACTCGCGGATGTCGGCGCCAGCGGGAAAGGTCCGCCCCTCGGCGTAAATCAGCACGGCTTTCGCGCCGTCGTTCTCAGCTTTCGCGATTGCATCAACAAGACCGCGCCTGACCGCCAGCCCCAGCGCGTTTACCGGCGGGCTGTCGATCGCGACCACAGCGATATTGTCCTCCAGGGCGTATGAGATCACGTCTTCCATTTCACTTCCTATCCTCTGCGAGCCAAAGCGCTCACCTGTCCGGTCTTGACCTCGAGCTCGCGCACCAGTTCACGCAAACTTGGGCCTACTTCTTCACGAATGCGCTCGTCGCTCAGCATGTCGGGCAATGCACCGCAGGAAAACGCAATCGGTTCGCCGTATTCGCGGGCCAGGTAGGGCACGGCCACCGCGTTGATGGTCGCAGCAAAACGCGTATCGGTTGGGGGACTGGTAAATCCGTTGGCGACCAATTGAGCGTACCCATCGGCGCGGAAGGCTCGAAGGTCATCATCGGGGTCCAACGCGTCAAACGCTGCATCGCTCAGCGCCGCGACAAAGGCTTGTCCGGTCGACGACCCGAGAACCGGTACCCGGTGTCCAGGCTCCAGCCAGATCGACGCGGCACCTTCCGGGCGCCACGTGCGAACCAGCATCATCCTGTCCCCGTTCCGCACCCCGATCAACGCCAGCGTTCCCGTGCGGTCCGCAAGATCCTGCATCTCGTCCTCGATCAGGTCCATAAACGAGGTCTGGGCGTTCGCCACCAATCCAAGCGCCACCGAGGCCGGCCCCAGCCGAAAAAGCCCCGACCGCGTATCCTGTATAACAAAGCCGGTGGCCTTCAGCGTATGGGCTAGCCGCGAGACAGTAGCCTTGGACAGCCCGGTACGATTGCAGATTTCGGTGTGCGACAGGCCCTGGTCCGAGGCGCGAAACGTGCCAAGCACCTTGAGCCCCCGTGCCAGCGCGTTGACGAAATTTCGGTCTTCGGTGTCAGCTTTCATTCCTTACATCCCCTGCGGTAAAAGCAGAGAGATTATGGGAAAGACCATGATGAGGATCAACACAATGACATCGATGACCAGGAACCGCGCAATGCCTGCAAAGATCCGGTCAATCGGCGCATCCCGACCCACAACGTTGGAGATGACGAAGACGTTCAGCCCGACAGGCGGCGTGATCAAGCCGATCTCCAGCAGCTTAATGATCACTACGCCGAACCAGATCAGGTTAAGACCATAGGATTCGACCAGCGGGATCATCAACGGCAGGGTTAGTACCATGATCCCAATCGGGTCCAGGAACATGCCTAGCAGGAGGTAGATCAGCGCAATACAGATCATCAGCGTGGCTACAGACGGCTCGGCGGTCGTCACCGCGTTCACGATCATGGGGGCCACACCGGTCAGGGCGATGAACGCAACAAAGATCTTCGCCCCCGCCGCGATCAGGAAGATCGCCGCGGTCTGGGTGCAGGTCTCTTTGAAGCTTTGCCACAGATCGTCTAGGGTCAACTTGCGCTGAAACACCCCGATCAGCACCGCCGCAGCGACGGAAACGGATGCCGCTTCGGTCGCGGTAAAAATGCCGCCATAGATGCCGCCGACGATCACCACGAACAGCAGGATGGCGGGCCAAGCCGCCAGCGCTGCCGCGCGTCTGCCGCCTGGCGCGATATCCTCGCCGGAGGGCGGTGCGATCTTCGGATCCCGCCAGACCCAGAACGCGATAACCAGGACGAACCCCAAGAGCGAGATCAACCCGGGCAGCACGCCCGCCAGGAACAGTTTTGAAATCGAGGTCTCGGTAAAGATACCGTAGACGATGAACAGGACCGAGGGCGGGATCAGTGAGCCCAGAGTACCGCCTGCCGCGACCGATGCCGTTGCAAGACGATTGTCATAACCCATGCGCATCATCTCGGGCGTGCAGATACGCCCCATGGTCGAGGCACAAGCGATCGACGATCCTGTGATTGCCGAGAACCCGCCGCAGCCCACGACCGAGGCCATCGCTACCCCGCCGGGCAGGTGGGTGAGCCAGACCTTGGCCGCATTATAGATCTTGGTCGTGATCTCGGCGCGATAGGCAATATGCCCAAGCGCGACGAATAGCGGGATCATCGACAAGTCATACGAATGGAACAGGTTGAAAGAGTTCGAGAAAACCATCGATGCCGTCGGCACGAGGGCACGTTCGGGCGAAAAATTACCGGTCCGCATAGCGTAGACGAAAAAGGTCGCAACGGTAGCAACCAGGGCCAGCGTAAAAGCAATTGGTACGCGCAGCGCCAGCAGCACAAGGACAGCCGCGAAGGCGATCAGGCCAATAGTGGTCGGATCAATCACTCTATCTCTCCCACTTCGTGCTGGTCATCGACGATGCCACCGGCCAGGATCGTACGCGTATCCCGGATTGCCATTTCAAGAAGCCGCAGCCAGCACGCGCCAAACCCCAGCAGGAAAATGAGCTTGCCTGGCCATTTCGGCAGCGCGAGGTCGCCGAAGTAGAAACTGCCCGAACCCCAGTTCGAGATGAACTCGCGCCAGCCAGCATAGATCAGCGGCATCAGGGCCAGCATCCCGACGACAGTTCCCAGAACGATAAGCCACGACTTGACGCGCGCACCGAACCTGTCTGAGATGAACTCGACGCAGATATGGGCGCGTGACGCCGTTGTTGCTGCAAGCGGCAGGAGGATGGCCGCAACCATCAACTCCTGCACGATGATGACGCTGTCGGGGATCGATGTGCCGAACACCGACCGCGCCACCACGTTGCCTGCAATCAGAACGCCAAGCAACATGACTGCCAAGGCTCCAAGCGCAAGCAGAATGCTCTCAAGGCGAACAAGCATTAGTTGCTTTCCATTTTCCATGGGTAGCCGTCGTTGTCACGGATCGCGGTGTACTTCGCGATCAGTACACGGTACTCATCGAGCAGCGCCTCACCGGGCAGACCAGAGGCGTTCGCGGACTCGACCCACTGGTCGACGAACGGTGCTCCGCGCTCGACAAAGATCGCGCGATCCTCGTCCGACAGCTCGATGATCTCAACGCCCTGCTCTTGCATCGACGCGATTGCCTTTTCATTGGCGATTGTGATCGCTTGACCGAACTGGTCGACCATGTCGCTGCCGGTTTCTTCAAGCACCGCCTGTTGCTCGGGCGTTAGGCTGTCGAACATTGCCTTGTTCATGAAGATGCCGAGGCCACCAACTTGCCCCCAGTTCAGCTGCGTATAGGTGTTCATGACCTCTGCCTGCTTGAGCGCGGCCACCGCATAGGAATAGCCCTGCGAACAGTCGATCAACCCGGTATCCAGCCCTTGATAGGCGTCATAGATCGACATGCGGACCATATTGGCACCCATTTCGCCGAAGACTTTGCCATAGGCACCAACACCGCGAACCTTGAGACCGTCGACATCCGCAGCAGACCGGATAGCGGCGTCCTTACAGCCGATATTGACCTGGCTGGTCGTCCAGGTGCCGATATAGACCAGATTCATGTCGGCAAGCGCCGCACGGATCGCGTCAGAACTACGCATCAGTTCGTCCGTAGCGCGCATGCCAACCCACGAGTCGGGGTTTTGAAGCGGCAGGTCGGCGATGCCATAGCTCACCATTTCCTGCGGGAAGTACACCGCGATGACCGAGCCCAGGTCGGCCACACCGTCGCGGATCGACGACACAGAAGCGTTGGCTTTGAACAACGCGCCACCCCACTGGATGTCGATGCGAAGGTCGCCACCCGACCGTTCCTGCACCTGGTCAGCGAACCATTGCAACGAAACGGCGCGCGCGCCGCGGTTCGGCCCCGCCTCGCTGTGGATCAGCACGGTTTCAGCAGCGGCGGCCGTGCCCAGCACGGCAAGAGATGCGGCCAGAACCACGGTTTTCAAGAACTTCATAGAGACCTCCTAGTTTCACTGTGCGGAACATCGTTCCAGTATTGGTATCGTATACACGAACGCCATCACGTTGCGCAAGAAAATTCCACGCAGTGTGCAAATCAGAGGGAAGTGCGAAGAGTAGCCAGGCGTTGCTCATGACGGCCTGAGGTCATCATCGAGCGCGGTATTCCAAAAGGACCAAGCCCAGAGCGGCAACCCGTAACGATTGCCTTAACCACCGCCGTGGCGATGGGCGACTGCCAACGGCCGGTCGCTGTGTCAGACTCGACCGCCGCGTCTGTAAGCCTTGCGAATTTTCTCTGATTGCATGGCAGCGTTGTCCGGTGCCTTCAGAGGGGCTGATCACAACGGTCTAATCCTTGATCCGCCACATCCTGAAACGTCCCTGTTGGCGGCGGGCCTAGAGTGAGGTGATCCCATCCCTCGTTTATCCGCCCGAAGTTCGCTGACTGATCTACACCACCAACGCCTTGAGGCGCTGAACTCGAAAATCCGCCGTTCCGTCTGCACTAGAGCGGTTCTCGGTCACAGTTCTTTCGAACAAAGCCAGGTCTATGTGCAACAGGTTCAGCAGGAAATCTTGGCGAGCGAAGCCTTTGCCAACATTTCGGCGCGCGGCGCATGGGCCAAGTAGAACATTGGTACCAGCATGGTGCCACAAAGGTGCCACGCCAGAAAAACCAAAGCAAATTCAATAACTTGAGGGAGTGGCGGAGAGACAGGCAGCCACAATAAAACTGCATTCAGTCGCAGGGAGTGATTTTTATTCTTTAATATCAATTGCATATGACTTTTGCAAGATGCAGGCTATTGCTATTTGTTGCACCCAATCACAAATCTTATGGCAGGTATATTGATAGGTTTTTAAGTTGGACCATGCCAAAGAAAGCAAAAGAGCTCTCAGCACTCGAAGTCAAAAGGCTCAGCCATCCAGGACGTGGACGCAACGTAACATTTGCTGTCGGCGGAGTCGATGGTCTCCTGATGCAAATCACTCCAACAGGCGCACGGTCTTGGATCCTTCGGGTCAAGATCGGTGACAAGAGACGCAACATTGGCCTAGGCGGCTACCCAGACGTCCCACTGGCTGCTGCGAGAGATCGCGCTCGTGAGGCTCGCCAGAAGATCTGGGATGGGATCGACCCCATCGAAGAGAGGCGATCTCACAGAGCGCAGGCGCTCGCCGAGCAGTTGCGCGGCCTTTCCTTTGCGGATGCAGTCGACAGATACCTTGACAACAAGCTAGCAGAGTTCGGCAACGACAAACATCGCAAACAGTGGATGTCATCATTCAGCAACTACGCTCTGCCAGCTCTTGGCAAAATGGCGGTCTCAGAAATATGCGTTCAGGATGTCTTGCGGGCCTTAGAACCAATATGGTTGGATAAGACCGAGACAGCCTCACGCCTGCGCGGACGCATTGAAGCGGTTCTGGCCTGGGCTACAGTTGCTGGGCATAGGTCAGGGGACAACCCCGCCCGCTGGAAAGGCAATTTGGATGCCATCCTACCCAAGCCCGGCAAAATTGCCCAGGTAAACCACCACCCGGCCCTAGCCTTGGCAGACGCTGGCGCTTGGTTCGCCGAGCTATCAAACAGAACGGGCACAGCAACGCGAGCGCTTGAGTTTATGGCTTTGACGGCAGGGCGCTCCGGCGAAATACGTGGCGCCTTGTGGGACGAAATCGATCTAGATCAGCGGCTTTGGAGAATCCCAGCGTCACGGATGAAGGCCAAGCAGGAACACCGCGTCCCACTTACAAGATCTGCTATGACGCTTCTCGAAGCAATTGAACGGCATGTTGGAAGTGGCTTTGTTTTTCCTGCAGCGCGCGGTGGCATGCTGTCTGACGCAGCTTTGTCCGCGTGCATGAAGAGAATCTACGTGGCGTCCGGCGAACGCTATGTTGATCGCCGGACCGGACGACCGGCTGTTCCGCACGGCCTTCGATCAACCTTCCGAGACTGGGCTGCGGAGCGCACCGATTACCCCAGGGAGATGGCCGAAATAGCCCTAGCGCACAAGGTGGGCTCAGACGTCGAGCGGGCTTACCGCAGAAGTGACATGCTTGAGAAGCGCCGTGCCATGATGGAAGAATGGGCTCGCTTTTTAGCGGAGGCTCGACATGACAACGCGTGAGGAGTTGCCTGCAGAGGCGGTCTTTAGCAAGTATTTCCTTGCGGACGAAACACATCCAAGGTTCCCCTATCACAACTTGCTCGGAAAAATGTACGAAAGTTTTAGGGCCGAACAACGAAAGAAATCTAAGCTTGGCGAACCAACGCGATTCTATAAATTCGGCGGTTTCTTTGCTGGGTGCCCGGACACTATTGACCTTGACGATATGCAAGAGGCGCTCAAGGCTGATTGGCGCGAAATCCGCCAAGAGGCGTGGAAATTTGAACGTCGAGCTTTTGGGGCCCAACCGTATCTTTACAAGCCCGGGGCAGATGTAAGTCAACTGACTCGGTTGCGGAGCACATTGGCGAAGTTGCAAATTCATGTTGCCCACGATCTGTCGGATTCTGCGATGCATCGACTTCGAACTCGCATGTTTTTCGGCGCCTATACACCACAGATCCCCGTGGACGAACCATATGAACTTAGTATGTTTTTGTTGGAGAACGGAATAACGGACAATAGCGCTGGAGTTGAAGACGAATTGCTACACCAAGTCCGCAATGTCGGCGAACCGCTCGAAGCAGCATTCGATGACTTCTTGGCTTCGATACCAGCTTTGCTCACCGCTATCGACAATACGATATCTGATATTCAGACTTCGCCAAGGGCTCGAGGCGGTCCGCCACCAGACCTTAAATCGGTCCAATTTGTAGAGGCTGCCCGGATCGCGTGGCAAGAAAACACAAATAAAGGCATCCCCCAAGGGGAACTAAATGGCGCCTCGCCTTTTGGTAAATACCTGTCAGATCTCTTTGACGCATATTACGATACAAGTCGGGATATAAGACCTGCGTTTCGTGCTTGGAGGAAACTTTACGGTGATCAAGCACAGAAATTTGCAGAATTTCAAGAATTGCTGTGCGTGACGAGGGATGAGTCCTAAGCCTAGCCTTGTCGCATCCCAATGCGATAAAGGACGCGACATCCATGCATTACATTTCTGTAAAAGCTTTAGCAGAACGCTGGAGCGTGCACCCTGCCACCATTTGGCGGCAGGCAAGCAGCAATCCCCTATTCCCACAACCAGTTAGGCTCAGCGGCGGCATCACACGCTGGAAATTGGACGAGGTGGAAGCCTGGGAGGCAGCAAGCCGAAGCAAAACCGCGGCCATGGGGGGAAAGTGATATGTCCCCCAAGAGCGTTACTCTGCTCACCTGCCAACCTGAATACCGAGCTTCTAAGGTAGTTTCAAAAACCCCCAAAGGCGGTTGGGACATTAAGCCCTACAATGCGGGGAAATGTTTCTACCAAGACGTCAAGACCGTCGAAACCGTCGACGAACTGTTCGATCTCCTCAATAACCTAAACAGCAGGCCACAAACGTTTATCATTCGCGGTCATGCCAATCCGCACGCGACGCGGCTTCCAGGAGGGCTTGTCAGGCGTATCAAGATACCGCGACCCAAGGAAGGCATCCACGAGCCATTCTTTCTAGAGCGCCCGAAACAATGGGTGATGCTGGACTTCGACAAATTACCGATGCCGTCTGATATCCCTCCGGTGTCGAAAGAAGCGATCGAGCGGGCAATCTCTGTTTTGCCCCCAGTTTTTGCGGATGTAAGCTATGTCTACAGCTTTTCATCATCGGCAGGCCTTTACGACACAAGTTCTCTCTCCGCCCATGTCTGGTTTATGCTGGACAAGCCACTGGGCGAACTTGATCTGAAGGCATGGCTCGGTGAACACTCCATCGATGTGGCGGTATTTCAAACAGTGCAGCCCCACTACACAGCTGCGCCGATTTTTAGCGCTGGAATCGTCGACCCTGTCCATAACAGGACAGGGATTGTGCGAAAGAGCTATGACGAAGTCACGGTCCCAGCCATTGATACCCAGAGGCAGAAGGCAGTAGAGCTCCCGCCAACAGTGGGCAGCATCAAAAGCGTCGGCGGCTACGAAGAGCGACTTGCACACCTGGGCGATGGCCCAAATGGGCAGGGCTTGCATGGTGTGATAACTTCTCTTCTCGCGTATCTCGCGGCGACTGCTGGCGCCGCACTCGATTGGCCTGCCACGAAGCGAGATATCCGGGCGCGAGCGGCGACCGCCACTTGGGATGCTGAGAAACACTCAGACGCATATGTAGCGCATGAGACTTCGGATCGGGAGCTGGATCGAAGCTGGACAGGAGCCCTCGAAAAATTCGCACCCGAAATGGCCAGCATAAAAAAGCTCCCTGAGCGCATGTCGCGCGAACAAGCCGATTTTGCAATCAAGAAATTTACCCGTCAGTGGTTTGTCGCGGCTACAGCATGGAACCAGGACGCAAATCAGAAAAGATCCGAGGATAGGCCATTCGATTGGCCAGACCCAGAAACGATAGCGACATTGGCGCACGAGCTCAAGGTGAGCTCTCTACGGCCCGGCGCCGTTACCAGCGCGCCTGGGGGACAAGGCAAATTGACAGTCAAACCAACGACAAAGGGAGGCGAAGGGTTCTTTTCTCGCCACTCACGACGTTCAGACAGCCGAGCACCAATTTACGCGCTGCAAGCCCAAGTCGGACTTGGAAAAACCCAAACGCTGATCGCCTTGCTTCCTGATATGTTAGCAGCCTTAAGGCATGGTCGTTGTGTTGCGATCGCGGTGCCTAATCACAAACTGTCCAAGGAGCTAGAAGCACGACTGCGCGCAGCAGGGATCGCTGCCGAGGTCTATTTGGGGCCTGCACAGCCAGATCCGCAGCAGCCCGAGGTTAGCATGTGTCAGGAGCTGGAGCTGTTTGAACGCTATCAGAACGCTGGCATAGCCCCCAAACTCTGCACGAAATGTGAAAAGCGTACGCTATGTGGGTACCAACGCCAGCAAGAGACGAAAAGTGATGTTTGGATTGTCGCGCATGCGGTGCTGTACTCCGAGCGCAGACGACCTGTACCGCCCGTTGATTTTCTTATTATCGACGAAAGCCCCGTTGCAGCGGGAGCAAGTGTGGTCGAAATTGGTGACCTGCAAACCCTACCAGCCGAGATTAATCGGGCGGTTACTTCCCTCTCAAGAGATGGAAACGGCCTGAGGGGTGATCTCATCGGGCAGCTTGAACGCACGGAGCGCGAGTTGAGGCGCTCCCTATCGAAATTAGATATTTGTGAACCCACGGCGCCTTCGACCCTCGCAGAACTCGATCGACGGGCAGATGACCTACGGCTCATCGCCTTCCTACGTGAGATGATCAAGTTTCGCTTTACAAGCATTAAGATCGTCACAGTCAACAACACGCAGTCAGTGATGTGGCATAGACAAAAAGTCATTCACAAGTCGTATGACGCGCCAACCCTGGTCTTGGACGCAACCCTCAACACTGACCTTCTGCGATTTGTTCTACGGGGGCAGCACGCCCCGCCAAGATGGCAGGCAGACTCCTTCACCGATACTGACGGAAGCATTTCGTATGTCGATGCCTACCCCGAGGCTAGTCTGCTTGTTCCGAGCTCTTACATCTTAGTGGAAGAACCACACGCAAAAATACGACAAATCCCCTGGTCAGCTGCGGCCAGCAAACTGGGAGACGACGCAACCGGCCAAAACAATGTTCGCAGGCTCCTGCGCTATATCGAAGGCAGGAGTGCATTTTTCAGGCGCGTGCTGGTGATTTGTCAAAAAAACCTAGAGGATAGGTTAAATCAGATTGGTCTGCCGCCCCATGTAGAGACGGCTCACTTCAACGCCATTCGCGGCAACGATAGCTGGAAGGGCGTAGATCTTCTTGTGGTCATCGGAAGGACTCAGCCGCCCCCCGAGAGCGTCGAGAAGGGCGCTGAAGCACTGTTCCGCACGCCTATCGAGTCGATCATCCCGGACTATTATCAAAACGCCCAAAAGGTGTGGCCCGGTACGGACTGCCTTGCACGCTGTGAAATCCACCCTGACGCGCTGGCTGAGATGGTACGGCAATCGGCTTGTGAAAATGAAGTCCTGCAAGCGATAGGAAGAGCACGCGCCGTTAACCGCACGGAGCGAAATCCGGTTCAGATTGACATCATCAATCTCGTGCCTCTGGCCGAGGTCGTGATAGACGAGATCATCGAGTGGCCCGATGCTGAGCCCAGCGCGGTAGAAGTGATTGCCGGACGCCATGGACTTGTTCTTACCGCCGAGCCGAACACCAAAGGTTACGCCAACATACTGGCTGCTCTCTTGCCTGATCGATACAAGAATGCCAATACCGCGCGCCAAGCCCCCGCTCGCTCACGAGCTATTTTACCTAATAAGATCCTATTAGGTAAAATAGCTCGTGAGCGCGAATTGGGCTATTGGACACAAGATGCGCGGGTCCGGCTGCAAGCACGCGGCGCTCGCTATGCGATAGAGGCAGACCTATTTCGACCATTTGAGTGGCACCCGATTGCGGATGGAGAAAGCCTGCCAAAGGCGGCCATCGTTGAAGCAGGCAGTGTAGCGATGATCGGCGAAATTTACGTGCTCATGGGGAAATCGTGCTCCGACAAGAGACCTGAGCAGGTCTGCTAAAGGCGAGAGCAAGTGAGCTCCGTTAAATCGCACTGGGCCCAGTAAACATCACTACTTTATTGTTTTGCTACACCAAAGCAACTTTGCGCCATGTAGCGGATTACAAGCAGCTTGTAGCCCGCTTACGGAAACCGCTTGCCAAACGCCTGGGGCTGTGTAAGCATCTTACCTGCATCAAGAGCGGGGCTTTGCCCCCACCAACCTGCCTAACCCGGCAAGGTGGTCGCCCGAAAGGGGATGCGGCTACCAAAGCAACTAAAGGGTAAGCCTCATCTAAATTGCGATCATCATGCCTCTTCAAATTGGAGAGACCCATGACCTCACGACGTGCCTTTATCGTAACTGCCGTCAGCAGCATCGCTGCACTTCCCCATCAAACAGTGGCCGAGCCAAAAGAGCCGTGGAAAGCGCCCGAGCGCGTGCCGAAGCTACATGCCAAGCTGGACGAAGACCACAGCTTGCTGCTCCTCACAGACGCCCCAGCTTCACCATCACGGCTCGTGAAAGAAGAAGCGCTTCTAAAGCGCTTTAGCGCCGACATATTGGCCACTCTCAAGCAACCAGACCACTGGTATATGATCGCCAAGGGCTTGTTTTTCGGAGACGATACCTATGTGCCGTCTCCTTCGGGCGACGACGCGCAGTATTGGATTTGGGCCGAATACTACCGGCCTGAGGTCGAGGCCTATGATTTCTTGCTCAGCAAATTTGAATTCCAGGGCATCCCGCATTTCGGCATTCGTAACAGCGACCTAAGGCTTACCTTGGCCGAGCATCCCAGCACGCCTCGCTTCGCGACAGCGCGTCTTGACCATATCATGTACCTGCCAAGGCTTGAGCGCGCACTTGATTGCCAGATCCCGATGTTTGGGGAGGACTTGTCATGAAGGGTGTCGCCAAGATTCCTATGTTGCACAGCCAATTGCCGAATCAGAAACAGATCAAGGCTGGCTCGGTCCCCCACCGCCCTGAGAACTTTTGGTTCGACGTAAGCGATAGCTGCGCGCCGGAGATAGAGCCTGCGTTTGACGATGAATGCAAATATCTGTGCCAAGCGGAATGGGCATGGGGGCCATTCCATACCCGGCTAGATGCCTACTACCTGTACCGCACAAGGCAAGAATGGGTGCTGATGGCAGAGTACTGGAATGACGATGATGGCGGGTGGATAGAAGCCTGTGCCGGCGTCGCGAAACTTGGCGCACTCACCATGAAGCAGGCAGCGGTTTACCTCCTTCTCGAGCGCTGGCGGTTTGAAGCCGAGAACAGCGACCTAGACCACTACCACTGGATCAATGAGGAGGGCTACTTGACGATTGCCGACATCAAAGGCATTGCTCGGGTGGTTTGGCCGGGGAGCAAACGCTCATGAGCCCGCAAGATTATGGCAATGCACGGGCGGAGCCATTTGCTGGCTATCGGCTTCTACCGCGCTACTTGATGGAAATGCTATCGCCTGAAGACTACCATTTGAACACTTTGCCAGCAGAACAGTTGATACAGCTTTTTGCTCAGCGCAAGGTCCTCATCTTCGTCGATCGCAGCCGAGCCATGCAGGCAGTGGCGCTTGGTTTTCCAACGTCCAAGCTCGCAACGCTGCTATCGTTTGCTGGGCCCGTCCTTCTGGCTGCATCCCCTTTTGTTTGGTTCTTGCATTCCTGGTCGTACGCACTGGGAACCTTGATCGGGGCGATCGTTGCTTTGCGGTCTACCCGGGCCTTGGCCGTAGCAAGCGTCCGCGACCACGCGATGAGAGATCCAGAACTTCTCGACGCGCTGGTTGCGAGCGGCGTCATCTGGTTTGAAACCCTGGAGCTCCATCGCTAGGCCTTTGGTCCTGCTGTTTCGGTAGGGTGGGCAAGCCAATTGTGGTGTTTGCCCTTTCCTTCCGTTGTTCGCATTGGAGGCAACCCTTTGTTCCAGAATTGACACTCCTACAAAACCTGACCACCATGCAGGAAATCGGAAATGAGGCACCAATGACTAGCGCAAACAAAGTTGTCCCTTTGCACGATCCAACACCTTCCCCTCTTCAAAAAATACCCAACAGTCGCGCTGCCCCCACTCCCGAGCCGAAAAAGGAGGAAGACAAACCGGCAACTCCAGAAGGGCGTATTGGCCGTTGGAAAAGCAAGCTGCTTGATTTGTCAAAGCGGAACCGTCTGCTCAACTTCAAGATCGGTTCGAGCGGCATCGACATCTTGTGCCCGAACATCGCAGGTTTGGAAGACAGCTTGGCTGCTGGCAAAGCCTTTCGGTTTGTCTCCCTCGTCGACTTGCTGGCCGAGCTGGATCCTGAGGAACTAGAAAAAGACCCGGACGCTTTACAGCGCAAGGCCCTTATCGAGGCCTACGAAACTGGCCACGTCGTCAGCGGCCTAGGGCCTGCCGACCTTGATCGCCGCCTGGTAAAGATCTACCGCCAAGGCAAGTCTGATGCCGCCGAAGGGGGCATAAATACACTCTTCCTTGCCGCAGGTTTTATTCGGTGGAAAGAAAAACGGGATGCCGAAGCGTCCTATCTCGCTCCCTTGTTGTTGATCCCGATAAAGCTCGACAGGAAGACTGCGAAAGGCACATGCGACCTGACGAGCGGTGAAGACGAACCGGTGGTGAACTTCACCTTGCTGGAATACCTACGAAGAACCATTGAGCTTGAGATACCGGTCTTAGACGGCGATCTGCCAAGGGACAGCTCTGGGGTTGATATCACGAAGATTTTCAATGCCGTTCGCGAGGCTATCAAAGATGTTCCGACGCTTGAAATCGAAGAGTCAGTCGCAATTGGTACCTTCTCATTTTCGAAATACGTCATGTGGAAGGAATTGGAAAACGGCACAGAGCATCTGAGAAAGAGCGATGTTGTACGTTATCTTATCGACTTGCCTGAGCATCCGTTCTTTAAGCCCGGCGACGACGTGCCCAACCCGCGCGATCTGGATCGCATCGTCAAACCCGGCGAAGTCTGCGCCCCCCTACCCAGCGATTCCAGCCAGGACGCTGCCATCGTCGCAGCGAGACAAGGCAAAAGCTTTGTTTTGATTGGTCCACCTGGCACCGGCAAAAGCCAGACCATTGCCAACATTGTTGCCAATTGCTTGGCCGCACAAAAGACCATTTTGTTTGTCGCGGAAAAGACCGCTGCGCTTGATGTTGTGTATCGACGATTGCAACAGATCGGCCTCGGTGATCTCTGCTTGGAGCTTCACTCAACGAAATCAAACCGGAAAACCGTTCTCGCGCAACTAAAGGATTCATGGGAGCGACGCTCCCGAGGTACCGACGCGAAATGGGAGCGGCTGGCCAGCGATATGGCTATGACCGTCGAAGAGCTCAATCAGTACGTCGAGCAGTTGCACTTTCGGTGGCAGAACGGCCTAACGATCTTTGAAGCTTTCGGCGTGCTGGCCTCCCATGCGCCTGCGCCCTTCTCTCTCAAGTTCGATGGCGTCGATCAGCATAGCGATGATGATCTTCGTGACATGCGCGAGCTCTGCAAACGAGGTCAGCGCACCCACCAGCAGATAGAACACTGCAAAGGGCTTGAGTTCTTGACTGTCCGCCAGTGGTCCAATGCCTGGGGCGCAGAGGTCACGGAAGCGGCAAAGGTGATAGGGAGAGCACAGGGGCAGGAGCAGACATCTCAAGACACCCTAACTAGATTGCTGGAAGGAACCGGGTTGGAACGGCTCGGCCCATTTCCGCACCGCTTGGAGTGGTTGCAACAGATGCTGTCAGAGGTTCAGCTTCGCACAGGTGTCCTGCTTACTCCTGACCAGGTGTCGACTTTCGAGACTGCCTTAGACAGGCTGAATGACGCGAAACAGCAGGCACGAGATCTCAAACGACAGCTGCCGCTTGGGGCAAACTTACGCGCGGTGTTGGCTTTGCCGCTTCAAGATATCCAGATTGCGTTGGAACAGGCCTACGCACTTCCTTCAATGGAACAAAGCAGACAAGTCACAGCAATCTTTCGCCAGGTCGCTAAAGAAATTGGCGCGGTGACCGTCAACCCAGACAGTCATTTGGAGGCAATCTGGGAACTGCATCGCATCGCTTGGGATCTGACCCAAACCGACGCGATCAAGCTTCCAAACTTTGATGGCATCTTTACCAAGGCAGAGCCGATTCGCGATGCCCTGGCGCCAGTTAAGACCCTTTACCAAGGCCTCGCCCCCGATACGATGTCCGATGAGCTCAATCACGAGCTTCAGTGTTATTTTGATGCGAGCCTTGGCACCTCGCAGCTCAGGAACCATCAAACCAGCAAAGCGATGCTCGTCGAAACCAGCCAGAACTTCAACGCGTTGCTTCACAAACAAAACATACGCGCTGCGGGTTTGAGTGTTCCTGAAATGGCCCAGCGGATTGCGGCCCATGCGGGCGACCTGCAGGCCTGGTGCGAATACAACGAAGTTCGCGCGTCGCTGTATGGCAGAGGCCTGGGGAAGGTTGTTGAGGCTATTGAGGCCAAGACAACCAACAATGCGGAACAGGATTTTTGGGCGGCCTACTTGAGCTGGTGGGTTCGTACAGCACTGGACTTATCGCCTGCGCTCAACACTTTCAACCTCGTGGCCCATCAAGAGCGTATTGCCCGCCTGAGCCGCTTGGATGACGAGCTCAGAGCGCTCGCGCCTCAAAGAGTTATGCAAGTGCAAAGCTGCAGCCTGCCCAAGCTCGACGAAGTGGCGAAAAACTCACCACTTGGAATGCTGCGCCATCAAATTGCACTCACACGCCCCAGCATGCCGATCCGCAAGCTGATCAATAGGTTGGGTGATGACCTAACCGAACTAACCCCGTGCTTGCTCATGTCCCCTCTGTCCGTTTCTCAGTACCTGTCAGTAGATCGCGAGCCGTTTGACCTGGTTATTTTTGACGAAGCCTCTCAGATCACAACCTGGGACGCAGTGAGCACCCTAGCAAGGGCCAAGCAGACGATCGTCGTCGGTGACCCAAAGCAACTTCCACCGACGAACTTCTTTGGCGTTTCCAACGATGAGGGCGAAGACAATGAGGATGATTACCTCAGCGCAGATCAGGAATCGGTTTTGGACGAGCTTCGGAGTGTCCTGCCAAATCACAAACTCACTTGGCACTACCGCAGCCGTGATGAGGAGCTGATCACCTATTCAAATCGCTACTTTTATAACAACGAACTCATCACCTTCCCCAGCGCTTCGGCAAACGGTCGGGCTGTGACCTTTTCCAAAGTAGACGGCGATTACGATCCGAAGAACAGCCGACGAAATCTTGCAGAAGCACGCGCCTTGGTGCGCTCACTAACAGATCGTGCATTGGCCAACCTGAAGCTCGAGCCCGGCGTTCGACCGTCCATTGGCGTAATCACGATGAACATGGCACAGCAAGACTTGGTCGAAAACCTGCTCGACCAGGAGCGTCGGGAAGCGCCAGACCTTGAATGGTATTTCTCCGACGATCGGATTGAGCCGTTGATCGTCAAGAACCTCGAGAATATTCAGGGCGATCAGCGCGATCTCATCTATATTTCGACAACCTACGGGCCTGATGAGGCGGGTGTTCTGCGCCACCATTTTGGCCCGCTGAACAAGCAGGGCGGCGAGCGGCGCCTCAACGTCATGGCCTCGCGAGCGGCGCATGAAATGTTGGTTTTCTCCTCAATGACCGCGGACATGATCGACTTGGGTCGCTCGCAGGCCAATGGCGTCGCCTTGCTTAAGTCTTTTCTGGCCTTCGCTGAACATGGCGTGGAGGGCTTGCGTCGAAACCCAGGACAATCCGAAGGAGGCTACGATAGCCCCTTCGAAGAGGCCGTCGCCGATGCGCTGAGAGCACGCGGATGGGATGTGCGCACGCAAATTGGCGTATCCGGCTTTCGCATCGACCTTGCGGTCGTTGATCCCAAAGCACCCGGACGTTTCTTGGCAGGCATCGAGTGCGACGGGGCATCCTATCACGGCTCTGCCACCGCCCGTGACAGAGACAAGGTCCGCGAGCAAGTCCTGCGCGGGCTTGGCTGGGAAATCCTACGCGTTTGGTCAACAGATTGGTTTCAGCATCGCCAGGTTACTTTTGATAAACTGCACGCCATGCTCGAGCAGTTGAAGCAAAGCAAGGCAATCGAACAATAATCACTTCTTGCTGCCTGATTTACTCGCCGCGCACGCTGCAGCTGATGGGATTGGTCTTCTCTACCAAACACCTAGTCCACACTTAGATTTTCGAGATCAGCGCGTTGTTTGGCACCCTCCTTGCTAGTCTGGATCGCTCCCACAACAGCCCTATTTCCTTTGACAACCGCTTCGACCACCGCCTTAAGGTGAGCAGTCGTTTCCATGGTAGCACCGATATAGCCCGCCCGTATCAAGTCGAGGAACGGCCCTTGACGCAAATAGCGACCGGCTAGGGTCTGGAAGCTCACACGCACTGCGCCTCGCGGGCCTTTGCATGAAGGATCGCCCCGCAACTTTTCAAAATGATCGATGGGCATGACGACCCCAGCGTTACTTAACGCTCCATCACGCTTGACGAATTTGAGATAATAGACCTGCGGATTGAGGCGGTATTCGTATGGCTTCGAGGGACGTGCCTTGCTGAATTTCCGCATGCGCGCGATCTCATCGTCGAGCTTGGCATCTGGTCGGTAGACCCAATCTTTATCCCCGTCTTTCGGGCTATGAGGCTCAAGCATCTTGTACTGCACCATGACGATGTTTTGGCGCGTGACATTGAGATATATGAGGTCAACGCCGAAGACGTTTTCAAGCGGGCGGCGGTTGGCGGTGAAAACCTCAAGACGCTCACGCCCTTTTTCGAAAACAGCCCGACCAGTTATGTCGCTGTCAATCAGTTCGAATTCGGGAAACGTGCGGGCGTCGTGCTCGACAACAGAATCCTCCATGATATTGACGCGCGTAAGTGCTGTGTCCTGCCCTCTGCTGAGTTGAAGCGAAACTGCCTGATCACCCGGCGAGAGGCCGAATGCCCGCAAGGCCGTGTGCACCGCATCCTCCTGTAGGGCGTCCATACTGCGGTAGTATTTTGGTGCAATCAATGACGCGATGGCAGCACGCATTGCGCCACGATTTGCGTCGATAGCTGAGAGCTTTTCGACCAAGTGAACGCTGAGTTTGGGTGACAGGGCAACAACAGATTCGTCGGAGGCCAGCCGGTCGCGAAGATTGCGCGCATGGGGCGTGTCCGTGATGAGATTCAAGACACCGGATTTTGTAGTAGGCTGAATATGCAAGGCCCGTTTGACCTTGATTCGCGATTGCAGCGTTGTGACGGCGCTGCGCGAACTAGCCAAACCGAAATAGACCTCGCTGTCGTCATCACTATCGCCGATGACAAGACATGCGGTCGGCACGCGAACCTTCTCAAACAGCTCATGCGACCGAGCGATCGTGAACTCGTTGGCACCGCGCCGTGATTCACACAGACGCTCCCATTCCGCGCCGCTGAACTGAAACACAACGAGAGGCTTCTTATTAACAAGCTGCTTCAGGTCTTCCAGCCACTGATCTGCCTTGGCCATTTTTGTTTTCTCTTTATTCATTCACGCACCTGGGTTCAGCACCGAATTTGTCGAGATGATTGTCAGCGAGCGCGCACCGCGCGTCAGCGCGACGTACAATTCCTTCTTCGAAAGAGATGCTGCGTCGAGAACGATGGCATGATCGAATTCTAATCCTTTGACCAGCAGCGTGGTGCCGATCAACTTGCGACGACCAATAGGACGGCCCTTATAGCGGAACTCACCGTGATATTTTTCGGCAGCATCCGCTAGAGAAAGGTCCGGGTGCAGCACGTGCTTTTCGAGCACACCCAAAGCCCGGTAGAATAGGTCGGCACGGACGACTGCAATTCCCTGAGTTTCTTTGAGCGCCATCAGGAAGCCGCTCATAGCGGCGCTCCCCGGTGCTGCCAGATAGGCATTTGCCTTGCGGGCAGCTTCAGGGTTGCTCGTGTTGGCCCGAATGTTCACGTGATCGCCACGGACTGTGCCCGCAGGAAGATTCTGCTCAACAGCGGTCATGCACCTTTTGGCGAATTCTACGGCCTCCTTCAAACGAGCGGAGTCAGAGCGTGCTCGTTCTAGTTTCCGAATGAATGAGAACAGGTCTTTTCCTTCGACCTCTTCGATTGATGAGAACCTGCCTCCAAGGTTTCGAGACAACTTGTGGCACTTAGCCTTGTATTCTTGGCTGCCTTTGTGGATGGCGATCACCGTATCGGTGGGATCACACTGAAAATACCGACACGCGTTCCCCTGCGATTGTACGAGAGCCTGCGGGTCGGCGTTTGTCTGCCTGAACGTAACCGCCGCTGGACGGTTCATGTTGAGATCAATAGGCTGACCTTGCTCAAGGTTTGTACGAACATTGCGGAGCCATATGCCGAGGTCGTTTGCACCCGCTTGCATCCAGCGGTGCGGAGTGTCGAGTACACCAAGACGCTCGAAACCACCTTCAACGTCACGTGTCCAGTCAACAGGGTTCTGACCGTCAAAATCGAAGATGCCTTGCAGCGGATCGCCGAGTATCCGGCTCGGGAGGTCGCGAGCAAGCTTTAGGACTACGCAGTGTTGGGTAGCCGAACAGTCCTGATATTCATCAACGTAAAGGCCGTCATATGAGGCGCGAACCAATCCGCGAACAAATGCTTGATCGAGAAGCCGCGCGCACGCCTCATAGACGGCGATCCATTGCTCGTTGTCGGCCGGTCGTTTATTCCGCCAACCCGACGTTTGTGAGTAAGACAGGCATATGCGCAGAGACCAGCTTGCAATGGTGTCGATGCGGAAGAGCCTGTCACTGACACATAGGGCGCGCATCTTTCGCCGCAGAGCATTCACACCTGCATAGGTGTGCGTCAGGATCAGTTGCCTTCCAGTGCTTCGGGCAGTGGCTTCCGCAATAAGGTAGGTCTTGCCGAACCCGGCAGGCGCGACGACATAGCCGGCACCCTGATGGTCAGCAAGGACGGCGGACAGCTCACACATTATCGATCCAGCCCCGCAAGCTGGTAAGCTGCCGGACCAGATCGCTTTCTCGGATTTCATCGTCTGCCAGATGGCGAGAAATCGCAGTTGCCCATTCACGTCCCCAGCTTTGCCGCTTGAACCATCCGCTGGCTTTAGCTGCTTTACCCATCGCGGTTCGCAATGGAGGCGTGTCTGCCCATGCCTTAGTATCGCGGTCAAAGCCTTGACCGAACTGGGTCTGCACTTGATTTAGGAGACGATTATCATCATTCCAAATGGTCCGCGCTGCCTCAAACGAGGCCATGACGCCGTCCCACGGAAGATCCGCGAATATGCGTTCTTCTATGGACAGCGCGCCGTCCCATTTGACGACAGTAATGCCTGCATTGCGCAGTTCCTGCGCGTGCGCATCGGAAAACTGAACAGGCTCATCGGAATCGGCTAAAATAGATACGTCATAGCCAAGTACCTTCAGGCCCTCGGCAATCTTTTTGATCTTGCTCGCTCCGTCCGCGTCGAACAGAGCGATACCCCGATAAGCAAAAGAGGCCTTCGCCTCTGCTGTAACCCAGTGATCGTCCAAGCCGCGCAGAAAACCAACCTCGGTTGCACCTTCGCAAACGACGATTTTGGGAGCGAGGAATGCCTCCGCGCCGGAGCGGATTTTGCCTTGGATGGAATCGGCAATCGCTGGCTTGTTGGCGGCGACCACAACGATGTCGCCACCGTTGCAATGGACGATATGCAAATCATCAACAGTCAGCTCTCGCAGTACAACAGGGGAATGGGTGGTGAGAAAGTATTGTCCCGTGTCGTCTTCTTTCAGATGCTGTAACAGCCGAGCGATACGGTGAGGCTCAAGTCCGACTTCAACCTCATCGAACAAGGTGATATGCGACGAGAGGAGCGCCTGTTTTTGCAGGCCGGTCGTCAGCATTCGTTTGGACCCAAGCCCAAGCTGCCGTAACGGCATGTCACCATCATGCAGAGCAAGGCCCGCCATGCGTACATTGATCGCATCGGTATCAAGGTGCGCTTTATATTGCCTCTCAACGCGCACCCCAAGTTCTCGAGCAGTTTGCTCGGCGGCGCTCGCAACCTTGTCAAATTCCTTCAAGTCATGCGACCTTTGCGAGTCCAACGCGGTTTTGGCTGCTCGGGCAGCTTCCGCAAGAGTTGCTGTGATATTTTCTGCCTCCGTAATACGGCTCAATATCGAATTGCGCGACCAAGTAAGGTGTCGATCTGAAACCGCCCCAATCAGACTTACAGCAACCTTGGCTCGATCAGTCGCCGTAAATGGCACTCCCGCATCAACGTTGCTTTTGATTACGGTCCAGGTTGGCTCAAGGTCTTCATGAACGCAAAGTCGGACCTTTAGTGCATCTTCAAGATCGGCACCAGGGTCTTCGGCGTAATCGCCATTTGCAATATTCCACCCGCACAGTAGATGACCATATTTCTCGAGATCGCGAAAAGCGTCAGGCAGCCCCCCCAATATGACTTCGATTAAAACCGAATTACTTGGATTGCAAAGATAAAAATCGGCATCTTCAAAAATTAAATTCCAATTTGGGTAGAAAATGCGCCGAACGGCCTCAAGAATAGTTGATTTAGTTGAATCTCCTCGCCCAATTAGGCACAGCATTTTTGTGTCTGGAACCGACCATTCAAGCTCTTTTATTCCTCGAAAATTTCGAATTGAGATCTGACGGACGCGCACTTTTCTTTTAGTCCTAGACTATTTTTGCTGTCTACGTTTCAGCATTGCCTTGCTCTTTCTGGCTTTCCAAACAGAAGAACCGGTCTTGCATAAACACACGAAACGAATATTGCCTTGTTTTAATTGACATAAGTCCACCATGAAGAACGCATTGAGCGTTAAGGTACACTTAAGTCGACATTCTACCGTTGCGACACAAAAGTCCAGAGATAGGATAGGTCGAATCCAGGTACGCCCAGTTTCGTGGTATTCAGCTGGGTGAGCAGAAGCTCACAATGTACCACAGATTGCGCAGGGCCCAAACAATTCTAATAGCTACAAGTGCCAATGAAACCGCTCTCTACTTTGGCATGCGTTATGGCCGGTACGAAAATCCTCTATCTAAATTATCTTTATATTTCAGTAATTTAAATATGGAAATGGCGGAGAGACAGGGATTCGAACCCTGGAAGGGCGTTAACCCTTGCCGGTTTTCAAGACCGGTGCATTCAACCGCTCTGCCATCTCTCCGCATGCGGTGGAGCGATTGATTAGCTAAGCTGGCGGCGTTTTGCAAGCCCTGTAATGCAAGCGCAACGAAAAAAAGCCGCAACAGCATAAGGCTGCCGTAGCCCGAGCCTTGGCCTGGTCGTGTTTGCCGCACGGGGCCAGGGCACCAGGGGTCAGGGCACTTTGGGCCACTGCGCCCGTCGAGCGCTGATCATTTCAATTTCTACAGTGTTGCATTAGGCTGACCAGGCCTTGCAACCGCGCGAGGCACCGATCCAGCAGACTGGGGCCGAAATCGCCCCACCGCCTGCCCCGTTTTGCACCAGGTCCCTCATGTCCAACGCCCCACAATTCGATATCGATCTGGCCGCCTTTGCGCGCGATCCCTTCCCCGCCTTTGCGCAGATGCGTCGCCAGGCCCCCATCGCCTACGTCCCACAGCTGGACGCCACCTTGCTGACCCGCCGCGACGACATCGACATCAACGAGAAGAAGGTCCAGGTCTTCTCCTCGGTCCAGCCTCAGGGGCTCATGACCCGGCTCATGGGTCAAAACATGATGCGCAAAGACGGCAGCGCGCACTTGCACGAGCGCAAGGCCATGTTCCCTACCATCTCTCAGACGGCGGTCCGCGATCACTGGCGGCGCAGCTTTCAGGCCTCGACAGACGCAATTTTGGAAGCCCTTCCCGCCAGCGGCAGCGCCGATCTTGTCGAAGACATAGCCAAGCCCATCTCAGGCGAGGCCCTAATGGCCGTCACCGGCCTGCACAACATGAGCTGGCAGGTCATGGACGCCGTCAGCCAGGGCATGATCGACGGCTGTTCCAACTTTGCCGGCGACTCGCAAGTCGAGGCGCATTGTTTGGCCTGCGTGGCCACCATAGACGCCCATGTTGAAGCCATGGCAGCGACGCTTGACCAGCAACGAGGCCCGAGCTTGCTCGCAACTCAACTGGCAGCCGGTCTGCCGTTGGAGCAATGCAAGGCCAACATTCGCCTGGCGATCTCGGGCGGTCAAAATGAGCCTCGGGACGTGATCGCGGGCCTGGTTTGGGCCTTGCTGGACCAACGCGACCAGTTGGCGTTAATCCAGGCTGGCCAGGCAAGCTGGATCGACGCTTTTAAGGAATATGCGCGCTGGATGTCGCCGGTCGGCATGTCGCCCCGGCGCATTGTTCAACGCTATCGCTACAAGGACGTGACCTTCGAGCCCGAGGACAAGGTCTTTTTGATGTTCGCCTCGGGCAACCGCGATGAGGCCTGCTTTACCGACCCCGACCGCTTCCAAGTTACGCGCAGAGCCCAGCAGACGGTGAGCTTTGGTGCGGGGCCGCATTTTTGTGCCGGTGCCTTCATCGCGCGTTGCCTCGTTGCCGAGGTCGCTCTGCCCTCAATCTTTGCTAGACTCGATAACTTGCGGCTGACCGGTCCGGTCACTATGACCGGCTGGGCCTTCCGCGGACCGATCAGCGTGCCCATCGCTTGGGGCTAGGCCAGCAAGCCTCCTTCGCCTAGTGATAGTCGCGTCCCGGCCGCGAGCGATAAGTCGGCAACGACAGACCAAGTGCAATCCCCAGGCCGCGCAGCACAAAGCTGGCAAGAAAGCCCAGCGCTGCGGCCAGCGCCAGGTTTGCTCCAAGTCCCACCATCAGCACATAGACCCCTGCCCCAGCCGCTGTGCAGGTTGCATAAACCTCTTTGAGCAAAATCAATGGCTTTTCGTCCGCAATGGTGTCGCGGATCAGTCCGCCAAAGGTGGCCGAGATAACGCCCAGCCCGACAGCCACCAGGCTGTCTGCCCCCGCCCGCAGGGCAAGGTCGGCCCCCATAACGGCATAAGCGGAAATCCCTATCGCATCGGCCCACAAAACGATGACATAGCGTCGTTGGACCACATGGGCGCTGAAGTAGACCAAGACTGCAGCCAGCAAGCAAACCCCCAGATAATAGGGCGATGCAATCCACGAGGCTGAGTGCCCAAGCACCAGATCCCTCAGCGTACCGCCGCCGATGCCCGTCACCGCTGCCATCACCGCAAAGCCAAAAATATCCATCTCTTTTCGCGAGGCCACCATAGCGCCGGAAATAGCGAACACGGCCACGCCGACAAGATCCAAAACCATAAGAAGATTGGGCATCAATGGCCTCCAAACACGCTGGGTTCGCTGCGCCGCGAAGCTGCGGTGTGATAACTCTGTAAGGCTGGACACAGCAGCGTACGACCGCCATCGACCGGAAACCGCCCTGGTCCTTCCACTTAGCGCGAAAAGTCCAACCACGAGCCAGCCGATGCAGGCGCTGGGCTACGCGCGCTTTGCCAAATAGCAGGCTTAGCCAGATTACGCGCCAGAGAAAAGGCTGAAAACCGAAGAGGACCACATGCAGCCACAGCGCCATCGTATATCCAACGCTCTACCAGCGCTCTTGCTGTCCCTGCTCCTTTGGCTTTCCACCGCTATCGCCCTTCAGGCGCAGCAGGGCTTAGCGGGCGGGCCCGACCTTGGCAACACCCTACACGATCTGCAAAAAACCACGACGAACTGTGCCAAGTGCCTGGACCAGCAGGCCGCCTACCACAGCCAAGTCGATGTCTATAACCAAGCCAAGGCGGCCTACCAGGCCCACTTGATCGAGGTGCGCAAGAAGGCCGACGACTTCTTAGTCGCGCGCCAGGCCTATGACCGCGACTACGGTGCCTTTGAGCGTTTGTCGAACGAAGCAGACGATCTGCTGTTCGGGGATGGCGAGACCAAGCTGTATGACTATCGCGAAACCCGCGACAAGCGCGATGCCGCCGAGCCCGCCGCCCGCCAAGCCGAAGTGCAGCTCGCCAAAGCCCGCAGCGCACTGGCTGCCGCGCTTAAAGATCTGGACGGCCTGCGCGCCAAGGCCCTCGCCGAGATGCGAAAAGCCATTCGTGCCCAACTGGCCATGTATCAATGCGAGTTGAGCTGCGATGTCTCGGAATTGGACCTGGACGATAATGTGGCCATCGGCTCGCCCCCAAAACCCACGCCTATTCAGAACCCGGCACTAAACCTGCCGCCCTTGATCGCAGCCTCAGAGGTGCCCAAGCCGGAAAACTTCATCGGCATCGTGGCCAAGTGTGCCGCCTGCCAAGCCTTGGCGGAAAAGGTCAACACCATCCGCAGCCACCGCCGCTCCATTGCCACTTCGGCTGAAATGTTGCACGGCTCGCTGACTGCCAATCACGCCACCTTGCAACGCCTGTTGAAACAGGCCGAAACGCTCAAGCAGCAAGAAGAGCTGCTCTACAAGCAACTGCTGGACTCGTTTACGCCCAAAGCGCCAGGCGAAACTTCGGACCGCCTCGACGAGACCTTCGACCGCCACGACCAAAACGAGGCCGAAGCTGCCTTGCGCCACCTTGCCGAACAGCGCGCCCAGGTGGCGCGCGACGCTGCGGGGCTGACGGAAGTCATCGGCCAGCAGACCAAGGGCCTGCTCGCTGCTATCTTGAATTATCGACTACATACCGCCTTGTTGGAGGCAGCTCAAAAGGAGCTGGCAGACTGTGAGAAGACCTGTAAGCCTGCCAAGCCCAACAAGACCGCGATTGATCCCTTCGTTGACCCCGCCTACCCTCAACAAGAAAACATCGATTTCATTCTGGCCAAATGCCCGACTTGCCAGCCAATTGCCGACGCGCTCATGCAAACGCTGTCTAAGCGACGCAGCGTCGCTGGCGATATTCAGACCGAGGTTTGGCTGCTGAAAAGCCGCCGCAAATCCTTGAAGGAATGGGAGGCTCAAGACGACGATCTTGAAAAAGAAGAGCGCTTGCTGTCTGCCTTCCTCGTGGGTGATACGGGATTGCAGAACGAAGCACAGGTTCTAGATCGCCTATTTGAGATCGAAGACCTGCGCACCCAGTTGCTCATGGACATGCTGTGGGCCGAGGACGAGATCGCGCGCCTTGATAAACAGCTTCAAGCCAATTTGAAGGAACATACCCGGTTGACCAAGCGCGCTGAGGAGCTGCGCAAGGAGTTGGCGGACTGCGAGGCCAAGTGCCTGGCCGAAAAGAACAAGCCCAAGGTCAGTTTGCCGGGCGACGACTACGACCGCAGTTACCCGGTTCCGCAGAGCTTCTTTGGCCGCCTTGCCGACTGCCCAACCTGCCAACCGCTAGCCGAAGCGCTGAACGACTTGCTGAAGCAGCGCTACGTTGTTGCTTCGGACCTGCAAGCGACGCTGGCCCGTCTGAAATATAATCGCGGGGAACAGGCACGCCGCGAAGCAGAATTGGCCAAGCTCCTCGCGCGCGAACAAGAGCTGGCTCCCATCTGGACGCGTTTTGACGACAGCCCCGAGCAGCAGGCCGCTGGGCGCGAGCTGGATCAGATCGACCTAGCCCGTCGCCAGGCTGAAGCCGCCGTCGCGGGCCTGAAAAAGCTGAATGCTGAGGACGAGGAAGTCGTTGCCGCCCTGTTGGAGCAACACGAGCAGCTAGAGACCCAGATCGCCCAAAGCGAAGCCGCACTTCAAGACTGCGAGGCCACGCGCTGTGCAGACACAGGCGGCGGCGACATTGCTTTGGCGGGGCAGTCGCCCTTCGTTTCAACCGACTGCGAACCCTGCCAGCAGATCGCCAGCCTCATCAACGACGCCGTAGGCACCCTGATCGGCGCTGAGCGCGAACTGAAATCCGCCAAGGCCAAGCTGGCCCAGCTGAAAGAAGAAGCCCAGACCCGCGCCGACAGGCTGCGCGCCGTGCTGGCCCGCGAGTCCCAGCTCAACGAGGCCTGGCTCACCACCCAAGACGAGGCCAAGCGCGCCGAGCTGGATAGAGAGCTGAACGAGATTGATAAGCAGCGCAACGCCCTGACCGACGCGCAAGCCGAAGAAGGTGCAGCGATCCAAGCCGCAAAGGCCGCCATCGCCGAGGCACAGAAGAAGGTCGACGACCTCAAGGCGCTGATCGCCAAGCTGAAAGCTGATTTGGCGGAGTGCGAAAAGCAGTGCAAGCCTGCCCAGAACGGCGGACAGATTGGGCTCGGCCAGAACGGCCAGGGTCAAAATGGCCAGGGCGGCGCGCCCCAGTCGCCCTTCGTTTCGACCGACTGCGAACCCTGCCAGCAGATCGCCAGCCTCATCAACGACGCCGTAGGCACCTTGATCGGCGCTGAGCGCGAACTGAAATCCGCCAAGGCCAAGCTGGCCCAGCTGAAGGAAGAAGCCCAGACCCGCGCCGACCGGCTGCGCGCCGTGCTGGCTCGCGAGTCCCAGCTCAACGAGGCCTGGCTCACCACCCAAGACGAGGCCAAGCGCGCCGAGCTGGATAAAGAGCTGAACGAGATTGATAAGCAGCGCAACGCCCTGACCGACGCGCAAGCCGAAGAAGGTGCAGCGATCCAAGCCGCAAAGGCCGCCATCGCCGAGGCACAGAAGAAGGTCGACGACCTCAAGGCGCTGATCGCCAAGCTGAAAGCCGATTTGGCGGAGTGCGAAAAGCAGTGCAAGCCTGCCCAGAACGGTGGACAGATTGGGCTCGGCCAGAACGGCCAGGGTCAAAATGGCCAGGGCGGGCCGCCCCAGTCGCCCTTCGTTTCAACCGACTGCGAACCCTGCCAGCAGATCGCCAGCCTCATCAACGACGCCGTAGGCACCCTGATCGGCGCTGAGCGCGAACTGAAAACCGCCAAGGCCAAGCTGGCCCAGCTCAAAGAAGAAGCCCAGACCCGCGCCGACCGGCTGCGCGCCGTGCTGGCTCGCGAGTCCCAGCTCAACGAGGCCTGGCTCACCACTCAAGACGAGGCCAAGCGCGCCGAGCTGGATAAAGAGCTGAACGAGATTGATAAGCAGCGCAACGCCCTGACCGACGCGCAAGCCGAAGAAGGTGCAGCGATCCAAGCCGCAAAGGCCGCCATCGCCGAGGCACAGAAGAAGGTCGACGACCTCAAGGCGCTGATCGCCAAGCTGAAAGCCGATTTGGCGGAGTGCGAAAAGCAGTGCAAGCCTGCCCAGAACGGTGGACAGATTGGGCTCGGCCAGAACGGCCAGGGTCAAAATGGCCAGGGCGGAGCGCCCCAGTCGCCCTTCGTTTCAACCGACTGCGAACCCTGCCAGCAGATCGCCAGCGAATTGAACGACGTGATCGGCTCCTTGCCAGGTACCGAACAGCAAGTGGCCAACGACAAAGCTGCGCTGGACGCTCTGCGCGCTGAGCATGCAGCCAAGAGCCAGGCCAAAGCCGCGGCGCAAGAAGCCTTTGCCCAAGCCATCTACGCCAAGGCCGCACTGAGCGAACAGGGCCAAGATGTCAGCGCCCAAAACGCCATCATCAAGCGCGAGCTGGATAAGGCCAGCGATCTACTGAGCGAGATCGATGATCTGGACCTCGACATTTTGGACGCAGAGGAGGCCCTGGCGGCCAGCAGTGCCCGCCTCAAGCTGCTCAAGGCGCGCGAGACCGCCTTGCGCAAGCAACTGGCGGACTGCGAGCTAGAGGCCTGCAAGATCGCGCCCAAGCCAGCCCTTGGCCTTCAAGGCGCGCCTGCCAAACCGTTGGACCCGATCAAGGTTCTGCTCAGCAAGCTGCAAAGCGGAACCTGCACATCCAGCGTGGACTGCGACTTTGAGATCAAAGTCACCAATCCTGAGAACCAGGATTGGCTCGGTCCTTTGTTCGTGCTTGAAACGCGCCCGGTTCACACCCAACACCCAGATTGGCACTGCAGCCCGGCGAGTTCCGGCACAAGCCTCTGCTTTACCGACCAAGGCCCTGGCGCTCGCCGGTCCTTGCGCTTTATCGTCCGCATGCCCGTGGCCAAGAACCAGCCTGGAGGTCAACAAAACTGTATCGAGCTGAAGATCGGCAGCGACGGCAAGATCTTGATGCAAATGCTGCAAGCGGGCCTGGCGGCCAAGGGCTTCGCCCCTGGCCCGGCCGACGGAATTGCAGGGCGCAAGACCAAGCGGGCGCTGGCCGCATTTGCAGACGCGAGCGGCCAAGAACTGTCGCTTGATCGCCCGGCACAAGCCTATCAGGCGCTGTTCGGCGCCGCACCCTTGGCTTCGACGAATGCGGAGCCTCCACGGGCCTGCAGCGCCATCACCACCGAGGACGCCAGCCAAACGCCGAGCGATGAGCGACGGCCAAAAATCAGGCTGGAAATCGATCTGCAAGAATTGCTGCGCCGCCAGGAAGACGGCCAAGAGCTGACCCCTGACGAGCAGGAGCAGTTGGAGTTAGAGCAGCAGGAAGATCCTTCGTTGCAAGACAAATTCTTAAAGAAGAAAAAGCCGCTCGTTCCGTTGCCCAAGGTTCTGTTGCCCCTGTTTTAGGTAGGGGGTGTCGCCAGGATGTTTTCACCGGTCAGTTTCGCTCTTGCCAGCTCCTGGGTGTTGGCCTTAGTGTGACTGCGACAAGAGATGAATGTCACAACAAGACATCTCATTAAAACAGCGAGGCAAATATGAAGACTTTTAAGATGGCCCTGATGGGCGCTGCGCTTTCCACTCTAACGACTGGTGCGGCCTTGGCAGACTGCAGCACAGTAACCTTCTCAGACGTGGGGTGGACCGATATCACGGCCACAACCGCCGCCACCAACACCGTGCTGTCCGCGCTGGGCTATGATGTGGACGTAAAGGTCCTGTCGGTGCCTGTGACCTATGCTTCTATGGCAGGCGGCGACATTGACGTCTTCCTGGGCAATTGGATGCCGACCATGGAAGGCGACATTGCTAAGTACCGCGATGAGGGCAGCGTGGAGACCGTGCGTGAAAACCTGGAAGGTGCCAAGTACACCTTGGCTGTCAATAAGGCCGCCGCGGACATGGGCATCAAGGACTTTGCCGACATCGCAGCGCACAAGGACGCGCTGGACGGCAAGATCTATGGCATTGAACCCGGCAACGACGGCAACCGCTTGATCATGGACATGATCGACACCAATGCTTTCGGCTTGAGCGGCTTCGAGGTGGTTGAGTCCTCTGAGCAAGGCATGTTGGCGCAAGTGGCGCGTGCGGACAAGCGCGGCAATCCGGTGGTCTTCCTGGGCTGGGAACCCCACCCCATGAACGCCAACTTCGATATGTCCTACCTGACCGGCGGTGACGACTACTTCGGCCCCGACCTGGGCGGCGCAACGGTCTACACCAACGTGCGTGCGGGCTACGTCGATGAGTGCGCAAATGTCGGTGCCTTGCTTAAGAACCTGAAGTTCAGCCTGGCCATGGAAAATGAAATCATGGGCGCTATCCTGAACGACGGTGAGGACGCCAACAAAGCTGCCGCAGCTTGGCTCAAAGCCCATCCCGAGACCCTGGATGCTTGGCTGGCTGGTGTGACCACCATGGACGGTGGCGATGGCATGGCTGCAGTTAAGGGCGCTCTGGGCCTCTAGGCCTTGAACCATTGACACAGCGGGAGCCTTGAGCCCTGGATCTGCTCCTTGGCTTGGGGCTCCCTTTTTTTCAGTCTTAACACGACCCGACCCATTGATCTGACCCTTTGATCCGACGCTTTGACCGGGGGCCTTGTTCTTGGGCGCTTGCTCCTTGCTTTGGCCAAGCCAGGCCCGGCCTGGGCAGGGGATCATAGCGGGCGGGTCTCTAGCCGCGGAGCGCAGCATGGAATGGCTCACTGAAACCAAAATCCCAATTGGCAAAACTGCCAAAGGGGTATTCGATTGGCTGCAAGACAACGCCGATTGGTTTTTCGAAGGTCTGTCGGTTGGCCTAGAATGGATGATCGATTCCATTCTCTGGTTGCTGCAAAGCCCGCATCCGCTGGTGATCATCGCGCTGTTCGTCGCCCTGACCTGGGGCATTCAACGATCTTGGAAGACCTGCTTATTGGTCTTCGCTGGCTTCTTGTTGATCTTGAACCAAGGCTATTGGGAGGAGACTACCGAGAGCCTGACGCTGGTGCTGTCCTCCTGCGTGGTCTGTATGGCCGTCGGCGTACCCATCGGCATCGCGGTTGCGCACCGCCCGCGCCTTTACGCCTGGATGCGCCCGGTTCTGGACCTGATGCAGACCCTGCCGACCTTCGTCTATCTTATTCCGGCGATTGTCTTCTTTGGCATTGGCTTGGTGCCGGGCCTGATGGCTACCGTGATTTTCGTTTTACCGGCCCCCATTCGCCTGACCCACTTGGGTATCTCCTCGACCCCGACTGCCCTGCTGGAGGCGGCTGACGCCTTTGGCGCCACGCCCAGCCAAAAGCTGTGGAAGGTCGAGCTACCCTATGCCCTGCCTCAGATCATGGCGGGCCTGAACCAGACCATTATGCTGTCGCTGTCGATGGTCGTGATCGCGGCCTTGGTCGGCGCGGACGGCCTGGGCGTACCAGTGGTGCGAGCGCTAAACCAGGTCAACACGGCGCTGGGTTTCGAGAGCGGCTTTATCATCGTGGTGGTGGCCATCATGCTCGACCGTATGCTGCGCCTGAAGGGAGAGCAGTCATGAGCAACGCCGTTGAATTTGACGCGGTAAACATCGTTTTTGGCGACGCCCCGCAACGCGCCCTGCCCCTCATGGATCAGGGCCTCAGCCGCAGTGAAATCCAAAGCCAGACCGAGCAAATCTTGGGCGTCCATAACTGCTCACTCAATGTTGGTGAAGGTGAAATTTTGGTGCTGATGGGCTTGTCGGGTTCGGGCAAATCAACTTTACTGCGCGCGGTGAACGGGCTGAACCCGGTCGCTCGTGGATCTGTGCGCGTACAACACGGCGGGCAGATGGTGGATGTCTCTAACGCCTCGCCCACTCTCTTGCGAGAGCTGCGTCGCAAGCGCATTTCCATGGTCTTCCAGCAATTCGGCCTGCTTCCATGGCGCAGCGTCCGCGACAATGTCGGCCTGGGCTTGGAGCTGGCCGGTCAAAGCCCCGCCGAGCGCCGGCAATTGGTTGATCAACAGCTCAGCTTGGTCGGCTTGTCGGACTGGGCAGACCGCAAGGTCGGGGAGCTGTCCGGTGGCATGCAGCAAAGAGTCGGCCTGGCCCGCGCCTTTGCAACCGACGCGCCGATTTTGCTGATGGACGAGCCCTTTTCGGCGCTCGATCCGCTGATCCGTACCCGCCTGCAAGATGAGCTGCTGTCGCTGCAAAGCCAGCTCAAGCGCACGATTATCTTCGTCAGCCACGATCTGGATGAAGCCTTCAAACTGGGCGATCATATCGCCATCATGGAGGGCGGACGCATCGTTCAGCGCGGCACGCCGCGGGATATTTTCGCCAATCCAGCCAATGACTATGTGGCCGATTTCGTGGCGCATATGAACCCGCTCGGCGTGCTTTGCGCGCGCGATGTCATGACCGATCAGGGCCTGGAGCAGGCCGACGGCGCGCCCTCTGTTGACGCCGAAACCAAGGTGCAGGATGCCATGCGCTTGCTGCAAGACGGTGCCAGCAGCGTACTGGTGACCGAGGAGGGAGCCCTGTTGGGCCAAATCACTGTCGCGAGCCTGCTGCAACGCTTGCTGCCCAAAGCGCAGTGATTTGCCGCAAGTTGGGGCACTGACCTTGGCTCAAGGAACTCAGTGAAGCGCGCAAGAGCGTCGACGGCCCGCAATGCCCCTGCTCCCGTTTCAGCTACACGCGCTTTGGGTGCCAAGCTGGCCCTAGGCTCACCGCGCCCCTTTTGCGTGAGCAAGCAGGGCGCTTGGCTTTCCCCCCATTGGCCCCGCCATTTGTTCCCTTAAGCGTTGCGAGTGCATCACCCAGCCAGATCTTGCGCTGGGCCCCGGTTGGCCGAGAACGCGTTGCGATCCGGGTGTGGCAAGCCGTGTTGCCTTTATGCGCGCGCTGGCCACCTGGCTTGTCATGGATCAAGCCAGGTCGTTCCATATCGCCCCAGGCTATGCTGCGCTGTAACTTGACTTGACTTGACTTGACTTGACTTGCAACCTCCAGTTAGGCGGACGCCCGGCCCCTGCGACGGCGCGTTGACAAAGCCTCCACAAGGCCGCCGACGCAAGTTCCTGGCGCAAGTTCCTGGCGCAAGTTCCTGGCGCAAGGCCGATCACCTCCCCAAGCCCCGTGGGTCAAACCGGAGGCATCGCCTCCGCCCCCAAGGATCGCGCCGCTTTTCGCAGCAATTGTTATGTCAAGCACTCCTTGAGACCACCAAGCGCGACCCAGTTTATGGTCGCCTCGTCACCCAATCCCCTGATCCCGAGTACCAAAGCGCCCAAATGTTTCAGTCGATGCAGGGCAAAATTGCATGTGGGCCTCGACCAAACTAAGTGCATCCGCTATGCAGCGGCACCGTTTCCAGTGGCAAAAAAGCAACAGTTGACAAAAATCCATCTAGATCATGTCACAAATATGTTGTTACTACTGCAACCTTTGATAGATTGAATAGGTCTTAAATCGTCTCCACATAGAGAAACACAACCACAAATAGGCGCAATCAAATGAAGAAAGCACTCTTAGCGACGACAATGGTTGTCGCGCTCATGGGTTCAGCGACGGCTCAGGAACTGACAATCAGCGGTTTCGTGGAGTTCGAGGCGCATATGGGCCACTTTTATGACCAAAAGGCCTTCAAAGATCGATCGGTTGAAAGTCTTGATTTTGCCGTCGATGGTCGACTGGATTTCGACTACGTTACCTCGACCAAATCAGGCCTCGAGTATGGCATGCATTTGAAACTGGATCTGTTTTCCTCAGATGCCCACACAAACGAGCGCGAATTCGGTCTCTATTACGACTACAAGAACGGTGGACAGAGCGACGTTGCGTTTAACGACGGCTACGTTTTCTTGAACTCGGCTCTTGGTAACGTCAAGCTTGGCGACACCGGCGCAGCAGGCGAGGCATCAAATCAACTGAATGTCCCATTCTTGGCACCGGGTGCAATGGAAATCAGCAACTTGGCTTCCTCGGAAGCTGAACAGGTTTTCTACTCCAATTCCTTTTTGGGCGTTGATTTTGAAGCATCGGTCGACGACGATTCCAACTGGGGCCTAGGCATCGGGTATTCAGCCGCGGTTGGCGTGGCAACCGTCGATCTTGGTCTGTCGGCCGGCGAGGAGGCATTGGCAGGCTCACTCGGTGCGAACATCGGCGGCTTGAGCTTTGGTGTGAACTATGCGCACGAAGAAGTTGGTGCAACCACCGAATACGTTGCCGCTGGCGCGAGCTATAACTTGGGCGCGTTGACCGTAGGCGCTGGTGCAGAAACCAAAATCGCGCATGCGGTGGTCACTGGGCAGGAGTACACCTCAAACTTCTTCGCAGGTGGAAGCTATGAGTTGGCCGATGGCGTTGTCTTGGGCGTCGGCATTGCCAACCTTGACAGTGATAGCTGCTCGAACTGGACTGCCGTTGGCGGCTCAAGCGTCCCGGGTTCGTGTTTCGCAGCACCGCTTTCAACCTTCAACAACGAGCTGATTGGCCAAGGCCAACACCTCGGTGATGACGAGGGCCGCACCTGGACCGCAGGTGCCTCGGTCTTGATTTCCTTCTAACCAGAGCGTTAGAAGGTTTCCGGAAAAAGGAAGGGCCCGGAAGGGCCCTTTTTTTGTGAAAGGCAGCATTTTCACTGCTCGTTTCGCATGTATCATGCAAAATCGCTAGGATATGCCCAACGCGTCGAATGACTTCAAAATCTGAAACCCGTCCGCGCAAAATCGGGTTGTATGGCGGTTGTATGCAGCGCCACAACGAGGGCGGTGCCCCCTGGGGTGGGGTGTTTGGCTGACAGGCAAAGGACGATAGCCCCGGGGGGGCAAGATTAGCGGTGAGCTAGCTATGCTACTGATCGTTTCGGAGTTGTGCTGGGTGGTACTTCGGGTAGCGCCGAGCGCCCTGGAGGCCGGCGTGAGATCATCCTCGTCGCCCTATTCAGTCGCTGCACACTGTTCGAGGTCCAGCTTCTCTATCGTGGCCTGGCATCACCGCCGCTTCCAAGCTGCACCGAACGCGACAGTTGTCTGAGGCCCAGAAACGCACAAGGCCGCACAAGGCGGCCAATGATATTGAGTTTATTTTCTTCATCTTGGCTGCGCAGGCCGGATCTGAACCCTCGAGAGTATCGACGCCGACAAGCCGAGCTGCACCGACGCTGCAAAAAGGGACCGGATCTTGCTTGCTTCGTTTGCCCGCCATCAAGGACGTCTCTGCAGCCAGGCGCCCGAAGCGCGTTTCAATAGTTACTGTTTTCGCGCGGGCATTATGTTTCCGCAAAGCCACCGTCGCTACGCTCGGGCTTTGCGGGTGGTCGTCGGCCCCAAGCTGCGCGCATAAAAAAACCCCGCGGATGCGAGGTTTGTCTAAAAGTTTGGTTGCTTCGGGTTGATTTGAACCGTCGAGGGTAACAACAAAAGCGTTTCTCTAGCTTTTGTTGTCCCGAGGGCTTTATGTTTCCGCAAAGCCACCTTCGGGTTTTGCGGCTTGGTCTCCGCAAAGCCACCGTCGCTACGCTCGGGTTTTGCGGGTGGTCGTCGGCCCCAAGCTGCGCGCATAAAAAACCCCGCGGATGCGAGGTTTGTCTAAAAGTTTGGTTGGCCAAACCGCCCTGGAAATGGAGTGCTCTCTGAAATGTGGCAAACCTGGGCGCAAAGTCGTGGCTACGTGTTGCTGCCAGATTTGAACCGGCGACCTTCAGGTTATGAGCCCATTATTTAACGATTTCAATAACTTAATAATTTCAATCACATAGGCGGCAAACCTTTGAATTCGCAAATTCTTAGCCCTGAAATTCTCTGACATAGGCCCGCATCCGCCGTGCCTTACACTCAAAAAATGACGTACGCTCGTTGACATGGCGTTGACATGGATGATCGTTCTACCGATGGAAGATAATCGTTTTCGGCCCTTAGCTGACCTTGGGATAGAGCGACCACGCCGCGGCGCAGCTTCGCCGAAGCAGTCGTTCGTGGGTTGCGCAGCATTTCCCGACAGCCAAGGTCCGCTGTGCGGACAAAGCAGACCTTTCCCTTTCGAGAACAATGACCGCTCTGATGACTAAAAACCACAAATAACGTAGAAGAGTGGCCTTGAAAGAAACCATTCGTATGGTATGTTTATCGAAAATCGACGGAGATGTTGAAATGAACGCCATGCTTGCTGCCTACACGGCTCTGGGAGCCGCCATTATCCTAGAGGTCAGCGGTTCGACCCTGCTGAAATTGTCCCAACAGTTTACGAAGCTGTGGCCATCTCTCGGGATGCTGGTCTGCTTTATCCTGTCCCTTTACTGTCTTTCTCTTGCGTTGAAGATGGTGCCTCTTGGTGTGGCCTACGCCGTTTGGGCTGGTCTCGGCATCGTCCTGACGGCGGTGGTCAGTGTCGTCGTGTTTAAGATGGCTCTGGATTTCTGGGCGGTAACGGGAATTGCTATGATCGTCGGCGGTGTGCTTGTCATGAACTTGCTGTCTGGTAGCGTCTCACATTGAGATGCCAGAAGCACATAAACGCGTCAAAGACCCACAAGCCGTTAGACGCCGCCTCATGGATGAAGCCAAAAAGCTCGCCATTGAAAGCGGCATCTCGGCAATAACAGTTCAAGCCGTTGCGTCTGCTGCCGGTGTCACTAAAGGCGGCTTCCTTCATCACTTCCCGAGCAAGCAGGCTGGACCTGTCGCGTATTTGTGCCGCCCCCAGTGCTCGTTTAGGCCACTTGGCTTTCGAAGGCCAAGGGGCTTTTGCCTCCCAATGCTGAATGCCGACGGCGCGGGTTATAGAAGCCGTTGATGTATTGGAAGATGGCGGTTTCGGCTTGGCGACGGGTCTCCCAGGTGCGGCGCCAAATCAGCTCTGCCTTGATGGTCTTGAAGAATGTTTCGACAGCAGCGTTATCGTAGCAATTACCCTTGCCGCTCATCGAGGCCTTCAGGCCATGATCGCGCAGGACCTTCTGGTAGTCGTGTGAACAGTATTGGCTGCCGCGATCGCTGTGGAAGATGCAGCCCCTGGGTGGCGACCGCAGCGCGATGGCCATCTTCAGGGCCCGGATCGCCAGGTCGCGCTTCATCCGGTTGCTGACGGCCCAGCCAATCACGCGTCGGGAGTGCAGGTCCAGGATCACCGCCAGATACAGCCAGCCCTCACGGGTCCAGATGTAGCTGATATCGCCCGCCCACTTCTGATTGGGCCGTTCTGCCGTGAAGTCACGATCCAGCAGGTTTGGCGCGATGTTGAACGTGTGGTCGCTGTCGGTGGTTGCTTTGAATTTCCTCGTTCTTTCAACGACAATCCCGTTCTCGCGCATCAGCCGCCCAACCCTGCGATGCCCCACATCGACACCAACCTCCTTTAACTCTTCGGTCATCCTGGGTCGGCCGTAGCTGCCCAGGCTCAGCCGCGACTGTTCCTTGATGTGCGCCAGAACCACCATGTCCATGTGCTGCCTGCGGCTGGCCGGACGACTTCGGAAGGCCCGCAGGCCACGCGGGCTGACGTTCATCACACGACACAGGCGGTCGACCGGGAAGGCCCCGCGCTGTTCTTCGACAAACCGAAACCTCACGGCTTTTGGCTCGCGAAGAACTGGGTGGCTTTTTTTAGGATTTCCCTCTCCTCCTTGAGGATGCGGATCTCGCGCCGAAGCCGTTCGTTCTCTCGTGCCAGTTCGCGGTCCTCAGCCGAGACCACATCCGTGTCCCGATGCGCGTTCACCCACTTGTTCAAGGTCGACAAGCCGACCCCCAAATCATCCGCAACCTGACGCCGCGAAAGCCCGCTGGTTAGCGCAATCCGCACCGCATCCTTGCGGAATTCATCCGTTCTGCCTGTGCCCATGTTTCATCTCCTTTGCTGCACATTACGTGATCAAAGGAGCGGCACCAAACCGCGACAGGTCCAGGCCTTGATTGATGCGATCTTCGAGGAAGTCTTAGACCAACTGGCTTCTGAGATTGGGGCTCGGGCCTCGAAGGATCGTGTTGCGCATGGAGCGTTCACCCGTGCCTATATTGATCTGGCCTTTGGTGGTGAAGAACCGGCCATGGATCAGACATGGATCGCTCTTTCGCTCCTCATGCTGGATGATCCGGCTCTTCGGATGAAATGGACAGAGTGGCTGAATGACCAACTCTCTGAATACGGTGAAGATCAAGGCAACGTCGAACTAAGCATTGCTCGGTTTGCCGTAGACGGAGCTTGGCTGGCCCAACACTTCGGGGTGGCGATCCCGGAGCGGAAGAGTATGCACGAAGCTCTGACGAAGAGTACCTTTTCCGCTGGCAAACGAGGATAGCTCGCGACCCACTTTCCGAAAGCGGTCGTTCGTGCGACGCGCAGCATTCTGTATTCTGGGCTCGAAGCTGACCTCGGATGCAATGCAGCATCATGTGCTATAATGTCTTGTCAACGTCGGGTTGTCGATGTGGGAGGGAGTGGTGGATGGGAGGATCCATCATGGAAACACCAAACTTACCCGCCATTCGCGCTTTGCGCCCTGCTTGGAACAAAGGCCGGATCGTCGGCCAGAAACGGCCGCTCAAGCCAAAACACGTCTGGGCGATCAGGGTGCGGCTGGAGCTGGCCGAGAACCATCGTGATCTGGCCCTTTTCAATCTTGCCATCGACAGCAAGCTGCGCGGCTGCGATCTGGTGAAGATGAAGGTGATCGATGTCATGGCATCAGGCCAAATCAAGGAGCGGGCGTCGGTTCTGCAGAGCAAGACCCAGAAACCTGTGCGCTTTGAAATTGCTGAAGGCACCCGCGCATCGCTGGCAAGGTGGATGCGCGAGCCGCTCATGATCGGATCAGAATACCTTTGGCCCGGTCGCTTTCACGAACGCCTTCACATCTCAACCCGCCAATATGCACGTATTGTCCGTGAGTGGGTTACATCCATCGGTCTGGAGGCCAGCGCCTATGGCACGCACTCAATGCGTCGAACGAAGGTGACCCAAATTTACAAGAAAACGGGCAACCTTCGGGCGGTCCAGTTATTGCTGGGCCACACCAAGATGGACAGCACTGTCAGATACCTTGGCGTTGAGCTTGAAGATGCGCTGGCTATCTCCGAAGCTATCGAAATCTAAAGCCACGGGCCGTCTTCACGGACGGCCCATTGCTGCCGTTCATTGGTCCGTCCAGTGCTGCGGTGCAGCTTCACCAAACCGGCCATTCGTATATCGTGTAGCATTTTGTAGGCTGAAACGCCGGTCTGCGGACTTTCCCGACATTGATG
>JAUIBT010000033.1 GCA_030428255.1 Alphaproteobacteria bacterium | reverse complement strand
CTTGCTGTCCAAAGGCAGCGCGGACCTATCGAAGGCGGCTGAGGCGGTTCGCAGCTTGGACCCTGCTTTTGTGGTCACGGTTGCCCGCGGTTCTTCAGACCACGTTTGCAACTACTTGAAATACGCGATCGAGCTCCTTGCCGGTGCGCCGGTTGCCTCAGTCGGCCCTTCAGTGGCTTCGATCTATGGCGCGCGACTGAAGCTGCGCAACAGTTTGTGCATTTCGGTCTCGCAGTCAGGCCAAAGTCCGGACATCGTTGAAATGGCCCGCGCCGCCCGCCGCGACGGTGCGCTGTCAGTGGCGATCACAAACAATTCAACCTCACCCTTGGCACAGGCGGCATCGCATACCTTGCCAATGCACGCCGGGCCGGAGTTGAGCGTGGCAGCCACCAAAACTTTCGTTACGTCGGCGGTTGCGGGTCTCATGGTGCTGGCGCAGTGGCGCGATGATGATGAGCTGCGAAAGGCTCTTACGACTCTGCCCCTCGCTCTTCAGCGCGCGACGGAGCTTGACTGGCCTGAGGTGCGCGAAGCGATTGGCAGCGAACAATCTTTGTTCACGCTTGGCCGCGGCCCAACCTGGGCAATTTCGAACGAAGCCGCGCTCAAGTTCAAAGAAACCTGCCAAATTCACGCTGAAAGCTATTCTTCTGCAGAGGTTCTGCACGGTCCAGTGTCGATTGTCGAAGAAGGCTTTCCGGTTCTTGCTTTCGCCTCAGGCGATGCCGCTGAGGCGGCCTTGGTGGATATCGCGGACCAGATCGCGGGCAAGGGAGCGAAAGTATTCGTCACCTCCGACAAAGCGAAGCTGTCAACCCCGATCCCTCATTGCCGAACGGACCACCCCCTGACCGACCCGATCAGCCTAATCACCTCGTTTTACGCCATGGTCGAACGCGTAGCGACATCCCGCGGCAACAATCCAGACATGCCCCGTCATCTGAAAAAAGTGACCGAGACGCGATGAGGGAAAAGACAACAGCTCTATATGGTGCCGCTATATTTGATGGCGCCTCTCTTCACATGGATCGCGCCCTTGTGCTGCGTGGTGACAGACTTGGCGGCATCGTCCCGCATAACGCAGTTCCAGACGACGCCGAAAGGATCGAGCTGAGTGGCGGTATCCTTGCTCCCGGCTTTGTCGATCTGCAAGTCAACGGCGGCGGCGGTGTCATGTTCTATGATGACCCTTCGGTGGATACCTTGCGTACCATCGCCGCGGCGCATGCAAGCCTGGGCGCTACGTCTATCCTGCCGACCTTGATTACCCAGACCGCAGACAAGGTGCGTGCTGCCATCACCTCCGTTGAGACCGCTATTGCAGAGGGCGTCCCCGGGATTGTTGGGCTACACTTGGAAGGCCCCCACTTGTCGCTGGCCCGCAAGGGTGCGCATGCCCCGTCTCTCATTCGCACTATGGAGGCCGCTGACCTCGCGCTCCTTTTGGAGGCTGCTGATCGCATCCCGTTCTTAAAAGTCACGCTTGCCCCGGAGTCCGTGTCTTTTGAGCAAATGAGATGCTTGTCGGACGCCGGCATTCTGCTCTCACTCGGCCACACCGATGCCAGCTTTGATCAATGCATGATGTCGGCTGACAACGGTGTGAGGTGCGTCACTCACCTGTTTAACGCCATGAGCCAGCTTGGTAATCGCGAACCTGGGCTTGTGGGGGCCGCTTTGGCGCATGGCGGCCTGTCTGCGGGATTGATCGCAGATTTGATCCACGTCCACCCGGTATCAATCCATGCCGCGCTACGCGCAAAGGCGGGCCCCGGCAGGATTTTTCTGGTTAGCGACGCCATGGCAGCAGCCGGGTCCGACATTGCCCATTTCCAGCTTAATGGTCGCCAAATCAATCGCCACAACGGGCGCCTAACCTTGACAGACGGCACCCTAGCTGGAGCTGATCTGGATTTGTCGACGGCCCTTCGAAACATCATGAACGTCACGCAACAGCGCCTTGAGCATGTCTTGGATATGGCGACCTCGATCCCGGCGACGCTTATTGGAAAGCAGCGCGAGATCGGCCATCTCTGTGACCATGCGCAAGCCGACTTGGTACATCTCACAGCCACTGGAGAGCTCGGGGCTGTTTGGCAATTGGGCCGTCAAGTGTTGTGAGTTGGGCAGCGAAGATGGGACGCCAGCGCAAAGCCCGAGCAATCGCCCTCGATTATGAAGGTGCATTTGCATTATAAAACAGATGCTTAGAGCTAAAGACTTATAGCGATAGACTTGGATAGACTTGACGCGCGATGCCAGGACCCGCCGCCCTAGACGGATTGCGGGGCCAGACAGGCCACATAGACCTGCTCCAAGGTCTTGGCCTCTTCCTCCCAGGCAAATCGCCGGCGTGTGTCGGGCGTCATAGCAGCTTCGAAGTGCGCAGCTTGCGCCATAGCCTGATCCAGGGCCTGCGCGATCGCTTGCGGATCCAGGGGATCAACAAACAAGGCCGTGCGCCCCTGTGCGACAAAGCTGTGCCAATACTCGAAGTTCGAGGCAATGGAGGGGATGCCCGCGCAGAGATACTCCAGCATCTTGATCGGAATCGAATGCAGGTGGTTGGGCGTGGCATGCAAAGTGACCAACCCGGCCCGCGAGCGGCCCAAGATCTCGACGATCTGCGCGCGGCCCACCAGCCCGTGATAGCGCACCTTGGCCCAGCCCGGCATGGCGCGCAATTCGGCCTCCAGTGCGGGGGTCTCAAAGCGCCCCGCCAGGTGCAATAGCTCGGTCGCCGGGCTCAGAGCCAGGGCCTCGATCAGCTCAACAATCCCACGCGCCTTGGAGATTGCACCGACATAGCAGGCCTCAGCCCCGCGTTGATCCAAGGGCAGGCGCGCGTCGCTATCGAACTCGGCCAAGATGGGCAGATTGCGCAGCACGCTGCTTTTGGCCACAGGATAGGCAGCACGCACGCCATCGGTAGCCGCCAGAATATGGCTGGCCCGCCAAGCAATCAGCGCGCGCATGCTGGCCATGGCCGCACGCAGCAGGCGCTTTTTCAGCCCGGCCCGCACCCAAGCCTTGCCCTCAAGCTGGGCGACGAAATCCTCGTGTGCATCAAATATCAGCGGTCGCCCGCGCGGCACCGCCAGCAGGGCGTGAGGGATCAGCTCAGGGTCATGAAACTGCAAGATATCGGGCTTCAACGCCACTGCATAGCGGGTGACGCGCCAGGCGACCTTGGTCGCGCGTTGTAAGCGTCCGGGCCCTGCGCGGCGGGCTAGCAAGTGCACAGCAACGCCCTTGAAGTCAAATCGCCGGTCCTCTTGCGCCTCGGGGTCAACCGCCACCAAGCTGACCTCATGGCCCTGGCGCACCGCCTCCACGCACATCTTATGCAAGATGCGGATGTCGTCCCAAGGGTGGGCAGAGGTGTAGTGCAGAATGTGCATGGGCGCTCGCGGTCCGTCTTTTGGCAGGGCTTCTGCCTAGGCGAGATGAGCTGGCTTGGCAAGCAAGGCGATGGGCATGAACGCCCAAGCGATGCAGCTAGTTTGCTTTAGCGCTTGTATTGCTGGGGCCAGTCGCTAGAAAAATGCATGGGGCTCGCGATGATCACCCCTTTAAGGGGCGAACTCAAGCCCGCGCTCTGTCCTTGCATGACGAAAGAGGTCCGCGATGTGCGGTATTACCGGTATTGTCAACCTGACTGGAAAGCCGGTCGATCCTGAGCTGTTGAAAGCGTCGACCGATGCAATCGCCCACCGAGGGCCCGACGGCGAGGGCCACTTTGTCGAGGAAGGCGTCGGCCTGGGCCATCGCCGCTTATCGATCATCGACTTGAGCCATGGCGGCGACCAGCCCATGTATGCGGGCGACGGACGCTATGCCATTGTTTATAATGGCGAAATCTATAACTTTAAAGATATCCGCCGCGAGCTGGAAGACAAGGGCCACAGCTTTGTTTCCAGCTCTGACACCGAGGTGCTGCTGCACGCCTACCAGGAGTGGGGTCGCGACTGCGTAGAGCGCCTGAACGGGATGTTTGCTTTCGCCCTCTATGACCGCCGCGAAAAGCGCCTAACCCTGGCGCGCGACCGCTACGGCATCAAACCGCTCTACATCTATCGCGGCCCATCGGTCCTGCTGTTTGCGTCTGAGGCCAAAGCCTTTTTGAGCCACCCCGAGTTTCCCTCCAAGCTCAACCTCTTGGGCGTGCAGGAATACTTGAGCTTTCAGAATTTCTTTTCCGACCAGACCTTGCTTGAAGGCGTGATCGAGTTCCCGCCCGCCTCTGTCGCAACGCTGGATCTGTCTCAGGGTTGCGATCTACGCCTGGAGCCGAAAACCTTCTGGGACTTCCGCTTTGAGCAGGAAGAAAGCGGGGCCAGCGACGAGGAATATTACAAGGAGGTCAAGCGCCTGCTCAGCCAAGCGGTTAAGCGCCAAATGGTGTCGGACGTGGATGTATCGGCTTACCTGTCCGGCGGCATCGATTCGGGCAATCTGACCGCCATGGCCGCCCAGCTCACCCCCAACCTGCGCAGCTTCACCTGCGGCTTTGATCTGCAAGACGTGCAGGACTATGAGCAACAGTTTGACGAGCGCCGCGCCGCCGAAGTCATGGCGCGCGCCTTTGGAACCGAGCATTATGAGGTAGTGGTCAAGCCAGCCGACATTCCGCGCTGTATCGACCAACTCGTGTGGCACGTTGAGGAGCCGCGCGTCGGCCAGTCCTACCCCAACTGGTACGCGGCCAAGTTGGCCTCAAAGTTCAACAAGGTCGTGCTGTGCGGCACCGGGGGGGACGAAATCTTTGCCGGCTACTCCTGGCGCTACCTGGAAGTGATGAAGAGCCGGAACTACGACGATTTCCTGACCAAGTACCTCACCTATTGGAAGCGCCTGCTGCCCAACACCGACCTGCGCGATGTCATGCGTCCGGTGGCCAATCAGACCGAAATCTTCGACCCCATGGCGGTCTTTTCGGGTTATTTCGACGGCTTCGACCGCAGTCGCACCGCGCGGGAAGACTTTGTGAATGCAGCGCTGACCTTCGAGGCCAAAACCTTCTTGCGCGGCTTGCTCTACGTAGAGGACAAGATCTCTATGGCGCATTCGCTGGAATCGCGGGTACCCTTCTTGGACAACGACCTGGTGGACTTTGCCATGCGGCTGCCGCTGCGCCTCAAGCTGGGCTTCTTGGACAGCATCAAAAACAGCGAGTCCTCAGAGACCCACTATGAGTATCGCGAGATGAACAACGCCAAGCTGATCTTGCGCAAGGCCACCGAGGGCCTGGTTCCCAAAGAAATCCTCGAGCGCCGCAAGCAGGGCTTTTCCGCCCCTGACGCGAGCTGGTTCAAGGGCGAGTTGGCGGGCTGGGTGCAAGAGCGCTTGGGCAACCAGTCGCCGATTTGGGGCTTTCTGGACAAGCCTCTGTTCGACAAGCGTTTGCAGCTCCACTTTGAGGGCAACGGCAACAAGCGCCTGCTGATTTGGTCCCTACTGAGCCTGGATTCCTTCTGTCGCCAGTATCGAGTTTAGCGCGTCGGGTTCTGACATGACATCAGATCCGCTGCTCTATCTCTTTGATATTGCCGCAAATTTACCCCAAGCAGATTTGGCGCATTCGCGGGCGATGCCCGGGCTTTGCGCTAGCGCGCTGCCTCAAAGCCGCCCGCCTGGCGCTGCCACAGTTGGGCATAAAGCCCTGGCTCGTTCAGTAACTGCGCATGGCTGCCGAGCTGCACGATCTTGCCGCCATCCATCACAAACACCCGGTCGGCCTGCTTGATAGTCGCCAAGCGGTGGGCAATGGTAATCACCGTCTTGTTTTGGCTCACCAGCTCCAACTGTTCTTGAAGCTGGGCTTCGGTCTCGGAATCCAGCGCCGAGGTGGCCTCGTCAAACACCACAATCGGCGCGTCTTTCAACAACACCCGCGCCAAGGCAATGCGCTGGCGTTGGCCGCCGGACAGCTTGACCCCCCGCTCACCCACCCGCGCCTCCAACCCGTTGCGGCCATCAAGATCGCTCAGCTCCGCGATGAAGTCGGCGGCACTGGCGCGCGCGGCTGCGGCCTCGATCTCCTCTCGGCTGGCCCCTGGCCGCCCATAGGCGATATTCTCCGCCACCGAACGGTGCAGCAAGGAGGTATCCTGCGTCACCAACGCGATCTGGCTCCTCAGCGATTGGCGCGTCACTTGGGCGATGTCCTGGCCATCGATCAGAATCCGCCCGCCGTCCAGATCATAGAGCCGCAACAAAAGCGCCGTCAGCGTTGATTTACCGGCTCCCGATGGCCCGACCAGCGCGATTTTCTCACCCGGCTCCACGACAAACGAGAGATCCTCGACCACCGCCGATTTGGCCCCGTAGGAAAAGCTGACCTGCTCGAAGACGATGCGGCCCGCGCTCACTTGCAGGGGCTTGGCGCCCGGTGCGTCTTGCATGTCAGGCTCCAACGCCACGGTATCCAGCGATTCTTGCACTGTGCCCAGCGCCGAAAAGATATTGGTCGCCATGTGCATGACCCAGTTCGACATGCCCATGACCTTGAAGCCCAGCGGCAAGGCGATGGCCACCGCGCCAGCCGTGACCAGATCCAGGCTCCAGAACCACAGCGAGATGGCGAACAGGCCAACAATCATCGCGGTGTTGAGCAGCTCGAGCCCCAAATCCGCCGCGTAGAGCAGGACGCTGACCGACCGCGCTCGATCACGCGCCAGGCGCATAGAATCCAGCACGAAGCCATCCTCGCGGCCCGGGTCGCCGAACAGTTGCACGGTTTGAATGTTGGTGTAGGCGTCCACAATGCGGCCCTGCACCTCTGAGGCTGCCTTGAAGGCCAGCTTGTTGCGCGCTTGCAGCCGGGGCACCAGCCAAGCAATGCCGGAGACATAGACCAGCATCCACACTCCCAGCGGCAGCATGAGCCAGGGGCTGAGGGCGGTCAGGATAGACAGCGCCACCAACAAGAAGGCGAAGACGTAGGAGACGGCCTCCAGCAGATCGCCCACCACATCGCGGGTCGAGCGCCCTAGGCCGCTGACTTTGTTGGCGATGCGTCCGGCGAACTCGTTTTGGAAGAAGCTGTAGGACTGGCCCAAGATGTGCCGGTGCGCTTGGCGTGACAGCATGGGTTCAAAGCTGGTGTGAAACAGGAAGTAGGTCGCCAGGCCCTCGACAGCGAACAGCACGGGTCGGGCGGCCAGCGCGGCAATCGCCAACACCACGAAGGCCGTGTTCGAGATGCGCGGGCCGTCAGCGCTCGGCAGGATGTAGGTGTCGATGGTCAGGCCCAGCAGGACCGGCAACAGCGCATCAGCTATGCCATACAACACAGAGGTGATCAGCATGGCGGCGGCCACGCTGCGCATCTGTCCAATGGAGCTGATGATATACCGCCACGCGCCTTGCGGCGGGCGGGTGTAGGGCGGGTTTTTTTCGAGCGGCAACAGGCGGTCGAGCCAGCGCCACAGATGCCGAGATTGGCTGGCCATAGGGGCCTCCGGACTTAGCGGATGCGGCGGATCGTCTTACACCGGCTTTCACCCTTGAGGCAAGGCCCGCGCTCAGCGCCGCGTACTGGCCTTGGCCCGGTGATAGAGGAGCGGGTGCAAGGAGGCACTGTCGGAGCGCGCCTTATAGCTCTTGCCCTCGGTGGCATGCACCGCGTAGTGCAGGTGTGAATTCGCACCCCAATTGGCAATGTGGCCGACCAACTGACCCTTACGCACCACTTGGCCCTGGCGCAGCTTGGCCGATGGGCGAATGTGCCAATAGGTGAAGTGGTAGCCCTGATCGCGACCCTGCCCGCGCAACACCAAGCCGCCGTTGCGGCCCGCGGATTCGGCGTATTCCAGAATGCCATCGCTGACCGCAAAGATGGGTGTTCCCTTCTTGGCCATGATATCAATGCCGCCGTGGAAATCCTTGCGACCCCACAAGGACCGCCAACCATAGTCCGAGCTGTAGTCGGCTTTTTGGTCCGCCAGCAGGAAGGGCAGGCTGTGGTCCCAGGGGCGCTTGACCCATTCCTTTGGCGTGCGCCGAGGCCGCTTGCGGACATCGAATTGTTTGTCCATGCGGCGCATAGCGGTCATGATGCGGTCGCGCTGAGCGCTGTAAGCGGCAAAATCCGGTAATGGGACCAGCGAGGCACTGGAATTGGCAATCAGGTCGCCAAGCGGATCTTGCTGGCCTCCGTCGCCCGCACCAAGGTGTTGGCGGTAAGCGCTCTGTGCATAGGGATTGCCCGGTGTCGCACCTTTGAGCAGGCTGTAGCTGCGCACTTCGGCGAGTTGGGGGTCTTGGCTGCATCCGGCGACCAAGGCGGCCAGCGGCAAAAGAATCAATGCAAATACAAAACAACGCATAAAGGCGAAGGTCCGATAGAAATATCACTTCAACCGCTCGGCTCGTGTTCCAAGCAAACGGCCACTAAAATACTGTCTTCGGTCATAAGAAATCGTGCATTTTCTGCGTCTTATCGCGAGAACCCTTGGCGACGCAACCGCCAAGACACCGTGCAAACAGACGCGCTTTGCCCAACGGGCCGCTTCCTGCGGTCTCCATATCAAGCCAGGCAAAAAAAACGCTGTGTCCAGGGTTAGCCCCCAAACACAGCGATAATAAGACAAACGGACGAATTGGTTCAGTGTTTCTTGACGACGACTGGCTTCGTTCCACGCCCGACCGACCTCATGTATTGAGCTGTAAGCCTGCCCTATTCCGAGCAAGCAAAGCGCCTGCGCGCCGAGCCCATGCCTTAGAGCATAAAGGCCGCGACGTAGAAGGGATGGATCGCATTCGCAGCATTGGCCGCAGACAGTTGGTTCGCCGGTACGAAGTGGATCGCGTGACTGAACTGGCCGCTCTCAGACACGGTGCCCAAAATGACATCGCTGCTGATCGCTTGGCCAACGCGCAGGTGGCCGCCAACTTCCAGGTTGCTGAACTGGAACTCCAGGCCGCCAGAGCGGACCGAGATGCTCGACTTATCATCAGCAAAGGTAATCTTGGAAATGGTGCCGTTGACCGGTGAGACCACTGGGGTACCGATTTGCGCACCGATCAGCATCTCGTCCTTGAAGCCATCCGACGGATTTGCAGCGTCCCAACCGAAGTCACGCAAAACGTTAGCCTGCAGGTCCGAAGGAATGAAGCGCATCAACTTGGGCAAACGCTGGCCACGCATCGCTGATGCAATGGTGCTGCGCTGGCGCGGGTCGGCGTAGGGGAAGCCTTTCAGGGCAGCCAACTGTGCCTGAGCGAATTCGGGTAGGCTCAGCTCGCGACCGGCCGGCATGGGGATGGAAGGAATGCTGCCGGGGATGGGCAACTCAGCCACCGCAGTTGGAGCCGCTGGCAAACCGCCTGCGGGCATATCAATGGTTTGCAGCGCCGAAGTTTGAATCGGCTGATGAGCACCAGGTGCCATCTGCTGTGGGATCGCCTGCATCTGGTTCGCCTGGAGGCCAGCCACCGCTGCACTTGCGGGCAAGCCCGCTTGCGGCGCTGCGCTTACACCGCCAGCTTGACGCGCAAAACGCGGCTGCTGTTGGCCGGGTGCTACGGGATACGGATAGGCAGCGACACCTTGGGGTGCTTGCATGGCCTGCGGAACAACCGTGCCATAGCCCGGTGCATAGGCGTTACCGCTCTGCTCAACAGCCAGTGCAGCGGTCAGCGGCACGGCGTTTGGAGCAGCCTGATAGGTGCCTGGGTAAGTTCCAGGGTAAGCGCCCTGATACGTCGAGGTCTGCGGTGCAGCCTGTGCGGTTTGCGGAGCCGCTTCCGCGCTCTCGCCTTTCAAGCCGTCTTTGAAGGCGCCGAACTTTTCGCCCATGGTGCCTTGGCACCCTGCAAGCGCGAAGCTAGACACACATGCCAGGCTCACAATCCAAGTTTTTTTCATTATAGGCTCCCCTAAAGCCGTTCTGTATCAACCAAAGGGAGCAGCGGCCTCAGCGGTCCGTGGGCGATCTATGTGACGCGCTTAACGGGTAATGCCGGCCTGATCGAAATAGCGTTCAGCACCAACATGACGCGGGGCAGTTGCTCCAACTCCCGCCATCTTATCGGGATCCAGACGTCCCAATAAAGGATGCAACTCACGGAACGCGTCTAGGTTGTCAAATACAGCCTCAGTAATCGTGTAAGCGGCCTCGTCAGGTAGACTATCGGTTGAGACAATCGTCGAAGAGAACGCTAAGGTGTTAATGTCGTTCTCTAAACCTTCATAGGTCGTTGCGGGGATGACTACTTCAGATAGATAGGGATTATCGCGTATTAAGCGATCAAAGGTTGGACCTGCAATCGGAACCAAACTCGCCCCGCAACCCAAAATAAGCTCTTGGATCGCCGCAGACGGCACATTGGCCGGCAAGAAGGCGGCATCAATACTTTCGTCCACGCACAGCGCCTTATAGATCTCTTGCCCACGCAAACCAAAAGTGCCGGCAAAGGAGGATTGCGCATACCCAGCGACCCGCAAAATCGCCTCTGACAAAACCCGCTGCCCGCTGTCCTCTGGTCCCAGGCTAATGCGGGTATCCTTCAGATCGGTCATGTCTTGGATATTGGCTCCGGCCCGCGCGACCAGCATGATGGCGCGCGACTGCAAAGAGAAGAGGTGACGCAAGGTCGTCAGACGCAGCCCAGGAATGTCACCGTTGTAGATGTAGGATTGCCAGTCCGACTGAATCAAGAAAGCCGAAATACGCCCATTCTGCATGCCCAGGATATTGTCACGAATGCCGTTGTTCGGCATGACCCAACACTCAAAGCCGTGGCGTGCGCTGTCCTGGTTGATGATCGAACAAATCGCGCCGCCCACCACGTAGTTTGGACCATTGACCGGGCCAGCGCCGATGATCAAGCGCCCGCGCAAGCCCGATTGGGTCTGCTGCGCGGCTGCGGGCGTCAGTACCAGCAGAGCCAGGGCCAACAGGCCAGCGAAAGCCCGGCACAGGGCCAGCGGCATGGCAAGATGCTGGGCCTGGACGCGGGCTGCGGGGCCTGAAGGTGGAGTCGCCTTGGCAAACCGGTGCGCATTCGCGGAACAGATCAGGGTCTGAAGCATAGAAAATCAGCTCACAAAGAAGTCGCTAGGGCCGCTTCATCATACGGCGGTAGCCTTGGAAAACAAGCAGACCAAACAGCAGCAAGGCGGTACCAAATGGCAAGGCGTTGCGGTGAATATGTTGCATCGCCGCCCCCAACAAGGGCGCGCCACTTACCGAGCCCACCTCAAACGACACCACAAAGATGGCGTTGGCCGCAGCCAAGCGCTCGATGGTAAAGCGCTCGCCCAGCAAGGCCAGCGGCAGGGTAAAGAGGCTTTGCAGCAAGGCGGCGTAGACAATGGCCAGCACAAGGTGCCAGGATTCGTAATTCAAAACCGGGATAAACAGACTGAGGACCCCGGCCAAGGCCAAAGACACATAGATCATGTTGCGCGCGCCCAACTGATCGGCCAGCCACCCTATGGGTAGCTGCAAGAACAAGCCGCCAATAATCAACACCGCCAACAGCTCGTTGCCTTGGGCGACCGAATAGCCCAATCGGTCGGCGTAGATGCCGGTCAGCCCGAAGTAGGCGACCATAAAGAAACCGCCCAAGAAGGCCGAGGCAAACAGGAACGGCGCTTCTGACAAGACCGTAAAGTCGCGATGTTCAACCACCGGCTGCTCGGCTTCGCTAGCGACCAGCTCAATCGGGTCGTGGGGCACCAGCAGGAACAAGGGGGCTGTGGCCATGGCAATCACCACCGCCAGCACATAATAGGGCAAGTCACCCTCGATGCCGACGAACTTCAGCAGCACCGGCCCCAGGCCATAGCCCAGCATGAGAAAGGCACCATAGGCCGAGGTCACCTTGCCGCGATGCTTATCGGGGCTGACCTGGTTGACCCAAGCCTCCAACAGCACCCAGGGCACCGATAAGAGCAGGCCAAACAAAAAGCGCGCGGCAAACAACAGCTTAAAAGTGGGGAAGGTCGGCATGAGGGCATAGAGCAACGCCATGGCCAGGCTGGCGATAATAATCGGCCAGACGTAGCCAAAGCGCCGCGCGATCATGGGCACCATGGGCGCGGCAATCGCCGTTGCCAGAGACGCCAATCCCGTGTGAACGCCGATCATGAACTCGTTGTAGCCGTGGGACGCCAGGACCGAGTTGACAAGCAAGGTGCCCATCGAAAAGCCGAGGCCCGCAATCAACGAGCTGAAGATCAGAACCGCCAGCACCCCCCAGGTACTATGCAGTCGGACGGGTTGGACCATGAGGCGTCCTTAAGAAGAGCGAGACGAGCGCGGACGCGGCTGGATATAAGCCATATCGTAGTGTTTTTGGCAGTAGGGCTTGTGCGGCATCGAGGGCGCGTCGCAAAAGCGAAAATCATCTTCAGCCGGATCGCCGATGGGCCAAACGCAGGTGTGGCCTGTGGCGCGCAAACCAATGCTGGCATTGCTGGTCTTGCGACGGGTCTTGGTCGCCTGTGCCGGACGGGCGCGGCGTATGGGCGAAGGGCGCGGCGGCAGACCCAAACGGTGCGCCTTGCCAATGACCGCATTCTTGGTCACGCCAAGCTTCTTGCCAATGTCCTGGGCGCTGAGGCCTTCGCCCCACAATTGCTTGAGTTCATCGATGCGTTCATCGGTCCAAGACATGCGGTCTTCCATCTAGTGACTGTCTTCGCGCGAAGCGAAGGGGTTTAACCGAGGCGGCTGGGTCTAACGGGAACCCGTCAGAGTCCCGCGCCGTCGATCGATAAATTGGCACCTCTTTGTGCCTCAGCGAAACTGTTCCTGCAAGGCGACACTTAGCGACAGCCGCCCCCTGCCGGGGTCGATGGCCATGGGGCCCTGCAGACACGGCACCAAACGGGTTGCCAAACCGGTTAGCAAACAAACCGGAGCGCCAACAAACACGAGGCCCTAAGCCAGCGTGTCGAAAGCCTCTTGCGCCATCGCTTGTGGATCAAGCTGGCCGTCTCTTATCGCCAGGTGGCGGCCATCGATCAAGGCATCAATCCACAAAATGAAAGCTGCAAACATATAGGTTTCATTTTGCGCCTCGCTGAGGCTGTCCTTCTTCTTATGCAAGGCGCGCAACTGCTTTTGTGTGCGGCGCAAGATAGCCTGGCGATGCGGCTTTTTGATATCGCACTGATCGGCCATCTCCTGAACCATGGCATCGGTGACGACCGGAAAGGCAATCGCCTCGCCTGCCAGCTCAAACTGAGCTTGGCGCGCTGCGCGGTCGTCCTTCCAGGACATGAGTTGATTGTCTTGCATTACAGCTCCCCGCGCTTTTTGGCGATGTACTTTTGATGGTAGTCCTCGGCCGGGTAGAAGGGGGCCTCGGGTTCGATCACCGTGGCGATGGGTTTAGCGAATTTGCCCGAATCTGCAAGCGCTGCGATCACCGCAGCGGCGGTCTGACTTTGGTCTTCGGTGGTTGGAAAGATCGCGCTGCGGTATTGTGTGCCCACATCGGGGCCTTGGCGGTTGACCTGGGTTGGGTCATGCAGCTCGAAGAACAGCTCCAGCAGCGCTTCATAACTCAACCGCTTGGGGTCAAACTGCAAACGCACGGCCTCGGCGTGGCCAGTCGTACTGCTGCACACCAAGCGATAATCGGGATTTTCAACCGCGCCGCCAATGTAGCCGACTTCAGTGCTCAACACGCCAGGGGTCTTGCGCAGCGTCTCCTCGACGCCCCAAAAACAGCCTGCGGCCAAAATTGCGGTCTCCGACATATGCCCTCCGTTGGAACTGCAACACCATGCTCGCCGATGACGGATCAACGGCGAAACGACTGCTTATATGGGGCGGGGCAAATCCGCAAGCAAGGGCTGCTTAGTTGCGCAACCAGGGCGGCAGGGGCAAATCCCGCTCCTGCAAGAAGGCTTTGTTGTACATTTTGGAGGCATAGCGGGCCCCGCCGTCGCACAACATGGTTACAATGGTATGGCCTGGGCCAAGCTCGCGCGCCAAGGCAACGGCCCCGGCCAGGTTGACGCCTGACGAGGAGCCCAGCACCAGGCCCTCGGTCTCGATCAGATCGAACAAAATGGCCAGCGCTTCTGCGTCCGAGATGCGGTAGGCATGATCAACGCTCAAGCCTTCCAGGTTGGCCGTAATCCGTCCTTGACCGATGCCCTCTGTGATCGAAGAGCCCTCAGACTTCAACTCGCCGCTGGTGTAGTAGGAATAGAGCGCCGCGCCGTGCGGATCGGCCAGGGCGATTTTCACCTCGGGCTTATAGGCGCGCAGGCCCATGGCGGTGCCCGCCAGCGTGCCGCCAGACCCAACCGCCGACACAAAGCCATCAACTGTCCCACCCGTCTGCTGCCAGATTTCGGGGGCAGTGGTGTCGATGTGCGCCTGGCGGTTGGCCACGTTATCAAATTGGTTGGCCCAAATGGCCGAGCCCGGTTTGGCGGCGTTCATCTCCTCAGCCATGCGGCCTGAGATCTTGATGTAGTTGTTGGGGTCTTTATAGGGCTTGGCAGGCACTTGGATCAGCTCCGCGCCCGCCTGGATCAGCGCATCTTTCTTTTCCTGGGTCTGGGTCTCAGGAATGACGATCTTGGTGGTATAGCCGCGTGCGCGCGCCATAACCGACAAACCAATACCGGTGTTTCCGGCCGTACCCTCAACGATGACCCCGCCCGGTTGCAGGCTGCCGTCGGCCTCGGCGGCCTTGATGATGCTGGCGGCTGCGCGGTCCTTGACCGATCCGCCGGGATTCATAAACTCGCACTTGCCCAAAATCCGGCAGCCTGTCTGCTTGGACAGGGCGCGCAGCTCAATCAAAGGGGTGTTGCCGACAATTTCAAAGACGCTGGGGTAGCTGGCTTGGCTCATGATGCTCACTTGCGAATGCGTGCGGTTGGATCGCTTGCCACGGGCTGAGGCCCGCTCAAGCTTAAGGCATAGCTAAGCACGCCGCCGGATCAGGTCAAAGCCTTGACCCCAGTTCGAGCGGAAAATTATTGCCCTGAGGCGTTTGAGTTTAGGAATTCAGCGATTTCTGCCGGGAATTGTCCAACGGACGGGAAGTTTTCACGGCTAAATTCGGGAATTTGGTTCGATCTTACTTCGGCGTAGTCGGCTGCTGGGCTGAAGACCAGGCCGCCGCCGACACGATCAGGGCTCAGTTCGCCCATGGCACCCAAAAGGCTGTAGCCCGCTTTGATGTACTCGGCCTGAGAGCGCGCCAAAGAAATGCGAGCATCCGACAAAGATTTTTCCATCTGCAGGACATCCAGCGTGCTGGCTTGGCCCTGGCGGGCCTGCTCAGACACGGCGTTAAAGGACGCCTCGGCAGCCACCACTTGGGCCTCAAAGGCTTGGATCACCGCACGTTGGCTGTTGTAGGCGTTCCAGGCCTGCATGATGGAAGACCGCAGGCTGCGTTCTTGACTTTGCACCTCGGCCAGGGCTTGCGAGCGCTCGTGTTTGGCTTGGCGCACCTTCGACAGGGTCTCGCCGCCAGCAAAAATGGGCACTGACAAGGTGGCACCAATGGTGAAAGTATTGCCTGCTGTAACGTTGGTGCCTTCGCTGCCAGCCCAGGTCCGCGCGGCGGTGCCCTTGGCAGCCAGCGTCGGGTAAAGCGCGGCCTCCTGCAGACGTATATTGTTTTCGGCAGCTTGCAGCGCCAAGCGCGCGGCCTTGATGGCAGGGGATTGGGCCACGCCTCGGCTCAACGCATCGTCCAGCGAATAGGGCAAATTGCTCGGCAAGCCGGGGTTATAGACGTGGCTGGGCACCTCGCCTGTCATTTCAAACAGCGCCGACTTGGCGATTTGGACGTTCTGGCGAGAGAAAGTCAGGTCGGCTTGGCTCTTGGCCACCGCGGCTTTGGCCTGGGTGACATCGGTTATGGTCGCCACCCCAGCGTCTCGGCGCGCATTGGCCGCCCGCAGTTGTTCGGCGGTCAAATCCAGCGCGGCCTGATTGAGCGAGACAACGGCCTGGCTCAGCACAATATCCATATAGCGCGCTGCGGTTTGCGTCATCAGCTGTTGTTCGGTCGCCGCCAAACGCTGCCACTGCGCCCGCACATTGGCATCGGCCAATTTGAGCCCGCTGTCCACCGCGCCGCCCGCATAGAGCACTTGGTCAACCACGAGCCCCAGGCTGTGCTTTTGCGAAAAGACATCTTGCGCGGCCAGGGATTCGCTGTAGGTCAGCGACGACGACGCCGAACCATTGATCTGCGGCAAGGCCTTAGCAATGGTCTGACGCACGCTTTCGTTTGCAGCCCTCACCCCAGCACGCGCGGCGTGCAAGGTCGGGCTGTTTTGATTGGTCAGCATCAAGGCCTCTTGCAAGCTCATGGCGCTGACCGGGCTCGCGGCCGTCAGGCAAACCAGCAGACCCGACCCCAGCAGAGCTGCCCTCGAAACACGCAGCCCACAAGCAAGCGCCGCAAGACCGGGGCGTTGCCGGGAAACTGAGGTTAGAGATCGGGGCGTGTTTGCCATGTGGCAGAGTTCCTTTGTGGCTGCTCCTAAAAGCGAAAGCTTGGCGCGGCTGTAAATTCAGGCAGCAAAGGCACCGAGGCATCGAACAAAACGTCGCGCTGCCAGCCTGAGCCGCTGCGGGTCAGGCGCACCGCAAGGCCGGGGATCATGGGGTTGCTGCGCTCGACCATGACCAAGCGGGCATCATCGCTCAAGATAGGGCTAAAGGACTCGGCGACAAGCGCGGCGTCCGAGACAGCGCCGCCGACCAACAACAAGCTGATAGGGCCAGAAATGCCGTCACACCTTGTCACATCAGCAATGACGAATTCAACGTTGTTGCACTCCAGATTACTCGCTTGGGCGCGGGCGTGATCCACCAGCAAACCATCGCTCTCCAGACCAACCGCCGAGGCACACAGGCCGCCCAGAACGCAAGTGGCATAGCCCGAACCAGAGGCCACGACCAAGGTAGTATCGCTGGCCTGGGGGGCTGCTGCTTCCAGCAGGCGAGAGAAGACCATCGGCTCCATCAAGGAGCGGCTGGCGCTGATGGGCAGATCTTCATCGACGTAGGCGACGCCGGCCATGTTCGGGGCGACGAAGTTTTCACGCGGAACGCTGGCCAAGCTGGCAAGCACCGCTTCATTGGTTACCTTGTTGGGCCGCAACTGGCCGTCGATCATGCTGGAACGCTGAACTGACATGTGGCTTATGCTACTTTCTGTCTTTTGCCTTGAATGCAGGCCGCGTTGAACGGCCCAGGGACTCAGTGGATCGGGCGAACCGCAGTTACACGCAGTTTGCCCAAGAGGATCAATTGCTGCCTATGCCAGATGCGCGCCCTTGCTGCCGCTGCACAACCACAGGACAGCATCGCCGCGAATTCCGCCATAGAATCGCGACTGAAAGTTGCAACAATTCCCGTCGATAGCTAGGCGACAGGCTGGCACTGTGGATAAATGCATGAACCTTAGATTGCACGCTTCAGCCCAATAACCGCCATAATCCGCGCGCCGCTTGACCCTGGCCTTGCGCGGCTGGATTGTGTTAGTTGGCTGCGCCGTGCTGGCGCTGCTGCGCGCCTCCAGGCCGCCGTGCCAAGCCACAATAGCCCCGATGAAACGCAAGGAATTGCGCGCCATGCTGCCAGGCACTTTGCCCGAAGGCTCGCCAACCCATGGCCAACTGAGCCAACACATGCGCCAGTTTGTTGGCGCTTTGCGGCGCGCCGGCCTTCGGATCGGCCCTGCGGCCTTGGTTGATGCCCTGCAGGTCACGCGGCTGGTTGGCCTGAGCCATCGCGACGACCTGAAGGAAGCCTTGGCCAGCGTTCTGTTGCGTCGTCACGAAGACCGCGCCCTTTTCGAACAGGCCTTCGCACTCTACTGGCGCGATCCGCAGTATTTTCAACGCCTGTTGTCGCTGATTCTGCCTGAGCCTGGCGAGTCCCAAGCGCCCAACACCGACACCCTTCAAGCCCAGACCTTGGCCCAGCGCCTCGCCCCGGATCTTAAGGACGACGAGGACCAACAGAGCGAGGAGTTGGCGATTGAACTGGACCTGAGCCAAGCCAGCTCCAGCTTTGACCAGTTGCGTCAGCGCGACTTCGCCAGCATGACCCGCGCCGAGCTTGAGGACGTGCGCCGCGCACTGACGCAGCTCCAGCGCCGCCCGCAAAGCCTCGTCAGCCGTCGCTGGCAAGCCGCCGGTGCCAGCCGTGGTCCGATCGACATGCGCAAAGCCCTGCAACGCCAAGGCCGAAGCTTGCTGGCCGACGCCAGCCTGCCGCGCCGTCGCCGCCTCCTGCGCCCGCCGCCCCTGGTCCTTTTATTGGATATCTCCGGCTCCATGGCCCAATACACCCGTGTGATGCTGTTCTTTGCCCACGCGCTGGCCCAAAGCGCCGATCAGGCCGCCGCGCTGCATGTCTTTACGCTTGGCACACGGCTGACCAACGTCTCGCGCGCCTTTCGCCACAAGGACGCAGATCAAAGCTTGGCCGAGGTGGCGCGCTTGGTGCCCGATTGGGAAGGCGGCACCCGGCTGGGCACGGCCATTTTCGACTTCAACCGTCTGTGGGCGCGGCGCGTTCTGGGCTCTGGTGCGCGCTGTTTGCTGGTCACCGACGGCTTGGAGCGCGACGACCTGGCGCTCATGCAGCGGGAGACCCAACGCCTGGCGCGTTTGGCCCACCGCCTGATCTGGCTCAACCCTTTGCTGCGCTGGGACGGCTACCAGCCACTGGCCGCTGGCGCGCGCATTCTGGACGCGGGGGTAGACCTCAGCCTGCCGATCCACAATCTTTCCAGCATGGAGGCTCTGGCCGAGCGACTAGCAAAGGGGCTATAGTGGCGCGAACCTAGCGCAAGCCGCAGACCTTTTGGAGCCGCTCTCATGTCCTCACACGCAACGCCCGACCAAGACCCATTGCAGGTTGCGCAAGCCTGGCTGCGCGACGGTCGCCGCGTGGCGCTGGCAACCGTGGTCCAAACTTGGGGCTCCTCGCCACGCCCTGTGGGTTCGCGGCTGGTGGTGGATCAAGACGGCCACATGCTGGGCTCGGTGTCAGGTGGCTGCGTCGAGCAAGCCGTGGTGTTTGAGGCTCAAGAGGCCATTACCAGCGGCAAGGCCAAGCGCCTGAGCTTTGGTGTCAGCGATGAAATGGCCTGGGAGGTTGGCCTGACCTGCGGTGGCCAATTGGATGTCTACGTCGAACCGGTGTTTGGTATTGACAGCGCCGAAAGCGAAGCCATCAAAACCGGTACCAACTAGGGGGCTGCCATGCAATCGGATCTGCTGGACCAGATTTTGGCGCTCAAGGCGCGCCGTCAAGCCTTCTTTTACCTACGCAGCCTGGCCGACGAGCGTGAGCTGATCATCGCCGACCACCAGCGCTTGGGCGCTTTGGAGTTGGCTGAGGGCCTTGAGGCGATCATGGCGGCGCTGCAAGGCCGCAACCAAGCGCAAACGGTCGAAGGCCCGGGCCACACCCCCGTCTTTGTGCAATCCTTCGTGCCGCCCCGCCGCCTGTTTATCATCGGCGCGGTGCACATCGCCCAAGCGCTGGCCCCCATGGCGCAAAGCTGCGGCTTTGACGTCACCATCATCGATCCGCGCCCGCCCTTTGCCCATCCCGAGCGCTTTGCCGGATTTGAGCTGCACGCCGCCTGGCCGGATGAAATCTTGGGCCTCGAGTCTTTTGATGAACAATCTGCGCTGTGCCTCTTGTCGCACGATCCCAAGATCGACGATCCGGCCCTGTTGCTGGCCTTTGCCGCTGCGCGGTCCCCGGCCTACATCGGCGCTTTGGGCTCGCGCAAGACCCAGGCCAAGCGCCACCAACGCTTGCAAGACAAGGGGCTGACCCAGGCGCAAATCGACTGCATTCGTGGCCCGATTGGCTTGGATATCGGCGCGCAGAGCCCGGCTGAAATTGCGGTCGCCATCCTGGCACAAATCATTCAAGCCTTCCAACGCCCGCAGAGCTGAGCGATCTTGCCCCGTTGGCTGGGTCCAGGTTTTCTTTGCATGTCCTTGGCTGCGCTGCTAGTCACAAGCGGCTAATTCTAACCAGGTTGAGACCGAGCTTTGCCGAAATTCATCGACGAAACGCTGTTGCGCTGGCGCACAGCTTGGGCCGCCAATCCTGGCCGTCCAGGTGCTCGCTTTGGCGCGTGGCTGGATACCATGCTGATTGATCACGGAATCGTGCGGGTGGTCTATCCCAACCGCTGGCAGGTCGCAGAGGGTGTTGAGCGCTGCTCTCACCCGACCGGACGCCAGGTACGCAATGCCGCCAAGCGCGGGGTTAAGACCATCATCAATCTGCGCGGCGACCACCCGCTGGGCCCCTCAATCCTCTCCGCTCTTGCTTGCAAAGAAAGCGGCCTGGCGCTGCATTATCACAAGATGCGCTCGCGCGGTATGCCGACCAAGGAGCAAATCTTTGGCGCCAAAGAGCTGTTCGAGACCGTCGCCTATCCGATCCTTTTCCATTGTAAGTCGGGTGCCGACCGCGCAGGCATCATGTCTGCGCTCTATGTGCTGATTGCCCAAGGCGGTTCAGCGGACGCGGCACTGAAGCAGTTGAGCTGGCGCTTTGGTCACATCCGCCAAGCCAAGACCGGCATGCTGGATTTCTTTGTCGAAAGCTATCGTGACTTCAACGAACACCAACCCATCGCCTTCTTGGACTGGGTTGAGCAGCATTATGACGAAGACGCTACCGTCGCCGCCTACTATGCCGCCAAGCGCGAGGCGAGCTGGGCCAGCTTGCTGGTTGATCGCTTATTGCGCCGCGAATAGGCCGCCGCGCCATGGCCGACCGCCCCCCTTCTCTGCTGTGGCGCTTTACGCGCGAACACCTGCACCGCCATTGGCCGCTGTTGCTGGTTGCCCTGGCGTTGATGATCATCGACGGGGCGGCCTATGCCATGTTCGCCGGCGGTGTGCGCAGCCTGATTGATGACGGACTGTTGGCCAAGTCGTCTTCTGCCCTTCGCTGGGTGGCGATCTTCGTCGTGGCGCTGTTTGTTGTGCGCGCGGTTGCGGCCTTCTCCCACCGCGCGATTCTGCGCGTGCTGGGCCTGAAAGTCGTGGGCGAGCTGCAAGTGCGGCTGGTCGCTCACCTGCTGGGCTTGGACGCGCGCTTCTACCAAAGCCACCCGCCTGGCGAACTGATCGAGCGGGTGCGCGGCGACACCACCACCCTGCAACAGGTCATCACCACCGCCATCATGAGTTTGGGGCGCGACTCTGTTTCGGTCGTCGCCATGCTGGCCATCATTGTCTACACCGACTGGGTCTGGGCGCTGGTGGTGCTGGTCGGCGGGCCACTGGTGGTGCTGCCCATGGCCGCAGTCATGGCCCGAGTGCGCCAAGCCACCAAACGCGCGCGCGCCTCTGCCGCCGATCTGACCCAAACACTGGACGAGATTTTCCACGGCCACAAATCCGTGCGCGCCAACAACCGCCAAGACCATGAGGCCAGTCGCAGTCGCCTGGCCACAGAGGTCTATGTCGGTCGGCAAAGCTGGGCAGAAATTGGCCAGGCCGCCCTGCCCTCTATGATCGACCTCATGGCGGGGGTCGGCATTGCAGCGGTGCTGCTGTTTGGCATGCAAGATGTTCTGTCTGGCGAAAAAACCCTGGGCGAGTTTGCCACCTTTTTTGCCGCGATTGGCTTGCTGTTCGACCCCGCGCGGCGCCTGAGCAGCGTCGTCGGCCAGTTGCAGGTGGCCAGTGCCAGCCTCGAGCGCATCTATGGGCTTTTGGCCGAGCAGCCGCATATTGTCGACACGCCCAACCCACAGCCCTTAGCTCGGCCCGACGGCGATGTGACCTTTGACGACCTGCATTTTTCCTACGCGCCCGACAAGCCGGTGCTGCACGGGCTCAGCTTCACCGCGCCTGCGGGCAAAATGACCGCCATCGTCGGCCCCTCTGGAGCGGGCAAATCGACACTTTTCAACCTGCTGGCGCGCTTCGAGGAACCCGACAGCGGTCGCATCTTGATCGGCGGCCAAGACACGCGCGACGTGTCTTTGGCTGATTTGCGCGCCAACCTGGCCCTGGTCAGCCAGGAGACCGCCTTGTTCAACGAAAGCCTAGCCTACAACATCGCCTATGGTGCGGACTTCCAGGACGCTCGCGGTATAGAGGCCGCCGCCGAAAGAGCCCAAGTGCGCAGCTTTCAGCCCGATCTTGAGACCTCGGCAGGTCCGCGCGGCGAAGCCCTGTCTGGCGGCCAACGCCAGCGCGTTGTGATCGCACGGGCCATTATGCGCCAGGCGCCGATTTTGCTGCTGGACGAGGCCACCGCAGCCCTGGACAGCAAGACCGAGCAGCAAATCCAAGCCGCCTTGAAAGCCGCCAGCCAAGGCCGCACCAGCCTGGTCATCGCCCACCGGCTATCAACCATCAAGGAAGCGGATTTGATAGTCGTGCTTGAGGCCGGACGCGTAGCCGAAAGTGGAACCCACGACGATTTGGTCGCCCACGAAGGCGCTTATTGGCGCTTGCTGCAAACCCAGCAGACCTTGGCCTAGCCTGAGCCTGAGCCTGAGCCTGAGCCTGAGCCCTGGGTAGCCAGGCGCACGCTTTCAGGGTTGCGACCTTTGCGCGCTAGCTGTGCTGCGCCGGCCTCTGCATAGTCCTGGAGTCAAGGGCCCCAAATCGGTCAGACTTGCCCCTTGATGGCACATGGCCGCACCGCTAAGACAAGTGCGCAATCAAAATTACAAGTAAACCAGAGGAGACACGCTCCCGTGTTGATTGGAATCCCCAAGGAGAGCTTTGCTGGCGAAAATCGCGTCGCACTGACACCAGAGTCAGCCGCAAAGATCCAAAAACTGGGCCACAGCCTTGCCGTAGAAAGCGGCGCTGGTTTGGCCGCGGGCTTCAGCGATCAAGCCTACGCCGATGCCGGTGTAACGGTCAAAGACACCGCAGATGCCCTTTGGGCCGATGCCGATGTCATCGCCAAGGTGCGGCCGCCGCAAGCCGACGAGTTGGCGCGTCTCAACGCTTCTAAAACACTGATTTCCTTCTTCTATCCAGCCCAGAATGCCGACGATCTTGAGGTGGCGCGCGCCACCGGAGCCAAGGTCATGGCCATGGATATGGTGCCGCGCATCTCCCGCGCGCAGAAGATGGACGCCCTGTCGTCGATGGCCAACGTCGCTGGCTATCGTGCGGTGATCGAGGCGGGCAACAACTTCGGTCGCTTCTTCACCGGACAGGTCACGGCAGCAGGGAAGATCCCGCCCGCCAAGGTCTTGATCGTCGGCGCAGGCGTTGCTGGTTTGGCCGCCATCGGCACCGCAACCTCGCTGGGGGCCATTACCTACGCCTTTGACGTTCGCCCCGAAGTGGCCGAGCAAATCGAGTCCATGGGCGCTGAATTCGTCTATTTGGACTTCGAAGAGGCAGGACAAGATGGCGCAGCCACTGGCGGCTATGCCGCGCCCTCCAGCCCTGAATTCCGCGACAAGCAACTGGAGAAGTTCCGCGCGCTGGCACCTGAGATGGATATCGTCATCACCACCGCGCTGATCCCGGGCCGCGATGCGCCCAAGCTGTGGTTGGCCGACATGGTGGCCGCTATGAAACCGGGCTCGGTTGTGGTCGATCTGGCCGCCGAGCGCGGAGGCAACTGCGACTTGACCCAAGCCGATCAGAAAGTGATCAGCGACAATGGCGTGACCATTATCGGCTACACCGACTTTCCCTCGCGCATGGCCGCGCAATCCTCGACGCTCTATGCCAACAACATCTTCCACATGCTGAGCGATCTGACGCCCGACAAGGACGGCGTCATCAATCACGACATGGAAGACGATGTGATCCGCAGCGCCACGGTGACCTTCGAGGGGGAGACTACCTTCCCGCCACCGCCGCCCAAGATCCAGGCGATCGCGGCCCAGCCGGCCAAGAAAGAGCCAGAAAAAACGCCCGAGCAAATCAAGGCCGAGGAGCTGGCCGCTGAGCGCCGCAAGGGCCTGAGCCAGTTTGCCATGCTGGGTGTGGGCGGCATCACGCTGTTGGCCCTGGGCTCGGTCGCACCGGTGGCCTTCTTGCAGCACTTCGTGGTGTTCGCGCTGGCCTGCTTTGTCGGCTTCCAGGTGATCTGGAACGTCAGCCATTCCTTGCACACACCCTTGATGGCGGTCACCAACGCCATTTCCGGCATTATCATCATTGGCGCTTTGCTTCAGGTCTCCTCTGACCTGCCGCTGGTGGTGGTGCTGTCAGCCATTTCCATCTTGATAGCCACCATCAACATCGTTGGCGGCTTCATGGTCACCCGGCGCATGCTGGCCATGTTCCAGAAATCCTAAGCGGGGAAGCGCAACCATGACTATGACTTTCGGTTTGCAGACCGCCGCTTACATTGTGGCGATTGTCCTTTTCATCCTTTCCTTGGGCGGCCTGTCTGGCCAAGAGAGCGCCAAGCGTGCCGTTTGGTATGGTATCGTCGGCATGGCGCTGGCGGTGGCGGCCACCATCTTTGGCCCGAACTTCAGCCTAACGCCGGTGGTGATCGGCGCGCTGCTTGTCGGTGCCCTGGTCGGCGGTGCGATTGCCATGCGGGTCGAGATGACCGGCATGCCTCAACTGGTGGCCTTCATGCACTCTTTTGTGGGTCTGGCGGCGGTCTTTATCGGCCTGAACTCGGACCTGACACCCGTGCATCACGCCAGCCATGCCGAGACTTTGATCCACGAGATCGAGATCTTCTTGGGCGTGTTTATCGGCGCGATCACCTTCACAGGCTCGCTGGTGGCCTATGGCAAGCTGGCTGGAAAGGTCAGCGGGCAGGCTCTGATCCTGCCGGGTCGCCACCTGTTTAACCTGGCCATGTTGGCGATATCTGTCGTTTTGCTGGTCATGTATATTCAGGGCGCGGGCTCTTGGACGTTGTGGGTCATGACCGCGATTGCCGCTGTGATCGGTATCCACTTGGTGATGGCCATTGGCGGTGCAGACATGCCGGTGGTGGTGTCTATGCTGAACTCCTATTCAGGCTGGGCCGCTGCAGCGACCGGCTTCTTGCTGGGCAATGATCTGTTGATCGTGACTGGCGCGCTGGTGGGCTCTTCGGGTGCCATTCTCTCCTACATCATGTGTAAGGCCATGAACCGGCACTTCATTTCGGTGATTTTGGGCGGCTTCGGCAACACCAAGAGCCAAGCGCAAGAAATCGAAGGCGAGCAAGTCGCCATCGACATTGCGGGCGTGGCGGCTGCGCTGGACGAGGCACAATCGGTAATCATTGTGCCGGGCTATGGCATGGCCGTCGCGCAAGCTCAGCAGTCCGTGTCAGAGCTGACCCGTCGTCTCCGTGCTCGCGGCAAGACGGTGCGCTTTGGCATTCACCCGGTTGCTGGCCGCTTGCCAGGCCACATGAACGTGCTGCTGGCCGAGGCCAAGGTGCCCTATGACATCGTGCTGGAAATGGACGAGATCAACGACGACTTCCCCGAGACCGATGTGGTGATCGTGGTCGGATCGAACGATACCGTCAACCCGGCGGCCCAGGAAGACCCAGGCTCGCCGATTGCGGGCATGCCGGTGCTGGAAGTCTGGAAGTCGGCGCAGGTGTTCGTGCTGAAGCGTGGTAAGGGACGCGGTTACTCGGGCATAGAGAACCCGCTGTTCTTTAAAGAAAACACCCGCATGCTCTACGGCGACGCCAAGGACAGCTTTGATCAGCTCAACAGTGCCATTGGCACTTGATATAAAGGCTGCACAGGGAATAGACGACTAGCGCGCAGCGCGCGCACTCGCAATCGACCTCCAGTGTGCAAAAGATCTGAAAGGTGCATTGGCATCAAAATCAGATTGCTAGAGCGCCTTGAGCGGATGCAAGTCAGCGAGACCTGCTGTAGGCGCACTGTGCTTGGCACCATCGAAAAGGGCCTGTCCGCCACGCGGACGTGCCTTTTTTGGGGCCGCTTTTTTTGGCCGCGCCCAGCGCGAAGCCTCACGCTGCCAGTAACGATTGCTCGCCTTCCGTTTGTAAATCCGCGCAGCGCAACCGCCCTTGACTGGCAAGGACAGGCAGAAATTGGACCAGATCATCTAGCAAATTGGCCCCAATCCGCGAAAATCCGCGCCAAATCTGGCTCTCGTGCCAGACTGGGGTTGAGCTGTTCGGTCAGTTCGGCCTTAAGTGGCAAGCGAAACCGACCAGTTAAAGAGCCCTTCTTGCATGATGTTTGCCCGACCCGAGCCGCGCTTTGCTGCCTTCGCCATGGTGATCGGCTTGCTGTGGGGTCTGCAAGGCCACTCAGCCCATGCCCAAGTGCAGGCCCAAGTTAAGGCCCAAGCCAAGGCCCAAGCCAAGGCCCAAGCTGATGTCCAGGACCCACAGACCGCGCTCGCGGCCGTGGCTCAAGAGCGGCAAGAGTTCCAAGCCTGGCAGCTCGCCTGTTTCAAGGGCCAGCAAGGCGGTGAGGCGCGCGCGGGCTGCTCAATTTCGACCCGCTTTGACCTGCAGGCCAGCGCGGATCAAGCCGATCAACGCAATACGCTGCTGATCTTCTCCATCACCTATAGCCCTGCAACCGCTGGCCCGGTTGGTGTGCTGTCCCTGCCACTTGGCGTCTACCTGCCCAGTGGTCTTGCCCTGGTGTTCGGCGGATCCCAAAGCCTGCGCCTGCCCTTCGAGACCTGCAATCAGACCGGCTGCCACGCTGGCTTGCTGCTCAATCCCGAGCTCGACGAGTTGCTGCAAGACGGGCAAAGCCTGGAAGTCATGTTCCAGGACGAGCGCCAGCAGACCATCAAACTGCCGCTGTCCTTGAAGGGCTACACGGCGGCCTCCCAGGCGCTGGCTCTGCGCCAAGCCGCCTCTTAAGCGTATGCTCAGCCATCTGGCCAACCATTTGGCCAACCATCTAGCTTGACAGTCACACCCTTTCGTTATCAAGCTGCCAGCCTGGCAATACGAACAAGGGGGGATGGGCCGTGTTGATGCCTGAAACCTGGCGGCCTGAGCACAAGCTGTTCACCCAACAAGTGGGCTTCACCTGCCCGCCGTTTGATTTCGACGCCGCACCCTCTGACTTCTTGCGCATGGCCCCCGAAAGCGTCGGCGTTCACGGCTGGATGCTGCACGTTCCCGACTACATCCACGGCCTGGATCAGCGCAAAAAGAACTTCGGCATGCTGGAAGATTTCGTTCATGTCTGCGCGCGCAATGGCGTTGACGTGGCAGGTCAAGTCGGCTCGAACTGGGTCCACGCGTCGGGCCTGGGCGTTGCAGGCATCCGCGATCACTGCCGCGCCTTAGGGGATAAATACGGGCTGGAATTCCACATGGCAGGCTACGCCATGGTCGAGGCCCTACGCGCCATGAACGTCGAAAAAGTGGCGCTCAACGCCGCCTACCACTGGCCGCAGTGGTGGCAGGGCACCGTCGGATTCTTGAAAGAGGCGGGCTTTGACGTTTTGTGGGCGGGCAACTTCCACGACCAAGGCTGGTTTGACAGCCAGGACGCGATCAACGCTTGCCGCTGGGTGTTCGACGGCGATCTGGCGCTTAAATCGTTCGAATACATGGCCGAGCAAGCACCCGACGCCGACGCCTACCTAATCAATGGCATGTGCAATTTTCGCTCTGGCCCGGCTGGCCTGCCGCAACGCCCGCTGCATCTGACCCCCATGCTGGAAGCCGCGCTCGGCAAGCCGGTGATCGGTCACGATACCGCTTTGTATTGGCGCATTTTTAGATCGCTGGGGCTGGCCCCAACGCTGCCGCGTGGACGCTTGTTGGAGAGCTTAAATCATGCATAAAATCATCGCTTTATGGGCCGTGCCACGCTCGACCTCGACCGCCTTTGAGTGGATGATGCGCCAGCGCGGCGACCTGGATTGCCTGCACGAGCCCTTTGGCGAGGCCTGGTATCAGGGCGAAGATCCCTTGTGGCCGCGCTTTCGCCAAGGCGATAAGACAACCCCTGGCCTAACCTTGGAGAGCGTCTGGCAGGACATTCAAGCGCGCGCCATCCGGGGGCCGGTGTTCTTGAAGGACTTCCCGCACTACATCAACCACATGTGGGATGCGCAGTTCTTGGCCCACTTTACGCATGCGTTCTTGATCCGCGACCCGGCCAAGACCATCACCTCCATGTACAACAAGTGGCCCGACTTCGACGAACTGGAGGTGGGATTTCCCGAGCAACGCGCGCTGTTTGACCTGTTGACCGCGCTGGGCGGCGGCCATCCGCCACCGGTGATCGACAGCGACGATCTGTTGGAAGATCCTGAGGCCATGACGCAAGCCTTTTGCCAGGCTGTCGGCATTCCTTATATCGCCGAGGCCCTAAGCTGGCCTGCTGGTGGCGATCCGTCAGCGCATAGCTGGTGGGATGGCGGCTCGTTTCACGCCAACCTGGCGCGTTCGACCGGCCTCAAGCGCCAGGCACGCTCCTACGTCGAGATCGATGCCGCCCCTGAGCGGGTGCAGCGGGTCTATCGGCGCATGCAGCCGCACTATCAGCACATGGCAGCGCATCGTATCAGGCCCAGCTCTTTAGGCCCAGCTCTGCGGGTTGAGGCGACCTGAGACCAGGCGCGCTCAACGGCTTGTCCTCAACTTGGCCTAATACTTGACCTCGACATGGATTGTGCCGCTCGATTCCAGGGGCTTAAGCAAAGACATGTTGCGGGTCGCAAAGGCTTGTAAAATCAAGGGATAGAGATTGGCAATCGCAAACTCAGACGGGCGATGGCCAACATCGTCCAGAGTTATGAAAGCCGACGGCCCGGGGCTCGATTCGTACAGCAGGTGCGCACTGGCGTAGTCCATAACGTTGTCTAAGCGACCGTGAACGAAGATTTTGGGCACCTTGACATCGGTAAAACTGGTGTTGACCACCGTGGTCTTGGTAGAGCCGGCGTTGCCGTTTTGCTGCATTTTCCGCAGCGCCTCCAGCAAGGGATCGCTCTGCTGCACCTGCTGCACGCTGGTCTCGGGCATGGCCGCGATGGGCACCAAACCATAGACATTTGGGTAGGTCTTGGCGATCTCTGAGGCAGGCAGTGAGCCCACCGAGTGCGACATGACGATAATCTGGGACGGCAAAGCGGCCTGGCGCTGAGCCATGTCGAAGGCCCCCAGAGCGTCGTCCACCATGGCATCCAAAGATGCCTCGCCCTCATTGGGTCCAAAACCGCGATATTCGGGGATGATCACCGGGAAGCCCTGCTCGATGATATAGCGCAGGTATTGCGCCGAATATCCCAAGTGGCCGCGCGGGCCGTGCAGATAGAGCAGCGTCGGCGAGGCGGGCAGCCAGCCTTTCCAGACCCATGCCTTCAAAGGCGTACCGTCCTGCGCAGTGTAATCAACGATAAATGCGGGAATCGAGGTCCATTCACTGGGGGTCAGCGCCCCGCGCTCGGGCTCCAAGCGCCAATTGACCGAGCCCTCTTGAGTGGGCTGGCACGCAAAAACCAAAAGCAACGCGGACAGGGCAAACAGCGCTGAATATAAGCGGCGCATAGCAATTCACCTAAACATTAGCCAAACATGGCGGATAAAATCTCGTCAGCCTTACTACCTCAGGTAGCAAAATGCAAGCCCTGAATTGCGCCTTGATTTGCAATCCGCGGCAAAATCGAGCGGTTTACGGGGACCTTGGGCCGCCAACCTGAGCGGCACGGCGCACCGAGCCCGATCACCCCGCCAAGGGACTTGACCTGTGACACCTTGAGCCTGGATCAGCGCCCAAAGACTGCCTCTTGGGACTAGGCAAGGCCCTTTGGCGAGCGTATAAGAGGCCGTCAAACACGCTCCGCCGCTGGGAGATCTGGTCACAGCGCAAGCCCCGGCCTCAAGGAGGCACTGGGCCAACTGCGCGCTTCCACAGATCCACCTGCGGCTCAGCCAAAAACCGTGTCCCCAGACTAGAGGAGTGCGCCATGGCGACCTTTCGCGATGCGCTAACGTTTGACGATGTATTGCTGGAGCCCGCAGCCTCCAGCGTCCTTCCCGCCCAAGCCAAGACCCACACCCGCCTGACACGCGAGCTGTCCTTGGGCATCCCGCTGATTTCCGCAGCTATGGATACCGTCACCGAAAGCTCGATGGCGATCATCATGGCTCAAATGGGCGGCCTGGGTGTGATCCATAAGAACCTGTCTGCCGATGAGCAGGCGAGTGAAGTGCGCCGGGTCAAGCGCTATGAATCTTACATCGTGCACAACCCCTTTGCGATCCACCCCGACCAACCTTTGAGCCAAGCGCTGGCGTTGATGGCGCAGCATGGCATTTCGGGCATACCGGTTATTGAGCGCGGATCGCGCAAGCTGGTTGGCATCCTGACCAACCGCGACGTGCGCTTTGCTGCCAACCCAGCCCAGCCGGTCCAAGAGCTGATGACCAAGGACAGATTGATCACGGTCAGCGAAAGCGTCACCCGCGAGGACGCTCAGCGATTGTTACACCAGAACCGCATCGAAAAGCTGCTGGTGGTGGATCAAGACTATCGGTGCACCGGCCTGATCACGGTCAAAGATATGGAGAAGGCCTCCGCCAATCCCATCGCCACCCGTGACGCGCAGGGCCGCTTGTGCGTAGCCGCCGCCACCGGCATCGGCGATGACGGGTTTGCCCGCATGGAGGCTCTGTTGGATGCTGGCGTCGATGTGGTGGTGATCGATACCGCACACGGCCACTCGCAGGGGGTCATCGCCCAGGTCGAGCGCGCCAAGCGCCTGTCCAACAAGGTGCAGATTATTGCTGGAAACGTGGCCACGGCGGACGGCACCAAGGCGCTGATCGATGCTGGTGCGGATTGCGTCAAGGTCGGCATTGGCCCGGGCTCGATTTGCACCACCCGCGTCGTGGCTGGCGTTGGCGTGCCGCAGTTGACCGCGATCATGGACGCCGTGGGCGCAGCGGAGCCTCTGGGCGTACCGATCATTGCCGACGGTGGTATCAAGACCTCGGGCGATATCGCCAAGGCCATCGCGGTGGGGGCCTCGTCCTGCATGGTCGGCTCGCTGCTGGCGGGCACCGATGAAGCGCCAGGCGAAGCCTATCTGTTCAACGGACGCACCTATAAGTCCTATCGTGGCATGGGCTCGCTGGGGGCTATGGCCAAGGGCTCAGCGGACCGCTATTTCCAGACCAACGACGGCGGCAACCTCAAGCTGGTGCCCGAAGGCATCGAGGGTCAAGTGCCCGCCAAAGGCCCGGCCAGCCAGGTTTTGCACCAATTGGTCGGCGGTCTGCGCGCCTCCATGGGCTACACTGGCAACGCAACCATTGCCGACATGCGCACCAACTGCCGCTTTGTGCGCATCACCAACGCCGGTCTGCGCGAGAGCCACGTCCACGATGTGAGCATCCGCCGCGAGGCCCCCAATTACTCATCGAGCATGGCCTAAGCTGCGCAACCCGCGCCGCCATCCACCTCGTTTTTTGGTTCTAAGAGAGCAAGCATGTCCACCATGTCTGACAATACTATTCTGATCTTGGACTTTGGCAGCCAGGTCACCCAGTTGATCGCCCGCCGGCTGCGCGAGGCCAAGGTCTATTGCGAGATTTTGCCCTTCAACGCCGAGCTGGAGCGCATGCAGGCCTTGGAGCCGCGCGGCATCATCCTGGCTGGCGGTCCGGCTTCTGTGACCGAGCAAGGCTCGCCGCGCGCGCCGCATTGGGTGTTTGACTCCGGCCTGCCAATTTTGGGCATTTGTTACGGCCAGCAGACCATGATGATGCAGTTGGGCGGCTCGGTTGAAGCCAGCGACCACAAAGAGTTCGGTGCAGCCAACCTGCACGTCGAGGCCCCCTGCCGCTTGTTCGAGGGTCTGCCCCAAGATCAGCGGGTTTGGATGAGCCACGGCGACCGCGTGGATGCCTTGGCACCGGGCTTTAAGGTGGTGGGCTCTAGCAAGGGCGCGCCCTTTGCGGCCATCGCCGATACCCAGCGACACTACTACGGCCTGCAATTCCACCCCGAGGTGACCCACACCGACCAGGGTGCCGCTCTGCTGGCCAACTTTGCCACGCGGGTTTGCGGCTGCACAGGCGACTGGACCATGGCCGCCTTTAAAGACCAGGCGATCGCCCGCATTCGTGCGCAGGTCGGTACTCAAGGCGTGATTTGCGGCTTGTCGGGCGGCGTCGATTCCGCCGTGACCGCCGTCTTGATCCACGAGGCCATCGGCGAGCAACTGACCTGTATTTTCGTCGATCACGGCTTGCTGCGCCAAGGCGAGCGCGAAGAGGTCGAAGGCCTGTTCCGCCAGCACTACAACATCCCGCTGAAGGTGGTGGATGCAGCTCTGACCTTCCTTGGCGATTTAAAAGGCGTCGAAGATCCAGAGATGAAGCGCAAGATCATAGGCGCGCGCTTCGTCGATGTTTTTGAAGAAGAAGCCAAGAAGATCGGCGGCGCGCCCTTCCTGGCGCAAGGCACACTGTATCCGGACGTGATCGAGAGCGTGTCGGTCATTGGCGGGCCGTCGGTGACCATCAAATCGCACCACAACGTCGGCGGCCTGCCCGAGCGCATGCAGTTGGATTTGGTCGAGCCGCTGCGCGAGCTGTTCAAAGACGAGGTGCGCGCGCTGGGCCGTGAGCTGGGCTTGCCGCAGAGCTTCGTTGGCCGCCACCCTTTCCCCGGGCCGGGCCTGGCAATCCGCATTCCCGGCAAGGTCGATGCTGAGTCTTGCGATATACTGCGCAAGGCCGACGCTATCTATATCGAGGAGATCCGCAACGCCGGGCTCTACGATGAGATTTGGCAGGCTTTTGCGGCCCTGCTGCCGGTACGCTCGGTCGGTGTGATGGGCGATGCCCGCACCTATGAGCGGGTTTGCGCGCTGCGGGCTGTGACCTCGGTCGATGGCATGACCGCCGATATCTACCCCTTTGAGCCCGCCTTTTTGGCGCGGGTAGCGACCCGGATCGTCAACGAGGTGCGCGGCGTCAACCGCGTGGTCTATGACTACACCTCAAAGCCGCCCGGCACGATTGAGTGGGAGTAGGCGCGCGCTCTAGTACTACAGTTGCATATTATGGAGATTTCTGATTCAACACTCTCTGACATAGCGGGAGGGTTGGTTCATGACTGTTTCAGATTGGGCGGGGTCGATTTCAGATTGGCGGGCTGGTCTTGA
>JAUIBT010000032.1 GCA_030428255.1 Alphaproteobacteria bacterium | reverse complement strand
CTCGCTCCTTGGTACCAGCAAGCATACCCTTGAACTTGGTGAGGTAAACTACCAATCGCTCTGTGCTGCTAGCGCACGCCCTTGCGCCAGTCCCAAGGCATAATGAAGCGGCCAGCCCAAATCCCCCGGCGGTAGAGCCTGGCCCACCGCTCGGCGCTGACATAGTCCATGGCGTACTTGCGGTAGGCGACAGCGTGGCCTTCGCTGACCATCCATTCATTCAAGTCGATGCGGCCCAGATAACAAATGGCAATGAGGCGCTTGTATCGATCGGTATCTTGGCCCTTACAACGAATGGGAGAGGCGCCGATCTTGTCGGCAAGGGCAAAGGCGGCAACCTTGCCGCAGCGGTATTCTTGACCAGCCTTTTTGCATCGCTGCCCGCTTTCAGGCGCGTCAATGCCATGGAGGCGGATCCGTTGGCCATGGATATCAACAGTATCGCCATCAACCACTGATGCGCGGCCGACGATGTCCGAAGAGCAAGCCGATGTGGCAAGGCTCAGCGTAAGAGCCACGAGCAGTAAAACAAATCGCATGGCGATGGTCCTGCCAAGTTAGAGTGGGTAAGGCGTGACGAATAAACCAGAAGCCCGCCGCACTCGCAACGGCAAGACGGTAACCGACCATGACCTTGATCATCAAAGACCTCGACCAGACTCGCATCCACTTCCAAGCTGCAGTCCAGCGGCTGGGTGAGGGGGCGGCGACCACAGCTTTTGCCAGGGCGCTGAACAAAGAAGGCGATAAGGTCCGCACCAAGGTGCGTAGGGCCTTACGCCAGCAGACGGGCATCAAGGCTGGCGTCATCCGAAGCCAGACCAAAACCATCCCAGCGACAAAGGCAAGGCTGTCCTACAAGATCGTTGCCACAGGCGATCACATGAGCCTAGCGCACTTTGGCGCCAAGCAGTTCTCCTACGGCGTTAGAGCCAAGCCTTGGGGACGCTCACAGCGCTTCAAGTCAGCCTTCATCGTCGATCAACTTAAGGGTGAAGTGTTTATTCGAAAATCCAAGGAACGCCTTCCTATAAGGAGGTTGTACGGCCCATCCACCCCAAAAGAGTTAATCAAGGGCGCAAGTCTGCGTAGTTTTGAGGGCTCCTGTCCAGCTGTCTTGGATGAGGTTTTACGTCAATTGAGTGTATTGTTTGAACATTAAAGTTATGCAACCAACGGCTGTGGCAACAAACCCAGCAACCATGCGGAATACCTCACCCCTTGGGTCCCTTTGGACACCCAGTAATGGTGCGGTGCGCCGCCGCCCGATCCATGCGCGTTTTTTTGAAATCGAAAAAGCCATTTCGTTTCGTTAACTCGGCATATGAAACGCGCAAAATCAATGACTTAGGGTGCGAATTAACGAAATGGCCCCCGGCCAATGCGTTTCGTTTCAGCGCATCGGTATTCAAATAAATCAATAGCTTAGCATGCCGCGAAACGAAATGGCCTTGTAAAACCTGCTTCGTTTCGCCAAAGCCCAACGAGATCTCATGACAAACAAGACTTCCATCCAGCAGGCTGCATGGCCCGCGGCAAGCGTTGAGATGTGGCCGGTCGAAGACCTGGTGCCCTACGCTAAGAATGCTCGGCTTCACCCAGACGACCAGGTCGAGCAGATCGCAGGATCCATCGAGCGCTTTGGCTTTACCATTCCTATGCTGGTCGCAGAAGACGGCACCATCATTGCAGGCCATGGACGCTTGCTGGCCGCGGCAAAGCTTGGCCTTGCCGAGGTTCCGGTCATGGTGGCCCGTGGTTGGTCCGATGAAGACCGGCGCCTTTATACGCTGGCCGATAACCGCTTGGCAGAGATCGCTGACTGGGACCCTGAGATGCTGCGCGTTGAACTTGGTGACCTGCACGCAGAATTCGGCCTTGATGATCTGACGGGCATTGGCTTTAGCCAGGCTGACCTTGAGCGCTTGATCCCTGAGGTTCTGTTAGACGCCACCGGCGGCCTCACTGACCCCGATGATATCCCCGAGCCGCCGGAAGAGCCGATTACAAAGCCAGGCGATCTCTGGCTTTTGGGCAAGCACCGCCTGCTTTGCGGCGATAGCACAGTGGCCACGGACGTTGAGCGGGTGCTGGGTGGCGTAACCCCCCACCTCATGATCACAGATCCACCCTACGGCGTGGAGTACGATCCGGCCTGGCGCAATGCAGCAGGGGCAGCCAAGACCAAGCGCACGGGTAAGGTGCTCAATGATGACAAGGCGGATTGGCGCGAGGCCTGGGCTCTCTTCCCAGGTGATGTTGCCTACGTCTGGCACGGCGCGCTCCATGCACGCGAGGTGATCGAGAGCTTGGAGGCCTGCGGCTTTACCATGCGCAGCCAGATCATCTGGGCCAAAGAGCGCTTGGTGCTCTCGCGCGGCGATTACCACTGGCAGCATGAGCCTGCCATCTACGCTGTGCGCCAAAAGGCCAAAGGCCATTGGGCTGGCGATCGCAAGCAGACAACTTTGTGGTATATTCCAAACAAGGACCAGGATAGCAAGACCGTCCATGGGACCCAAAAGCCGGTCGAGTGTATGCGCCGGCCGATGGAGAATAACTCCAGCCCAGGCCAAGCAGTGTACGAGCCCTTCATGGGCTCTGGCACCACCTTGATCGCAGCCGAGATGGCAGGGCGCATTGCATTGGGCATCGAACTCAACCCCACCTACGTCGATGTGGCGGTCAAACGCTGGGAAGACTATACAGGCGAAAAGGCGGTGTTGGAGGGGGTATCCACATTTGCAGATTGACCGCAGCTGAGAGGCTATCTAGTGTCCGCGCTCTTATGAATTTCTGGCAGGACTAGAGACGTGAAAACATTAATTGCAGGCATTCTTGCGGGCGTATTGCTGGCATCATCGGCGCAGGCCGCTTCAACGATTATGCGCAAGGGCCAGGAATTGCTGTTCTTGTGGTGCGACAGCGGCAGTTGCTATGTTCGCAAGACACCAACAGGAACCATCGGTCTGGCGGCGCCTAAGACGATTCGATTGGGTAAAGGCGGTCAGCGCAACTTTGATCGCTGGGTTAAAAAATACCACAAGCGCGGTTATCAATAAGATCACAATGCTAGGCTACTGGGGTTAAGGTCCGCATGCGCGCGCCTTCCCCAGCCTAAGAACCTAAAAAGCTACGAGGTAGGGATCGTGCTCGCCCATGACCTCAGGATCCTGGGCACGCTTCGCCCAATATCTGGATTTTGCTTTGTCTTGCGCGAAGACGTCGCCCACGTCATAGGCAAAGGCGAGCCATTCTTGGGATGGCTTGTGACCCAGTTCTGCTGCTTTGGTAAGAAGCGATTCCGCCTGTTCTAGGCTGAAACTGCTTTCATCAAGAGCGTGGTAGCTCACAAAGCCAAGCAAGGCTTCGGCTTGTGTTTGAGGGTTGTCGGTGGCGGCAAAGGCGTTTGCGACCAAGCGCTCAGCGGCTTCTAAAGATGGCACCCAAGTTTGCGAAGACGTCAGAACATAGTCGTCAGGATCGACAGAGACCCTTTCATCCGGCAAACGGAAGGCCAGACTCACGGGCTTGTTGTCGATTAAGATGAGGTATTGGATTGGCAACGTTCTTGCGTCTGCAATTCTTAAGGTGCCTTTGTAAACCTCATGAACCTCGCCCTCTCCCAGAACAATATTCGCATACGGCAAATTAATGCATGTGACACCATTTATACCAACCAGGCGCACGCGGCCGCCATCGACGTTGGTTGGGCCCAGGTGTTCTAGCTTTTGCGTGACAAAAGGATTGGCGCGCTTGCTGGGGGCCAGGGGGCGGCGCTTTGGAGCCAAAGAATCAGACGGGTCGTAGCTTGCCCAATAAAGCACGCCATTGCTGCCATAGACAGGCGCTTCGGTGGCCTGGGTGTCTTTCAGGCCGAAGAATGAGGCTGCGGTTGCCTCGGATAATTCTTGCGGGAATGACGGCTCAACATAGGGCGCACCAAAGCCGTCCATCGGATGGTCTACACGATCAAAAATCAAACTGGGGGCCGCGAGTGATTCTTGAACTGACCGCTTATTTTGAAAATACTGGCCAGTGGCTATTCCCAGGCCGGCGATCACGAGCATTCCAGCGTAGAGCACAAGCCAAGACCTTTCGATCCACTTTATGAGTTTCAGCATGGTGCCTCCAGGTGGGAAAATACGCGCAAATAGGCCGTGCATCCTAGGTCGCATTTGCTGCCAGAAAGGACGCCTGCCTGCCAACATGGAAAGTTGAAGACAAATTTTTCCTAAAGCAGGCGGGCAGGCGGCAGGATTGTGGCGGTGCGGGCTGCGATCTTGAAATTCACAAGCCTGCAAACCAAATCTGCCGGGCGATGGTTATTGCTGATATGAGGTTTGAACGATGAAAGCCTTTTTGCGCGAACCCCTTCCTATGAACCAGCTACCAAAGGGCGTGCTGGCAATACGACTGAACCAAGATACCTTGAAGCTCAAAGCACCTGGCAAAGGATGCGGCGAGGCCAATACCAACGCGGATGGCAGCATATTCTTTCTCGATGGTCCGCCCGCCTTGTTGGCGCTCTTCGATTAACTGATTGATTGTTATGGCCCAATCTAATGAGCAAGCCCGAGGCCAGACCCTATCGCTAGGCCAGGCAGCAGCCCTGATGGGGCGCTCTGAACGCTGGGTGCAGGGGCTGGCCAAAGCGGGTTATGTCGATAAAGCAGGGCGCGGAGAATATGCCCTGGTCAGTTTGATCCGCGGGGCCATGGCCTATTACGAAGATCAGCTCGCCAAGAACAATAAGGCCGCTGCTGCGACCAAGGCCAGCGAAGCGCGCACGCGCGAGATTGAACTGCGCATCCAAGAGCGCAGCAAAGAACTTATGCCCACCGAAGATGCCAGGGCGGTGATTGGTGACTTGGCGGCCCTGTTCCGCGCTGAATTTGGGGGCTTGCCCGCGCGCTTTACACGAGATTTAGAAGCGCGGCGCGCGCTTGAGCAAGAGGTTGATGGATCTTTGGAACGCATCGCAGGCCAGGCGCAACAAGCAAGCCAGTCTTTGGCTCTTGGCAGCCTCGATCCTACGGCCGGCCAAGAAGCAGAGCCCAGCAGCTTGGGCGGCGGAGAACCGCGTCTATCCTGAAACAGCCGGCCTACCTGGCCCCCGCAATCCCAAGCTAACGCCCTATATGATCCCTTGGTCATCGGCGGTACATCAAGGCGGCTATAGGCGGGTGGTGGCTGTGACCGCGGCCCAAACGGGCAAGACCGACAGCATGTTGGATATCATTGGCGCGCGCCTTGATCAGCGTCCGGCGCCGATCATCTATGTGGGCCCGACCAAAGAATTTTTGACCGACCAGTTTGGACCGCGCCTCATGTGCATGCGCTCGGCCATGGTCACGAAGATTGATGCGCCGTTGGCTGTTTGGCGAGAAAGGGGGCGCCACTTTGGCGTCCAACCGTCGCCCGACGTACAAACATCGATCTTTTTAAGCTATGAGCGGCTTCTTGGCTGGTCTCTAAAGTTTGGACACCTCGCCATTTGACGGACTGGATGCCAAAATTGCACCGCGGTGACCGATGACTTTACAGGCTAAAGCGTGCCCCGCTATGGCGGCCTGCTCTTGCGAGCCTCCGGACAAATAGACCGCAAGAAAAGCGCCGTTGAAGCTGTCGCCTGCCGCCGTCGTATCGACAATCTGAGCAGGTGATGCGAGCTGCCGTTGATCAATGGTTTGGCCGGAGAGCAGTCTTGGCCCCAAGGGGCCACGTTTCAGCGCGCCTGTCTTGAGGCCATAGCCCTGCAGGCGATGCAAGGTCGTTTGCTCATCGCTGTCAGTGAACAGAGCTTGTTCGTCGTCCAGGGAAGGCAAGCCGATGTCTGCGCGCTGCCAAGCCCGGGCGATGGCGACGCGCGCGGCCTCTTGGCTCTCCCACAAGCGCGGGCGATAGTTGGAGTCGAAGGCGACCCGGCCGGGCCAATTCTCAAGCCACGTCAGCAAAGCATCCCGCACGGATGGTCGAACAATGGCCAGTGAAATGGCAGATAGATAAATTAGGTCGAACCCGCTCAGGGCGTCAAATCCCTGATCAAAAGCAGCGCATGCTGCCGAATTCTCACGCCAATACAAAAAGCTGCGTTCGCCGGCCTCATCCGTGTTAATCGCATAGAGGCCGGGCAATTTCTCAGGGTTTTGTGCCAGGTGATCTGTGCGCACGCCCTGGGCGCTGATAAAGCGCAGCATGCGCTGCGACAAGGGGTCGGCACCGATGGCTGAGACGAAGGACACGCTATACTGCTGCGACAAGCCACGGCGCAAATAGATGGCGGTGTTCAGGCTGTCACCAGCAAAGCCAAGGCTGGTGGTATCGCCGTCGAGCGACAGCTCCACCATGGCCTCTCCGAGGCAAGCAGTTGTGAAAGGTTTGGACATAAGATTAGTCACCAATGGGCTTGGGTCCCACGTCGTCTGACAGGGAAATGAGCGAGGTGCGGATGCGACGCAGGTATTCTTTGGCCAGCTCAGGACGCTTGCGGGCAACGCCCGCCGCCAACACATCGACGATAGCGATGAAAACCAACCGCGAGGCTGAGGGCTTATAAATATCCTGATCTTCGGGAATATCGATTTCGATAGCGATATCTGCGGATTTTGCCAGCGCAGAGCCCGTCTTGGTCAAGGCGATGGTCTTGGCTCCGTATTGGCGTGCGATCGCAACGCTGTCCAGCAGCTCAGTAGGCTGGCCGCTGGCAGAAATGGCGAAGACCACATCGCCATCAGACAAGGTTGAGGCTAGCATGCGCTGGAAATAGCCATCAGAGTGGGCTTCGGCGGGAATCCCCAACCTGAAAAAGCGGTTCGCGCCCTCGCGAGCGACGTTGGCCGAGCCACCGCCAACCCCCATGAAGGAGATGCGACGCGCTTGGGCGAGGAGGCTGATGGCCTCGTGTGTTGCGCTGGCAAGCAGTTGTGGGCGCACGCGATTGAGCGACTCCACCAAGGCTCCAAAAACCTGAGCCACCAACTGATCCGACTCCGAATCCGCGCGCCCCGGCCCGCCAAGATACTGCAGGCTGACGGCGACGCTTTGCGCCAACCGGATCTTGAAGTCGCGAAAGCCCTCGCAGCCGAGCGCCTGGCAAAAGCGGTTGACCGTGGCCACCGAAACGCCCGCCACCTCGGCGATGTCGCTTTGGGTCATCTGAGAAGCAGGCTCAAGCTGGGAGAGGATAAAGTCCGCGACCTTCTGTTCTTGCTTGGGAAACCTCCCATCAAGGCTGCGCATTTGCGAAATGATGTCGATTACTTTGTTCATGGGTCCTAGCTTTTCTGAGAGGGCGCTGGGGAAGAGCGCAGAGAGGGGCTGCGGGGCTTGCGCTGGTTACCGACCCGTCTGACTCATGGGCTTATAGGCGATTACATCAATTTCAACCTTCGCATCCACCATCAGCTGGGACTGAACGGTCGAGCGGGCTGGCGGGTGGTCGGAAAAATACCGCTTAAAGACCCCGTTGAAACTGGTGAAATCACGGGGGTCATCAAGCCATACATTGACCTTGACTACGTGCTCTAGACCACAGTCTGCAAGTGCGAGCACAGCGATGATATTGCGGATGACTTGTTCGGTTTGCTCGCCGATTCCGCCGACAATAATCTCTCCGTCAACGCTCGGCACCTGGCCAGAGACGTAGACGAAATCGCCGGCCCGCACGGCCTTGGCGAAGGGGCGATTCGTGCCGCCTGCCGCCGCATCGGCGGAATCATATCGGACAATGGCTTGAGACATTTTTGGGTTTTCCTTAGGTAATGTGTAACTTTCTTACGTAAACTAGCAAGTGTTTCAAAGGTTCACAACAAATTCTTGACAAATGGTGAGGATGAAATGTAAGAAAGTTACATCACGACATGAACGTGTAATTTTTTGTATAGGAGGAAGCTATGAAACTTAGAAATTGGGCAAAGACCACGGTGCTAGCGGGGGCGATGACCGCGATCGCCGGCTTCGCATTTGCCGGCGGCACACTGCGCTACGCGACCGTAGGCGAGCCCCCCAGCTTGGATCAGCATGTTGTTACGTCTGATTTGGCCACAACCATAGCACACCATATTTTTGAAGGCCTCTACACTTTTGATTCCACCAACTCTCCCGTCCCACTGCTCGCCTCTGGTGAGATTGTGTCCGAGGATGGCAAGACCATCGTGATCGCTCTGCGCGATGATGTGACCTTCCACAACGGCCAGGCTATGACCTCTGCTGACGTGGTGGCGTCTTTGAACCGTTGGGGCAAGTATGGCTCGCGCGGCGGCCTGTTGTTCGGCAACGTCGAGAGTGTTGAGGCCAGTGGCCCTTATGAGGTGACGATCAGGCTGAGCAGCCCGTTTGGTCCTTGGAAGAACATCATGGCCTTCATCAACGGCGGTCCTGCGATCTATCCGGCGTCGGTCGTTGAGGGGGCCGGCAAAGAGCCCATTGCGCCAGAAAACTACATTGGAACAGGTCCTTACAAGTTCGAAGAGTGGCAGGCCAACCGACATGTTGAACTGATCCGCTACGACGATTACGCCTCGCCCAGTGGCGATGCGGACGGCTACGGCGGAGCCCGTGTCGCAGACTTCGACACGCTGGAATTCATCCCGGTTCCTGACGTGGGCACACGTGTTGCTGGCCTGAAGGCAGGTGACTATGACTATGCCGAAAGCATCCCAGGTGACCTATATGCCGACTTAGAAGCAGACTCGTCTGTGACCACAATTTTGAATGGCGGCCCGATCTTCGGCCTGGTGTTCATGAACTCAAAAGACGGCCCCTTGAAGGAAAACTTCGCTCTGCGTCGTGCCATCCAGACCGCGATCAACAAGACGCCAGCGCTGCAAGTTGCAATCGGTCCGAAGAACCTTTGGCGTGCCAACGGCTCGTTCTTGCCCAACGGCAACGTTTGGTACAGCGAGTCTGGGACGGAGAACTTCAGCAAGGGCGACGCTGCTGCTGCCCGCGCTATGGCGAAAGAGGCTGGCTACAATGGCGAGCCAATCAAGTTCATGGTGTCAACCAATTACCCCTTCCACTACGACACGGCGATTGTCTACACTAAGCAATTGGCACAAGCAGGCTTCAACATCGACCTGCAGGTCTATGACTGGGCAACTTTGATCGAAAAGCGCGCGCAGCCGGACCAGTGGGACTTGTTCTTCACGCACCACGGTTTCGTGCCCGACCCCATCCTGATCTCGGTCATGAATGACAACTACCCCGGTTGGTGGACAACTGCGGAAAAGGCGGCCCTGAAGGTGCGCTTTACCGAAAGCTCAGACCCTGCCGAACGCCAGGCGATTTGGTCAGAAATCCAGGGCCTGATCTATGAGCAGGTTCCGACCATGAAGACTGGTGATGTCTACAGCTACAACATTGCATCGCCCAAACTTCAAGGACTTGGTGAGGCCACTTTGATTTGGCCGAGCTTCTGGAACGTCTCCAAGTAACGTATCCTCCCCGGCCTCTCCTGCCGCACAGCGGCAGAGGAGGCCGCCTCCACCACCCAGGATCGCCCCATGTTTGTCTACACCTTCAACCGGTTGCTGGCCCTGATACCGACGCTGTTAGCCGCGTCGATCTTGGTCTTCTTGTTTATCCATCTTATCCCCGGAGACCCTGCCTCGATCTTGTTGGGGGACACTGCAACGCCCGAGGAGATCGCCGAACTCACGCGTGCGATGGGTCTAGATAAGCCATTGTGGACACAATATTTTATCTGGCTTTCTAACGTGGTTCAGGGCGATCTTGGCACCTCTGTGTTCTTTCGAGAGCCGGTCTTGGCAGTCATTGCAAGCGGCGCGGAGACTTCGATCCTATTGGCCTGCATGACCATGATGTGGATCATAGTTTTGGGCATTCCTATCGGCATCCTTGCCGCCACCCGCCACGGGACTTGGGCCGATCAGTTGGCCTCCGGCGGCGCCATGTTGTTCGCCTCTGTCCCGACTTTCTGGCTAGGCCTCTATTTGATTTTGATTTTTGCGGTTGGGCTTGGCTGGTTTCCGTCTTCGGGATTTCCGTCGATCACCGACGAAGGCGGCGTGTTTAATTTGCGCTATCTCATGCTGCCAAGCCTGACGCTCGCGGCACCCAACGCAGCTTTGATCATTCGCCTGGTGCGTGCCTCTATGTTGGATGTTGCGCGCGAGGACCATGTGCGCACGGCGCGGGCGAAGGGGCTGCATCCTGCGCGTGTTGCGATCAAGCACATCTTTCGCAATGCCTTGATTGCCGTGGCCGCAGCCTTCGGCTTTACATTCGCCGCCCTGGTCAGCGAGGCGGTAGTGACCGAAACGGTCTTCTCCTTACCCGGCATTGGGCGCTTGGTCGTGCAGTCGATCTTGCGACGCGACTACCCGGTGATCCAGGGTGTCATTTTGATCATCGTCATTTTCTACATGCTTATCAACCTGTTGGTGGATCTGGCCTACGCACGCCTTGATCCAAGGGTGTCCCTTTCATGAGCGCTATCACGTCTTTCCTGGCCATCTTCCGTGGCCGTCGCCTGGCAACCTTTGGTTTGATTTGGTTGCTGATCGTTGTCGTTGCTGCTGTTGCAGCCCCTCTGCTCGCTCCCTTCGACCCGCTGGATTTCGATCCGATGGTCCGCTTGAGCGAACCGGGATGGCCCTACATCTTTGGTACCGACCATTTTGGCCGAGATTCCTTGTCTCGCGCTCTCTTTGGCGCTCGCATGGCGGTTCTCATCGGCTTGGGCAGCGTCCTGGTGGCTCTTAGTACGGGGGGGCTCATCGGGATGCTGTCGGCCTATTCCACCCGGCTTGGGCATGTCTTGATGCGCCTTGTGGACGTACTGATGGCCTTTCCTGCGCTTCTGCTCGCTCTGGTCTTGATGGCCCTGCTCGAGCGCAGCGTTTTGAACACCATCATCGTGATCGGGGTGGTCTATGCTACGACCACAGCGCGCATTTTGTTTGGGCTGACGCTCAAGTTGAAGAACGAGGTCTTTGTTGATGCTGCGACCTGCTCGGGCGCCGGGCACGCCTCGATCCTGTTTCGCCACATCTTGCCAAATCTGATCTCGCCCTTGCTGGTGCAGGCCAGCTTTATCTTTGCCTTTTCTCAATTACAGGCCGCCGCTCTCGATTTCCTTGGGCTGGGACTGCCGCCCGAAGTGCCCAGTTGGGGCAACATGCTCAGCGAAGAGCGCATCTATATCACGCGCGCGCCTTGGCTGCTGATCTTCCCCGGCGCGCTGATTATTCTGTCTGTTTTTTCCATGAACCTGATTGGTGACGCCATGCGCGATAGCCTGGACCCCAGGTTCAAAGACGACATTGCGGGGGTCTGATCCATGGCACTTCTAGAAGTAAGAGACCTTGAGGTCGGGGTTGCGATCGGAGGCAAAGTTCTGCCTGTCGTTCAGGGCATCTCCTTTGATGTCGAAGAAAACCAGACCTTGGGCATCGTCGGTGAAAGCGGCTGCGGAAAAAGCCTGACGTCGCTGGCCATCATGGGCCTGCTAGAGGGCAGCATGCTGCGGCTGACAGGTGGCTCGATCTCCTTTAATGGGCAGGACCTGCTGGCACTGTCGCCGCGGGCCCGCCGCGCGATCATGGGCGATCAAATGGCCATGATCTTTCAGGAGCCGATGACCAGCCTCAATCCTGTCTATCGTATCGGTGATCAGATCATCGAAAGCCTGCGTCAGCATCGCAGCATGTCGCAGAGACAAGCGCGAGCCCGGGCGATTGAACTGCTGGATCTGGTGCGCATTCCAGATCCTGAGCGCCGTGTCGACAGCTATCCGCATCAGCTTTCCGGCGGCCAGCGCCAAAGGGTGATGATCGCCATGGCGCTGGCCTGTGGGCCCAAATTGTTGATTGCGGACGAGCCGACGACTGCACTGGATGTGACGGTGCAAAAGGAGGTTCTGGACCTGATGCTTGACCTACAAAAGCGCACCGGCACAGCGATTATCCTAATCTCTCACGACTTGGGAGTCATCTCTGAGACCTGCGATAAAGTTGTGGTTATGTACCGCGGCAAAATCGTCGAAAGTGCCAAGACGGCAACGCTCTTTTCCAACATGAGCCACCCCTATACGCAAGGGCTTTTGGCCTCAATCCCTGTGGTCGATCATGACGTTGAGTGGCTGAACGCCATCCCAGGCCGTGTGCCTCTGATTGATGAGGTGCTGCCAGGCTGCGCATTTCATCCGCGTTGTTCTTTTGCACAAGCGAGCTGCGCCACAAGTCCGCCAAGCGCAGACTATGTGTCAGACGACCATTTGGTGCGCTGCCATTTTCCCAACGACCGCCCATCGGGTGGCGAGGCAGGAGGTGATGCATGACCCAAGCCACAAGCAAGAGGGCGCTGCTCGATGTTCGCGACCTCAAGACTTACTTCACAATCGGCAAGACCGGGCTGTTTCAGGCCAAGTCGCAGCTCAAGGCTGTTGACGGCGTCTCCTTTGAGGTGCGCGAAGGCGAGGTCCTAAGCCTTGTCGGCGAGAGCGGTTGCGGCAAGTCCACGGTTGGGCGCACCCTCACCCAGCTCGAACGGGCGACAGGTGGGCGCGCCGACTTTGATGGCCAAGACATCCTGGCCATGTCGCCGCGTGCCTTTCGTCCGCTGCGCCGCCAGATCCAAATGATCTTTCAAGATCCCTTTGCCTCGCTGAACCCGCGCCGCAGCATTGAACAAACGCTGGCTGAGCCCTTGTTCATCCACAAACTCGCGCGTAACTGGGCCGAGGCACGCAGCAAGATTGTCGAGACCCTAGAGCAGGTCGGCATGGATCCAAAAGTCATGCAGCGATACCCGCACGAGTTTTCGGGCGGCCAGCGGCAAAGGATCGGAATTGCGCGTGTCATGATTTTGAAACCGCGCCTGGTCATTGCCGACGAGGCGGTGTCTGCACTGGACGTTTCGATCCAGGCACAGGTGTTGAATTTGTTGAAAAAACTACAGCAAGACAATGGGTTGTCCATGCTGTTTATCAGCCACGACCTGGGTGTCGTTCGCCACATCTCTGACCGTGTGGCGGTCATGTACAAGGGGAGAATTGTGGAGATGGGCGACAAAAGTCAGATCTTCGAAAACCCCCAACACGACTACACGCGCAGGCTGCTGGCTTCAATCCCACGCATAGCGCAAAAGGCGGCATGATGGCGAACAAACGAGTTTTCTTGGCGTCAATCGCAACAGAGTCCAACACTTTCTCCCCCCTTTGGACCGATCTGCAAGATTTCAAAGATAGCTTCTACGCCCCTGCCGGCCAGCATCCAGAAACGCCGACGCTGTGTAGCGCTGTGTTCCCGGTGGCGCGAGCGCGGGCGCAAGAGCTGGGCTGGACCTTGATCGAGGGAACGGCGAGCTGGGCTGAGCCTGGGGGGATTGTCAATCGGCGAACTTGGGAGCACCTGCTTGATCACCTGCTCGACGAGCTGCGCGCAGCTCTTCCGGTAGATATTGTCTTGTTGGGGCTGCACGGTGCCATGGTAGCCCAAGATTGCCTTGACTGCGAGGGGGAGCTGCTGGAGGCCGTGCGCGCTCTGGTCGGCCCACAGGTCATTATCGGCGTGACCTTCGATCCGCACAGCCACCTGTCGAAAAAGCGGGTGGACAATGCGGACCTCATCACGGTGTTCAAGGAATTCCCGCACACCGACTTTGTGGAGGTTGCCGAAAATCTGGTCGAGCTGGTGCGCAAGACCGTAAACGGGGAGTTGCGCCCGGTCATTTCGACCTTTGACTGCAAAATGATCGACGTGTTGCCGACAAGCCGAGACCCCATGCGCAGTTATGTTGATCGGATGAAGTCCCTTGAAGGGCAAGGAAACATCGTTTCGATCTCACTCATTCATGGCTTCATGGCAGGGGACACGCCCGACCTTGGTGCTCATGTCATCGTCGTTTCGAACGATGCCAAGCCAGAAGGCGACGCGCTGGCAAAGCAGCTTGGCATGGAGTTGTTCGCCATGCGCGGTAAAACCAAGCCCGAGTTCTTGGACCCGCAGGTTGCGTTGGATTGTGCACTTGCGGCGGGCCAAAGCCCTGTTGTGATCGCCGATGTTTGGGACAATCCGGGCGGCGGCGTACCAGGGGATTCGACCATAATTCTGCGCACCATGTTGGAGCGCAAGGTGCAGAACGCGGCATTGGCAACGATTTGGGACCCCATCGCTGTTCGCACCTGCGCTTCAGCGGGCGAGGGGGCGCGGTTCCGCTTGCGCTTCGGCGGCAAGATGTCGGGCGCGGGCGGCGAGCCCATCGACAAGGAGGTGACCGTGCGTCGGGTGGTGCCCGCTGCCGTGCAGAGCTTTGGGGCCAGTGTCGTGCCGATGGGCGATTGCGTTTGGATCGAAGTCGAGGGCATCGACGTTGTGCTCAACACGGTGCGCAGCCAGGTCTTTAACCCTGACGCGTTCTCAGCGCTTGGCATCGATCCCAGCAGCAAAACGCTGTTGGTGGTCAAGTCAACCAACCATTTCCATGACGCCTTTTCGCGTATTTCACCTTTGATTCTCTATGCGGCGGTTGATGGACCCTACCCCAACAACCCAAAGACCACTCCCTATAAAAACCTAAAGCGGGCGATCTGGCCCCGAGTGGAGGCGCCACATGACCTTTAGTCTTGAGCGGGTAGAGACCCCCGCCCTGGTGATCGACAAAGCCAAAACCCTACGCAATATTCAGCGGTTTCAGGATTTTTGCGACCAGCGGGGCTTGGCCAGCCGTCCACATATAAAGACCCACAAAAGCGCTGTGCTCGCCCACGCGCAGCTGGCTGCTGGGGCAGGCGGCATCACCTGTCAAAAAATCGGCGAGGCGGAGGTCATGGCCGAGGCTGGCATCCGCGATATCTTGATAACGTTCAATATTTTAGGTCAAGAAAAGCTGCAACGACTTCGCGCACTGGCAGCGCGCCTGGATCGCTTGGCTGTGGTGGCGGACAACGAAGATGTGATCGAAGGACTTGCCCAGGCTTTCGCGTTTGCTGACAAGCCGCTATCGGTATTGGTAGAGTGCGATACGGGCGCAAAGCGTTCTGGTGTGCAAACACCCGCTGAAGCGGTCGAGTTGGCCCAAGCCATCAACATGTGCAAAGGGCTCGAATTTGGCGGCCTCATGACCTACCCGTCTCTGGGCGGCGGGGCCGACGTGCTGGCCTTCATGCGCGCGACGCTCAACATGCTTCAGAGCTGTGGTATTGCTTGTCCGGTGGTGTCTTCGGGCGGTACGCCGGACATGTGGCAGGCCGAAAGCGCTGGTATCATCACTGAATATCGCGCAGGGACCTATGTCTACAACGACCGTTCTCTGGCCGAGCGGGGTAGCTGTAAGTGGGAGGATTGCAGCGCCTACGTTCTGGCGACGGTGGTCAGCAGACCAACACGGGACCGTGCAATCCTTGATGCAGGTTCAAAGGCCTTGACCTCGGACTTGCTGGGGTTGGAGGGATATGGTGCCATTCTGGGCCACCCCGGCGCGCGTATGGTTGGACTGAGCGAAGAGCACGGCATTGTCGAACTGGAGCCCGGCAAGACCTTGTGCGTGGGCCAACGGGTCAAGATCATTCCCAACCACGTTTGCGTTGTGTCGAACCTGTTTGATCAAGCCTGGTTGCTCGATGAACACGGTGAACTCAGCACATTGCCGATTGACGCGCGCGGTTGCGTGACGTGATCGCTTGCCCGGCGTCCTGGAGAAAACCGGGCATGGCAGATGGTTTTGGGGAGGCATCGGCGACGAAATTCGGCGCAACGTGTGCCTTGCCCTTCTTCATTTTTGGGCGTCTCCAAGAGCCGTGGCGCCGATAAGCAAAAAGTATGTCAAAATTGTCAAATTCGTTCGTCAACGATGAGATCAGACCAGCAGGTATCTTTGGACATGGGCCAAGACGAAAAAAACGATGCGAGCCCGCAAGGCCCCTCTCGCCAGCCGGTTCTATTGCGACCTTCATGATTGGAGCCAAAGACGCACTACCTCTTTCTTCATCGTTACCAATTTTGCCAAACGGTCAGACGCCCCCAAAAGGACTAAGAACCTATGATTTCATTGGAAGAATCCGGACTAAAGAACCAAAGACGGGCGGTCTCAAATCAATCTGTCAAATGCCGAAGCCTGATAGATGGCTCGTCTGGCTAACAGCAGCGTTCGTGCAAATTGGGGGCGTGTGCAAACTTGGGAAATGCCTGCGATCTTTGATCGGTTAATTGTTTACTTGTGAAGTTTGTAAAACGACTTCTCATGTTCACAATCGAGCGAGCTTGACAACTCAAACACCAAATATCAAGGTCGCTTGGTCAGACGAAAACCAGGGGAGGTTGAATTGGCAGGGCTTAGCCTTCGTGGTGTTTAAAAGCAATTTGGGTCGGTTGGCGTCCTTCATGACATCGACTTGGAAATTTGGGACAAAGAACTCATTGTATTCGTCGGGCCTTCTGGTTGCGGCAAGTCAACACTACTGCGGGTAATCGCCGGCCTGGAGCCGCTTACGTCGGGACAATTCTTGCTCAACGGCCGTGATATGAGCAAGGAGCCGCCAGCACGCCGCGGAATTGCCATGGTGTTCCAATCCTACGCGCTCTACCCACATATGAACGTTTACGAAAATATGGCCTTTGGCATTCGCGTTATGGGGTTGACCAAAACCGAGATCGAAGCGCGGGTGCAGCGGGCAGCCACAATGCTGCAATTGGAAGCCTTGTTAGAGCGCAAGCCGCGCGAACTGTCTGGCGGGCAGCGACAGCGGGTTGCCATCGGACGCGCCATTACCCGCCAGCCCGAAGTTTTTTTGCTCGATGAGCCCCTGTCGAACTTGGATGCAGCCCTTCGATCTGACGTGCGGCTGCAAATCGCCAATTTGCATGAAGAGCTGGGAGCGACAATGATCTATGTCACCCACGATCAGGTGGAGGCTATGACCTTGGCTGATCGGATTGTGGTGATGAACAACGGCCACATAGAGCAAGTCGGCACACCCCGCGAGCTGTTTGAGCAGCCCCAGAATACCTTTGTGGCCGCTTTCATTGGTTCACTGCGGATTGCGCTTTTGTCTTGCACACGCAGTGAAGAGCGTTTTGGCATTCAGGGTAGCGGTGAGATTGTCCTTGAAAATGCGCCAAGGGGCCAGGCCAACTTGGTGTTGGGCATTCGTCCAGAAGCTTTTGAGATTGCCGGTGATGAAACGGGTTGGACAGCATCATTCGTCTATTCCGAATATTTGGGCACAGATCTTTTTGCTTATGTTCGCTTGGGCGACGGGACCCTCGTAGCGGTTCGGTGCAACCCAAACTTTATTGGCTCTTCGACGTTTCAAGTGGAATCCAAGAGGCTTTTTAGGGCGTAATCGCCTAATCTCTGCTGACATTTTCGGCAACGGAGGGTTTCAGGATGGATGCGCAGGATGTGTTGGCTCTCGGGCTTGGTGTGGAGTTCCCGTGGCGGCTGGTTTATCAGCGGCTCAATACGAGTAAACAGCCGCATGTTCTTGAGATTTTTCTTGAGGCGGAGCGCGGATCGACGTTCCCCTGTCCAGAGTGTGGCACCGCCTGCAAGGCACATGATTTCAAGGAATTCACGTGGCGACACCTGAACTTTTTCCAGCACCACTGCTTGATCACGGCCCGCGTGCCGCGCACCGATTGCCCAGACCATGGCGTGAGGCGGGCAAACGTTCCATGGGCGCGGAACGGCAGCGGCTTCACGTTGCTGTTCGAGCAGGCGGCGATGACCTTAGTCCGGGAGATGCCGGTACTCGCCGCCGCCCGGTTTATGAACATCACCGATAAGCGGCTGTGGCGGATCGTCGAGTACTACGTCACCAAGGCGATGGAACGCCTCGATCTTTCCGGCCTGACGGCGTTTGCCTTCGATGAAACGGCCTCGAAGCGGGGCCACAACTACGTGACCGTGTTCATCGACGCGGACCGCAAGAACGAGCCGGTCATCTTCGCCACGCCTGGCAAGGGCAAGAAAACGGTCAAGGAATTCAAGACGTTTGTGAAGCAGCGCGGCGGCAAGCCTGAGCGTATCAGGGAGGTAGTCTGTGATATGTCCCCTGTGTTCCTCGCCGCCATCGGCAAAGAGTTTCCCGCCGCCGCCGTCACGGTGGACTGGTTCCATGTGGTGCAATTGTTCACTCGGGCTGTGGATGATGTGCGCAAGGCGGAATACAAACTGGTGAAAATGCCCGCCGCCACGCGTTGCGCGGTGTTGAAGGCTAGCGATGGCAAGCTGACGGACAAACAAGCGATGGCCTTGGCCGAACTGGAAGCCGGTGATTTCCTGACCGCCACGGCTTGGCGCATAAAGGAGAAGCTCCGTTGGGTGCGTTGGGCAAGAACTTTGCATGCGGCCCGTTGGCGGCTGTCGCACTTCCTGCGGCACGCCACCAAACAAATCGGAGACAGTCCGCCATTTGTACATTTCTTCGTCAAGCTCCAACGGCTCCCGGCGCTGTGGACGCTGGGCGATAACAATCCCCGCGCCCCGCAGGTTCAGTTCGGCGATGATCCAATTGGAGTCGAACGCTTTGTCGGCCAGAAGCGCGTCGAACTCGACACCTTTGATCAGTGGTGCAACCCCAACCGTATCGTAGCGGTTCCCAGGAAGAAGAACGAACCGGACCAAGTTTCCCAACGCATCCGTAAGGGCGAGGATTTTGGTGGTCCATCCCCCCTTGGACTTGCCTATGGACTGATTTTGGGTCCCCCTTTTGCGCCATGACCATGGCGGTGGACCTTAACGATTGTCGCGTCGATCATTGCGTATTCCATGTCGGGATCATCCGATACAGCGTCAAAGATTTCCGTGAAAACGTCGGCTTTTACCCAGTCTCGATAACGCCTGAAAACCGTGTTCCACTTGCCAAATACCGGCGGCAAATCACGCCAGGGGCTGCCCGTTCGGGCAACCCACAAAACCGCTTCCAGAAACATTCGATTGTCACTGCCAGTTCGCCCAGGGTCGCTGGGCTTGCCCAAACAGTGAGACTGCATTTTCGCCCATTGGGCATCGCTCAAACATAAACGTGGCATTGCAAACTTCTTTCTGGAGTTTGAATCATCTTTCATCCCGTTTGTGAATCCTGAATCTCAACAGACTCTAGAACGTATTTTGTCCATGGCAAACCCCGATTTGGGCTTGGCGCCTTCCTTGTGCCGCTCGACTTCGATCGCTTCGCCAACCCGCTGGTTGTTTGGGGCTGCCAACGCAGGCAAAAACGCCAGCCGACAGCGGGACCAGGCAATCCGATGATCCGTGCAGCACTCATCGGGCCGGCAAGATATCTGGTCTATACCAGCCCAATGGTCCTGCAAAAATCGACCGAGTCAAGCTGAAGCGATATACGTGCGGATGTCTTCGGCTTCGCGCTCAATTTCGGCGATCCGGTGCTTAACGATGTCACCGATTGAGATCACGCCAACTAACTTGCCGTCGCGCTCAACGGGCAGGTGGCGAAAGCGGCCCTCGGTCATTGTGCCCATTAATTCGGGCACAGTCGCATCCTCGGTGCAGGTGCGTACCTTTTTTGTCATCAACTCGGAGATCGGGCCGTCGAGAGCATCTGCGCCGCGCTGACCGATCGCGCGAACAATGTCGCGTTCTGAAACAATGCCTTCGATGGTTTTATCAGCACTTGCCACGACGAGTGCACCGATGTTGTGGCGAGTGAGTGCGTTTACCGCGTCCATACCAGTGGCCTCCAAAGACAGCGTGAAGACCTGGGAATCTTTGTTTACGAGTATGTTTTTGACCGTCATCATGGCGAATGCTCCTCCTTGGTTCTGAAAAGGATGCGACGGACTCTACAATTTGCAAGACAAGACAGGCAATTAGCAGGTTCGAGGGCCATTTAGCGTTAGCGCAGCCCCAAGGAGCGGCCAGCAAATACACCGCCTGGGGCGGCCAAGCTCATGTTTGCTAAACCGCCCCGCTGGCCAACAGCATCGCGACAAGCGCCATGCTATGAGCTTGCAAGTTGCACCGGCAGCCCCGTTTGGAGCGATTGCGCGGCAGCGTCTGCCAGCATTTGCGCGCGCAGCCCATCGTGAATGCTCGGTGACGGCGCCTTTCCTGCATGCAGGCATTCAATGAAGTGCTGCATCTCAGCGCGATAGGCTGCCTCGTAGCGCTCCAAGAAAAAGTGCTGGGCCGGGGCGCGCTTGAAGCCGGTGCCACCAGCGCTTTCCACTGAGTTTTCCAGGATGTTGACGGCCCTCAGCATGCCCTTTGCACCGTGTACTTCGATGCGTTGGTCGTAGCCATAGGTGGCGCGCCGCGAGTTCGAAATTTGGCAGATTTTGCCGTTCGCGGTGGTCAAGGTTACGGCTGCTGTATCGACATCGCCAGCCTCGCCAATCGCCGGATCGACCAAAGCCGCGCCTGTGGCAAACACCTGTACGGGCTCCTCGCCCAGCAAGAAACGGGCCATATCTAAGTCGTGGATCATCATATCGCGAAAGATCCCGCCCGAGCTTTTGATGTAGGAAATCGGCGGCGGCGAGGGGTCTCGCGACAAGATGGTGACGATCTCTGTGTTGCCAATCTCGCCTGCTGCCAGACGCGCTTGCAGATTGGCGAAGTTGGGATCAAAACGGCGGTTGAAGGCGGTAAGAAATGCCACACCGACAGCATCGACAGCTTTGATGCAGGCGCGGATGCGATCAGCCGACATGTCTACCGGCTTTTCGCAAAAGATCGCTTTGCCAGCGGCTGCGGCGGCAAGGATGAGGTCGTAGTGCGTGTCGGTTGGCGTCCCGATCACGACCGCGTCAATGTCGCTGTTTGCGATCAATTCTTCGGAGCTCAAGACAGCAGAGCCGGTACGTTCAGCGAGCGTGCTGGCGACCTCGGGAAAGGCGTCTGCAACCGCGGCGACCCGCGCGCCGTTTACCTGCGCGATTGAGCGGGCATGAACCTGTCCAATGCGTCCGCAGCCCAGAAGACCAAGCCTTAGCATATCATTCTCCCTTAAAACTTTGCAGTACGGTTCGGGCCGCTGCTTCCACGGGGTCCAAAGTGTCTTTTAAGATCGCCACTCGGTCAAATCGGCCTGGGTCTTTGTTCACCGCCTCGCGCAGGGCCGCGCCAAAGGCCATGCGAAGCTCGGTCCCGATGTTGAACTTACAGATTGCGCTGTTTTTGGAAAGCCTTCGGCGCTGGTCCACCGGCACGCCCGATCCGCCATGGATCACCAGGGGAACCTTTGTGACCGCCTCAATCGCGGCGATGCGCGCTTCGTCCAAGCCGCCTTCTCTGTCTTGTTGCAAATGCACGTTGCCGACCGAAATTGCCATGGCATCCACGCCGGTGTGGTGCGCGAAGGCTTCGGCCTCCCGCGGATCGGTGCCGTTGGAGCCTTCGCCGCCGGAATAGCCGACAAAGCCAATTTCACCTTCGCAGGAAATGCCCGCCGCGTGCGCCAATTCAGCAACGGCGGCCGTCTCGTCGATGTTTTGTTGCAGCGGCTTGCGTGACCCGTCGTACATCAAAGAGGTAAAACCGCTGTCTAGCGCGATCTTGCATTCCTCGAAGGTGTAGCCGTGGTCCAGGTGGGCGACGACCGAAACGCCAGCATGATCGGCCAAATGGCGGAACATCTTGCCCAGAACAGGCAAAGGCGTGTGCGCGCGGCAACTGGGGCCAGCTTGTAGGATGACCGGCACCTGTTCGGCTTCCGCAGCGTCAACATAGGCGCGCATATCCTCCCAGCCGAGTGTCACCAATCCCGCCACTGCGTAGCCGTTGGCCAAGGCAGGCTGTAGCACGTCTGAAAGCGTTGCAAGTGTCATAGCGCGCTATTTGAACTTGGCGATCATGTCTTTGATGCCCGGGATTGTTTCGATCTGATAGGCATGACTGGGCTGGAAGTACTGCACCAAGGAGCGCTGTGTCAGGCCGCCCAAAATGGTGAAATAGTACATTTCATAGCCCGGCAGAACGCAGCAGGGGTGATAGCCATTGTCGATGCAAATCGTTGAACCATCGACGATGTGATAGGCATCGCCCGGCTGGCCGTCTTCGCGCTGGAGCATCTGAAGGCCCGAGCCCCAGTTGGGCTTGAAGCGGAAATTATAAGTCTCGTCGTGTCGGGTCTCGTCCGGCAGGCGGTTGGTGTCGTGTTTGTGGCTCGGAAATCCCGACCAGCCCCCAGCGCCAACGGTGTAGAGCTCGCTCACGAGCAAACGTCCCACCTTGCCGTGCTGCTTTTGTCCCAGAATATGCTTGATCTTGCGATGGGTCTTGGTGTCGTCGCTGCCGTACTGCACCAGGTCGTGCTGGCGCACATCAAAGGGGTCGAGCACCTTGTCGTACTTGGCGCCTGCGACGAAGGTCTCGGTCTCGTCGGATACACAGACCATCGTGACTTTTGTGCCGACAGGGGCATAGACGCCTTCCGGCTCTCCGTCCCAGACATCTTCGCTCCGATTGCCGAGCTGCTTGAAGTGGACGCCCTCAATTTCGACGTCAACCGAGCCGGTTGCCGGAACAATACAGGTCTCATAACCGGGCACGCGATACTCGAACGCTTCGCCCTTTTTGAGCTTTACAATGTTGAAGTAGTTCAGGGGAACCGCCGGGTCGTCAACGTCAACGATCGCTTGGTTGCGGTTGTCAAACGGGGCTATGTGCATGTCGGGTTCCTCGTCAAAGTGCGCTGGGGCCGGGGTGGCTGGCCAAGAAGGCCTCCAGTTCGGGGCCGTCAGGCATAGCGGGCGCGCAGCCCGGTTTCGATACGGTGATGGAAGCGCAGGCCGATCCGCGCAGCACGGCTTGTTCCAAAGAATGGCCCGTGCCCAAAGAGGCGAGGAATCCAGCCATGAAGCTGTCGCCTGCGCCCGTGGGTTTCAGCGCCTCGACGCGGTAGATGCCCGTGCGCAGCTCGTCGCTTCCCGCAAAGGTGACAGCGCCTTCTGGGCCCATCTTGTAGACCACGATTGCGGCGCTGGTTTTGGCAAGGTAGCGCGCTTTGTCGAGCCCCCGGTCGATGGATCCGGCCATAAAGCCAAATTCTTCGTCATTTCCGACAATGACATCCGACAGGTTGCCCGCGCGGGTCAGTACCTCTTCTGCCACGTCTGGGGACGGCCAGCTGTAAGGGCGATAGTCCACGTCAAAAATGATGGGCAAGCCCGCTTGGCGTGCAAGTTCGAAGGCCCGGAAGGTAGCGCTGCGCGAGGGCTCCGCGGCAAAGACGGTGCCCGCGGTAATCAAAGCGCCATACTGGCTATAGTCAATGGCTTCCACATCTTCAGTAGTCATCTGAAAATCGGCGGCCGCGTTACGATAGATCACGCTTTGATGGTCCGCGACCCGTGTCTCGTAGACCGCTAAGGAGGTGCGCGCCTCGCCGCGGATTTTTTTGACGTGGTGCCGCTGAACACTGTAGCGGTCCAGCTGACCTAGGCAGTACCAGCCAACTGCATCGTCCGAAACGCTGGTTACCAGCGAGGCGCGGCATCCGAATTTGACCAGGCCCGCAGCGATGTTTGCACTCGACCCGCCCATAGCAACCATCATTGAGGTTGCGTCAACGGTGGCGGTGCCAGCGGGTTCGGGCGATAAGTCCATGCCAACGCGCCCAATGACCAGAAAGTTTCGTTTGGCGATACCTTGCAGGACCATCACACACCACGCCGTTGCTTGACGCGGGTTGCTTCCCAGTCCTGATGAGCCTGGCGCACGCGATCACTATCGGTGACATGCGGGGTGCCAACTTCCCACCAAGCATGCCCGCCTTCTGTCCAGCCGACGTAGGGATCGACCTTCATGACGATCACATAGCTGCGCTGGCTTGCCTTGGCGCGCGTGAAGGCATCGGCCAACTCTGCGGGCCCGGCGACGGTCTCCGCGGCCGCTCCCATGGCGCGGGCATGGGCCTCGAAGTCGACGGCAAAGGGGGCGGGGATGGTCGGGCAGTCGCTCAACAGGTTGTTGAAGCTCTCATTGCCTGTGTTGTTTTGCAGCTTGTTGATGACCGCAAAGCCGCCGTTGTCCAACACCAGCGCGATAATCTTCTTTTGGCTCAGAACCGAAGAATAAAGATCCGAGTTCATCAACAAATACGAGCCATCGCCGCAAAAGGTGATGGTATCCTGCTGGGGCTCACGCTCGCTTTGGGCAATCCGGGCGCCCCAGGCCCCCGCAATCTCGTACCCCATGCAAGAGAAACCAAACTCCACGTCAACCGTGCCGATGTCGAGCGTGCGCCAGTTTGCGGTGACCTCTGCGGGCAGTCCCCCCGCCGCAGCCACGACCCGGTCGCGCTTATCGCACAGGGCGTTTACCACACCGATGGCTTGCGCGTAGGAATTGGGCCGGTTGTTGTCATAGGCGACATTATCGGCGACCGAGGCGTCCCATTTCGCGCGCTGGTCTTTGGAGTCGGAGACCCAGCTCTGCGGCGCAGAATAATCCCCGAGCGCTTGACCGAGCGCGATCAGTGACAGTTTGGCGTCACCAACCACCGGCAATGACCGATGCTTGCCCGCGTCATGGCGGGCTGCGTTGATGGAAATGAACCGCGCGTCTTGAGCAAAAGCAGTCCAAGATCCTGTGGTGAAATCTTGCAACCGGGTGCCAACGGCTAGAATGATATCGGCCTTCTTTGCGACGGCATTGGCACTGTCCGAGCCCGTTACGCCGATAGGGCCGATGTTAAGGGCATGATCCGACAACAGATTGGCGCGGCCGGCGATGGTCTCGACCACTGGAATTTGGTGCGATTCGGCAAATTCCGTGAGCTCTGCTACGGCCCGGCTGTACTGAACCCCGCCGCCAGCAACGATCATGGGGCGTTTGGCCGAGGCTAGCAGGGATGCCGCGTCCCCGACTTCATCGGCGTCGGGGGCCTGGCGGCGAATGCGGTGCACCTTCTTTTCAAAAAAGACATCGGGGTAGTCGTAGGTCCAGCCCTGGACATCTTGGGGCAGCCCAAGGAATGCGGGGCCACAGTCGCCCGGATCCAGCATGGTAGCGATCGCGGCGGGCAAGGACTGGATCACTTGGGCCGGGTGCGTAATTCGGTCCCAATAGCGCGTGACCGGCTTAAAGGCGTCATTGACCCCAAACGTCGGATCGTTGAAGTTCTCCATTTGCTGCAAAACGGGGTCTGGCAGGCGGGTCAAGAAGGTGTCGCCGCACAACATGAGCATCGGCAAGCGGTTGGCGTGCGCGAGGCCGGAGGCTGTGAGTAGGTTGGCCGTGCCTGGGCCTGCTGACGCGGTGCAGAGCATAAAACGCTGGCGTAGCCATTGTTTGGCATATCCCGCCGCGGCGAACCCCATGCCTTGCTCATTTTGGCCGCGGTAGAGGGGCAGCTCGTCACGGTAGTTGTAGAGCGCTTCGCCTAGACAGGTCACGTTGCCGTGGCCAAAAATGCCGAACCCGCCGCCGCAAAGGCGCAGTTCTTCGCCGTCAATCTCGATGTATTGGTTGGCCAGCCAGCGCACAATCGCCTGGGCCGTTGTCAATTGAACCATGGGTTTTGCTCATCCAATTTGACGTTAAAATTCGGTTAGCAACTAGGGGAGTTCGTTCTCGCGCACCAATATTCGCTTGCCTGATCCGTTAGCAAAAGATACAGAAATTGAAATCGGTTGCAAACACTATTTTCCAGGAGCGAGGCATGACTGAAATCGGCATTGGCATTTTGGGCGGCGGCTATATGGGCAAAGCTCATTCCGTAGCCATGGCATCGGTCGGGGCCATCTTTAACACCAAGTTGCGGCCGCGGCTGGAAATGACTTGCGCAACAACGCCCGAGAGCGCTGAACGCTATCGGGCGGCTTATGGTTTTGCGCGCGCGACCAGCGATTGGCGGCAACTGGTTGAAGATCCGCGCGTCGAGGCGATTGTGATCGCAACGCCGCAGACCACCCACCGTGCTATTGCTGAGGCCGCATTCGCGCTTGGCAAACCTGTGCTGTGTGAAAAGCCTTTGGGCGCTTCGCTGGAAGATAGCCGCGCGATGGTGGCAGCGGCTGAAGCTGCGGGCTGTACCAACATGATCGGCTTCAATTATATCCGCTGCCCAGCCAGCCAGTTTGCGCGCAAGCTTATTGAAGATGGCGAAATTGGCGATGTGACCTGGTTCCGCGGCGAGCATACCGAAGATTTTTATGCTGATCCCAAGCTGCCCGCCGGTTGGCGCGGGCAGGGCGATGCCAACGGGACCATGGGTGACTTGGCCCCGCACATGATTAACGCGGCACTCGCCTTGCTGGGGCCTATCGAGCGTTTGGTGGCCGAAGTTGAGACGGTTCACGCCGACCGGCCCGGCGGGCAAGTGACCAATGATGACCACGGCCAAATGATGGTGCGGTTCGCGCGCGGAATCATGGGGCAAATCTATTTCAGTCGCATCTCGACTGGGCGCAAAATGGGCTACGCCTACGAAATCTCGGGCACGAAGGGCGCCATTCGCTTTGACCAAGAAGACCAGAACGCCATTTGGCTGTATCGCATGGACGGCAAGGAGGCCGAGCGCGGCTTTCGCAAGATCTTGACCGGGCCAGAGCACCCAGATTACCTACCGTTTTGCCAAGGGCCGGGCCATGGTACAGGATTCCAAGATACGATCGCCATTGAAGCCCGCGACTTCTTGCAGGCTATTGAAACCGGTAGCGACGTGTGGCCAACGTTTCGAGATGGCATGGCGGTCAATCAAATCATTGCGGCAGCCATGGCGTCAAGCCGATCCAAGGCTTGGGTCGATGTCCGCGACTTCTAACAACCATTTGTCCTTTTAAAAGAGCGCTCTAGATGACAATACGCATTGGAAATGCCCCCTGTAGCTGGGGGGTCGAATTCGCAATCGATCCACGTAATCCTGCCTGGGAGGCTGTGCTGCAACAGTGCGCCGAGGCGGGCTATAACGGCATTGAGTTGGGACCGGTCGGCTTCATGCCCGAAGACCCTGCAATTCTGGGCGACGCCCTAAGCGCTCATAGTCTGGAGCTGATCGGCGGCGTTGTCTTTCGCCCGTTCCATGATCCTGAAGCTTGGGATGATGTCATGGATGGCGCCTTGCGCACCTGTAAGGCGCTGTCAGCGCATGGCGCGCAGCATTTGGTGCTGATCGACTCCATCTCGTCGCGGCGGGCACCGACGGCTGGCCGTGCAGACGAGGCGGTGCAAATGGACAAGGCGGAGTGGGCAGCCTTCCGCGATCGCATCGCGACCGTCGCCAAGTTGGGCGCTGAGGAGTACGGCTTGACCGTTGGTATTCACGCTCATGCAGCTGGCTTTATGGACTTCGAGCCCGAGCTGGAACGCCTGTTGGACGAGGTTGATGAAAAGATTCTAAAGATTTGCTTCGATACGGGGCACCATTCCTATGCTGGATTTGATCCGGTTGCCTTTATGAAGCGGCACATGGATCGCATCTCCTACATGCATTTCAAAGATATAGACCCCAGCGTCAAAGCGGAGGTCATTGAAAAACGCACCGGGTTTTATGATGCCTGTGGGCAGGGCATATTCTGCAATCTGGGCCAGGGCGACGTGGATTTTCCCGCCGTGCGGCAAGTGCTGAATGAGGCGGGCTTTGAAGGCTGGTGTACGGTTGAACAGGATTGCGACCCCTTGCTTGATCCAGACCCGGTTGGGGATGCGCGCAAGAATCGCGAATACCTGGAATCCATTGGCTTCAACTAAGGAAATCGGACCATGGCAAAGCTAAAATGGGGTATGATCGGCGGTGGTGAAGGAAGCCAAATTGGGCCAGCCCACCGCTTGGGCGCCCAGGCGGACGGCCAGTTCACGCTGGCGGCTGGTGCGCTGGATCATCGCGCGGATGTGGGCCGTGAGTATGCACAGCGGCTTGGTATTGCCGCTGACCGTGCCTATGGTGATTGGCAAGAGATGCTGGCGGGCGAGAAAGACCGCAGCGACCGTATTGATTTGGTCACGGTTGCAACACCGAATTCGACCCACTTTGAGATCACCAAATCCTTCTTGGAGGCCGGCTTCAATGTCTTGTGCGAAAAGCCCATGACCATGACGGTTGAAGAGGGCGAGGAGATCGTGCGCGTCGCCAAAGCTTCGGGCAAGATTTGCGCCGTGAACTACTGCTATTCGGCCTATCCCATGGTGCGACAAGCGCGGGCTATGGTGCGGGCGGGTGAGATTGGCAAGGTTCGCTTAGTGGTGACAAACTTCAGCCACGGACATCATGGCGATGCCAGTGATGCCGATAACCCCCGGGTGCGCTGGCGCTATGACCCGGCTATGGCCGGGGTCTCCGGCCAGTTCGCGGACTGTGGAATTCATGCTTTGCACATGGCGAGCTTCATTTGTGACGATGAGGTCGCGCGCCTGGCTTCCGATTTCGCTTCGACAATCGCCAGCCGCGAGCTTGAAGATGACGCCATGGTCAATTTCCGCATGCAAGGCGGCACTGTTGGGCGGCTTTGGACCTCCTCGGTGGCGATTGGGCGCCAACATGGTTTTGACATTCAAGTCTTTGGCGAGACCGGCGGTTTGCGCTGGGCTTCAGAGCAGCCCAACCAGCTCATCTATACCCCGGTGGGCGGGCGCACGCAGATCATCGAGAAAGGCGAGGGTGGGCTGCATGAGGACGCTCAGCGCTTGTCGCGGATCGCGATTGCGCATCCCGAGGGTTTCCCTTTGGCGGTGGCCAATATTTATTGCGATCTGGCTGATGCCATTCGCGGCGAGGTTCGCGATGGTTTGCCCAAGGCTGCTGATGGTTTGCGCTCTGTGGCCGCGGTGCATGTCGCTGTGGCGTCTGCGAACAACGGTGGCGCATGGATGGACGCGCGTCCGCCCATGTTTCGCTAGTGCGTCGGGCCCTGGCCTTGCAACCGCCCTTCCGCTCTAGCTGACTGATTTCTAATGCAGGTCCATGCTCATTCGTAGTGCTACTCATTCGCGGCTTGCTCTAGGTGACGGGGCGGCCCTAGCCCGCCGCTGCGTCCGGATTTTCGGGTTCAGGCAGCGGGCGCAAGGTGCCGCGTTCCACGATTTTGCACGGAAAGATGCGCGCCTCGGGATAGCGGTCATGGTCGCCCAACATGGTAATCATGAGCTCGATTGACGAGTTGACGATGTGGCGAATGGGTTGGTGGATGGTCGTCAAGTTGATGTTCTGCCAACCCGCCATTTCCATGTCGTTGAGGCCAAGCAGCCCGATGTCCTTCGGTACGGACAAGCCGCTTTCGGCGATGGCGGACAAGACGCCAATCGACAGCACGTCGTCACCGCAAAAATAGGCCTCGGCGGTCTTGCCTTCTAGAAGGCGCAGCATTTCTTTGCGGCCCGCTTGAAACGAATAGGCCTCTGCAAAAGAGCTGGTAACAGTCAGTTCATCGCGCCCCCATAGCTCTTCCATGAAGCCCTTATAGCGGTCCTGGGTCGAGGTGGCGCTCTCTGGGCCGCCTAAAAAGGCTACCTTGGTGTAGCCGCGCGCCAGCAGGGTACGCGCGGCCATGCGCCCGCACTCGACGTTATCAATGCCGACAACGTGGACTTCTGGCGTCGAGGAGAGGCGCCCAAACGAGTGAACGACAGGAACGCCAGCGTCGCGAAACGCCTTGGAGAACAGCGGCGGCAGCGTCGAGGAGGCCACCACCACGCCATCGACAGAGTATTGCCGCAGCATGCGCACCGAATTTTCGGGATCGGTCTCATCGGTCAGGTTGACCAGCAGTGGCCGCAGGCCGCGATCCTGTAGCCCGCGGGTAAAACGATCGAAAACCTCAAGGAAAATGGGGTTGTGAAAGTTGTTGGAGACCAAGCCGATCAGCTTGGTGCGCCCCGTTGTCAGCGAACTTGCAAGCGCGTTTGGGTGGTAGGACAGTTCGCGCGCCGCCTTTTCGACCTTGCGACGGGTTGCAGCGGATACCGACGCGCCCGGCGTAAACGTGCGCGACACAGCCGAGCGTGACACCCCGGCGCGTTCTGCGACATCCTTTAGCGTAACATTCATGGCCGCGGTTTCCTCGTCTAGGGCGTTCGTCCAATCAGGGCATTGGTCGCTTCCGGCGAAAGGCATATTTCACAAGGCAACAAAACACAACACGGCGGCCAGTCCTAGAGGCCAGTTCTAGCCGCCAGTCCTGGCGGCAAGTCCTAGCGGTGCCGGGGCGGCCTGATGGCTGGCCAGCGGCTCAGCAGCGACACCCGCCTTCCAGCCCGCCAACACAGCGGCGACCGTTTCAGAACTTGCGCGATTCGCCCTGTGATGCTCAACCTAGCCATCCACACCTGCCTATTTGGATAGCGGCATTTCTACCTTTCAAAGCCAGTTTAGCCCAATTTCTGCTTGCGGCCTATCACGAAATGAAACCGGTTGCACGATTATGCTTGACCAAGGTCGGTGCTGACGGCAATTATTCGTCCAACCACGAGGAACCTAAGCTTAATATGGCTTATAGCTTAGCATTCATTGCTGGCAAGGCTCTCGTGAACCTTGGGCGACCGGTTGCACAAAATATGTAATTCGTTTGTTGCGAGGAACAATCGTCTGGGGCGGTGCCCCTCTCGAAACTAGGAGGAAAGCATGAAAAGAACACTTCTAACCGTCGTTGGCCTGACTGCGCTCATGTCAACGGCTGCTGTAGCGCAAAACATCGGCGCGTCTATCGCACGCTTCGATGATAACTTCCTGACCGTTATGCGTAACGGCATGGTAGAGCACGCGGCCAATATTGGCGTGAGCTTGCAGGTTGAAGACGCGACCGATGACGTTGCTAAGCAATTGGATCAGATCAACAACTTCATCGCATCGGGCGTTGACGCCATCATCGTTAACGCGGTGGACACATCGGCTACTGAAGCGATGACGGCCGCTGCAGCGTCTGCGGGCGTGCCTCTGGTCTACGTTAACCGTGAGCCGATCAACGTAAACAGCCTGCCAGACAACCAGGCCTTCGTTGCATCAAACGAAATCGAGTCTGGTACGCTTGAAACCTTCCAAATCTGCCGCAACTTGCGTGCCGCGGGTAAAGCAGGCGGCGCACGCGGTTACGTTATGATGGGCCAATTGTCTAACCAGGCCGCCGTTCAGCGCACCAAAGACGCTCACGATGTCATGGGCATGGACATGTGTAACTTCATGACCCTGATCGACGAGCAAACCGCTGAGTGGTCGCGCGACAAGGCGCAAGACTTGATGACCAACTGGTTGTCAGCAGGTGAAGCGTTTGATTTCGTTATTGCCAACAACGACGAAATGGCGATTGGCGCAATCCAGGCTATGAAAGCTGCGGGCATCGACATGGCAGACGTTCAGGTCGGTGGCGTTGACGCGACCCAAGACGCTCTGCTGGCTATGCAAGCCGGTGACTTGGATGTAACCGTCTTCCAAGATGCGTTTGGCCAGGGTTCTGGTTCAGTGAACGCCGCTGTCGCGCTGTCAAAGGGTGAAGACGTGGATCAGAAAGTCTACATTCCCTTCAAGCTGGTTGTTCCTGAGAACATCGACGACTTCCTGGGCATGAACTAAGCCCAACTAGCACAAGCAGCGGGATGGGGCATTTGCCCTGTCCCGCTTTTTGTTTTCTACTGTTTTCTACTGACAGTTGGATCGTTTTAATATTGGAGGGGGGGCAATATGGCTCGCGACGCGCACGGTATCGGCGGATTGACGTTTGACAAATCGAAACGGGCTTGGCCGAACGAACTCAACATCCTGTTCGCCCTGATTTTAATTATCCTTATTTTTGAAGGTCTGGGGCAAGTGATGCCCTATATGCGCCAGCAAAGCTTCTTGTTCGATACCAATGATCGCTTTGATTCCATTTTCAACGAAGCTCGGCTTCGGATCATTATTCTCCAAGTTTCCATTATCGGCATCATCGCGCTGGGCGTGACCCAAGTCATCATCACGGCTGGAATTGACCTGTCTTCCGGTTCGGTTGTTGGCGCAACCGCCATGATCGCGATGAGTTTTGCGCAAACCGGCCTGGTCAACGGGCATCCAAACCCCAAGGCCATCTTCGGCACTTGGGCCATGGATCTGCCGGTCATCATTCCAGTTTTGGTCGGCCTCAGTTGCGGTCTGATAGCAGGATTTATAAACGGGTTCCTTATCGCCTACACCCGCATCCCCCCCTTTATTGCGACCTTGGGCATGATGGTTTCTGCACGCGGTGTCGCTAAGTGGTGGTCTCGCGGCAACCCGATCTCGTTCCCGACGGACAGCTATGCGTGGATCGGTTCGGGCATGATGCCGGTCATCTGGTTTGTGATGCTGGCGGTGCTGTTCCACATCATTATGCGCTACACCGTCTATGGCAAGCACACCTATGCGATCGGATCGAACCAGGACGCCGCGCGCATGTCCGGCATCGACGTCGATCGCCATCGCATCCTTGTCTATTCGATCGCAGGAATTCTGGCGTCTTTCGCTGCCATCATCTTGTCGTCAAAGAACCTGACCGCCCAAAGCGGCATGGGCATCATGTACGAGCTGGATGCCATCGCCATGGCCGTGATCGGTGGCGTTTCACTTACCGGTGGGCGTGGCTCCATTATCGGTACGGTGCTTGGTGCTCTGATATTCGGCGTTATCATTTCTGGATTCACCTACCTAAGACTTGATGCCTTCTATCAGGAAATGGTCAAGGGCGGCATCATCGTTGCGGCGGTTGTATTGGACCAATGGCGTCAGCGGCGCGCTGGTTCCAGAGCATAGCGGAGGGGCACATGAGCGATATCATTCTGGAAACCCGTGATCTGACAAAGCACTATGGCGGCGTCCATGCGCTGGAAGGGGCCGACTTTACGCTGAAGAAAGGCGAGCACGTCGCCATCATGGGCGATAACGGCGCTGGTAAGTCAACCTTCGTGCGCCAAATCACTGGCGTTGAGCAGCGCACACGTGGTGACATCTTGTTTGAAGGCAAACCCGTTCACTTTGCGGGCCCTTTGGACGCCCGGGAAGCCGGGATAGAAACCGTGTTTCAGACACTGGCTTTGGCCGATGACCTAGACGTTCCGGACAACATCTTCTTGGGCCGCGAGCTGACCAAATGGGATTGGCTGGGACCGTTCCGTTTTCTGGACTACAAGGGCATGCGTGATGCGACCTTGGCCGGTCTTCAGAAAACCGCGGTCAAAATCCCAAACATTAACAATGCCATCCGCAACATGTCGGGCGGCCAGCGCCAATGTGTGGCCATCGCGCGAACGGCCTCTTTCCGGTCGCGTCTGACAATCATGGATGAACCGACCGCGGCTTTGGGTGTGCAAGAAACCTTGCAGGTTGAAAACATCATCCGAACGCTGAAAGAAGCGGGCGAGCCCTTGATCCTGATCAGCCACAACATGCGCCAGGTTTTTGATCTGGTGGATCGCATTGTGGTCTTCCGTCGTGGGCGCATTTGCGCCAATCTGAAGAAAGAAGAGACCGACGGTCAGGACGTGGTGGCCTACATCACCGGCGCAAAGACGCAACCGGAGTATGAAGAGACCGCGCGCTAATCGGCGCCTGCCGCGCGGGTGCTTCTGATTGCAGCCTTCTTGGTCGCCTGGTTGTTGCCTTGGTCTCCGCAGGTGTCTCGCTGGCGCTCGAGCGGCCATCGGGGCTAGAAAATGTCGGGCGCGGCGGTCGGGCCCCCAATTCGTGGCGCAAGAAATCAAAGTCACAGCCTTTGTCAGCCTGCTCAATATGGCGGCTGAACATCCAGCCGTAGCCGCGCTCAAAGCGTGGTTTTGGCGCTTGCCAACGGGCTCGGCGCGCCGCTAGTACTACAGTTGCATTTTATGGCGTGTTTTGCGATGAGCAATGGCGGCGGCGACTTGATGCTCGCGTCGCCATCGCGACCAGTCCCATATGAAGGTGGCGGTGAGTATGGGGCGCGGCAGAAGG
>JAUIBT010000031.1 GCA_030428255.1 Alphaproteobacteria bacterium | reverse complement strand
CAATCCGCGCCCACTGCTCATCAGAAAACCAGAAGAAATCTGTCATTCATCGTGCCTCCTCGCTGGAGGCAGTTGAATCACAACACGAAGCCGCTGTGAATCCCGTTTATGGGTCCGGACCCTAGATTTATCACTATTTGATTTCTAAAAAATTTCCTAAGAAACGCCGACCAAACCACCCCATCAACCTATTCCCATACTTGTCGCCATAAAGGCCATAGGCCGTAGCGAGGGTGATACCCAAGGCGGCGGCTCCGATTGGATTAACCAACAAAGCCCCAGCAGCCCCTCCTGCTTATATCCCTATTCCGACATTATCCGCTTCATTAAGCACAGCCCTTACAGCGGCAGCACGCTTGCGGCCCCAACCCGCGTCCTTTGGCAAGGCCTTGAGTTCATCGTAGACCGACAGACCAACACCAGCAACAGCCGCCGTGCGACCGGCGATTTTCAGGGCCGCGTCGGTCGTTCTCGCGGCGGTTGACAGTCCGGCCTTGGTTGCGCCTGCCTTGTTGTTCAGTACCGCCTTTGTTTGGCTCGCGGAAATCCAACCTTTCTGGAGCATTTTCGCAGCATGGCGGCGGCTTTCGATCCGCGGAATGTCCGCCTTGGAACCGACTTTCAACTGTGCTTTGCCGCGCATGTGCAAATTGGCCTTGATGTTTCCCGCGTTGCCTCGCGTCCAGGTCCGCAAAGCTTGGCGCTTTTTGAGCTGATCGTACCGCCAAGCCGTTGCGATTGCTGCGGCTTCTGCTCCGCTGGTTGCTAGCAATCCCGTATCGAGTGCCCAGCCGGGCTTGGGGCTCAATCCGGGGTTTGGCTCAATAGCAGGTGCTACCGGGCGGTTGGGGCGCAGGGACATGTTCGGCTGCACCGCATTGGGAAAAGTCTGCTCGCCCTGCGGCCCAGGCTGACGCGAAGACATGGGCGCGGAGACATGGGCGCGGATTGGCGATCCAGCTTGAAGCGCTGGAGACGAGGCATAGAGGGGATGGCCTGAAGATCTGCTGTTGGCACCAGGCTTGGGCTTGCAGAGGGCCGCGAGGTGGCGCGCGCCCGGGGGTTTCCCGTCTGCTTTTCGCCGATAAAAGGGCCACCCTCGCCTTGCCAGCCAACAACCATGTCACCCGCCATATAGGGCCGTCTTTGTGCGCCTGGTCAGTCTTGGGTCTGTGGTTTCGCCGATATAGATCGCCCCAAAGAAACACCCAGCTTAACTCCGTTGCGCGGGTGCCAAGCACCCCGACATGTTCTTGCAATGTTCTAAGTCACAAACGAACGGAAATCAAGCCCAAGGCGGGTATAAGATCATTTTGCATGAATAAGTAGCTGACCCGAGGCATCGCCGCCCGCCAAATTACGGGCGGCGCGCCTTCAGCCCTCGGCCTTTTCTTCCAGCGTCAACCAGTCCTCCTCCAGAGCCTCCAGCGCTGCGCGGGCGGCGTCCAGGTCTTTGGAAATGCGGTTAAACTTGTCGGCATTCTTGGCGTAGAGATCCGGCGCCGACAAAGCCGCCTCCAGCGTGGCGATCTCCTCGGTCTTGGCCTCGATCATGTCTGGCAGCTTTTGCAGGCGTATCTCTTCGGCATAGGTCAGCTTCTTAGAGGCCTTGGGCTTGACCGAAGGCTTGGCGGGCGACTTGGCGGGCGACTTGGCGGGCGCGGTCTTTGCCTCTGGCTTGCTGGCTGCCTTGGGCTTGGTCTCTGACAGGCTGCGCAGGTGGATGGCATCGCTGTAACCGCCGGGATACTCCTGCGCCCCGCCCTGCCCGTCCAGCAGCACGGTCGAGGTCACAACGCGATCCACGAAGTCACGGTCGTGGCTGACCAGGATCAAGGTGCCGTCATAGTCGCTCAGCACCTCTTGCAGCAGGTCCAACGTCTCCATGTCCAGATCGTTGGTCGGCTCGTCCAGCACCAGCAGGTTGGTCGGCGAGGCCAGCGCCTTAGCCAGCAATAGGCGGTTGCGCTCACCGCCGGACAGAGCGCCGACCGGTGCGCGAGCCTGGGATTCCTGGAACAGAAAATCGCGCATGTAGGACACCACGTGGCGCGGTTGACCGCGGACCAAGATCTGGTCGCCGCCCATGTCGGCCAGCGTATCCCAGATGCTGCGATCATCCTTTAAGGTCGAGCGCCGCTGATCAATCACCGTCGGCGTCAGATTTGTGCCGCGCTGGATGCTGCCGCTATCGGGCTCGAGTTCGCCGATCAGCATCTTGACCAAGGTCGATTTGCCCGCGCCGTTCGGGCCAATGATGCCCACGCGGTCGCCGCGCATGATGCGAAGCGAGAACTCTTTGATCAGGCAGCGGTCGCCATAGCTCTTTGACACGCCTATGGCCTCGATAACCCGCTTGCCCGAGGCCTCACCACTGTCGGCCTTTGTGGCCATCAGGCCCTGTTGCTGCACCACCTGGCGGCGCGCATCGCGCAACGCATGTAAGCGGCGCAAGCGGCCCTGGTTGCGGGTCCGGCGGGCAGAGATACCTTGCACCGACCAGACGGTCTCTTCCTTGATCAGCTTGTCCAGTTTGCGCAGGCGCTCAGCGTCTTCGGAGGCCAACTGCTCGGCCCAGGCGTCGAAGTGCTCAAAGCCCTTATCCAAGCGCTGTACCTGGCCGCGATCCAGCCAGAACACGCCACTGGACAGCGCACGCAAAAAGGCGCGGTCGTGCGAGATCATGACAATCGCCGCTCGGCTGCCGCGCAGCTCGTCTTCTAGCCAGGCGATGGTGTCGATGTCCATGTGGTTGGTGGGCTCGTCCAGCAACAACAGGTCGGGCTCGGGCATCAGGGTATAGGCCACAGCGGCGCGGCGCGCCTCACCGCCTGATAGGCCTGCCGTTGCTTGGTCCGGGTCCAGCTTGACCGCCGCCAGCAAGAGGTCGGCGCGATAAGCCAAATGCTGCTCGTCATCGCGCAGGCCGCTGATCACATAGTCGCGCAGCGTGGCGTAGGTGGTCAGATCGGGCTCTTGCGGCAGGTAGGCAGCGCGGATGCCCGGCTGCAAGAAGACCTCGCCGCCGTCGGCTTCTTTTAGCCCGGCCATGATCTGCAACAGCGTCGACTTGCCCGAGCCATTGCGCCCGACCAACACCCAGCGCTCACGCGCGCCGACCTTCAGCGTGACATCGCGAAACAGAGCGTCCGCCCCTAAGGTGAGCTGAACATTGGTCAAAGAGAGAATTGGCGGCTGTGCCATGCGGTGACGTTCCAATCTGGGCGCGGGACTTGCCGCTTGTCATGGCGCGCTTGACGTCCAAAAGCAAGGGCCCTGACTGCGGGCCAGCTGGCCATCTGTCACATCCGGGTTTGCCCGCGTCTTGCAGCGCGCACCGATCGCGCTTATTGTTATAGGTAAATCTGGTCAGGCAGGCCGCAACCTTTGACCGTGCTTGCTGCCCCGCTCGTCCACAGCCTTTATGACGCCAATGTGCAGCAGGTTGCGTCTTGGCGGTTTCTTTGCTCTGCTGTAAAAAACAGCCCGGCACAAAGGAGAGTCCCATGGCCACTGCGCTGAAAACTCGTAATTTTTCTTCCAAGGTACAAGCTGGCCTCAAACGCGCAAGCATCGCTGCGCCGGTTTTGGCGCTGGCCTTGCTTGCTGGCTGCACCCAGAACCCAGACGGTACCTACAGCCCGACGCGCGCGGGCGTAGGCGCGGGCTTGGGCGCGGTCGGTGGCGCGCTGTTGGGTGGCACTGTCACCAAATCCACCACCGGCGCGGTTGTCGGCGGTGTCGCGGGCGCGGCTATCGGTGGAGCCATCGGTAACCAGCTTGATCGCCAAGCCCAAGAGCTGCAAACCTCCATGGCGGGCACTGGCGTTTCGGTGCAGCGTCAGCCAGATCGAATCCAGTTGATTTTCCCGGGCGACGTGACTTTTGCCACCAACTCGGCCGATATTCAGCCTCAGTTCTATGGCGCGCTCAGCAGCCTTGCCAACTCCTTGCAGCAATACCCCAACAGTGCGGTTTACGTCATTGGCCACACCGACACCGTTGGTTCCTATGACTACAACCTGCAACTCTCGCAATTGCGGGCCAATTCGGTCGGTCGCTATCTGGCCAACAGCGGCGTGCCCTACCACCGCATCTATACGGCGGGCCGCTCTTATTCCGAGCCCAAAGCCAGCAACAACACGCCCACCGGTCGCGCCATCAACCGCCGGGTTGAGATCGAAATTATCCCGCAAGGCTAAGCGGCCTTGACCGGCACGGACGACGTAGAGGCCGAGCAACCGCTCGCTTGCCTGGTGGTGGGTGGCGGCCCTGCGGGCCTCATGGCCGCCGAGCAGGTCGCGCGCGTTGGGCACGGTGTGGTGCTGGCAGAAGCGCGACCCAACCTGGGGCGCAAACTGCTATTGGCAGGTCGCTCGGGCCTCAACCTGACCCACAGCGAGCCGCTTGAGGCCTTTGCCGCGCGCTATCGACCGCCGAATAATCCAAAGATTTACAACAGCCTAGAGGCCTTTAGGCCGCAGGATCTCTGCACTTTCTTAGAAGACCTGGGCGAGCCAACCATGCAGGGCTCCAGCGGGCGCATCTTTCCAAAATCCTGGCACGCCACCGGCTTCCTACGGGCCTGGCTGAAACGCTTGCAGGCGCTGGGGGTGCAGGCGCGGGTGCGCCACGCCCTAACCGGGCTCGAGCGCCAAGCCAACGGCACATGGCGTGCGGACTTCGCAACAGATGACGGGCCGATCAGCTTAGCCGCCGCTTCGGTGATCCTGGCGCTGGGCGGGGCGTCTTGGCCACGCGTTGGCTCACAGGGTGACTGGGCTAGCATCTTGCAGGACCTGGGCTGTCGCATGCTGCCCTTTGCGCCCTCGAACTGCGGCCTGAAGCGCTCGTGGAGCGCCTATTTTCAGGAGCGGTTCGCGGGCAGCCATTGGAAGGACGTGTCGCTGATGTTGTTGGACGAAGCTGGCACCCCCGCCTTTGGCCCCAGCCGCGGCGACGTCACTTTGACCCGCAGCGGCATTGAAAGCGGCGCGGTCTACCCCCTGTCCGCCTTGGGTGGCGGCAAGACGATCCTTGAGATCGACTTTCGCCCGCAGACAGCCCGCGATCAGCTTGCCGCCGACATCGCCCGCTTGCGCCCCCGCGCCTCGCTGGCCAAGAAGGCTGGGGCGCTGAAACTCCCCGCCAGCTTTGTGCCTTTGCTGAAAGAAGCGCCACAAGCCAGCGGCGACCTTTTGGATTGGATCAAGGCTTTCCGCCTGCCGCTGGAGGGCCAGATGGGGTTGGATCGCGCGATTTCCAGCCAAGGCGGCCTGGCTTTGGTCGAGCTTGACGAGGCCTTCCAGCTTTTGCGCTCGCCTGGCCTGTATGCCGTGGGCGAGATGCTGGCTTGGGACGCGCCGACCGGGGGTTACTTGCTGCAGGCCTGCATTAGCCAGGGCTTTGTCGCGGGCCGGGCGGTGGCTCAAGGTCTGTCTGCCGCCTAGCCCTTGCGGAATTTCTCGGTCGCCTCCAGCCACTCGGGCGAGGCTCCGGCGACGGCCTGGGCGGCGGTCTCTTGCTCCAACTGTGCAGCCAGGGCAGTCTCATCGCAGGCCGTCAAAAGAGCCTTGGTCAAGCGCAAGGAGGTCTCGGACTTGGCGACCAGCGTTTCAGCCAGACCCAGCGCCTCGATCTGCAAGGCCTCGGCGGGGTGAGCCGAGACCGCAAGCCCCCAATCCACAGCGTTTTGCGCCGTGATGCGCTCGGCGGTCATCATCAGGTGGGCGGCGCGGTGGCGGCCCAGCGCTTGGCTCAAGAACCAGGAGTTGCCCGCCGCTGGCACCAAGCCAATGTTGGCAAAGGGTTGAAACAGCAAAGCTTGATCCGCCATCAAGACCAAGTCTGCCGCCAGCACCAGGCCGACGCCTGCGCCCGCTGCAACACCGTTCACGGCGGCAATGATCGGCTTGGGGCAAGCGCGCATGGCCGTGACCAGCGGGTTGAAATGATCGCGCAGCACCGCGGCCAGGTCCGGCACGTCACTCGATCCCTCGTCCAAGCTGAGATCGAAACCCGAGGAAAAGGCCTTGCCCGCGCCGGTCAGGATGATGACCCGCAGACTGTCATCGGCCGCCAGAGCCGCCAACGTTGTCGCCAAGATGTCCGCCGCCTGGCCCGACAGCGCGTTGAGCTTGTCGGGGCGATTGATGGTCAAGGTGGCGATGGCGCGCGGAGCGTTGGGTGCGTCGTGGCGGGTGGTCAAGATTGCGGACATAGTGGCTCCGAGCGGTGGGGCGGTGGCGACGATCAGGGCGTTGCCGGGCTTGGTTTAGCGGTTCGGCAGGCGGCCTTCCAGAATGTCCATGACCTTAGCACCTGCGTCCATCAGGTTGGTGCCAGGGCCAAAGATGGCCGCAACCCCTGCTTCGCGCAAGAAGGCGTAGTCCTGCTCAGGAATGACGCCGCCGCAGATCACCGGGATATCGGCCTTGCCCAGATCTTTCAGCGCGCCGATCAGCTCAGGCAGCAAGGTCTTGTGGCCCGCCGCCAGCGACGAGACGCCCACCACATCCGCGCCCGCTGCAACGGCTTGTTCAGCGGCCTCGCGCGGGGTCTGGAACAGCTCCGAGGTCTCAACCTCATAGCCAAAGTCCAAGAAGGCCGAGGCCACCACGCGCGCGCCGCGGTCATGGCCGTCCTGACCCAGCTTGGCCATATAGACCAAAGGCTTGCGCGCCGAATTCGCCAGGCGCTCGGCGAGGTTGGTAAAGCGCGGCTCCTCGCCCAGGGCCTCACCATAGACACCGCGCACGATGGCGGGCGAGCCGTGGTGCTCGTCGAAGACCTTGCGCAGAGTATCGGACACTTCGCCGACGCTGGCGCGCGCTTGCATGGCCTCGACGCTCGCGGCCAGCAGGTTGCCGTCGCCGCGCGCTGCGGCCTCCAACTTAGCCAGCGCTGTGTCTACAGCGTCTTGGTTGCGGCTGGCGCGCAGTGCCTCCAATCGAGCCACCTGCGACTGGCGCACCGCGCGGTTGTCGATGTCCAGCACCTCCACCGGGTCGCTCTCGTCGCGCTCATAGCGGTTGACGCCGACGATTACGGTCTCGCCGCTGTCGATCTTGGCTTGGCGCATGATGGCTGCGCGCTCGATCTGGCTCTTGGGCCAGCCGGCTTCGTTGGCCTTGGTCATGCCGCCCATGGCCTCGACCTCCTCCATCAGCGTCCAGGCCGCCTCAGCCATGTCGTGGGTCAGGCGTTCGACATAGTAGGAGCCCGCCAGCGGGTCCACCACATCGGTCACTTGCGTTTCGTGCGCCAAGATGAGCTGGGTGTTGCGAGCAATGCGGCTGGAGAACTCGGTCGGCAAGGCAATGGCCTCGTCAAAGGAGTTGGTGTGTAGCGATTGCGTGCCGCCCAGTACCGCCGACATGGCCTCAAAGGCCGTGCGCACGATGTTGTTGTAAGGGTCTTGTTCTTGCAGAGAGACGCCCGAAGTCTGGCAGTGGGTACGCAGCATGAGCGACTTGGCGCTCTTGGGCTGGAATTCCGACATGATGCGCGACCAAAGCAGGCGCGCGGCGCGTAGCTTGGCAGCCTCGGCGAAGAAATTCATACCAATGCAAAAGAAGAACGACAGGCGTGGGGCGAACCTGTCCACGTCCAGGCCGCGCGCGATGGCAGCGCGCACGTATTCGCGGCCGTCGGCCAGGGTAAAGGCCAACTCCTGCTCCAGGGTCGCGCCTGCTTCTTGCATGTGGTAGCCGGAAATCGAGATCGAGTTGAATTTCGGCATGTTATCAGCAGTGTAGCCGATAATGTCCGAGACGATACGCATAGAGGGCTCGGGCGGATAGATATAGGTGTTGCGCACCATGAACTCTTTGAGAATGTCGTTCTGAATGGTGCCCGACAGTTGCTCCAAGCTTGCGCCCTGCTCCAAGCCGGTGACAATGTAGGAGGCCAAAATCGGCAGCACCGCGCCGTTCATGGTCATAGAGACCGACACGTCCTTCAACGCGATGCCGTCGAACAGGCGCTTCATATCCTCGACGCTATCGATGGCCACGCCTGCCTTGCCGACATCGCCCTCAACGCGCGGGTGATCGCTGTCATAGCCGCGGTGGGTCGCCAGATCGAAGGCCACCGACAGGCCCTTTTGGCCGCCCTTTAGAGCTTGCTTATAGAAGGCGTTGGATTCTTCAGCGGTGGAAAAGCCCGCGTACTGACGGATGGTCCAAGGGCGCTGGGTGTACATGGTGGCATAGGGGCCACGCACAAAGGGCGCTTCGCCGGGTGTTCCGCCCAGATGAGGCAGGCCTTGAATGTCGTCAGCAGTGTAGAGGGTCATAGTCGGCTCCCGCTGGCGCAGCCCCGCAATTTTCCGAGCCGGGCGCGCCGTGTTGTTGTCTCGCCGCGCAGCATATCAAGGCGTTCCGCCAAATCCTAGCGCAAGACTGTCGCCGGTGCTGGCGGCTGTGAAGGCAGTAAAAGGCCAAAGGTCGCCTTTTGTTTACAAACGCCCCGCGCTTGGCCGATACGCATGCTTGCCAGCGGTTTGAGCTGCCCCAAGCTTCGGATAGACGGGCAGATTTAGGCGTGCCAAGTTGCGGCTTCATCACTCGCTAAGACCAAAGGGGGCGCAGATGCCATCCGAGAAGTTCCCCGCTACAGGACCGGCCAAGGGCGCAATTGCTCAGAGTATGACGCCCGTCGTCTTGGCGGCCCTGGCGGGTTTGTCGCTGATTTGGGGCGCATCCTTCTTCTTCGGTGCCGTAGCGTTAAAGAGCATCTCGCCGCTGATTTTGGTCTGGATACGCGTTAGCCTTGCAGCCCTGACTTTGTGGAGCCTGGCCCTGCTGTTCCGAGCGCCCCTGCCCCAAGGCGGCCAAGCTTGGCGTGCGGTGCTGTTTATGGGGCTCATCAACAATGTCGTGCCCTTCGTCTTGATCTTTTGGGGCCAGGTCAGCGTCGCCTCAGGGCTGGCCTCCATCTTCAATGCCACCACGCCGATCTTCACAGTCCTGGTCGCTGGGATCTTCTTAGCCGACGAGCGCTTTTCGCGCCTCAAATTGCTGGGTTTGGCTTTGGGGCTCGCCGGAGTGGTGGTGTTGGTCGGACCGCAAGCCTTGCAAGGGCTGGGGCGCGATTTCTTGTCTCAAGCGGCCTTCTTGGGGGCCGCCTGCTCCTATGGTTTCGCAGCGGTGTTTGCCCGCCGCTTTGGCCGCATGGGACTGAAGCCCTTCAGCGTCGCCTTGGGTCAGCTAACGGGCTCAAGCCTGATCATGGGCCTGCTGGTTTGCCTGGTCGATCCGCCTTGGCTGCTGGACTGGCCAAGCCTGCTGAGCAACACTGGCTTGTGGGCGGCGGTGGTGCCACTGGCCGTTGTCTCGACCGCCTTTGCCTACCTATTATACTTTTTCATTTTGGGGCGAGCAGGCGCGACCAACGCCTCACTGGTCACCTTCCTAGTGCCGGGCTGGGCGATCCTGCTGGGCTTTGCCTTCTTGGGCGAGCGCCTCACCGGCTGGCACATGCTGGGCTTTGCCCTGATCCTTATCGGCCTGGCGGCCTTAGATGGGCGCGTGTTTAAGCTCTGGCGTCCACCATCTCCTTTCAAAGCCTAGGCCTAATCCAAATCGAAAATCTTGCCAGGATTGAGGATGTTATTGGGATCGAGCGCGCGTTTGATGCTGGCCATGACCGGCAGCGCGCTCGGCATCTCCTTGAGCAGATACTTCTTTTTGCCATAGCCCACGCCGTGCTCGCCGGTGCAGGTTCCGCCCAGATCTATCGCGGTTTCCACCATGCGTTCGTTTAACTTGGCAGCAGCCTCCCACTCCTCGGGCTTATTTTCGTCCAACAAGATCAACAGGTGGTAGTTGCCGTCGCCGACGTGCCCGGCCATGGTCGCCACCAGCCCCAACTCGGCCACCGCCTCGCGCGTTGCCAGCAAGCTCTCAGACAGGCGTGAAATGGGCACACAAATGTCGGTGGCCAGGCCCTTGCAACCGGGACGCAAGGCCAGCGAGGCCCAATAGGCGTCGTGGCGCGCCTGCCACAGCTTGTTGCGGGTCTCTGCATCTTTGGCCCACTGGAAGCCCTTGCCTCCGAAGTCGCTGCAAATCTCACCCACCATGGCGGCCTGCTCCTCAACCGAAGCGTTGGTGCCGTGGAATTCGAAAAACAAATGCGGCTCTTCGGAATAGCTGGTCTTGGAGTAAGCGTTGACAGCCTTGATTTGCATAGCGTCCAGGAACTCGACGCGGGCGACCGGGATGCCCAGTTGCATTACAAGCTGCACGGCCTCGACCGCGCCCTCGATGGTTTCAAATGCACAGACTGCCGCTGACATGGCCTCGGGGATGCCGTAGAGGCGCAACTGGACCTCGGTGATGAGGCCAAGCGTGCCCTCCGAGCCGACCAGCAAGCGTGTCAGGTCATAGCCTGCCGCAGATTTTCGCGCGCGGGTTCCGCAGCGCACGTGGCTGCCGTCGGCCATGATCGCGGTCAGCCCCAGCACATTCTCGCGCATGGTGCCATAGCGCACCGCGTTGGTGCCCGAGGCGCGGGTCGCGGTCATGCCACCGATCGAAGCATCCGCGCCAGGATCAATGGGGAAAAACAAACCCGTATCGCGCAAATGCTCGTTGAGCTGCTTGCGGGTCACGCCTGCTTGCACGCGGCAATCCAGGTCGCCCTGATTGACCTCCAAAATGGCGTTCATGGCGTTCATGTCGAGCGACACGCCGCCCTTGAGTGCTGCAATATGCCCCTCCAAACTGGAGCCCTGAGCGCGCGCCACGATCGGAATTTGGTGCTGATTGCAGAGTTCGGCGGTGATCTGCACGTCGTCCTGCTCATGGGCAAAGACAACAGCATCCGGCAGATGCGGCTTGTGGTGGGTCACCTCTTGCGCCGCTTGCTCGCGCGCACCCAGTGCAAAGGAGACCTTGTTGCCCAGCGCTTGTGTCAGGGCGTCACAAAAGGGACGCGGCAGGGCTGTGTCGTTGGGCTGGCTCATGGGGCGGGCTCCGCTAGCAACTTAGGAGCTGCCATTTAGGCGCAAACTCTGGGGTCTCGCAAGTCGCCTGCCACACTCAAATGATCTTCAGGGTAAAATCCCCTGGGTGATCTGTATTGCCAATGCAGGGCACTTCCATCATTTCTTGCCACCAGGTCAACAGGGCGGCCTCCAGCACGTCGCCCGGCGCAAGTGGCGCAAACATGACGTAGTGCGCTCCGTCCTCCGCAGCGGTCATCGCGGTGTGGCGATCTTCGGCGCGTGCCCCGATGATGTAGTCATCGCCAAGCGCGGCGCGGGCCTGGGCCACGTTTTGCGCCCGGCTCAAATGAATCCCGTCCAGGCCCAACTCAACAACGCTATCCACGGCGTCGCGGATCAGCACGGCGCAATCGCGCTCTTGGGCAAAGGCAGAAATGGCAGCGAACTGCTTGTCGCTCGGCTCACCCAACCATAACAGCGCCGAGGGCGGCTCCGCCTCAAAGGCGGCCTGCAAACTGGCGAGAGCATTGCGCCCGGGCTTCAATGCAAGATAGAGGGGGAGACTGTCGGCCGACATGGCTTATTCATACTCGTTGCTGGTTTGGCCACGGTGATTGGGCTAGGGATTTCGCGCACGGCTGTTCTAGCCAAGCTCGCCCTTCACCGGGACGAGAGCGCCAATTCTGCAGGGCGCATCGCTGCAATCACGCTAGCAAAACACCAAAGGCGACTACAGCAAGTTTGAAATTTCGTTTGACCTAACAAGCATTTATGCACACCTGCTCTCATAGCTGTGACCGAAACGTCGTTGGTCTAGATTTTTAACAGCAACTTAGGGCAGTCAATCTTGGCGACTGTCTACGGTGTAATAGAGACTCCAGCCGGGTAGAAACCCGAGAGCGCCTCGCTGCTGGCAATCGGCGGCCCCTGCCACACAATCAGCAAAGTGAGTATCTGAGCCAGGCGGCCGTCGGCCCTTAGGTATCTTCCCGTGGCCTGCCCTTAGACAGGTGGGCGCCGTAGTGCCAAGACCACGGTCTTGACAGGGACAGCTCCCTAGGAATGCGGTATCGGCCCCGGAGATGAATATGGCCTAACGCACCGCCCAGCTCAGCCTCTTGAACATGGGCGCGGTGCCGCTTGGGCGCAAGGGCAAAAACTGCTAAGAGGCAAAATGAGCGAGCGGGGCTCTCGTAGAGCAACGCCCGGCTCACGAAACCAAGTTTATGCAAGCAAGTGGAGAAGCAGCTCTATGGTCATGGCCAAAGTCATCGCACATCGCGGCGGCGCGTCTTGGGTGCCTGAAAACACCCTGGCAGCCTTCCGTTGGGCGGCCAAACAGGGCTGCCGCTGGATCGAGCTGGACATCTCCTTGTTGGGCGACGGCACGCCGGTCATCATCCACGACCAACGCCTGGAACGCACCACCGACAGCCAGGGTGCGCTGGCCGACCTAAGCCAGGCAGACCTTGAGCGCATCGACGCAGGCTCCTGGTTCGCGCCTGCTTTTAGGGGCGAGCGCATTCCCACCTTGCGCCAGCTCCTTCAGCTCTGCGCCGATCTGGGCCTGGGCGCAAACCTGGAGCTGAAGCCCAACGCCAGCAATGTCGAGGCGCTGGTCGAAGCAACAGCGCGGGTGCTGGAAGAGGCCGAAGCGGTCGGCGGACCCTGGCTCTTTTCCTCCTTCGAGCATCAAGCGCTTGAACTGATGGCCAAACGCCTGCCAAGCATCCCGCGCGGCCTGCTGTATGAAGGCATTGAGGCGGGATGGCGCGATAAGGCCGCTGCCTTGGGTGCGGTCAGCCTGCACCTGGATCAAGCTTTGATCGACCCCGCCGTGATCAGCCAGGCCAAGGCCGAAGGACTGGAGGTCTTCGTCTACACCCTCAACGATGCCACGCGCGCCCAAGCGCTGTTTGCGGCCGGGCTCGCCGGCCTGTTTACCGACGACCCACTGCTGTTCGATCCAGCCTGGCGGCGCGGCTGACGCCAAGACTGGCTCAGCAGCCAGCCCCCAGCCAGCCCCCTGCGCGTGTTACCATTTGACCCGCAAGCGGCTAAGGCGTTGCCAAGCGGTCACGGGAGCCTAAACTGCGCTCGATTCCTAGGCACAAGCGGCAGGGCGCAACGGCAGTGAGTCTGTTTGGTTCGAAAATTCCTCGTGGCTTTGCCCCGTTCAACTTCTTGAAACGCGGCAAGCTGAGCCCAGAAGCGGGCGACCAGCAGGTGAGCGACACCCCCGCGCCCAAGCCACACAAGCAAGCAACAAGCCTGAATCACAGCCAGGCTCCAGCGACCAGAGATCAGCAAGATCCTCACAGCGACAGAAACGAAACGAAGAGTAAAGTACCCATGGCAAAGCAATACGACTTGGTAGTAATCGGCGGCGGCCCCGGCGGCTATGTGGCGGCGATCCGCGCGGCTCAACTGGGCATGAGCGTGGCTTGCGTTGAAAAGCGCGGCACTTTGGGCGGCACCTGTTTGAATGTCGGTTGCATCCCGTCCAAGGCCCTGCTGCACTCTTCTGAGCTGTTTGAGACCGCCAAGCACGACTTTGCTGGCCACGGCATCGAGATCGGCACCCCCAGCGTCAATCTGGAGGCCATGATGGCGCGCAAGACCAAGGTGGTCGAGGACCTAACCAAGGGCATCGAATTCTTGTTCAAGAAGAACAAGGTTGATTACGTGGTTGGCGAAGGCCGCATCACTGGGGCCAACCAGGTCGCCATCTCAGGCGGAGAGCTGGACGGCCAGATGCTGGAGACCAAGCGCATTTTGATCGCCACCGGCTCGGAGGTCACGCCGCTGCCGGGTGTCGAGATCGACGAAGAGCGCGTTGTCTCCTCCACCGGCGCGCTGAGACTGAGCGCGGTTCCGGGCAAGCTGGTGGTGATCGGCGGGGGCGTTATTGGGCTCGAGCTGGGCTCGGTCTGGGCGCGCCTGGGTGCTGACGTCACCGTCGTCGAATACCTGGACCGCATCACCCCTGGCATGGACGAAGGCACCGCCAAGCAGTTCAAGCGCGTGTTGACCAAACAGGGCTTTAAATTCAAGCTCGGCCAGAAGGTGACAGGCGTTGCCAAGACCGACCAGGGGCTTGCGGTGACCATAGAGCCCGCCAAAGGCGGCGAAGCGCAGAGCCTGGAGGCCGACGTTGTGCTGGTGGCGATCGGCCGCCGCCCCTATACGCAAGGCCTGGGCCTGGAGAGCGTTGGCCTGGCAACCGATGAGCGCGGCCGGGTGCCGATCAACGAGACCTTCCAAACCGCTGTCCCCTCGATCTATGCGATTGGCGACGTGGTGCGCGGGGCCATGCTGGCCCACAAGGCCGAAGAAGAAGGCGTGGTCTGCGTCGAGATGATGACCGGCCAGAAGCCGCACCTCAACTATGACGCCATCCCTGGCATCATCTACACCTGGCCGGAAGTGGCCACCGTCGGCAAGACCGAAGAAGATCTGAAGACCGCAGGCCAAGACTACAAAGTCGGCCAGTTTCCCTTCGCCGCCAACTCGCGCGCCCGTGCTATGGGGCTGAGCGAGGGTGCGGTCAAACTGCTGACGGACGCCACAACCGATCGCCTGCTGGGTGCGCACATCATCGGGCCCAGCGCCGGTGAGCTGATCCAAGAGCTGGTGACGGTGCTGGAATTTGGCGGCGCTGGCGAGGACATCGCCCGCACCACACACGGCCACCCGACGCTGTCTGAAGCCGTGAAAGAAGCAGCCTTGGCCATCGAAAAGCGGGCCATTCACGTCTGATTGAGTGCCGCGCCACAGCGCGCGTTGGCGAGGCTGACCGACCACTGAAAAACGGGGTGCTGGCAGGACGGCTTGTGCCCCGTTTTTGGTGTCTGCCCCACAAGGCTGTGAACAGCTTGGGGATGCGGATAGCTTGGCTTTGATTTTGCCGCCTTTTGCCCTCACAAGAGCGAGAGGACGACACCAGGCAAGAGAGAGACCAGGCAAGAGGTATGGCAGACACACGGCAGCAAGACAGAGCGCTGGCAGCAGCCCCCAGGGCAGCCCCCAGGGCAGCCCCCAGGGCCGCACCAGGGACCATGCTGGGGGCGACACCGGAGGCGACACACGTCGCGACCTTGGCTCTGCCGTCGTCTGCCGCCGGCAACCTGCCCCAGTCGAGCGCCGCCGCGCTCAATCCACCGCAAGCGCTGCGGGTCTCGACCTGGCAGCAGAGCCTTTGGCACGGCCTGGCGGTCATGGCGACCTACTTCATGCTGCGCTATTTGTGGTGGCGCTGGACCCAGAGCCTCAACATGGACGCCCTGTGGTACGCCCTGCCTTTGGTGCTGGCCGAAACCTTGGCCGCGCTGGGCCTGTTTACCTATTTTTATGCGCTCTGGGATCACGGCGAGCTGACTTGGTCGCCGCCCGAAGCCTTGCTGAACACTGCGAAGGCCACAGGCCAAGCGGTCCGCGTCGATATCTATATCACCACGCTCAACGAAGCGCCCGAGCTGGTGGCCCAAACCATCGCCGATGCCCTAGCCGTGCCGCCGCCGCCCGGCGTCACAACGCGCGTCTACCTGCTGGATGATGGCGACCGACCCGCGATGCGCGCATTGGCTCAGCGCTGGGGCGTCGGCTACCTGTCGCGCGCCAGCAACGAGGGCTATAAGGCCGGCAATCTTTGCGCAGCCTTGCGGCAGACTCAGGGTGATTTTATCGTGATTTGCGATGCCGACACGCGGCTGCTTCCCGACTTCCTCCAGCAAACCTTGGGCTATTTCGCTGACCCCTTGGTCGCTTGGGTCCAGACCCCGCATTGGTTTTATGACATTCCGCAGGGCCAAGACCTCACCACGGTCCTGCGTGCGCGCCTGCCCCGCCTGGGCGGCCCGCTGGCGCGTCTGATCGCGCGCATCTGGGGGCCAGTGCGCCTGGGCCGCGATCCCCTGTCCAACGACAGTCGCCTGTTTTTTGAGGTCATCCAAAAGCGCCGCAACGGGGCCATGGCCTCCTTTTGCTGCGGAGCCGCCTCGATCCACCGCCGCGCGGCCCTGATCACCAACCTGGGCAATCCGCTGGCACCCCAGACCGTGACCCGCGATGCGCAGGGGCTGGCGACGCCCTTCAACTATCACGTCTCAGAGGATATTTTCACCTCCATCCGCTTGCACGCCGACCCGGTGGTGGCCTGGAAGTCGGTGCTGCACGCCCAAGTGCTGTCACAGCAGCTCTCGCCGCAAGACCTGGGCGCACGCTTTACCCAACTGTTCAAGTACGCGGGCGGATCGCTGGATATCGCCATCAATCGCGGTGCCTTGTTTGCGCGCGGGCTGAACCTCAAGCAACGGCTCATGTATTTTTCGACCTTTTTCGGCTACCTGAGCTGCCTGCACACCGCGTTATTGCTGTTTGCTCCGGTGGTCTATCTGCTGACCAGCATTTCGCCTGTGGCCAATCTGGGCGGCGTCTACCTGCTGTATTTCGCCCCTGCCGTGCTGTTTTCTGAGCTGGCCTTGCTGGTCGCCACTGGCGGCATGGCCGATTGGCGGGCGCGGGCTTGGAACGTGTCCTTGTTTGCATTGCACCTCAAGGCGCTGCTGCACGTGCTACGACGCAAAACCATCCGCTTTCACGTCACCCCCAAACAGCGCCAGGAGCGGCAGTTCGGCCATTTGGTCTGGCCCAATTGGTTGGTGGTGGCCGCCAATGGTGCCAGCCTGGCCTTCGCCTGGCCCGCCTTCGCTTTGGGCTGGCTGGATTATCGCCCTTCGGCGCTGGTGCTGGTCAGCTTCTTCGCTGTCACCAACATGCTGTTGATGCTGCCCTTGTTGCGCGCGGCCTACTGGCGGCCCAGCGACAGGCGGAGCCCCGCTCCATGAGACCGGGCGAGCTGATCGTGCGCCTGCGCGGCTGGCTGGTGTTCCTGGTGGCCCTCAGTTTGGCGCTGGCCTTGACGCTCTACCTGGACGCCTGGGAGCTGCGCCAAGGCTTGTTGCAGCGCCCGCAATTGCTTGAAATCAGCGACATGCGCTTGCTCGAACGCACGCGCGACCAGCAGCCCCGCCCTCTGACCGCCCAAGAGCAGGACTACGCCGCCACCGCTTGGCGCTATTTCCAGGCCTTCAGTGACCCTGAAACCGGTCTTGCCTATTCGGTCAGCGACTACCCTTCCACCACGCTGTGGGAAGTCGGCGGCCAACTGCTGGCTCTGGTGTCCGCCGAAGGGCTTGGCCTGATTTCGCGCAACCAGGCCCAAGACCGCCTCAGCCTGCTGCTGACCAGCCTGGAGCGCCTGGAGCTGTTCGAGGGCCTGTTGCCCAACAAGGCCTACAACGCGCAAACGCTGGCCATGACCGACTATCAGAACCGCGAGGATCGCGCCGGTTTGGGCTGGTCGGCGCTGGATGTGATGCGCGCGTTGATCGGCTTGCGCGCCGTCGCCCGCCATTTTCCCGATCTGGCTGGCCAAGTGGTGCAGGTCGAGCGGCGCTGGCACCTGGAGGAAGTGCTGAAGGACGGCAGCTTTCAGGGCGGCCACCGCCTGGACAATGGTCGCGTCGAGCGCCTGGCCGAAGGCCGCCTGGGCTATGAACAATACGCAGCGCGTGGAGCCCTGCTGATGGGCATGGACGCCAGCGCCGCCTTTCGCGTGCTGGGCAAGCTGCGCAGCGTTGAGGTGCTGGGCCTGGAAGTCCCCGCCGACCGCCGCACCCGCCAAAGCCATGGCATCCCCTCGGTCATCACCTCAGAGCCCTTTTTCCTGGAAGCCTTGGAGTTCGGCTGGCGCGGCGAGATGCTGGAGCTGGCGACCCAGGTTTATTCCGTGCAAGAGCGCCGCTTTGAGCAAACCGGCGTCCTGACCGCGCTCAGCGAGGACCACCTGTCGCGCGCACCCTTCTTTGCCTATAATGGCGTGCTGGTGGACGATCAGGCTTTCGTCACGCTCTCGCCCGGCAACCAAGTCATCAACCAACAGCGCGGCCTATCGGCCAAGGCGGCGGTGGCATGGCATGCGCTGATGCGCACCCCCTACAGCCAAAGCCTGTTCGATGCGATCGCCGATCTGCAAGGCCCGCAAGGCTTCCAGGCCGGGTTCTATGAGGCCGACTCTGCGGTCAACACGGCCGTGGCGCTGAATACCAACGCCGTGATCTTAGAGGCCCTTTACTATCTGGCCAAAGGCCCGCTGCTTTAAGCCCCGCTGCTTTATCAAACCTCACACCAGAGCGAGGTGCCCGCTTCGCGCGCGCGGCCTAGGTCGGCGCACAACAGCCCTCGCCGATGCCTTGGCGCTCCAGTTGGATCGGCGGACAAGGCTGCGTCCCGTATGAGCAGAACACGCAGCAGTCTCCAGCCTTAGGTCGCAGTACCACCCCGCAGCCCTGGCAGTCATAAAAATACTGGCAGGCGTCGGTCGGCATGACTTCGAGCCTGACGTGACCGCAGTGCGGGCAGGTGATCTGGGATTGGAGTTCGACTGCTGCTTGGCTCATTTGGGGCCTCCTTGGTGCCAGCAGGATAGCGCGCGCTGGGCAGGGATGCAAAGGGGCGTCGCTCTTGCGGTTCATGTGCAGGCCTCGGGAGCCGCGAAAAGCGCTCTAGACCTTCCACCTGCCCGCCAATACCAAGGAGGACCTATGTTATGTCTCGACACTTTACCCGCTCGACCGCCGCCCTGGCGCTCTTCATGACCATCGCCACCAGCCTCGGGCTCATGGCCAGTTTCACATCAACGCCCACCCAAGCTGCCAGCCCGACCCTGAGCGAACAGACCCAAGCCCAGGCCATCAAATAGACTGAGCGGAGCCAAGGCGGCCAACCACACCCTACACCGCGCTGCTGTGACTGCTGGCCCGCCCCACGTCGCCCGCCGAAGAACGCGCCACCAATGGCGTGCTGCTAGCAGCGCCTCACGAGAGCGTCGGGTCCTGGCATCCCACCAGATCCATCGCTCTAGTCTTTTGTTTTTTAAAAGCAAATCCATGCTCGAAAGTGTGGCAGCTTTCCAGCAGTTCGCTCTAATAGCGCCAAGACAGGCCGATAGACCAGGTGGCGGCGCGGTTGGCGCCAAAGATCCCGCTCTCGCCATAGCGCAAGTGAGTGTCCGCCACCGACAGCACATCGCCCAACCAAGAGCCTTCCGCAAAGCCTTGCAGTTTTCCGTCCAGGCCGATTTGCCAAGCCGCTGTCACCTGATCCTCGTCCAAGAAATCGACCGGCGGCGCGCCGGGGATGGTGTCTCGATTGAGCCAGGTGCCGCGTGCTGAGGCCGCCGCATAGCCGGTCAGCCCCATGATGGCCGCCTGATGGCCCTGAACACGAAGGCCCGCGTCCCACTGGCCCTGCTCGACGCCGATCTTGGCGACCGAGGTGCCCGCATCGCTGGTGTAGGCATCAAAGCTCTCGTGGCTATAGTTGATCGCACCGTAGGGGCTGAGCGTATAGCGGTCCCAATCCCAATCCAGGCTGGCCTTGCCCGAGGTGATCCAGCGCTGGCTATCGGGCCGTCCCGTCTCGCCCAGATAGACCAGCTTGTTGGCAAAGCCGCCGTAGGACACCAAGCCCTCCAGGTTAAAGCCATCGAACACCTGCCAGGCCGCATAGGCATCGCCGCGCCAGCCCTGCTTGAGCGTGTGAGCGGTGATGGTGCCGCTGAAGTCCAGCACCGAGGCCTCGTGGCCCAGCGCCAGGCCCAGGAACAGGTCGCTCGTCACAAAGCCATCGACCCCCAGCATGAGGTCAGAGGCAGAGCCATCGTAGGCCTCTGCGCCCGTCTTGAACACATGACCGCCGGTGTAGGACGCATAAACATCCAGCCCATCGCCGGGCAGCAGGCCGCTGAGCGCCGAGCCGCTGCGGTCCGGGCCCGCAGCAAAGCTGGCCGCCAAATCGGGGTCGAGCTGGGCGACTTGAGCAGCGGATTGGAACTGGCTCAGTTCGATAGCCGCCAGGGCCAGGTCGTCGGTGGTGACAGAGATGCGGCCATCGCTGCCGACAAAGCCCAGACGTTGGCCGATCAGCGCCAGCGCCTCGGCGGGGTCTGTGGTGGCGCTGGACAAGTCGGTGCTCAAGGTGACGGCATCGCCAGGCGCGTGTGCGCCCAAAGGCTGCTCGCCAAACTGGGCCAGATTGTTTTGGAACACCCGCCCAGAGCCGCCCCTGGCTTGATTGAAGCGGTTGCTGGCGTTGGCCTGAATGCTGTCGGCAAAGAAGCCGCTGACGATCTGCGAGCCCGTCCCCAAGATCTGGGCTTGGGCGTTGGCGCTGGCGGCGGTTGCGCCCACCGTGATGCGATAGGCGCCATCGGTCGGATCGTTATTGGTGATGGACAGCTCGAAACCGACGGTGCCGTTGGCTGTCGGCAGGTAGGTGATGGTCAGGCTGGTCGAACCGCCGCCTGGAACGCTGGTCGCGCCCAGCAGCGCCGTCGGGGTCCCAACGTTGACCAGGTTACGGAAATAGACATTGCCCAGCGCCAGCGGGTCAGTGCCGCTGTTCTCGATGGTCAGCACCAGGGTGTTGGCCAGGCCGGTGTCCGGCACAGCGCTGAGCGCCAGAGCGCCGGGGTTGGCGATGACGGTACCGCTGGCGTCCTTGACGTTGATGTCGCGGTCGCCGCCGGTGCAGGCTGGCGCGCCCCCGAAGTTGGGCTTGGGCAAGACCCAGGCGGTCGCACCGCTGGCAAAAAAGTCGCGGGTAATGACATTACACACGTTCCAACCGCTCAGGTCTTGGTTGAAGGCGCTGGCGTCTCTGAACATAAAGTCCATATCCAGGACTTGAGATGTATCCCAGCCGCCGATGTCCTGGTTAAAGCTGGTAGCACTCGCGAACATGTCGTTCATATCGGTGACGCTGCTGGTGTCCCAGCCGCCGATGTCCTGGTTAAAGCTGGTGGCACTCTTGAACATGGCGTGCATGTCGGTGACGCTGCTGGTGTCCCAGCCGCCGATGTCCTGGTTAAAGCTGGTGGCCCCCCCGAACATGCTGCTCATATCGATGACGCTGCTGGTGTCCCAACGGCTGATGTCTTTGTTGAAGGCGTTTGCGCCAAGGAACATGAATCTCATGTTCGCGACCGCACCCGTGTCCCACTTGCTGATGTCCCGATTGAAGGTGTTGGCGTTTTGGAACATGTTTGGCATGTTCGTGACCATGGAGGTGTCCCACTTGCTGATGTCCTGGTTGAAGGATGCGGCCAGAAAGAACATGTTGGTCATGTCGGCAACATTGCCAGTGTAGATCTGGCTGAAGTCAAAGGGGCCACCCGCCGGCACCAGAACGCCGGCGTAGGTCGTGCCAGAGTCAAATCTGTAGCTTTTATTTCCATAGAATTCGCTGACCGCGCGCATCATGTCCCGGTTGACGATCAACAGCCCGCCGCAAGACACCGGGGTGCCATCGCCCAGGGTATAGCTCTCCCCGGCTTTGCCAATCTCTCCGGGATTGCCCGAACAGGCCGCGGAGGCCAGCGCGGGCAGCACCAGCGCCAAGATCGCAAGCGTGCAGACAGCCCAAGTGCGGCGCGCAAACTTGCGGAGCCCCTGTATGCCTTGGCTGATCATTTTCGTATCCCTTCGGTTATCATTTCTATTTTGGGTAGAGTGTTATAGCCAAGCAATCAATTTAAATGCGCGGGATTATAAACCTAAAGTTGATTTTTTTGGCGCAACGTGACTTTCTTGCAACACCTTAGCGCGATTTGTCTGGCTTTGGTGAAAGGGGCCGCCCCAGCGACAACCGCTCTGGCTTCAGCATCAGCCAGCTCAGCGGTCCCAGCCCAAACGCGGCCACCTACGTCGATATCATTGGTATAGGCCTTGCCATAAACCCCTGAAAGCGTGATACTTTAGCTTGATCTGGAGCAGCGTGCCCCGGCCCAACCATCAAAAGAGGGCAGGCAAGTTTGAAACAAGACACATCGCAAGTAGGCGAACCACTGGCAGGCAAACCACTGGCAGGCGCGACACGCACAAGCGCGCGCCCCACCCATCCAGCCAGTGACACGCAACGCCTGCGCCTCTACCGCCCATCGATCAACGATGCCAAACTGGGTCGCGCCATGGCGCGCTGTTTGTCCGAGGCTTTCTCCTCCGGTCTTTGGCAGAAAACGCCCATGCCTCTGGGTGCCGTCCACGAGCCGCACAGCGCCCACGGCATCCTCAGCGGCTTAGGACCTGAAGCAATCGCGCTGGCCGCCGCGCCCGATCCGGGCAACCGCGTTGTCGGTTGCGTGGTGGGCTGCGTCATGCAACCATCAACCATCGAGGGCTATCATTTGGGCGATTACGGCGCGCAGCCCGGCGACGGCCTGCTGGCCTTCATCGGCATCACGCCCAGCGCGCAAGGCAAGCGGTTTCGCCAAGCAGGCGACGGCTGGCTGATGGCACAAAAAGGTGCGCCCAGCCTGGCACGACACCTGTTCTGCGGCTGGCTTGCGGCCCCCGGGCTGCACGACTGCCCGCGCCTGTTCATCCGAACCCGTCCGAGCATCGGCGCCATTCGCCGCTTGAGCGAGGACTACGATTTCGCCCTCTGCGGCGAGTTCGAGACCGAATTTCGCGGCCAGCGCCAGACCCGCCTGGTCTATCGCCGCGACAATCAAAGGCGCTGATCCCCATGACCTTGCCCAGCTACCTCGTACGCAATCTGAGCCACCTGGTGGTCAGCGGGCGCGATTGCTTGGCCTTCTGCGGCGGCGATCAACAGGCCCTGCTGCTCTCGGTCCAGGCCCCCGCGAACTGGTCCGATTTGCTGCAAGACCTGATCCAGCCCCAAGCAACATCCGAGGTTCTGACCGCCGCGAGCTGCCCGGCAGAGCTGGATGCCACCTGCCTTGGCCGCCTGCTGGAAGCGGGCCACCTGTTGGGTGCTGAAACCCCTAGCCAGCTAGAGCACAACAAACGCGAGGCCCTGACCAAGGCTCCAGCTTTGCACCTGAGCGCCGGCGAACAGCGGTGCCGCCATCTTCTGGTCGGCGTTACGGGCAGTATCGTTGCCGGGCTCATGGCCCAAACCCTGCTCAGCCTGCGTTTCAGTGGCTTTCAAGAGCAGCTTGATGTCATCCTGACCTCGACTGCCGGGCGCTTCTTATCTCGCGATCTGCTGGAGGCCTATGGCCTGCGGTGCTGGCAAGACAGCTTTGAGCAGCAAGACGGTATCCGCGTGCCCCACGTCGCTTTGGCCGCTGGAGCCGATCTGATCTGCGTGCTGCCCGCCAGCGCCGATAGCCTGGACCGCATCGCGCGCAGCTCTTGCCGAGACTTGCTTTCGCTGACCATCACCGCCAGCCTTGCCCCGGTGCTGGTGGCTCCGGTGATGAACGGCACTATGTGGAACAATCCCGGTGTTCAGCGCAACGTCCAGCAATTGCGCGAGGACGGCCGCTTTATTCTGGAACCGAGCATGATTTTTGGTGCAGCGGATTTTGGACGCGACGCCCCGCCCATGTACGGCGGCCACGGCTGCTTGTGGTCCGGGCCAGCGGGCTTGTTGCAGGCTCTGTCAGCGGTGCAGCAGATGCGCGCACGCTCCGGCTAAAGCCGAACTTGGCGCTCAGGGGGATTGATTTTCCACCAATCCACCCTGGCTGTGCTCGGGATTTGCGGGGCGCGCTATTGCGTCATGGCCGCAATCGGCGGCTCGGTGCCCTCCGGCAGCGGGCTGACGTAGCCCTTTGGCCCCACCGCAGCCTTCAAGTCCGCCCAAGCCCGCGCCCGCAGCTCAGGGTTGGTCATCAGATCCGCGCCGGTCGAGGCCATGACCATCGCCGCGTGGGTCATGCCCTTCAGCGCAATCTGGCTCTTGCCCTGCGCTACCACTTGCCAGGAGTGCAACTGTGTACCAATGGTGTAGGTCGCGCCCCAGAGCTGCACCGTTGGCACCACCCAAGACACGTCGGCCACATCGGTCGAGCCGCCAATATCCACCGGTTTTGCCGTCGCAGGCACCACGAATTCGGCCAATACGGGCCCAAGGTCAGACGGCAGGCCGTTGGCCGCATAGGAGGCCTCGATCGCGTCCTCATCGACCGTTGCTTGGATCTTGGCGGCGTAGTCGCGGTCGGCCGCATCGAAGGGCGGCGGACCCAGAAGGTCCAAATTGGCCTGCATGACATCGCCAAGCGTCGGGTTGAAAATCAGGTTCGAGACGCCTGCCAGCACCTGAGTCGTGGCCTTGGTTTCGGTCATCAGCGCCGCACCCTCGGCGATTTTCTCGACCCGCGCCAACAGCTTGAGCATATCCCCCGTCGTCCGGTCCCGCACGACATAACGCAGCTTGGCCTGGCTCTGCACCACGTTGGGCGAGATGCCGCCCGCGTCGATAATCGCGTGGTGGATGCGGGCGCTGTCGGGCATGTGCTCGCGCATGTAGTTAACGCCGACGCTCATCAGCTCCGCCGCATCCAGCGCTGAGCGGCCCAAGTGGGGCGAGGCCGCCGCATGGCTGGCCTTGCCGTGGAAGGTGACATCCAGGCGGCAGTTGGCCAGCGAGGAGCCACGTACCACGCCTGCCATGGTGCCGGGGTGCCAGGTGATGGCCGCATCCACGTCAGCAAAGACCCCCGCGCGCACCATAAAGGCTTTGGCCGCACCGCCTTCTTCGGCCGGGCAACCGTAGTAGCGCACGCGCCCCGGGGTGCCTGTGGCCTTCAGCCAATCGCGCAGCGCCACCGCCGCCAACATGGCTGAAGAGCCCAGCAAGTTGTGGCCGCAGCCGTGGCCATTGGCTCCGGCCTCTAACGGCATTTCCTCAAAGACATCGGCTTGCTGGGACAGGCCCGCCAGAGCGTCGTATTCGCCCAGAAAGGCGATGATCGGCCCGCCCTCGCCCGCTTCGCCCATGATCGCGGTGGGGATTCCGGCGACCTGCTCTTGCACCGCAAACCCTTGGTGGCGCAGCTCGGCCAAGTGCGCTGCTGCGGACTCGGTTTCGGCATAGCAGGTCTCAGGCGTCGCCCAGACCTGGTTCGAAAGAGCGTGCAGGCGCGGCTCGTTTTCGCTGACGTGGTGCCAAAGGGGGTGTTGGTTCATAGAGGGACCTCCGAAGTACTGTGTGAGCGCGCGTTCACCGAGCCGAACTCAGCAGCCCTTCACGCCTCGCATACGTAATGGAACAAAATGCTGCCCTGGCTCGACACTCGGCCTGATGTCCACCACCGACCGGGCCACTGGAACGCCTGTAACGCTCGCGGGGTGCTGGCGTGACATGGGGTCGGCCCTTCGCGCGACCCACTGACCTTCCTTCCAGGCCGCGCGCCTTAGCGCCCGCGAATGCGTGGATCCAGAGCGTCGCGCAAGCCGTCGCCCAGGTAGTTGGCGCTCAGCACGGTCAAGGAGATGGCCAAGCCCGGCCAGAACACCCGCTCAGGATGCTGTTGCAGGTAATCTGTTGCGTCGAACAACAGGCGTCCCCAGGTCGGGAAGTCGGGCGGAAAGCCCAGCCCCAAGAAGGACAAAGCGCTCTCGGTGATAATGGCATTGGCAATGCCCAAGGTGGCCGAGACCATAATCGGTGACAGCACGTTCGGCAGGACATGGCGCAAAATCATCCGCAGGTTTGTGGTGCCAATCGACCGCGCAGCAAGCACGAACTCCTGCTCTTTGAGCGCCAGCACGTCGCCGCGCACAATCCGCGCGGTCGGCATCCAGGAGGTGACGCCGATGGCCACCACGATCAAGATAAAGATACCCGTTTCGGGCCCAAATGCACCGTTGAGCTTGTCGCGGAACAACAGAACCATCACCAGCATGAGCGGCAACAACGGCAGGGCTAAGAACAGATCGGTCAAGCGCATCAGCAGGCCGTCGAGCCGACGGAAATAGCCCGCCAGCACGCCGACCAAACTGCCCAAGAACAGGGCCAGCAGCATGGCCGTGATACCGACCGACACACTGGTCTGCCCCCCCGCCATCAGGCGCGCCAGCATATCGCGGCCCAACTGGTCGGTGCCCATGGGGTGCGCCCAACTGGGGCCTTGGTTGCGCGAGCGAATGTCGATGTGGCTCGCTTCGTAGGGCCAGAACCAGGGTCCGACAAACACCAGCAAGATGATCAGGATCAAGACCACGGCACCGGCCATTGCGCCCTTGTGGCGGCGGAATTGGTCCCACACGTCGAGCCATTGGCTGCGCGGCGGTGCCGCCGGCATGGGATCGATCAAAGCAGCAATCGGCGCAACGTCCGGCGTAGCCTCGGGCTTGGGCGATGTATCACTCATAGCGAATCCTCGGATCAAGCAGGCTGTAGAGCACATCAGCGATCAGGTTAAAAAGCACAATCAAGACCGCGAAAATAAAGGTCAAGGTCTGAACCATGGGCAAATCATTGGCCTCAATCGCACCGATCAACAGGTGGCCAAGGCCATTCACCTTAAAGACTTGCTCGGTGATGATGGCCCCGCCGAAAACTTGCGGCACGCCCAGGGCGATCACGGTAACCACCGGGATCATTGAGTTGCGCAAAACGTGGATCAAGACCACCACCTTCTCGCTCAACCCTTTAGCGCGCGCGGTGCGCACATAGTCTTGGTTGAGATTGTCCAGCATGGAGGCGCGCATAAAGCGGCTGATCTGCGCGGCATTGTATAGCGCCAGCACCGAGACCGGCATGATCATCTGCTTGATCTGGATCACCAAGCTGTCCCAGTCATTCACTTGGTGCATGGTGTCGTAGATCGACGGGAACCATCCCAAGGTGACCGAGAATATGACGATCAGCAGAACGCCGGTAAAGAAAGTCGGCACGGAGTAGCCGACCATCGAGATGAAGGTACCGATCTGGTCGAAGAAGGAATATTGGCGGTAGGCGGAATAGATTCCAATCGGCATGGCCAACAGCACGCCCAGGACATAGGACAGCCCGACAACGGTCAGGGTCTGCGGCAAACGCTGCGCGACAATATCCATGACGGGGCTGCGGGTCTGCCAGCTCAAGATGCGCAGCTTGCCGTCCGCAAAGCCCGTACCCAGCAGATTGTCGATGAGCACCTGAGGCTCGACCCAGAAAAACTGAATAATCCACTTAAAAAAGCGGATATAGACCGGCTCGCCCAAGCCCAGCGCTTCGCGCATTTTGGCTTTGACTTCCGGCGGAACGGTCAACGGCACCTGTGCCATAGGATCGCCCGGGGCCAACTCCAGCAACAAGAAGATGGCGAGACTGATGAACAATAGCGTCGGTATGGCGATCACCAAACGGCGTATCGTGAATGTCAGCATGGTTGTGCCTTTAAAGCAGGACTGGCAGCAGAATCAGCGGGTCGGTTTCCTTACCGGGTCGCACTTGAGACGTCACAAGCGCCCGCCCCTTCTGGGTACAAAAAGCCCCGGCCAACGAAGACCGGGGCCTCTTGCTAGACTAGGTTACTTGATGCGGTACCAGTCAGCCGCATTCCACAGCTCTGAGTCCCAAGTGTTGAGCACAACACCGCCCAGTGAGTTGGCGTGTGCAGACACACGACCACGATCAACCAGGGGAACCACAACATAAGAGTCCTTGGTCAGCATGTCGTTCAGCTTACGGCTGATCTCGCCACGCTTTTCCAGTGACCCGGTCGCGCTCAGCTCTTTAACCAATGCATCGTATTCCGGATCACAGTAGCGGTTGATGTTCTCACCCTGCCACTGGCTCTCAGGCTTGGGAGCCTTTTCACAAGTGTGCTGGGCCAGGTAAGACTCAGGGTCAGTACCGTCAAAGTTGTTCGCGTACATTTCAACGTCCGCGTAGAACTTCTGGAAGGTATCCGGAGAGCCCGGGTCGCCACCGAAGTAAACGCTCGCAGAGATGTTGCGCAGCTCGGTTTCAACGCCGATCTCGCTCCACCACTGCTTGATCAGGGCCTGGAAGTCCTGACGCACAGCGTTGGTAGAGGTCTGATACAGCAGCTTGAACTTCATGCCGTCTTTTTCACGCACACCGTCAGAGCCAACTTTCCAACCTGCTTCATCCAACAGCGCCTTGGCGCCCTCGATGTCTTGGGTCAAACAGTCGGTGTTGTCAGACGCGTAGATGGCCGGAGCCGGGACCAGGTTACAGGTCGGGCGACCCGCCTTGCCATAGCCGATTTCGACCAACAGATCGCGGTCAATCGCCATTGACAGCGCCTTACGAACGCGCATGTCTGACAGGATTGGGTGCGGGTGCTTGGCAGTCGAACGCTCACCTTCCGGCAGAGACGAAGACGGATCGGTCATGTTCATCTCGATACGCTCAACCAAGCTGCCGAACGCTGCAATGGCCTGGCCTTTGCCGCCTTCAACCATCTTGTCGATAACTTCAGGAGCCAACTGCAGGTTCCAAGCGTAATCGAACTCGCCGGTCTCCAGAACCGAACGGCCTGCTGCTGCTGCGTCGCCGCCACCTTTGAAGGTCAGGGTCGCGAAGGCAGGCTTGGCAGGGTCACGATAGTTGGGGTTTGCTGCCATAGTGATCACGTCGTTCGGGCGGAACTCGGTAACCACGAAGGGGCCAGTGCCGATGGGGCCGAAGTTCTCGTCTGTACACTCAGGTGCTTTTGCGCCGGTACAGTTTTCGAACTGAGCCATCTGGATGATGGGAGACTGGCCGCCCATGAAGGGACCATAGGGGTTGGGCTTGGGCTCAGAGAAGCTAACCTTGACGGTCAGATCATCGACGATGTCCACGCTGGTCACGCCTTCGAACTTCGCCGCCTGCGCACAACCGCCGTCGGGGTTCATGCAGTAGTCCGCGGTGAACTTTACGTCCGCCGAGGTCACTGCGCTGCCGTCAGACCAAACCAGGCCAGACTTCAGCTTCCAAGTGATGCTCTTCAGGTCAGCAGAAACGCCGCCGTTTTCAACGGTGGGAATTTCTTCGGCCAGGTAGGGAATCAGAGCGCCATCGGGGCCATAGCGACCCAGGGGCTCAATTACGAGTGACGCCGATTCGATATCTTTCGTACCGCTCGACAGATAGGGGTTCAGGATCGAAGGCGCTTGCCAATAGATGATCTTGACTTCGCCGTCGCTCGCCCTCTCAGCCGCTGCTGCGGTTGCGAATGCTACGCCAGCCACCGCGCAAAGCGCGAGGGTTTTGAGTTTCATATTTGCCTCCTTGTTTGTGCAAACAAGCTTTCTTTTCTGGTTTTACCAGGCTGGGTTAACCCCTTGATGGCCTCTAGAGTCCATAAGCGGAAACCAGCCGAGGGGAAGCTTTGACCACAAAGTAAAGAAACTCAAGCCCTAATATTTGGTAAGCGCTTTCAGGCAGCCTTAAAACTGATAAGGGTTTGACAGATCCGACGCGCTGTCCATAGTGTTTTGCCGAACGCCCCCTGCTCCCGGGCAAGCCAGGAGACTTCCACGGGCATTCTCAAGGGAATTTCTATGTTAGATCAGCCAATTGCCTCGATCGAAAACCTTCGCGTCGAGTTCCAGACCAAAGCCGGTCCGGTCGTTGGCGTCGAAGATGTCTCCTTTTCTGTCAATCCTGGCGAGACCGTGTGCATTGTCGGGGAATCGGGCTCAGGCAAGTCGGTCTCCAGTCTCTCCTTGATGCGTTTGGTTGAATTTGGCGGCGGCCAGATCGCCGGTGGTCGGGTGCTGTTTGACCGCAAAACCGGTGAGCAAATCGATTTGGCGACCACCGACGCCAAACAAATGCGCGCCATTCGTGGCAACGAGATCGGCATGATCTTTCAGGAGCCCATGACGGCGCTGAACCCGGTCTTTACGGTCGGCCGTCAGCTCACCGAAGGCCTGCGGCTGCACAAGAAGCTCAACAAAGCTCAGGCCGAGGCCGAGGCGATAGAGCTGCTGCGCCAGGTGCGCATTCCTGAGCCCGCGCGCCGCCTGAAGCAATACCCGCACGAGCTGTCTGGCGGTATGCGTCAGCGGGTGGTGATCGCCATGGCGCTGGCCTGCAAACCGCGCTTGTTGATTGCGGACGAGCCCACAACGGCGCTGGACGTGACCATCCAGGCCGAAATCTTGGCCCTAATGGACCGTCTTAAGCGCGAGACCGGCACTGCAGTGGTCTTCATTACTCACGACATGGCCGTGGTGGCGCAAATGGCCGACCGCGTGGTGGTGATGTTCCGCGGCAACAAGGTCGAAGAAGGCCCCGTCGAACAAATTTTTAACGATCCGCAGCACCCCTACACCAAGGCTTTGCTGGCGGCCGTGCCCAAATTGGGTGAGATGAACGGCACCACCTACCCCGAGCCCATGCGCTTGCTGGGCCAGGAACAGGCCGCAATCACGCCGATCGAGGGCACAACCGAGCCCTTGTTGACCGTCACCAACCTGGTCACGCGCTTCCCGGTTTTGGGCGGCTTCTTCCGTCGAACCGTCGCCAATGTTCATGCGGTTGAGGACGTGTCCTTTACCCTGAACAAAGGCCGCACCCTATCGCTGGTCGGCGAGTCTGGCTGCGGCAAGTCAACGGCGGGCCGCTCTATTCTGCGCTTGGTCCAGCCTCTGTCCGGCCACATCATGCTGGATGGCACCGACATCATGGCGCTGGATCAAGAGGGCCTGCGCGTCGCGCGCAAAGACATGCAAATGGTCTTCCAAGACCCCTTTGCCAGCCTGGATCCCAAAATGCAGCTTGCCGATCAAGTCGCCGAGCCCATGCACAACTACGCCACCCACCGCGGCCAGGCCTTGCAAGATCGCGTCGCTAACTTGTTCGATCGCGTGGAGCTGCCGCGCAGCTTTATGGGCCGCTTCCCACACGAACTGTCGGGCGGCCAGCGCCAACGCGTGGCCATCGCCCGCGCCCTGGCGCTCAATCCCAAACTGATAATTGCCGACGAGGCCGTGTCAGCCCTGGATGTCTCGGTGCAAGCGCAGGTGCTGAACCTTATGATGGAGCTGCAAGCCGACCTGGGCCTCAGCTTCTTGTTCATCAGCCACGATATGGCCGTGGTCGAGCGAGTCAGCCACGACGTGGGCGTGATGTACTTGGGGCGGATCGTCGAACTGGGACCGCGCAAGGCGGTGTTCGAGAATCCGCAACACCCCTATACCAAAGCGCTGATGAGCGCCGTGCCCATCGCCGACCCTGCCAAGCGCAAGAGCGAAAAAGACTTGAATTTCAAGCCCATCCCTTCGCCCATCCATTCCACCGACTACGTGGCCGAACCGTCTGTCTATGAAGAAATCGAGCCCGGCCACATGGTGCTGACCAGCGACAGCGGCTACTAGGCCGCCCGCGTCCAGAATCCCATATAGCGGAGCCACTGCCAGCGGCAGGAGGCTCGCGTCAACACGTCTTACCAGAGAGGCACGAACCATGGCGGTTAAGAACCGATTTGCAGACTTCCACGACGAAATCACGGCCTGGCGCCGCGACTTCCACGAGCACCCAGAGATCTTGTTCGACACCGTGCGGACCGGCCGGATTGTGGCCGAGAAACTACGCGAGTTTGGCTGCGATGAAGTGGTGGAAGGCTTGGCCCAAACCGGCGTCGTCGGCGTCATCAAGGGCAAGTCCAACGCCAGCGGCAAGGTCATCGGGTTGCGCGCAGACATGGACGCTCTGCCGATCCACGAGCAAACCGGGGTCGAATACGCCTCCAAAACCGCTGGGGCCATGCACGCTTGCGGGCACGATGGCCACACTGCCATGCTGCTGGGCGCGGCTAAGTACCTGGCCGAGACCCGCAATTTCGACGGCGACGTGGTGGTGATCTTCCAGCCCGCCGAAGAAGGCGGCGGCGGCGGCAAGGTCATGTGCGACGAAGGCATGATGGACCGCTGGGGCATCCAAGAGGTCTATGGCATGCACAACTGGCCGGGCAAGCCCGTGGGCAGCTTTGCCATTCGCCCGGGCGCGTTCTTCGCCTCAGCGGACACCTTTGAAATCGAATTTGAGGGCAAGGGCGGCCACGCGGCCAAGCCTCAAGATGTCGTTGACACTACCGTTATGGCCTCCCAAGCCGTGCTGGCGCTGCAGACCATCATCAGCCGCAACGCGGATCCCGTCGAGCAAGGCGTGGTGTCTGTGACCTCGTTCGAGACCTCGTCTAAGGCCTTCAACGTCATTCCTCAGCGCGTCACCCTGCGCGGCACCGTGCGCACCATGAAGAACGAAATCCGTGATTTGGCTGAGCGGCGCATCGCCGAGGTTTGCCAGGGTGTGGCGGCCACCTTTGGCGGCACCGTCAGCGTGACCTACGAGCGCGGCTACCCGGTCATGGTCAACTCGCCCGAGCAAACCGAGTTCGCCGCAGACGTGGCGCGCTCCGTGTCAGGCGACTGCGAGGAAGCGCCGCTGGTCATGGGGGGCGAGGATTTTGCCTTCATGCTGGAGGAGCGCCCTGGCGCCTATATACTGGTCGGCAACGGCGATACCGCCATGGTCCATCACCCCGAATATAACTTCAACGATGAAGCCATCCCGGCTGGCTGTAGCTGGTGGGCCGAGATCGTCGAACAGCGCATGCCAGCTTCATAAAACAGGCGACGACCTGTCAGCCTTGGAGGCGGCGAGACTTGCCGTTTTCAAGGCCCTAGGTCCGGTGGGTGCTCGCTAATTCTTCAGCGCAACCGCCTTGGCCAAGACCTGAAGCCCCAGCACCAAGTCCGCTTCGTCCGTGTCCTCGGCAAAGTCGTGACTGATGCCGCCAATCGAGGGCACGAACAGCATCGCCACCGGCAGACGCCGCGCAACGTTCGAAGCATCGTGGATCGCCCCCGACGGCATGGCGCGCCACTGGCCCGGCACCACCGCTTCGGCGGCCGTCTTCAGCAGCGCATGCAAACCATCATCCATGGGAACCGGCTCCAAGCTCTCCAGCGGGCCCACGTCTAACTCCAGGCCGCGTGCGCTCGCCTCATCGTCCAAAACGCGGCGAATGCAGGCCTCCATGGCCGCCAAGCGCTGCACATCTGCGTCACGCCACTGTAGGGAAAAGCTCGCCCTGCCCGGCACGATCGAGGCTGCATTGGGCGCAACGCTCAGGTGGCCGATGGTGAAGACCGTCGCTGGGTCCATAAGGGGTTTCAACTCCTCGGCCAGGCGCGCGGCCACCGCCACAAAGCCTTGCACCGCATCTCGGCGCAACGCCATGGGCGTGGTGCCTGCATGATTTTGCTGGCCTGTCAGCGTCGCCCTCAGCTCACGGAAGCCGACAATCGCGGTTACGACACCGATCTTATCGCCGCTTTGATCCAGCACCGGGCCTTGCTCGATATGCATCTCCAAAAAGCCGGTAAAGCGCGCGGCATCAATGACTTCGACAGGACGCGGAGCCAAGCGCGCGCGGGCATCGCGCAGCCGCTGGCCGTCGGTGGCCTGGTTGTCGTCGATCTCAGCCAAATCCTGCCCACCGGACCAAATCCGGCTGCCGCCCAGGCTGGCATAGCGCCCTTCTTCGTCCTGGAAGGAGACCAGCGACAGGCTGCGGTCGCCCGCCTCGCGCGCCGCACGCACCACCTCCAGCGCTGAGATCACGCCCAGCGCGCCGTCCAGCCAACCGCCCTCGGGCTGGCTATCGGAATGCGAGCCCAGCAGCAGGCCCGGTTCCTCGGACAGGCCGAACAGGTTGCCCATGGCATCGAAAGCCGGTCGCAGCCCGATTTCTGCCATGCGCTCGGCCAGCCAATCGCGGGCGGCCAGGTCGGCGTCAGAAAAAGCCACACGCTGCACGCCCTTGCCGACGCCTGCGGCTCCGAACTGGCGCAAGCGGTGGAGGTCAGCCAGGAAGCGGTCGGAATTGAGGGTCATGTTTGGGAACTCGGCGTTGAAATAAGCATAAACGAACCGGCCCATCTTAACCCGGCGTGCTGGCAACACCAGCCGGAACTTGTCGAGGCCTCACCCAGCCTCAAGCACGGAACAAAAAAAGAGCGCCAACGCTATGGTTGACGCGCTTGTGCGAGCGGACGTGACGATCAGCGCCACGCCCGAATTGGCTCTACTGCAAGGCCTAGAATGCCACCTTGACCGAGGCGCCTGCGGTCCAAGTTCTGCCTTCGCTGAAGGCGCTGCCCGTGGTGTCGACAAACCGTCCGCTGTAGCCACCGGCCGTAGCGCCGCCAAGAGCGAGCGTCAGGCTTCGATTTGCAGCCGAATCGCTGTCCAAGTTTGCAACACCAACCCCGAAGGTTAGCCCGTCCGCCACTTCATAGGTCGCACCCAAAAAGAAGTTGGTTTCGTAGCGTTCAAGATCATTGGGATCGAAGGTGGCTAGCCCGACGCCAGCCAAATTGAGGTCAACGGCTTCGTGCAAGATCTCGGTCTCAACGCCGCCGCCAACTGACAGCGGTCCGGCGCTATAGCTCACGCCAGCAGCCACATATTCTCGGGTATGGCCAATCTCTTCCATGGCATAATTCATGCCTGCGCTCAGGCCACCTGCCGTTGCTGAAATCGAACCCGCCAGCGCCTCTTCGGCGGCCGACAGCCCAAGCGCAACGGCAACGCCACCAACATCGGCGCCATAGCCAAGTCCCAAAGCCCAGTTGGAATCATCGTCCACCGAAGCCTCGAAATCCACGCCCAAGAAGGAGTTAGCATAGAAGACCTGCTCCAGTTCTAACGGCGCGTAGTCCGTCAGCTCCAACGCGCCCGGCGCCAGAAAAGGCGTATTCAGTTGATTGGTCGCTTTACCTGCCGTCCCCGTATCGCCGAGCTTAATATTGCCCAGGGACGAGTTGATAAAGACGTAGCCGTCATTAAAGGCCAGCTCATCTGGTCCCAAATAGTCTGACATTTCAAGGGTTCTAGCCCAGGCGAGCACTCGCGGGTCAGGCATAGTCAAAGCACCTGGCAGCGCTGTTGGCACAGTATAGCTGCGATCTGATTTGTAGAAATCCAGCTCCAAATGTGCGCCGTATTCCAGGCCAGCCTTGGTGGCCTGGCTATAGTCAAAATTCAAACGTGCATCGACGCCAAAATCGAGATTTCGGACTTGTGAATCTTGTTCGAAAAACGGTGGCTGACCGACTTGTCCAGCGGCCGGATTCCACATGCGCTCGAAGTCGTAATAATCCCCATAGGCTGCCTCGAACTCGACGAAGCCGCTTATAACCAGGTCCTGTGCCACAGCACCGCTCACCCAGGCGGTAAACGCCAGCGGCAGCAAACAATACTTTTTCATTTGAAAGGTCCGGAATATTTATATTTATTTAGGGTCCGGACCCATAAACGGGATTCACAGCGGCTTCGTGTTGTGATTCAACTGCCTCCAGCGAGGAGGCACGATGAATGACAGATTTCTTCTGGTTTTCTGATGAGCAGTGGGCGCGGATTGAGC
>JAUIBT010000002.1 GCA_030428255.1 Alphaproteobacteria bacterium | reverse complement strand
GCCATCAAAGGCGGCGCTGCCGTCCTTGTCGAAATCAGCAAAGGCACCGGCCGTATACCAGTTCAGCGCCGGATCGCCCGCCGCGCCCAGCAGCTCAGAGACCAGGCCTGCGGTGTCGGTTCCCAGGGTCTCCAGGTTTAGGCCTTCCAGGTTTAGGCCTTCCAGGTTTAGGCCTTCCAACTTGGCTGACAGGCGTTCGGCCTGCCAATCTTGGTAGAGACCCACGGCTTGATCGCTGTCCAGGGCGGTCCAACCGGCGGCCTTGGCGGTCGTCAGAGCGCTAAAGTTTGCACCGCTGTTGCCGGTCATGGCGCGCGCAATGCGCTGGCCCGCTCGGTGTTGCGCCATGGTCCCCGCCTGCCAACCAGCAATGCCCGAGCCCAAAGCGGCGACGCCCGCTTGGCCCTGTTGCGTACTGCGCACGGCTGCGGCTGCCGCGTGTTGCGCGATACAAACCGGATCATCATCGACGCCCAAGGTGCCAGGATACACGGTAAAGGCTTCAAGGCGGTTGGCACGAACGCTGCCTGGCTGTAGCAGCGTGAAATAGAAGGAGTAGACCGTGCCCGTTTGCGGCCCGTTCGGCACGCTGAAGTCAAAAGTGATGGTCACGGGCCACTGGCTGGCATTGGTGATGTCCAGGTAGTCGCCCGTCCCGTGGGCCTGGGGCACAGAGCAGCCGACGCGCACTTTGAAGTTGGTGGTGTTCCGGCCAAAGAAGAAAAACAAGCGACCCGCGCTGGCTGATCCGGCGCTATCGTTGGGGTTATGATATATCACCACGGTGTCCGAGTCCCCGTTGGGGACATTGGTCGCGCTTTCTAGTGTGGATGTCTGCGAGCTTCTGCAATCGGTGTGGCCAATTTGCAGCTGCGCAACCTGGGCAGCGGGGCCACTGGCGGTCGCGTCCTTATCCGTGGTTTGGGGGCAAGACGCCGCCAGCCCGTCATACAGCCCCGCCTGCACCGGCCCAGCCAGTACCAGAGCTGTCACTAGCATTGCGCCCACCTGCAGCCAATGCCTGCGGCGGCCATCAAAGCGACACCGCGTGCGCGCCTGGAAAGCAGCACATAGGAAGCGAAAACACATCCTAATGGTTTAAAGTGCCACCCGAAAAGAGCTCAAGATCTCAATCGGTTGTATCCTCAGCCTTAATCGCTAACCAAGCTGACTTAGGTAGCTGTGCAGCGCGTCCTTCAGCGACTTGGGATCGGGACCAGCACCCGAAATCCCTCGCGATATCGGCAAAATCATGCGCTCTTTCAGTGCCTTGGGCAGGGCCAGCAGGGCCGCTAGATCCGCGCCTTGCGCGCCGACGCCCGGGCAGAGCAGTGGCACGCTGGGGGCCAGATCGTGGCAGGTCTTTAACTCTTGAAGTTGCGTTGCGCCGACCACCGCGCCAACCACAGGTTTGGTCAATGTCTTGTTGAGCGCCTCCAGCTCGGCCATCAGGCCTTGCCATACGGGCGGGGTGCCGTGGCTTTGCAGCGCCTTGCCTTCGGGGTTGGAGGAGCGCACCACGACAAACACCTGGCCGTCATCGTCCGCCGCAGCCTGGATCATGGGCATGATCGCGCCCAGGCCCATATAGGCGGTGGCGGTCAGCGCGTCGGCACGTAGGGCTGCGGCCTCGCCGAACCAAGCCCGCGCATAGGCCGCCGAAGTCGAGCCGATGTCGGTGCGCTTGGCGTCAGCCAACACCCAGACGCCGCGATCGCGCGCCTCGGCAATCAGCGCTGCCAGAGCGATGAATCCTGCTGGACCGAACTGCTCGAAATAGGCGACCTGCGGCTTGATCGGCAGGCCCGCGTCTGCGGCAAGGTCCAACAGGCAATGCGCAAAACGTCCCGCGCCTTCTGCGGTTTCCGGCAAACCCCAGGCAGCGAGGGAGGCCAGGCTGGGATCTATGCCGATACACAGGCGCATGTCGGTTCCTTTCGTGGGCAGGCTTTGGGGTGCGGCCTTGGCAGCGAAGACCTAGAGCAAGATCGGTGGCGTGCGGCGGCCTTCCGTCTGCTTTCTTAAGCCCAGGGCCTGCCAAGAGCAAGTCTCGTTGGGGCCTGTTCGGCAGGTTGGCAAACAAAAGCCCTCGACCGCTGCGGACAGCAGATCGGGGGCCTTGTAGGTCTTGCGCGGCGGGGCGACCCCGCATTGAGTTAGGCGCTCGCGGCGGCGCGCTGTGCGGCATGCTCGGCAGAGACCGGCTCATCCAACAAAGCCAGCATCTCTGTTGGAACAATCTGCCACATCTGAGCCAAGCTGCGATCCCAATCGACCAACAAGCGCTCAGCATGGATCGAGCGCGTCTCAGCAAAGTGCTGCTCCACCAGGCCTTTAAGCTGGGCCTGATAGTGCGGCATGGTTACCCGCATGACCTGTAAGGACGCCGGGTTGTAGAGGTGCTGGAAGCGCTGCTCTGGGTCATAAACAAAGGCCATGCCGCCGGTCATGCCCGCACCGAAGTTCTTGCCGGTTGCGCCCAGGATCACCGCCACGCCGCCGGTCATGTATTCACAGCCGTTGCCGCCGCAGCCTTCGACTACCGCCGTTGCCCCCGAATTGCGCACGCAAAAACGCTCGCCCGCCTGGCCGGCTGCGAACAGTTTGCCGCTGGTGGCACCATAGAGCACGGTGTTGCCGATGATGGTGTGCTTCTGGGTCTCGGTGTGGACGGCCGATTGGTAGGACGGCCGCACAACGATGATGCCGCCGGACAGGCCCTTGCCCACATAGTCGTTGGAATCGCCGGTCACTTCGATGCGCATGCCCTTACAAGCAAAAGCGCCCAAGGACTGACCTGCCGAGCCGCGCAGGCGCAGGTTGACATGCCCATCGTCGAAGTAGTTCATGCCGTACTTGCGAGTAATCTCCGATGACAGGCGCGTACCCACGGTGCGCTGGGTGTTGGCGACGTTGTACTTCAGCTCCATCTTTTCGCCGACGGTCAGCAGGGGCTTGGCGTCCTTGATGATTTCAGCGTCCAGCGTATCCGGCACCGGATTGCGCAGTTCGCGGTCAGAAAGGGCCAGCTTGCCTTGAGCGGGCTCGACCTTCTGCAAGACGGCGTTGAGGTCCAAATCGTCCAGGTGGTCAGCGCCACGGCTGATTTGGGTCAGCAAATCGGTGCGTCCAATCACGTCCTCCAGACGGCTGAAGCCCAGATCGGCCAGGATTTCACGCACTTCATCGGCCACGAAGCTGAACAGGTCGATGACCTTTTGCGCGGTGCCTTGGAACTTCTCGCGCAGGGCCTCGTCCTGGGTACAAACGCCCACCGGGCAGGTGTTGGAGTGGCACTGGCGCACCATGATACAGCCCATGGCCACCAAGGCGGCGGTGCCGATGCCAAATTCCTCAGCGCCCAGCATGGCTGCTTTGACGATATCCATGCCCGTGCGCAGACCACCATCGGTGCGCAGCGTTACCTTAGAGCGCAGCTCGTTCATGGTCAGAACCTGGTGGACTTCCGCCAGACCCATTTCCCACGGCAGGCCCGCGTACTTGATCGAGGTTTGGGGGCTGGCACCGGTGCCGCCCGAGTTGCCAGAGACCAGGATCACGTCAGCATCGGCCTTGGCAACGCCTGCTGCAATCGTGCCGATGCCAGAGCGGGCCACCAGCTTGACGCAGACCCGTGCTTCGGGGTTGATCTGCTTCAGGTCATAGATGAGCTGGGCCAAATCCTCGATCGAGTAAATGTCGTGGTGCGGAGGCGGGCTGATCAGGGTCACGCCAGGGGTCGAGTGGCGCATCTTGGCGATGTACTTCGACACCTTGAAGCCGGGAAGCTGTCCGCCCTCGCCGGGCTTGGCGCCCTGGGCCATCTTGATTTCAAGCTCAGCACAGTTGTTGAGGTATTCCGCGGTCACACCAAAGCGGCCCGAGGCCACCTGTTTGATGGCAGACTTGGCGTTGTCGCCGCCCGCCCAAGGGTGATAGCGCTCGGGATCTTCCCCGCCCTCGCCGGAATCCGAGCGCGCGCCGATGCGGTTCATAGCAATGGCCAGGGTCTCATGCGCTTCTTTGGACAAAGCGCCCAGCGAAATGCCAGGGGTGACAAAGCGCTTGCGCAGGCTGGTGACGCTCTCAACTTCCGACAGGTCGATGGCCTTCAGGCCCTCGGTCTTGAAGCCCAGCAAGTCACGCAGCCAGATGGGCGACTGCTCGTTGACCATTTTGGCGTACTGCTTGTAGGTCTGGAAGGAACCCTTTTGCACCGCCGATTGCAGCAAGTGCATGTTGCGAGCGTCCCAAGCGTGCTTCTCCTCGCCACGGCGGTAGCGATAGAAGCCACCAATCGGCAGTGGCACGGCGGCAGCGTCAAAGGCCTTGGCATGCAGCTCGTTGAGCTTCTTTTGAATGCCGGTCAGACCGATGCCCGAAATGCGCGACGGTACGCCAGGGAAGAACTCGGACACCAGGGTGCGCGACAGGCCCACAGCCTCGAAATTATAGCCACCGCGGTAGGAGCTGACGACGCCGATGCCCATCTTGGACATGATCTTTAAGATGCCGTCGCCGATGGCCTTCTTGAAGCGGCCCATGGCCACGTCCAGCGTGGTGCCTTCGGGCACCAGGCCGCGGCGGATGCGGTCGGCGGCGTTTTCTTGCACCATGTAGGCGTTGACTGCGGTCGCACCGACGCCGATTAGAACCGCAAAATAATGGGTATCCATGCACTCGCCGGACTGGACGTTCAAGGACACGAAGGTGCGCAGGTCGGTATCCAACAGGTGGGTATGGACCGCGCCGGTCGCCAGGATCATGGGTAGGGGCGCGCGCTCTGCACTGACGGCTTTGTCGGACAAGAACAGGTGCTGAATGCCACGACGGGCCGCGCGCTCGGCCTCTCCACGGATGCGGGTGATGGCATCGCGCATCGCGCCGTCTCCCTCGCTGGGGTCATAGCAGCAGTCGATTTCCGCGATCTCTGCACCGTCGGCCACCAGGGTTTGCTTAACGCTGTTCCACTCGCCATTGGTCAAGACCGGCGAGGACAAAAGGTAGAGGTCGCACTGGCTGGCGCTGACATCCAAGATGTTGCCCAGGTTGCCAAGACGGGTGGTCAGCGACATGACGCTGCGTTCGCGCAGGGAGTCAATCGGTGGGTTGGTCACCTGGCTAAAATCCTGGCGGAAGAAGTGGTGCAGCGGGCGATACTTATCAGACAAGACCGCCATGGGCGTGTCATCGCCCATCGAGCCAATGGCTTCTTTGCCATCGGTGATCATGGGATGCAGGACCAGCTCCAGCTCTTCGTGGCTTGTGCCATATACGAGTTGGCGGCGGCGCAGCTCTTCGCCCTGGAATTCTGCTTGCTCAAAATCGGTGCCTGGTGTCAGGCCGTCGCGCATGCGCTCGTCCAGGCGCTTGATGCCTTGCGCCCAGTCAGCGAAGGGATGTTCGGCGGCCAGCTTGTCCTTGATCTCGCCGTCCATATACAGCTTGCCTTCGGCCAGGTTGACCGCGATCAAGCTGCCCGGACCAATGCGGCCGAGGGTGATAACGTCCTGGTCGTCGATGCGTACCATACCGGTCTCAGAGCCTGCAATCAGCAGCTCCGACCCGTTTTGGCGGTCGCGGACTATCGAGTAGCGCATGGGGCGCAGGCCCGAGCGATCCAGGCCCGCGATAACCCAAGAGCCGTAGTGACCAACGACCGCTGCAGGGCCATCCCAGGGCTCCATCACCGCGTTGCAGTACTGGTACAAAGCCTTGTGTTCTTCGGGCATGGTGGCGTCTTCGCTCCAAGCCTCGGGGATCATCAGGGATTTGACCATCGGTAGGCTGCGCTCGCTCGAACACAGCAGCTCGAACACCGCGTCCATGGCTGAGGTATCAGAGCTGCCAGGCTGGATCACTGGGCGCAGTTCTTCGATGCTGTCTGCGAACACCGGGTCCAAGGCCATGCGGGATTCGTGGGCGCGCATCCAGTTGTGGTTGCCCTTCAAGGTGTTGATTTCGCCGTTGTGGGCGATGACTCGGAAGGGCTGCGCCAGCGACCAAGTCGGGAAGGTATTGGTCGAATAGCGCTGGTGATACAGCGCAACGTTGGAGACAAAGCGCGGGTCCAGCAGGTCCGGGTAGAAGCCCGACAGATCCTGAGCCAGGAACATGCCTTTGTAGATTATGGCGTTGATCGACAAAGAGCAGACGTAGAGAGCTGAAATGCCCTTGGCGCGGGCGGCATTTTCAATGCGCCGGCGGATAACGTAGAACGTCCGCTCGGTGGCCTCCAGGTCCGCGTCGGCATCGACGTGGATCAAGATTTGCTCGATCTCGGGGCGGGTGGCATTGGCCTTCATGCCCAAGACGGAGGGCTCGACCGGCACCTGGCGCCAGCCGTGAATACGATAACCGGCGTTCAAAATTTCGCGCTCAATGATCACTCGGCAGGCTTCCTGCGCGGCCATGTCGGTGCGGGGCAAGAAGACCATACCTACGCCCACTGACGCGCCTTCAGGCACGATGTGGCCCGTGCGCTCGACCTCTGAGCGGAAAAAGGCTTGGGGAATGTTCATCATGATGCCCGCGCCGTCGCCGGTCTTGCCGTCGGCATCCACCGCGCCACGGTGCCAGACTGCTTTCAAGGCTTGAATTGCGGTTTCCACGACCAAGCGGGTCGGTTTGCCATCGGTGGCCGCGACCAACCCAACGCCGCAGTTGGCGTGCTCATCGGCAGGGTTGTAAGCGTGGGCCGCGCTGAGCTGCTCTTGTGTCTGGCGGTAGTGTTGAACCCAAGCGTCGGCTTCGTCTTGGCTGGCAAAAGGCTGCGGGTTAACGGTCTTAGTGTCGTCAAATTTGGTCATGGCATTGGTCCAACTTGTTTGTCAGGGCTCCGGACGGGAGCCAGCGCATCGGGGAGGGGCGGGTCGCGCTAAAGTCGCTCTAGGCGAACCGCCTGCTGGGCTGCTTGGGCCTATTCTGCGGCTTGTAGGGTCTGCTGGGCATTGAGGTAGCTCATGATGCCCGCTGCGGCATCACGGCCATCGCGAATGGCCCAAACCACCAGGCTGGCACCGCGCACGATATCGCCAGCGGCAAAGACGCCAGGCATGCCCTGGACCTGCATGCTGGACCAATCGACCTTCAGCGTGCCCCAGCGGGTGACTTCCAAGCCGGGTTCAGAGAACAACTTGGGCAGATCTTCGGGCTCAAAGCCCAGGGCTTTGATGACCAGATCGGCTTCCAGGGTTTCAACCGCGCCTGGGATTGGCTCGGGCTGCGAGCGCCCCGAAGCGTCAGGCATGCCAAGGCGCATCTTTTGGACCTTGACGCTGGAAACGGCATCGCCGCCGTCGAAGGCAACGGGCGCCGACATCCAGTTGAAGACCACGCCTTCTTCTTCGGCATTGGCCACCTCGCGCTGCGAGCCGGGCATGTTGGCGCGGTCGCGGCGGTACAGGCAGGTGACGTCGCGCGCGCCCTGGCGAATGGCGGTGCGCACGCAATCCATGGCCGTATCACCGCCGCCGATCACCGCTACCTTCTTGCCTTTGGCGTTGAGCTGGCCGTTGTCGAACTCGGGCACGCTGTCGCCCATGTTCTGCTTGTTCGAGGTGGTCAGGTAGTCCAGCGCCGCCACGATGCCCGGAAGGCCCGAACCGGGAGCCTGTAGGTCGCGCACCTGATAGACGCCGGTTGCAATCAACACCGCGTCGAAGTTCTGACGCAGGTCAGAAAAGCCCTGGCTGCGGCCAATATCAGCGTTGAGCACGAAGGTCACGCCGGACTGTTCCAGCCAGTCGCGGCGGCGCGCCACCACATGCTTTTCCAATTTAAAGCCGGGAATGCCGTAGACCAACAGGCCGCCGACGCGGTCATAGCGGTCAAAGACCGTCACCTGAAACCCGCGTTGGCGCAATTGTTCAGCGGCTGCCAAACCACCCGGGCCTGCACCGATGATTGCCACCTTTTCGGGGCGCTCGGCGGGGGGCGTGATGGGTTTGACCAGGCCGCTTTCAAAGGCGTGCTCGGTGATGTATTTTTCAATCGAGCCGATGGTGACTGCTCCGTGGCCTGCGCTCTCGATCACGCAGTTGCCTTCGCACAAGCGGTCTTGCGGGCAGATCCGTCCGCAGATCTCAGGGAAGGTGTTGGTGCGTGAGGCTTCTTCGTAGGCCTCCTCAAGACGACCGCTGGCGGCCAGGTTCAGCCAGTCCGGGATATTGTTGCCTAGTGGGCAATGAACCGAGCAATAGGGCACGCCGCACTGCGAACAGCGCGAGGCCTGTTCGCTGGCCTTGTCATCGGCAAAGTCCTGATAGATTTCCTGAAAGTCATCCCGGCGGGCGTCCGCGCCGCGCTTGATAGGGTAGGCTTGGTTGAAGTCCGTAAATTTTAGCATGCTTTGCTCAGGTCTGGCTCAAGTTCGGGTCAAGGTCTTGCGGTGCCGTTGCTCCGCCCTGAGCCCTTTCGGGCCGTTCAAGCGGTCGGCTTTTTGGTATGGCTTGCTGCTGTTGATGGCCCCGAGCGCATCCAATCGCACCGCTTGGGTGCCAGTCTGGGCGCAAGGGGACGTCGCATAAGGTCGCGCCGCGCCAATTTGGGTGTGAACGAAGGGGTCGGTTGGCGTCCGCCTCCCTGCCTTGTTCGCCCGCTCAATGGGCTGCGCCCCGACATTTCGCGGCTCGCTTTCAAGGCAGATTAGTGGAGGGGCGAGCAAAAGCAAGCAAATTCCCGCCAATAGTTCCGATATGAGACGAAAGTTCCATCGCGCGGGTCAATTGTGGATATGCGTGCCGGGTGATCCGCCGAGAAACGCAAGAATTAGTACAATAACGAGACAAATGCCTTTGCTTCTTTTTTGCATGTGCTTATGCTATCGACCAGTAGCAGTCTGCGCCCTCTCAGGCGCGGCGCTGCGAACAACCCCCACAATCGCCGCCTCTGGCAGCCGTCCACCGCAGGCTTTCGCTTCGCCTATGTTCTTGATGCTTGTCCTCTTGGCCTTGGTGCAGGGCCTGACAGAGTTCTTGCCGATTTCCTCCTCTGGCCACCTCATTATCCTGTGGGAGTCAAGCGAGGCTTTGGGCTTGGCAACGCAAGAAGAGCTGACCAAGAATACCCAGTTGGTCTTGGATGTGGCGGTTCATATGGGAACCTTGGGCGCGGTCATTCTGTATTTTTGGCGCGATGTTTTTGCAATGATTAAAGGCTTGTATCAGCTTGCGCGTGGGCGCTCTGGCCCAGACAGCCGCTTGATGCTGGCCGTGGTGGTGGCCTCAATCCCGCTAGTGATCGTTGGCTTTTTTACCAAAGACCTGATTACCCAATATCTGCGCGTGACCCAGGTCATTGCCTGGTCCACCATCATTTTTGGCCTGCTGCTGTGGGTCGCTGATCGCTATATGTTGCAAGTGCGCAAAATCGAAAATCTCGATTGGCCGGATTTTGTCAGCATCGGTTTGCTGCAAGTGCTGGCGCTTATCCCTGGCACCAGCCGGTCGGGCATCACCATGACCGCCGGGCGCTTTCAAGGCATGGAGCGCGGCGAGTCCGCCCGTTTTTCCATGTTGTTGTCTATTCCCGCTATCTCGGGCGCTGGGCTCCTGGCGATGGTGGACCTGATGCAGGCCCATAATGCCGCGCTGACAACGGCGGCGTTTTGGGGCGCAGGCCTCTCCTTTGCCTTCGCCTTGATCGCCATTTGGTGGCTGATGCGCTGGTTGCGCACCGCCAGCTTTACCGTTTTTGTGATCTATCGTGTTTTTATGGGCTTGCTGATCCTGGCTATCGTCACGTTTTAGAGCGGCGATTGCCTCATCTGGCGGTGTCCAGCAGGGCCAGTGGCGCCGGTCGTGGCCGCATTTGCAGTTCGCTGCCCCAGCGATCATGCCTTAACGGCGTGACATGGCCTTGTCCTTCGATCGAACCGCAGACCCTGTTTGCGCGCGCGACTGCCAGAGGCTGCGATGGCTGGCCTGGCTATTCCACTGGCTTATGGCTATAGTCGTGATGCCGTGTTGGCACTCGCCCCAACGTCTACCTCTAGCCAAAGGTCGCCCCCATGAGCCGCCCTACACACCGCCCTTTGATCGGGTCTACGATTGGTCATTCGAAGCATATGCGGCAGGCTGACCGCGTTGCTAGGTGCTGGCGTTGGCTCGTGGCGTTGATGCTCGCTTGCCTTGGCGGCCTGCTGGCTCCCGCAGCTTTGGCCCAGACAAGTTTGGGGCAAGCCGTGGTGATCATCATTGCCAACACCAATTACAGCCAGACCGATGATGTGGCCTATGCCAAGCGCGATGCAGACGCTTTTGAGGTCTTTGCCCGCGATGTGCTGCAGGCGCGGGTTTACCGGTATGACGATATGGGCACCAACCAGATGGGCGAGTTCTTCGGGATCGATGGGCGCCCTGGTGGCATGACCAATCATATCCTGGCACCCAACACGGACCTTTATATCTACTACGCCGGTCACGGGACTCACGACGCGCCCGACGGGGGCCAAAAGGCGCGCAACTATATCATGCCGGTCGATGCCAACCCGGATCAGCGCTATTTGGAGCGCCAAGCCTATGCCCTGGACGACCTCAAGCGCAGCCTGACCACCTTGCGCAACGGCCTGCTGAAGCAAGGTCGGGTGACTTTGGTGCTGGAATCCTGCTTCTCGGGCCTCAGCCCCAGCGCAGACGGTGGCGCGTCAAAAGGCTTGGTGCAAGGTGTGTCCGCTCCGCCGCTGGGGCGTGCCCAGCCGCTTGACGCCGACGGCATTCGCTTGTGGGCGGCAACCTCTCCCGACACCGACTACGCGGTTTGGGACACCGAGTTTCAACGCGGGGTCTTCACTGACTCGCTGCTGTCAGGCCTGCACGCTGGCCGTGCTGACGCCAACGGTGACTACAAGGTTACGGCGGGCGAAATGCGCACCTTCGTGCAAGGCGCGGTCAACCGCCGCGTTGCAGCCCTGGGCCAGGGTGGTGCCAGCTTTCAACAACGCCCCATCTTCGTTGGCATGGACGATAGTGAAGTGGTGGTCAGCTATCCCGCCTCGCGCTATCCTTCCTACTCAACCGACCAAGAACGCGCTTACGTCGAGCGGTTTTTGGGCGAAGAGCTGATCCAAGCCGCGTCCGACGCTCTGAACCAAGGCGCGCTGGCCGACATGACCAAAGCCGCCAACGGCCTGCGTGACTACCTAACTCAGTGCAGCTTTTGTAACGAGCGCGATGAGGTCAACCATCAGTTGGCCAGCCTCAACGACGTGCTGAGCGCCTGCAAAGTCGAGGGTCGCTTTTTGGATCGCATTCTTGCCGACAAGAACATGAGCCGCTTGGGCCGCTTGCTCGACCGGCTGGAGTGCGAGCAGATGCGCGGGGCCACTCAAGCCTGCCTGACAAGTGGAGACTTTGGCAGCGAGGCTTGCGGGTGTTTGGCCGATCAGACCTGCCGCGTGGCCGCGACATCGCAAGTCAACGTCTGCCAGCAGGACTATGACCAACTGGCCACAAACGCTGGCACGACCAAAGACACCGGGGCCTTTGCCCGCTTTATTCGCGACCGCCGCGCAGATTGCTCTGAGCAGGTGGCGGTTGCCGAGCAAACCATGGCTGCCCTCTGCCGCGATTTGGCGCGCCGGGCCCGTGTTGGCCTCAGCAGCGCCAAGCGCGAGGGGCTGGAAGCCTATATTGCGAGCAATCGAGACTGCCTGCCCGAAATTAAAGCCGCACGCGAGCAGTTGGTGAGCTTGGCTGAAAAGGAAGAACAAGCGGCCTGCACACTGATCTTTGACCAGGTATCAGGCAAAGAGAACAAGTCCGCATTGGCCAGTTTCATCCGCGCCAACCCTAAGTGCAGCAAAGAAATCGTTGAAGCCAATCGGCAGATCGACGCTCTGGCGCGCAAGAACGATGCTGCGACGTGTAAGGTGAACTTCTCTCGCGTGAATGGGCATGACAACGCGGCGGTTCTTGCGCGTTTCATTCGTAGCAACCCAAGTTGCAGCACGGAAATCGCTGAAGCCAATCGGCAGATCGACGCTCTGGCGCGCAAGAACGATGCTGCAACGTGTAAAGCGAACTTCTCTCGCGTAAGTGGGAATGACGACGCGGCGGTTCTTAGGCGTTTCATCCGCAGCAACCCAAGTTGCAACACAGAAATCGCTGAAGCCAATCGGCAAATCGACGCTATCAACAACGTGGAGCGCCGCTGCCAGCGCGCCTTTGAAAATGCTCAGGACGAACAGACCAGCCAGGCCCTGGCCAAGTTCATGCAGTCCTATCCACATTGCACAGCGCAGATCCCAGATGCTGCTCGCTTGATGGTCTACCTGCAAGAGCAAGAGGACAAGATCAACACGCCGCCCGCCAATCCTTATCCCTACGATGGGGTCTATGTCGGTCGCCGTGGCTATACCGACTCAGGCCGCCCCAGCAAATCTAAGTGGTGCTTGTCACGCTATAATTTCACCATGACCGTTCAAAATCACTATGTAAGCTTCAATTCCGACGGCCGTTATTGGCAGGGATTTATCAACGATCAAGGCTACGTCACCATTGAACACAGCGGCATTTCACCAGCACCCAACCACCAGACCTATATCTCTGGCCCGCTGAACAATGCGCAGCTCTATAACGGCTACTGCGGCTACGGCTACTTCACGGTTCAGCGGCAATAGCGGCGGCTGTTAGGCCGGAACGACGCTCCGAGCCGCTCAGAGTGCGAACGATTAGAGCAAAGCCTGAGCAATCGCCCTCGAGTGTGCCAAGTTGCGTGGGTTTCACTTGCTACAGAAACAGATAGTTAGAGCGCATTGAGGGATGGCAAGACAAGGAAACACGCTCTAGGGCTTTGCTTTCTAACGCAAATCCTTGCTTAAAAGTGCTGCAACTTCCTCGCGGTTTGTTCTAGCGCCGCGGCTTGCGCTTGATCGGGCCCACCACCTTCTCCAGCGGATTGATTGGCTGGGCTTTGGTTTGGGCCTTGGTTTGGGCTTTGGCCTTCGCGCTTGAGCCCGCCTTGCCGACAATGCCGCGGCCTTCACCGCGTTCCTGCTGACGGCGCTGCTTGTTGCGTCCGGCGGTCCGGCCTGCCGAATCTGGCGCGTCCAGTCCTGGCGAGCCCAGCTCCAGCTCCTTGGCTTCCAGCCGCTTGATCTCATCGCGCAGGCGGGCGGCTTCCTCGAATTCCAGATTGGCAGCCGCATCGCGCATACGCTTTTCCAGCTCTGCCAGTGTATCGCGCAAGCTCTTGCCTTGCAGGTGCGCCAAATCCTCGTCGCCGGTGCCCACTGTGACGTGATCGCGTTCGTAAACCGAGCCCAGGATGTCGCCGATCTCTTTCTTGATGGTCTCGGGCGTAATGCCGTGCTCGGCGTTGTAGGCCAGTTGCCGATCGCGTCGGCGCTGGGTCTCTCCTAGGGCGATGGTCATGCTGTTGGTCTGACGGTCGGCATAGAGGATCACGCGGCCCTCGACGTTACGCGCCGCGCGGCCGATGGTCTGAATCAGCGAGGTCGCGGAGCGCAGATAGCCCTCTTTGTCGGCGTCCAAGATGGCCACCAGGCGGCATTCGGGGATATCCAAGCCTTCGCGCAGCAGGTTGATGCCCACCAGCACGTCATAGACGCCTAACCGCAAATCGCGAATGATTTCAATGCGCTCCAGCGTCTCCACGTCCGAGTGGATATAGCGGACCTTCAGGCCCGCTTCGCCCAGATATTCGGTTAGATCTTCGGCCATGCGCTTGGTCAAGGTGGTGACCAGCACGCGCCCGCCAGCCTCGGCCACCTCGCGCGCTTCGGCGATCAGATCGTCCACCTGGGTCTCGGTCGGGCGGATTTCGCACACCGGGTCCACCAAGCCGGTTGGGCGAATGACCTGTTCGACAAACACGCCACCCGTGGCCGCCATCTCCCAGTTGCCGGGCGTCGCGGAGACGTGGACCGTCTGCGGGCGCATGGCCTCCCATTCTTCGAACTTCAGCGGACGGTTGTCAGCGGCAGAGGGCAAGCGGAAGCCATACTCGGCCAGGGTCAGCTTGCGCGCGGAATCGCCCTTATACATGGCGCCAATTTGCGGCACGGTGACGTGGCTCTCGTCGATAATCAACAGGGCGTTGTCGGGGATATATTCGAACAGGGTCGGCGGCGGCTCGCCCGGCGCGCGCCCGGTCAGATAGCGCGAATAATTTTCAATACCGGCACAAGAGCCCGTGGCCTCCAGCATTTCAATATCAAAGCTGGTGCGCTGTTGCAGGCGCTGGGCTTCCAACAGCTTGCCCGCCCCCTCCAGCTCCTCAAGGCGGCGCTTGAGGTCCACCTTGATCTGTTTGATGGCCTGCAAAATGGTCGGCTTGGGCGTCACGTAGTGCGAATTGGCATAGATCCGCACCTTTTCCAGCGGCTGGCCGCGCTCGCCGGTCAGCGGGTCGAATTCATAGATGGCCTCGATCTCATCGCCGAACATAGAGACGCGCCAGGCGGCGTCCTCGGCGTGCGAGGGGTAGATTTCCACCGTATCGCCGCGCACGCGAAAGGTGCCGCGCCCGAAGGCGATATCGTTGCGTTTGTATTGCAGCTCGACTAGGCGCTTCAGCAGCGCTTGCTGGTCCTGCGTTTCGCCCACCGTCAGCGCCAGCGTCATGCCAACGTAGGTTTCAGGCGAGCCCATACCATAGATGCAAGACACCGACGCGACGATCACCACGTCCTCGCGCTCAAACAGAGCGCGGGTGGCGGCGTGGCGCATACGGTCGATCTGCTCGTTCACCGAGGACTCCTTCTCTACGAAGGTGTCAGAACGCGGCACGTAGGCCTCGGGCTGATAGTAGTCATAGTAGGAGACGAAGTATTCCACCGCGTTGTTGGGGAAAAAGGACTTCATCTCACCATAGAGCTGGGCGGCCAGGGTCTTGTTCGGGGCCAAGACGATGGTCGGGCGGTTCAGCGTCTGGATGACGTGCGCCATGGTAAAGGTTTTGCCCGAGCCGGTGACGCCCAGCAAAACCTGGTCGCGCTCGCCCTGCTGGATGCCGTCCAGCAGCTCGGTAATCGCGGTGGGTTGGTCGCCCGCTGGCTTATAGTCGGACACCAGATCAAAGGCGATCTGCGAGCGGTCAGCGCGCGCCGCCTGGATGAGGGTTTCTTGATCGAGCAGCATGGGCACGAAAGTAGAACAAAGCGCCGAGCGCGTCTAGCCCAAATCGTGCCGTCCGCCCAAAGGTTGTCTGGCGGTGCGGTGAGCAGCCCGGTCCTGCAAGACCCCCTGCTTAGCTATAGTCGCGGGTGTCTTGGATTACCAAGCCGTCGTTGGGCAGACTGCCCACTGGCACCAGCTTAATATCAGCCGACAGCTTGAGCGCGGCTTGGGCGGCGCTGGCCAAGGCTTCGGTGTCTCCGGCCTCGCTCTCGCACAACAGCTCCAGGTGATCGGCTTCGCCGCTGCGGCTCACCACAGCCTTGGCGCGCGCAACGCTCGGTTGGGTCTTCAAGAACTGCGCGACTTGCTCGGGGCGAATGAACATGCCCTTGACCTTGGCGGCTTGGTCGGCGCGTCCCATCCAGCCTTTGATGCGCATGTTGGTGCGCCCGCAGGGGCTGGTGCCGGGCAGCACCGCCGACAAGTCGCCGGTGGCCAAGCGGATCAAGGGGAACTCGGGGTCCAAGATGGTGACCAACAGCTCACCGACTTCGCCGTCTGCGACCGGATCGCCCGTGCCGGGGCGCACGATTTCAACAATGACCTTTTCTTCGACGATCATGCCTTCCAGAGCCTCGCTCTCATAGGCGATCAGGCCCGCTTCGGCGGTGGCATAGCACTGAGTGCAGGTCACACCCGCATCGGCGTATTGCTGGCGCAAGCTGGGGAACAGCGCGCCGCCGCTGACGCCAGCCTTGCTGAATTTCAGCGGCAAGCCAAGGGTCTGGGCTTCTTCCATGATCTTCAGCAGGTAGTCCGGGGTGCCGACATAAACCGTCGAACCAAGGTCGTGCGCGGCCTGGGCCTGCAACTGTGTCTGGCCGACACCGGCGGGGAAGACCAGCGCACCAATGGCCTGCGCGGCGGTGTCGAACATGAGGCCTGCAGGCGTGAAATGATAGGAAAAGCAGTTGTGGATCACATCCGCGCTGGTCACGCCCATGGTGTGCAAGAAGCGATCCAGGCGCTTGCCAGCTTGGCCTGGGGTCACAGCCTCATAGATCGGGCCGGGCGATTGGTAGATGCGCTGGAACTGGCCTGCGGGAATGGCATTAATGCCACCAAAGGGCAGGGCGGCTTGTTGTAGCTCGACCAGCTCGGACTTGCGCAATACCGGCAGTTTGGCAAGCGCGGTGCGATCGATCAGGCTGGCGACGTCCAAGCCTTCAAAGCTCTTGGCGTAGTAGCTTGACCCCTGCATAGCGGCACCCGCCACCTGACGCAGATCGGCAAACAGCTCGGTCTCGCGCGCCTCAGCACTGCGGGTCTCTAGGGCATCGTAAAACTTTGACATAGACTTGGGCATCCCTGTGGGCGTGTGTGATGCATCCTGTTTGCCTGGGCGCTCAGGGCTGGCATGGTGCGGATGGACCGTTTGGTCAGACGCGGGCTGCCTGATGAGCGCAGGCGTTTTGGCCTTGCTGGCTGCGAGCAGCCAACTCCAAGGAGGACGGATCATAGACACACCATTGGTTGGCGTTAGGTTGGTGGCGCGGTCGCTTAAGACAGCCAGCGCTTACGGCGGCGATACGAGCGCACGTCGCGGAAGCTCTTGCGGCCTCCTTCGCCCACGCCCAAATAGAATTCTTTCACGTCGGGGTTCTCGCGAATCTCTGCCGCTGGGCCGTCCATCACGATACGGCCATTCTCAAGAATGTAGCCGTAATGGGCAAAGCGCAGGGCGACGTTGGTGTTCTGCTCGGCGAGCAGGAAGGACACGCCTTGCTCTTGGTTCAGATCGCGCACGATCTCAAAGATTTCTTCGACCAATTGCGGGGCCAGGCCCATGCTTGGCTCGTCGAGCAAGATCATCTCTGGACGGGACATGAGCGCGCGGCCAATGGCACACATCTGCTGCTCACCGCCAGAGGTGTAGCCCGCTTGCGACTTGCGGCGCTCTTTGAGGCGCGGGAAGTAGGTGTAGACCATCTCCAGGTCTTGCGCCACTTTGCTGCGTCCATCGCCCCTGGTGTAGGCGCCGGTCAGCAGGTTTTCTTCAATCGTCAGGTGCTCGAAACAGTGGCGGCCCTCCATCACCTGAATAACGCCGCTCTTAACCAGAGCATTGGGCGAACGATGGGTGATGTCTGATCCGTTATAGACGATCGAGCCCTTCGTCACCTCACCGCGCTCGGATTGCAGCAGGTTCGAGATGGCTTTTAGCGTCGTGGTCTTGCCAGCGCCGTTGCCGCCCAACAAAGCCGTGATTGCGCCTTTGTTGACGTGCAGCGACACGCCTTTCAGGACCAATATCAAGTGGTTATAGATAACCTCGATATTGTTCACTTCCAGCAGGCTTTGCGATCCCTGTTCACTCATCGCGGGTCCTCTTTGGCCGACTTGTGGGCCGAATTTGTCTTGGTGCTCGGGGGGCGAAGCGAAGATCGCCTCTAGGATATTTGCATCAGCAGCAGGCCGGGCGGCGTGCTGGTCCTCGCTGTGAGGGGGCCCTCGTGCGAGGCAGAGCGGGGCTCTGCACTCGCTCGGGAGGATCGCCAGGAAGCAGGATGCCCGCTCCCTGGCTTCAGCGTGCTTAGTTACAGCTACGCGGAGTGATGCCAGCTTCAGCGGCGTAAGCTGCTGAGTCAGCGTCGATCAGCGGCTGGATAACCTCAAGATCAACAGGGGCAAAGTCAGAGATCAGCTTCCAGGTGTCAGAAGCTGCGTCCCACTGCTGGATGCCAACGTCACCGCTACCGCCGTGGTTGCCACAAGACACCTTAAAGCTAGGTCCAAAGTTGGGCATGCCCAAGCTGTCCATCAGCGCCTCGGTGATCTCCAGGTTCTCCAAACCATCGCGCATTTCTTGCGGGGTGATGTTGGCGTGACCTGCCAGTTCTTGCGCCTTGCGCGCGCCCTCGACCGCCATCATGGCAGCGTAGAGACCACGGTTATAGATCGCGGTACCAACCTGATCGCCCGCTCCGGCGGTCAGGCCTTTGTCAAAGACGTAGGTCTTAAGGTCGTCAAAGATGGGGTAATCGCTGCCGACGTTGTGGAAGGTCGCGGCCTTATAACCGTTCGCTGCCGCACCGGCAGGGCGCACGTCGTTCTCAGAGCCTGACCACCAAATGCCGATGAAGTTTTCCATCGGGAAGTTGATGTTGGCAGCTTCCTGGATCGCCACGGAGTTCATGACGCCCCAGCCCCACATCAGGACGTAGTCCGGACGCTCGCGGCGGATTTGCAGCCACTGAGACTTTTGCTCTTGACCGGGGTGGTCAACGGGCAGGGTGGTCAGCGTGAAGCCGTGCTTCTTTGACAGCTCTTCCAGGGTCCGGATCGGCTCCTTACCGTAGGCAGAGTTGTGGTAGACCAGAGCGATGCTCTTGCCCTTGATGTCGCCGCCGTTGATGTCCAACAGGTGGTTGACGATACCAGACGCACCAGCCCAGTAGTTGGCGGGGAAGTTAAAGATGTACTCGAACACCGCGCCGTTGGCGGCAGAGGTACGGCCATAGCCCATGGTCAAGACGGGGATTTGGTCCGACTGTACTTTTGGGATCAACTGGTAGGTGATGCCGGTAGACAGCGGTTGGTACAGCAGTGCGCCCTGGCCTTTGGTGCTCTCATAGCACTCAACGCCCTTTTGGGTGTTGTAGCCAGTCTCACACTCGACAACCTTCAGCTTTTCACCGCCAAGACCGCCATCGCGCTCGTTGATCAGGGTCATATAGTCCTGATAGCCGTCAGCGTAGGGGATGCCGCCCGCAGCGTAAGGGCCGGTGCGGTAGGACATGGAAGGAAAGACCAGATCGGCGAAGGCCGGCGCCGCCAAAGCGACTACACCGGCTGCCAAGGCCGCGATTTTTAGAGATTTCATGTGTTTCTCCCTGGGTTGCGTTATTAAGGGTTTCGTTGTGTTAGCTGTCGCCCGCCTGCTTACCTAAGGGCTAGTAGGGGAAGGGCCACAACCGCAGCTTCTGCTTGGTGACCGCCCACAGACGTGCCAGTCCGTGAGGCTCAACAATCAGAAAGAAGATAATCAAAGCGCCCATGATCATAAACTCAAGATGCGCCGCGACGTCAGAGGGCCAGCCCAAGCCGCCCACCAAAGCGTTTTTCAGCAAGACTGGCATCAGGACCAAGAAGGCTGCGCCTGCGAAAGACCCATAGATAGAGCCCAAGCCGCCGATGATGACCATGAAGAGGATCAAGAAGCTGCGCTCAATCCCGAAGGCCTCGCCGACTTCAACCGCGCCCAAGTAGATGGTGAAGAACAGCGAGCCTGCGATGCCGATGAAGAAGGAGGAAATCGCGAAGGCTGATAGTTTGGCGCGCAGGGGATCAACGCCAATAATCTCAGCGGCGAAGTCCATGTCGCGAATAGCCATCCAAGAGCGGCCGATGCGGCCCCGGGTCAAATTGCGCGCAATGAAGCCCAGGACAAACACGATGGCCAAGCAAACGAGGTACTTGGTTGCGGCGGACGCCTCTGGCCCGGTGATGGCAATGCCAAACATATCGCGACGCGGCACAGAGATCTGGCCCGATGCGGAGTTGTTGTAGAACCAAGGAACCTTGTTGAACAACCAGACCAAGAAGAACTGCGCTGCCAAGGTGGCCACGGCCAGGTAGAAGCCTTTAATCCGCAAACTGGGCAAGCCGAAGGCGGTACCAACCAGCGCGGTGATCGCCCCAGAAAGCACCACAATTACAAAGAAATTGAGGTCTGGGAAGCTGGTCATAAGCTTATAGCTGGCGTAAGCGCCCACCGCCATAAAGCCCGCTGAGCCCAAGCTGACCTGGCCGCAGTAGCCGGTCAAAATGTTGAGTCCCAAGGTGGCGATGGCATAGATCAAGAAGGGCACGAACACCGCGTTGGCCCAGTAATCGTTGATGAAAAAGGGTATCACGGCGAAGGCCAGAACCATCATGGTCCAGAAGTGGACGCGGTCGAAGCGGATCGGGAAGTTCTGCTGATCCTTACGATAGCTGGTCTTAAAGTCGCCGGCTTCACGATAATACATGGTTACACCCTCTCAATGATGCGTTCGCCGAACAGGCCTTGCGGACGGAAGACCAGGAAGATGAGGGCCAAGACATAGGCGAACCAGTTCTCGGTCGCGCCGCCGATCAAAGGCCCGGCTAAAAATTCAAACAGCTTCTCGCCCATGCCGATAATCAGGCCACCAACAATGGCACCCGGGATCGAGGTAAAGCCGCCCAGCATCAGAACCGGCAGCGCCTTCAGGGCGATGAAGGCCAAGGAGAACTGGACGCCCGACTTCGAGCCCCACATGATGCCCGCGACCAGGGCCACAAAGCCTGCAATCGACCAGGTAATAACCCAAATGGCGCGCAGGGAAATGCCGACTGACAGAGCCGCTTGGTGGTCATCAGCCACCGCGCGCAGGGCGCGACCCGTTGCCGTGTACTGGCTGAACAAGGTCAGGGCGATCACCAGAATCGCGGCGACCAGCGTTGCTGACATATCAAGTTTGTCGATGAAGAAGCCAAAGAAGCGCTGGCCTTCACCGCCCAACCAGGCGGTGTTTTCTTCGATCCATATGGAGCCGCCCTTGGGCAGACCGACATCCAGGGGCTTAATGTCTGCGCCCCACATCATGTCGCCGAAGCCTTCCATGAAGTAGGCCAGGCCAATGGTAGCCATGAACAAAATGATGGGCTCTTGGCCGATCAGGTGTTTCAAGATCAGCTTTTCGACAAGGATGGCGAAGAACACCATCACGACTGCGGTGAGGCCGATGGCGGCCAGCGCGGGAACGTGCCAGCCGAAGTCGTGAACCTGGGTGCCGAACATGGCGTTGATCAGGTGCGAGAAGGGCACCTCGCCATTCATGATCCCGACCAATGTCAGGGCTGCGAACAGCGCCATCACACCTTGAGCATAGTTGAAGACCCCAGAGGCCTTAAAGATCAGAACAAAGCCCAAGGCCACCAGCGAATACATGACGCCAGCCATCAGGCCGTTCAACAGGACTTCAATCGCGTATAGAAAATCTGCACTCATATCCGTCAGGCCCTAATCATGCGCCACGCCCAGATAGGCGTCGATTACTTCTTGGTTGCTGCGTACCTCGTCGGGCACGCCGTCGCCGATCTTGCGGCCGTAGTCCAGGACCACGACGCGATCAGAGATATCCATCACCACGCCCATATCGTGTTCGATCAAGACGGTGGTGGTTCCAAACTCGGCATTCACGTCCAGGATAAAGCGGCACATGTCCTCTTTTTCCTCCACGTTCATCCCGGCCATCGGCTCGTCCAGCAGTAAGAGCTTGGGCTCGGCGGCCAGTGCGCGCGCCAGCTCGACTCGCTTTTGCAGACCATAGGGCAGGGCTCCAACAGGGGTCTTGCGAATGGCCTGGATTTCAAGGAAGTCGATGATGTGCTCGACCTTCTCGCGGTACACGTATTCTTCGCGCTCGGCGCGGCCCCACCAGATGGCCTGTTCCAGCAAGCTGGTCTTCATGTGGGTGAAACAGCCGGTCATGATATTGTCCAGCGTGTTCATGCCCTTAAACAAAGCGATGTTTTGGAAGGTGCGCGCGATTCCTTGGCGGGCAATCTGCGACGGCTTCATGGCGTTGCGCTTGCGGCCGTGAAAGAAGATCTCGCCTTCCTGCGGGTGATAGAAGCCGTTGATCACGTTGAGCATGGACGATTTACCGGCACCGTTGGGGCCGATAATGGCGCGGATCTCACCTTCGCGAACATCAAAGGAGATGTTTTTGATGGCCTCAACCCCGCCAAAGCGCAGCGTGATGTTTTTGACTTCCAGCAGGACATCACCAATGGTGCGGCCGTCGGGCGTTACAGTGCTGGTCATGCGGCGGCTCCCTTGCTGGCAAATGTTTTGGTGTCTTCCAAGCGCAGGCAGGCCTTGATCGAACCCTTACGACCGTCCTCATAGGTGACTTCGGTCTCGGTATTGACCTCTTTCGAGCCATCGTAGAGGCCGGTGACCAGATCGTGGAACTTTTCTTCGATGATGCGGCGGCGCACCTTGCGGGTGCGGGTCAGTTCGCCATCGTCGGCGTCCAGTTCTTTGTGCAGCACCAAGAAGCGGTGGATTTGGCAGCCGGACAGCATGGCGTCGTCGGCCAAGCTGGCGTTCACCTCTTCGACGTGCGATTTGATCATGGTGTAAACGCGGTCATGACCGGCCAGCTCTTGATAGCTGGCGTAGGCGATGTTGTTGCGCTCGGCCCAGTTGCCCAAAGCATACAGGTCGATGTTGATCATGGCCGTACACATGTCGCGGTCGGCGCCGATCACCACGGCTTCCAAGATGTTAGGGTAGAACTTCAGCTTGTTTTCAACGTACTTGGGCGCGAACAAGGAGCCGTCGGACAACTTGCCCACATCCTTGGCGCGGTCCAAAATGCGCAGGTGGCCGGTTTTCTCGTCGATAAAGCCCGCGTCGCCCGTGGCGACCCAACCCTCGGCATCTTTGGTGTCGCGGGTGCTGTCGGGGTTGTTGAAGTACTCAACAAATGAGCCGTCCGAGCGATAGAAGACCTCGCCGCGCTCGTCGATCTTCAGCTCAACGCCGGGCGACACCACACCGACAGTCTCGTCCGAGACCTCACCGTCGGGTTGCTGGGTGATGAAAACGCTGGCTTCGGTCTGGCCATAGAGCTGCTTCAGGTTGATGCCCAATGAGCGATAGAAGGCGAAAATCTCAGGGCCAATGGCCTCACCAGCGGTGTAACCAACGCGTACCCGCGACAGGCCCAGCGCGTCCTTCAGCGGACCATAGACCAGGACATTGCCTAGGCGATAGATAAAGCGATCCCAGCCGCCGACTGGCTTGCCGTCCAACATAGCCGGGCCCACTTTGCGCGCATGCTTCATGAAGGCGTGGAACAGGCTGCGCTTGATGTGGCTGGCGTCTTCCATGCGGATCATGACGCTTGTCAGCAGCGACTCAAAGAAGCGCGGCGGAGCAAAGAAATAGCTGGGGCCGATCTCACGCATATCGGTCTGCATGGTAGCCTGGCTTTCCGGGCAATTGATCTCAAAACCGCACCACATGGCCTGGCCGATCGAGAAGATAAAGTCGCCGACCCAGGCCATAGGCAGGTAGGCGAGCGTGCTCTCTTTGTTGGTCAGATGATCAAAGATCGCCGAGTTGGCGGAGGCCGAGATGATGTTGCGGTTCGACAGCACGACGCCCTTGGGCTTGCCGGTCGTGCCCGAGGTATAGAGCATGACGCAAACATCGTCGAAAGTTGCGGCGTCCACAATCGCCTGCATCTTGGGCGTGGTGTCTGCCAGTGCGCCTCGGCCGCGGCGGCGCAGCTCTTCGAAGGACAAGAAGCGCTCGCCATCGTAGTTGCGCAGGCCACGGGGGTCATAGTAGACCACCTTTTCAAGGTGGTGGATGCGTTCGGAGACCTCGACCACCTTATCGACCTGTTCTTGGTCTTCGGCGATTACAACCTTAGCGCCGCAGTGCTCAAGGACGTATTCCATCTCTTCGGCAACTGCGTCTTGATACAAGGGCACAGGCACCGCGCCGATGTGGCCGGCGGCCAGCATGGACCAGTACAGCGCTGGGCGGTTGCGCCCCACGACGGCGATGTGATCGCCGGGCTGTACGCCCAGAGCCATAAGGCCTGAAGCCAGCTCTTGAATGATCTTGGCCGCTTCCGCCCAAGTCCATTCTTGCCAGATTCCATATTCTTTTTCGCGATAAGCGATTTGATTGCCGTATGCGCGGGTATTGCGTGCCAGCAATTTAGGCAGGCTCACCAAGTCACCGAAATCGGTGACGGCCTTTACAGGTGACGTCGCGGTCACACACCCTCCCTGGAGCTATGTTCGGAGCTCTGTTTTTTGCTTCCTTAGGTTGACGCTAGCGGATAAATTTTGCAGAAGTATTTCCTAATTGTTGCGAATTATTTCAAGCGAGGTCTCTCTGCCATGGAGCCCAAGGCTACAACTTCCGAGAGCGACTTCCTGCAATCGGGCCTGAATCTCATCGATCAGGCGATTTCAATTTTTGATCGTGACCTGAGGCTAGCTGCCTGGAATACGCGCTTTGTGACCTTGTTCAACCTGCCGCAAAGACTGGCGGTTCGGGGTCAAAGTTTTGAGGCTATCATTCGGTTTTTGATCGAGGCTGGCGAATATGGGCAGATCGACAATATAGACCAATATGTAGCAGAACGGTTGGACCAAGCCCGGGCCTTCGAACCGCACTATTTCGAGCGACAACGCGACAACGGCGCGATTATTTCGGTTGAAGGTCACCCGCTGACCAAGGGCGGTTGGGTGACGGTTTACACCGATATCAGCCAGACCAAAGCCAAAGAACGCCTGTTAGAATCGCGCACCCAAGACCTGCACGGGCAGGTGTCGATCTATGCTGCGGATCTGTCCTCAACCAACCGCGAACTCAAGGCATCCATCGCGGCGCTGGAGGAGACCAAACGCCAGCTCATGGCCTCTGAAGAGCGCATGCGCATGGCCTTTGACTATGCACCCGCACACATCGCGCAGATCAGCCCCGAGCGCCGCTATATCTATTCGAACGGCGGATTGTCGCGCCTCTTGCCCGACATGCCTGGTGACATCGTGGGTCGTTCGGTCGCAGAGGTCTTGGGCCAATCCAGCTTTGATCGCGTCGCTCCGGCCATTGATCGCGCCTTTGACGGTCAGACGCAGATCGTCGAATTCACCCATGAGGCCGACGGCAAACGCCTGCGGGTTGCGTTTACGCCGGTGCAAGAGGCGGGCCGCACCACGGCAGTCAATGCGCTGACACTGGACATCACCGAGGAGACCATTTCGCGTGCCATGATCGCCCAGGCCAATCGGCGGGCAACGGCGGCGATGATGGTCTCAGGGCTGGCGCATGACTTTTCTAACTTGCTGCTGATCATCCAGGCGGCGCAAAACGAGCTGCTCAAGGCGCACGACTTGGACGCGGTGGAGGTCACCTTGCGCGCCGCCGAGCGGGGGCGGGAGCTGATCGCGCGCATCTCTAAGATGACCGCTGGCGGATCAGGCAAGCCCGAACGCACCGATCTGGTCGCGGTGCTCAAGGAGCTGGACTATTTGGTGCGTCCGCTGCTGAGCGCCGATCTGCGGCTGGTCATTCAGACCCACGAGGAGGCGGTCTATGTGTTGCTCGATCGCGGCTATCTGGTGGATTGCTTGATCAATTTGGTGATCAACGCCCAACACGCCATCGAGGGTCGTAACAGGAATGAGGTCGCAGGTGCCGCTCTGGCAACGGGCGAGATCGTGTTTGATCTGCGTATGGAAGGCCAGCGCGCCCACCTTCAGGTGCGCGACACCGGTGAAGGCTTCAGCCCGGAGGCCCTGGCGCACGGGTTTGAGCCCTTCTTTACCACCCGCAGCGAGACCGGCTCGGGCCTTGGCCTATCGTCGGTCTTCGATCTCAGTCACCAAGCGGGTGGCTCGGCGCGCCTGTCCAACCAGCCCAGCGGAGGCGCGCAAGTCGATATTTTCCTGCCCGCAGAGCGCGGCGCAGGCAGCGGAGCGGGCGCTCAGGGTGGGCCGGTCTTGTTGGTCGAAAACGATTCCTTGCTGCGGGCCGAAGAGCGCCAGGTGATCCGTCAACTTGGCTATCAGGTGCTGGAGGCCAGCAACGGTCATGAGGCGCTTGCGCTGCTCGCCAGTCAGAACTTCGGCTTTATCGTCAGTGACTTAGATCTGGGTCAGGGGCCCGACGGCCTGGCCGTGGCACAGCAAGGTGAGGAACAAGGCATTCCCGGCATTATCATTTCTGCCTTGCCCGCCAGCAGCCCACAGCGCCAAGCCGCCGAGGGGCGCTATGCCTTCATCTCCAAGCCCTTGAACGCGGCAGGACTTGCGGCCACCGTCGAGGCACTGAACCGCCGTGAGCAGCCCCAGGAGGCTGAGGCATGAGCGGCGAACTGATTGCCATATTAGACGATGAGGTGATGATCCGCGCCTCGCTGGGTAACGCGCTGGAGGACGCGGGCTTTCGCAGTGTCTCCTTTTCCAGCGCGGTCGAGTTTGAGACCAATGTCGCCCGCTTGCGACCCCAGCTTTGCGTCATCGATCTGGGCCTGCCCGACCGCAACGGTCTGGCGCTGCTCAGCACTGTGGCCCACCAGCTTGGCATTCCGGTCATCATCATCTCGGGCCGCGCCTCGCCGCGCGACAAGATCAACGGCCTGGAGCTGGGCGCAGACGACTATTTGGTGAAGCCCTTCGATATCGACGAGCTGATCGCGCGCATCAAAGCGGTGTTGCGGCGCGCGCGCCAAGCCCCGTCAGCCCAATTCAAGAGCGCTGATATCAACGGCTGGCACGTCGATTTTGACAGCCTGACCATCAAGCGTGGGCAGGAGATCCGCAGCTTGTCTTTGTCAGAAGCGGAGATCTTGCAAATCTTCCTACGCGCTCCTGGCCGCTTGCTGTCGCGCGAACAGATCCAATCCAGCCTTGGTCTCCAAGACGCGGATGCCTATGACCGGGCCATCGACGTGCGCATCTCCCGCCTGCGGACCAAGTTTGAGAGTGACCGAGAAAATCCGATCGTCAAAACGGTCTATGGCGGCGGGTATATTTTCGTCGCGGCCGCCGTGGCCCCGCCCGGTGACGACAGAGCTGGGCAGCGTGAGGGCGCGCCCGCCACGCGCGCCTGAGGTCATGGTGTGCCAGACGACTGCGCGCTGGACTGCAAAGCCGAACTGGCGCCGGATTTGAGCACCGGAGGCGGCTTCGCCCTTTGGGTTTACCGCCTTGTGGCATTCCTTTCCGCCCCTCTAGACAAGCAGCCAGCGCTCGCCTAGCGTCGCGCCCAAATTCTAACCTATCCCCTACGAGGAGACCCTCATGAGTGACGTTGTAATCCTGTCCGGTCTGCGCACCGCAATCGGCACCTTTGGAGGCTCCTTGGCGGGTCAGACTCCCTGTGATCTGGCCACCTTGGCCGCGCGCGCTGCATTGGAGCAAGCGGGCCTGGAGCCAGAGCGCGTCGGCCACGTTGCCTTTGGCCACGTCATCAATACCGAACCGCGCGATATGTACCTGTCGCGGGTCGCAACGCTCAACGCGGGCATGCCCAAACAGACCCCGGCGATGAACGTTAACCGCCTGTGCGGCTCTGGACTGCAAGCCATTGTGTCGGTGACGCAGAACCTTCAGCTTGGTGACGCTGACTTTGGCCTCGCTGGTGGCTCAGAAGTCATGTCGCGCGGCCCGCACATCATGACCAGCCCGCGCTTTGGCCAGCGCATGGGCGACATCACCGCCCAAGACATGATGTTGGGTGCGCTCAGCGATCCCTTTGGCGGCGGCCACATGGGCATCACGGCTGAAAACGTTGCCAAGGAAAACGGTATCAGCCGCGAAGCGCAAGACGCCTTCGCGCTAGAGAGCCAGCGCCGCGCTGCTGAGGCCCAAGCCAAGGGCTATTTCGACAGCCAAATCCTGCCGGTCGAGATCACCCAACGCCGACAGACGGTCATGTTTGACAAGGACGAGCATCTGAAGCCCGACACCACGCCCGAAGCCTTGGCCAAACTGCGCCCGGCCTTTCAAAAAGACGGCAGCGTGACCGCAGGCAACGCCAGCGGCATCAACGACGGTGCTGCTGCGCTGGTGCTGGCCACGGCGGACGCCGCCAAGGCGGCTGGGCTAACGCCACGCGCGCGCATTGTGGGCTATGGCCATGGCGGCGTGCGGCCTGAGGTCATGGGCCTGGGCCCCATTCCAGCGGTCGAGCTGCTGATGGCACGCACCGGGCTGAAAGCGAGCGACTTCGATGTTATTGAATCGAACGAGGCTTTCGCTGCTCAGGCCTGTGCGGTCAGCGCGGGCTTGGGGCTGGACCCGGCCAAGGTCAACCCCAACGGCGGCGCGATCGCCCTGGGCCATCCTGTGGGGGCCACCGGAGCAATGATCACCATCAAGTGCCTGTATGAGCTGGAGCGCACAGGCGGGCGTTATGGCTTGGCCACCATGTGCATTGGCGGCGGGCAGGGCATTGCTCTGGCGATCGAGCGGATCTAGACCACAACTCCAGGTGCTGGATGGTTGATTTGCAGCGCCGGGGCTGACTTGGCCGCGTACCGCAGCCCTGCGTTTGCCGGTCGACGATTCGCAGAGGCAACCGATTGGCAACTTAAGGTTGTGTATGGCAGTCAGGATAGGATGACCGACCCAATAAGATTTGCCAGGAAAGCACCGGTACTGTGCTATTTCCGCAACAGCTGAAAAAATAAACGACCACCTTTCGGCTAAAGCCTCGCACCTTTTGATTTTCGCGGCTAGCCTTCTCGCAAAGGTCCATGGGTGTGAGAGAACGATGAAACTTTGGGTTGCAGCTTGTGTAGTCGCCTGCATGGCCTTGGTCATAGGACCAGCGCATGCGGGGCAGTTAACGACCAAAACCGGCTGCGTGAAGGCGAACGGCGTTTGCGTGGTGGTCGATGATAACGAGATCGACCCCAAGGGGAGTGGCAGCCCAACACCGCCGGATCAGTTCATCGGGGAAGGCAGCTCAAGCAGTTTTGACGGTGGAAATCCGCTACCGAGCGATGACTAACGAGATAAGCCAGCGTGCCTAGGCAGCGATGTGAACTAACGAACAATGATTTGGACTTTCAGGGTCATGAACACCTTCGAAACTAAGATGCAGAAGCCTGGCTGGGGATTGCCAGGGCTTGGCGTGTCAGCTTTCAGCCTTCTGGTACTTGCCGCGCCGAGCCTGGCGCTGGCGCAAGGGCTGAGCGTGGACGGCTACCTGCGTTTCAACTCTTATTACGGCGACGGGTTTGACGGGGCCGACAATGGCTTCTTCGACTGGAGCTATGTGATCCAAAATTATGCCGCCGGTACAGATATCTCTGGAAACGGCTATCAGAAGGCTATGATCTTGAACACGCAGGCAGGCCAGGGCGACGGACAAGTCACGCAGCTTGATTTTGTCGTGGATGGTCGCATGAGCTTTGATTACGGCCAAGCGACCAAGGCAGGTCTGGAGTACGGCGCGCACTGGGAGCTGGATTTTCAATCCAGTGATATCAACGATTTCGTCAGCGGCGACTTTGTGGCCTTCAATGACGGCTATGTTTATATCAACTCTTCGCTTGGCAATGTGAAACTGGGCGACACGGGCGACGCGGGCTATGCCAGCAATCAATTGCACGTCCCACTGTTGGTTGGCGCGCGCGAGGTGAGCCACTATAGCACTCAAGAGCTTGAACAGGTCTATTATGCCAACTCCTTTATGGGGGTCGATTTCGATGCCTCGGTTGACGACGATTCCAATTGGTCCTTAGGCTTGGGCTATGAAGCCGATGTCGGCGGAGTCCTGGTCGCCTTGGGACTGACCGCGCAGGACGAGACCCTGGCGGGCTCAATCCAAGCCAGCGCAGGGGGGCTGAGCTTCGGCCTCAACTATGCCTCTGAGGAGGTCAAGGCCACGACCGAGTATGTCGCGGCTGGGGTGAGCTATGAAGCGGGCGCCTTGACCATCGGCACTGGTGTTGAGACCGAAATCCGCCACTTGGCCTATATTGATCCAAACAATGTCGTACCGGACTTTTCGCCGCGCGGCGGGAAGGGCGAGGTCTATGAAACCAACTACTTCCTGGGCGCTGCCTACGAAGTGGCCGAAGGCATGACCCTGGCTTTGGGCGTCGCCAATCTGGACGCTGATTCGCGCGCCAACCGCTCGGCCTACCGCCTCGCCGTCGGTGATGCCAGCATTGAGCCGCTCTATTATGAGCGTGACCGCGCTTGGGTTGCCCGCGCAGCGGTTAAAGTCGCCTACTAGCACAAAAGACGCAACTGGGGCCAAGTCGTAACTGGGGCCAAGTCGCAACTCGAGCCAAGTCGTAACTGGAGCCAAGTCGTAACTGGAGCCAAGTCGTCGACCACGCGGTTCTGCTAAGGGGGCCACGCTGTGGCTGGTGCAGGTCCCTGGGGGATCACCCTTGCGCGCGAAGGATACTTCGCAGCAGAAACAGGCAGCAGAAACAGTGCAGTGGTTTCAGTGCAGCAAATTCTTTGCGATGGCGCGCGTTTCCCAAGCGCGATTGACGGAAACGCGCCTCAGGTCTGCACAATCCTTAGCGATGGCGTCACTCCAGTTCGTCCCACGACCAAAGAACGCGCGCGGCACCAGCGGCCAGCAGGGCGTCGGCCTGCTGTTCTGGTCGCGGATGCAGGCCAACGAAGCCCCAGGCTTCGATACCAGCCGCCACCGCTCCCTTTAGGCCCGTAACGCTGTCTTCCAACACCAGCGCTTGGTCCGGCTTCATATCGAAGATGCGCAGGCAGTGGTGGTGAAGATCGGGTGCGGGCTTGGGCCGAGCGACATCGGTGCCTGAGAAGCGGTGATGGCGCGCAAACTGCCCCTCCAGATCGACCAGGGCCAGCGACTCATGAATGTGGGCTAGGCTGCCGTTCGAGGCCACGCAGCGACGACGCTCGCGCTGATCGAGGCGCGCCAGCAAATCGTGAACGCCGGGGGCGGGCCTAAGCTCGCGGGCCATGACCTGCCGCCAGCGCGGGCCAACCCGCTCCTTATAGGCCTGCACAAAGGCCTCAGAGCGCTCCTGGCGCAGGATATCGAGCTGAACGGCTGTGGCGACACCCATGAAACGCTCGACCACCTCGGCCTCGGTGATGGGGTAGTCCAGCTCGCACAGTACGTTGGCTACCAGGCCGGTCATCAGGCGCTCTGAGTCGGTCAGAACGCCGTCCATGTCGAAAATAATCAGCTCAGCGGGCATGCGCGGCCTGGATCAGCTTGCTGAGGCTGGCCTTATCACGCGGCACCATGGCCCAGTCGTCGAAGCAGGCTGTCACCCCGCTGGCCAAGAGCTTCTCAGCATGGGTCTGAGGCTGCGGGTGGACTCCGACATAGCCCGCCACGGCCACACCTGCCGCAATCCCGCCGCCAGCGCCGGTCAAGGAATCCTCAAAGATCAGCGCCTGATGGGGCGCAAGGCCGAAATGGGCCAGGCAGGCCAGATGCAGGTCGGGGGCAGGTTTCGGGTTGGGCATGTCCATGCCCGAAAAGCGATGATCCAGGGCAAAGAAGTCGTCCAGGCCAGAGATACCCAAGGCGGCATCAATCTCAGGCCGTGAGGCATTGGAGGCCACGCAAATCTGCAATCCCGCGCCCTGCAAGTCGGTCAGAAAGCCCGCGATTTGCGGCGTTGCGGTTAGCTGCTCTTCAAACAAAGACACCCAGCGGGTGCCAAATTCCTCAGCAGCCTGGGCCCCCAAAGAGCGCCCCATGTCTTGCTCAAGACCAGCGGTGATACCTTCAAAGGTCTTACCGCCGTAGCGCAGCTCGATTTCCTTTGGCGTGATGGCAATGCCGCGCTCAGCCAGGCAGGCGCTGACCGCAACGGCACTGAGGCTTTCTGAATCGTGCAGCACGCCATCCATGTCAAAGATTATCAGTTCAAGCATGAGGTCTCGCGTTGACAGCGCGCGGGCCTGCGAGCGGTCCGCGCAATAAGTGGGCTATGAGGGGCGACGATAGGCGGCCAAGATTCTGGCCACCATGGGCTCGATCGCTTGCGCCTGGATACCCAAGTCCGCCAGTCCCGGCAAGCGCTCATCGACCACCGTGTCGCGCTCTAACATGATGAGCTGATCCAAGGTCAAGGGCGGATTTGGTAAAACCTGTAGGATGCTGGCTTGCAGGCGCGCAAGCGGCAGCGGCAAAGGCAACAGCCAGCGCCTTTGACCCAGGCCCTCCAAGGTCATGCGCAGCAACTCCTTAAAGCTATAGGTGGTCGGCCCGCCCAGCTCATAGACCCGGCCAGCGGCCTGGGGCTGTTCCAGCGCCGCCATGATCGCGGCCACCAGATCATGGACCACCAGCGGCTGAAAGCGGGCGCGTCCGCCATCGACCAACGGTAAGGCCGGCGAGATCTGAGCCATGCGTGCGAAGCGGTTGAAAAAGCCATCCTCAGGGCCGATCACCAAGCTGGGGCGCAAGATCGTGGCTTGGGGCATGGCGGCTAGGACGGCGGCCTCGCCAGCGGCTTTGCTGCGGGCATAGCGGGCGCGTGCCTTGGGGTCAGCGCCGATCGCCGAGACCTGGACCATGGCTGGCACGCCCGCATTGGCGGCGGCTTGGGCGATGCCGCCAGCGCCCTGGGCGTGCAGGTCATCAAAGCGTTGCTTGCCGCCCTCGGCCAAGATGCCGACCAAATTGATCACCGCTGCCGCGCCCTGCACGGCCTGCGCCACGGCCTTGGGGTCTTGCAGCGGCGCGCGGACATGCTCAAGCTGACCGACGGGTGTAGTGCTTCTGAGGTGGTTCAGCGCGCCCGGGCGACGGCTAGCAACCCGCACGCGCCAGCCGTCAGCCAGCAGCGCGGCCACCAGATAGCGGCCGATGAAGCCGCTGCCGCCAAAGACGACGGCCGTTTGCGGGTCCGCAAGACGCGCGCGGCTGAATTTGGTAGGGTGCATGGTCTGGACTCCGTGAAACCTGAGGGCCCCTATGATGTGAGAATTGAGCCGACAATGGCAAGCCCTGGACCTTTCAATGGTGTTGGTACAAGGCTCAAAGCTGACCACGAGCAAGGAGGCGAAAAATCATCGCTGGGCAAGAAACTTCGTGTTGACAAGCGGCACGGAAGCTAACATAACGCGGGTCTCGCAAGAGCGAGTGCCCTGGTGGCGGAATTGGTAGACGCGCACGTTTCAGGTACGTGTGACTTCGGTCGTGGAAGTTCGAGTCTTCTCCAGGGCACCATTTTGTGCTTTTAAGATATTGAAATCGCCGACTAAAAATTTGTCGCGGGAACCAGCCGCTGGACAAATCGGCGCAGGTTTCAGGCTTTTATACCTTCCAAAAATCCCGGTGTTTTCTAGGTTGCGAGACGAGTCTCAAAACGTTTTCAGCGCCATCTCCATCTGCTTTCAGCGGCTTTGGTCCGCATCATTCGCGTTGCGTTGGTGGAATTTCATATGGGCTTCTTCCTGGGGTGGCCTCATTGTCTGAGTGATGGCGCTGGGCCCACATTTCAGGGGCCAGACAGAGCTCAGCTCGCGGACATCAGTGCGACCCCGCGGCGGGCCAAGCGCTCGGCCATACCCGCATTGCGCGCCGCATTGGTGCCGGCGGCATTGCCCGCGCGCACCCGATCCGCAACCCCGACCCAAATGACCGCGAAGCGGAACAGGGCGAAGACCTTGTGAAAGGTGGTCAGGGGTGCCATGCCGTCTGTCTGCTGCATATAGCGTGCCACAAACTGCGCTTCTGAGGGGAGACCCAGCGCCGCCAGATCCAGCCCAAGGATGCCGCCGTATTCGTCCGGGCTGGTGTGCCATGCCATGCAGCAATAGCCCAAATCGGCCAGCGGGTGGCCCAGGGTCGACAGCTCCCAGTCTAGGATCGCGACCACGCGCGCTTCGCTGGGGTGGAACAGCACATTGCCCATACGGAAATCCCCGTGTGCCAGGCTGACGCGGCCATCGTCATGGGGCTGACTGGCGACCAGCCAATCGGTGAGGCGGTCGAGCTCGGGGATCGCTGGGTGGTCGCTGTCCTGCCATTGGCGCGACCAGCGGGTGATCTGGCGCTCGAAATAGTTGCCAGGCCGTCCGAAGTCCTCCAGCCCGACCTGCTCGGGGCGCACCGCGTGCATGGCGGCCATGGCATCGGCCAGGCCATCCCACAGCGCGCGCCGCTCCTGGGGATCGGCCTCGCTCAGCGCCCCATCGGCAAAGACCCGGCCATCGACGCGCTCCATCAGATAAAAGGGCGTGCCCAACACGCTGTCATCGTCGCAAAAGACAAGTGGGCGGGGTACGGGTACGCCCGTAGGGTGCAGCGCCGAGATCACCCGAAACTCCCGGTCCACCGCATGAGCGCCAGGCAGGATCGGGCCGTTGGGCTGCTTGCGCAACACCATGCGTTCGCCACCACGGGTCACGAAATAGGTGGGGTTGGATTGCCCGCCTGCGATCCGCTCTATGTGCAGCGGCGCCTGGTCGCCAAACCGCGCGTCGAGATACCGGACGAGCTGGCTCGGATCGAAATCGGTCTCACTCATGCGCCCACATCCCAGGCCCAGAAGTCGCGCCCTTCCTTCTCGACATTGCGGTATAGGACCATTTTGTGCACTTCGTCCGCGCCGTCCACCAAGCGCGCCTGGCGGGCGTAGCGATAGATCCACTCCAGCGGCGTGTCCTTGGAATAGCCCCGCGCGCCGTTGATCTGGATGGCGGTGTCGGCGGCCTTGTGCAGCAAGTTGGCCACATGCACCTTGGCCATGGACACGTCCTTGCGCGCGAAACCGCCGCGCTCCAGCTCCCAGGCGGCTTTCATTACCAGCATGCGGCCCAGCTCAATTTGCATGGCCAGATCGCCCAGCATCATTTGGATGCTTTCTCGCTTCGACAAACGCTCACCGAAGGCAAAGCGGTTCTGTGCGTACTCATGGGCGATTTCCACACAGCGCTTGGACAAGCCCAGCCAGCGCATGCAGTGGGTCAGGCGGGCCGGGCCAAGGCGAATTTGGGTCAGCTTCAGGCCATCGCCCTCGGTCATCAGAAGGTTTTCAGCCGGAATGACCATGTCTTCATACACCACCTCACAGTGGCCGCCGTGCTCCTCGGGGCCCATGATCGGAATGCGCCGCTCGATGCGAAAGCCGGGCGTGTCGCGGCGGTGCAGGAAGGCCGACAGCCCCTTGCGCGGGTCGTCAGAGGTGCGGGCGATCAAGATAAAGTGGTCGGCATCTTCGGCCCCGGTGATGAACCACTTGCGGCCCCGCACAACGTAGCTGTCGCCCACCTTCTGGGCCGTGGTCAGCATCATGCCGCCCGGATCAGAGCCTGAGCCCGGCGCGGGTTCGGTCATGGCAAAGGCAGAGCGCACATCCCCGCGCACGATGGGTTGCAGCCATTCGGCTTTCTGAGCCTCAGTGCCAACCTTTTCCAGCACCTGCATGTTGCCGTCATCAGGTGCGGCGGCATTGAAGACGACCGGGCCGAAGATTGAGCGGTTCATCTCCTCATAGCAAACCGCCATTCCCATGAGCCCCAAGTCCTGACCGCCGGTCTCTTGCTTAAGCTGCAAACACCACAGCCCTTCGGCCTTGGCCCTGGCGCGCAGGTCGTCCAACAGCTCGGTTCGAATGTTTTCGTGCGCGTCATAGCTGGCGCGGTCCGCCTCCAGCGGCAGGATGACCTGCTCGACAAAGCGCGCGATGCGGGCGCGGTAGTCCTCGATTCTGGGTGAGATTGTAAAATCCATGGTCAATTCCTTAAAGTGAGGACACCAGATGGCCGCCATCGACAGCCATGACCGCCCCGGTCACATAGGCCGACGCGTCCGAGGCCAGCAACAGCAGTGGGCCTTCAAGGTCTGTCAGCCGACCCAGGCGGCGCTGGGGAATGCGCTTGATGATCGCCGTCCCGGCGTCGGTTGCGAAAAAATCGGCGTTGATCGGCGTTTCGACGTAGCCCGGACACAGGGCATTCACGCGAATGCCGTGGCGCGCCCACTCCAGCGCCAGCGCTTTGGTCAACTGCAGCACGCCCGCCTTGGAGGCAGCATAGGCGGCGACGTTGCCCGCAACCCGCAGCCCTAGGATCGAGGCGATGTTGACAATTGAGCCGCCCCGGTCTTGCATGCCCTGCGCCGCCGCGCGGGCCACAGAAAAAACGCCGGTCAGATTGGTGTCGATGACGGTCTGAAAGGCCTCGGTCGAGGTCTCAAGCGCCTTGCCGTCCAAGGCGATGCCCGCATTGTTGATCACCACGTCAAACCGCGCGCCGTCAAACAAAGCCGCGATGGAGTCCGCGTCGGTCACGTCCAGCGCGGCTGCGGTGGCTCCCGGCAAGCGGCTGGCGGCCGCCTCGACCTTTTCCAACCTGCGCGCGGCAAGGGTGACATCGGCCCCCGCCGCGGCTAGGACGCCAGCGAAGTGCAAGCCCAGTCCGCTCGAGGCCCCGGTGACAAGCGCGCGTTTACCGGTCAGGTCCAAGTTCATCACGCTTCCTCCCTGCGCCTGCGCTCGGCCGCGTCCCAAGCCGTTAGGGCCTGATAGTCGGGAACAAAGCCCAGCCCTTTTTGCGCATCCGACGAGACCGCCTGCTGCGACGTTACAACGTCGATCACCGCTGGCGCGTTTTCCAGCCCTCGGCGGATCGCTGCGCCAAGCTGCGCTGGGTCCTCGACCCGCTCGCCGTAAGCGCCCAACGCGCGGGCCATGGCCGCATAATCGGAATGGCGCAAGGTGGTGCCGACAACCCGGCCTCCATAGTTGAACTCCTGGTCATAGCGCTCGATGTTCCAGGCAGCGTTGTTTGACACGATGATCACCGCCTTGGCGTCGTGGCGCACCGCCGTATCGATCTCCATAGCGTTGATCCCAAAGGCCCCGTCGCCAGTGACCGAGATGACCTGCCGTTCGGGGCAGGCCAGCGCCGCTGCAATCGCATAGGGCAGGCCGATGCCTAAGCAGCCAAACGCTCCTGCATCTAGGTAGGTGGAGGCAGACAGGCCCACCCGTGCAAAGCTGAGCAAGTCGCCTCCGTCAGCGATCGCAATATAGTCGGGATCGGCGACCTCACGCAGAGCCTCAAAGATGGCAAGGGGGTGGATCTTGCCGTCCGGGTCAGTCTGGGGGGCCGGGGTTTTGCGGCTCTTGTCGATCCGCTCGGCCTGCTTGGCGCGCAGACCCGCCAGCCAGGCTTCGTCCCGCTGGCCGGCGTCAGTGCCCAGCGCCTCGCTCAAGGCAGCGAGCGCAATGTCCACCGGAGCCAGGATTTCAGGTGTTCCGCGTCGGTTGTCGATCAGCTCGCCCGTGGTGTCGGCAATGCGCACAAAGCGCGCATCGGGGAAGACCGCCGGGGAGCCAAAGCCAAGCTGGTAATCCAACTTGCGGCCCAGCGTGATCACCAGGTCGGCCTGCGCCATGGCCGCCGCGCGCACCGCCCCAACCACCGAGGGGTGCTCGGCAGGCACCAGCCCGCGGCTTTCCTGCGTATCGAGATAGAGCGCATTGCTGGCATCGAGGAACTGCTGGATCGCTGGCCCGGCGCCCCGCGCGCCCCGCCCTGAGACCACCAGCGGGCGTTTGGCCGCCCGGATTGCCGCTGCAGCCTCTGCAATCGCGCGCGGATCGGGCTGGGGTTGGCGCGGCAACTTCGCGGCCATCCAGTCCTCTGGGATCAGACCGGCAGGCACGCGGGTGCGCAAAACGTCAGTCGGGATTTCGATATAGGCCGGTCCGGGCTCGCCCATGTCCCCCTGCGCGCGAGCGATGGCCTCGTCCAACTCTCGGATGACTTGTTCAGCAACCCGCGCGGTGCGTGCATAGCGGGCCACGGGGCGCATGATGTCCACATGAGGGATGTCTTGCAGCGGCCCCATATTGGCCTGAGGCCGCGAGGTGCAGCCGCCAATCAGCAGCACGGGCATGCGTGCCAACGAGGCATTGGCCATGCCGGTCACGCAGTTGGTCACGCCGGGCCCGGCGGTCACCATGGCAAGTCCCAGAGTGCCGGTCAGCTCAGCATGGGCGTGGGCCATATGCACCGCAGCGCCCTCGTCCCGGACGTCGATGATTCGGATGCCCAGCTTGCCCAGATAGTCCCAGATCGGCTGAATGTGGCCGCCTTGGAGGCCGAAGACCCGGTCAATCCCGCGCTGTTGCAGCAGCTTGGCGATCCAGGCTGCGACGCTGTCATCGTCGCGGTTCAAGTCCTGTATGTCGGTCATGGTTTTACGTCCTGGTTGTGGGCATTTGGGGTGTTGGCAGTTGGGGTGTTGGCAGTTGGGGCGTTGGTCGGCTCGGCCAACATGTCTCTCAGCACGCGGTGCAAGATCTTGCCCGTAGCATTGCGCGGCATTTCTTCAGTGGTCAGGAAGACGATCTTGCGCGGCCGTTTAAAGCCAGCCAGCTTGTCCCGCGTCCAATCGATCAGCTCCTGCGCCGTGGCTGAGGCCGCCTCGCGCAGCACCACCGCTGCTGCCACCTGCTCGCCCCACTTGTCGTCGGCGATCCCGACCACCGCCACGTCTTTCACGTCGCCATGCTGACCAAGGACGGCTTCGACCTCGGTCGGGTAGACGTTCTCGCCGCCTGAGATGATCATATTCTTTTTACGGTCGATCAGCTTGATGAAGCCGTGTTCGTCGCGCAGCGCCATGTCACCGACGGACAGGTAAGCCCCCCGGAAGGCCTCGGCCGTCTTTTCAGGCAGGTTCCAGTAGCCTTCGAAGGCATAAGGCCCGCAGGAAAACAGCTCGCCTGGTGTGCCATCGGGTACCTCGTTGCCTGCATCATCCAGGATGCGGATCGGGGCCGAGCCTACGACCTCGCGCCCGACCGAGCCCAGGTGGTCGAACTGTTCGTGGGGGTGCAGCATGGTGGCCCAGCCCTGCTCGGTTGAGCCATACAGCTCAAACAGGCCAGAGTTGGGGAACATCTCCATGATGGCGCGCTTGGTTTCAATGCGCGCGGGCGCCGAGGAGACCAGCAGCTTGGCCACACTGGCAAAGGTGGCATCACCGCGCTGGTCCAAGGGCACGTCGAGCATCATTTGATAGTGCGTGGGCACCAGCGAGGAGAAGGTGACTCCGTGCGAGCCAATCGTGCGCAGGCACAAAACCGCATCGAAACTGGCGCGCGAGAAGATGGTGACCTCGGCCCCGATGTAGAGGAAGGCTGTAAAGAAATTCAAGGAGTTCGCATGGCACATGGGCATGACCAACAGGGCATTGTCTTCGCGGCCCAAGCCCAGCTCGACCTGGGTCATCAGCGCCAGCATCGCCATGCCGCGATGCGAGCGAATCGCGCCCTTGGGATTGCCGGTGGTGCCGGAGGTATACATGAGGCACCAAGTGTCATCGCTGGTGACATCAACCTGGGGCTCTTGGTCTGAGGCTCCTTCGATCAGCCCTTCATAGCTTTGCCAGCCGTCGCGATCCGCGCCGATCAGCACATAGGAGCTGGCGGGCACCGTCAGGTTTGCGCGCATAGTCTCTGCGACCTCAATCAACGCCTCTTCAGCGATCACGGCCGAGACCGCGCAGTCCGATGCGATGAACTGGGCCTCGGGTCCGGTGAGACGGAAGTTGATCGGTACAGCCACCAGCCCGGCCTTGACGACGGCAGCATAGATCTCGACCCACTCCAGGCGGTTGTAGGCCAGCACCGCGATCCGATCGCCTTTGGTGAGACCCAGGCTCAGCAGAGCGTTGGCCAGGCGGCAGGCACGCGCGTTCCAGTCTTGGAAGGTCATGGCGCGCTCTAAATCGCGAGCGCCAATTCGCTTCGGTTGCAGTCGGGCCTGCGCTGTCAGGGTCTGCCCAATGGTCAGAAGTGTATTCATACGGTCGTTGTCCCTAAGCTGGCGGAGATAGGCAGGGCAGCAAGTGGCCGCCCTACCAACCGCAATCACTGTCCCATGAGTGCGCTGTGCAGCGCGTCGGCGGCGTCCAAGTCGTGGCTGACCATCAGACGCTCTGCCTGCTCTGGTGTCCCGTCACAGATCGCGTCGATGATCTCTGCGTGCTGGCGCCAAATCTCGAGCCGCAGCTTGGCCAGGCGCATGATTTCGCCCATGGCGCGCTGTAAAAAGCGCCAGTGGGGCTCAGCGGTACGGCGCAACAGCGGATTGCCCGACATGTCGTAGACCAGCGTGTGCAATGCCATGTCCTGGCGCACTTGTTCGATCACATCGCCCGCCTCGACTGCAGCGGTACCGAGGTGCAGGATCTTGTCGGCGCGTGCGCGGAAGGTGGTGGCCATGCTCGGGTCTTGAGCCGCCCGCTCGGCGGCCAGGCGTGCGGCCAGGCCATCCAGTGCTGCGCGGATTGCGTAGTGATGACGCATAACCTCACCGTCGATCGGCGCAACCCTTAGCCCCCGCTTGCCCGCTTCCTCGACCATGCCGTCAGCCTTCAGCAGCGCCATGGCTTGCTGGATGGGGTGGCGCGACACACCCAGCCCTTCGGCAATCTGCTCTTGCACCAGATGGGCACCGGCAGGCAGTGCCCCGGAGGCGATTTGATCAAGGATGGCGTCATAGACGCGTTCGGTCAGGTTGGGCTGAGACGCGAGGGGTTTCACGAGCAACACTCAATTTGAATTCTGAAGTCTGAATTCAATAAGCGTAAAACGTAGGCGAGTCAAGGGCGGTCAGACGGGCGCTGCAACGGCTGTGACCCACCAGCTTCCGCGATTTTGGTCAGTTCCGCATGCGCCCTAGCGAGGCTGTTTGAACACCAAGCTTGAGCGATGCGCTGGCTGCTTGCCTCCGTGTAACACCTCAATTCCGGGGCGTTGCCCGACTGTCGAAAATGCAGGATGTCGCCAGTGTCATAGGTCATCCGCAAGCCATCACTCTGATCAACATCAAGACATGTGCCCCCCGCCTGGCCCAGGCTCGCGCGCAAATCGGGGTCCGAGGCTAGCTTGCTGAGCAAAACTTGCGCCTGATCACTTGGCACTCCAGAAAGGCGCGCGCTGTGTGTCCAACGCGCGGGCAATCGCCTACGCAGTGCCGACACACTGATCCCTTGGGAGCGCGCCTGGGCCAGCACCGCAAAGATCGGCAGCAGCGCGTCACGCGTTGGCAGGGCATCCAACCCCGCCATGGCGCTTGCGAGCAGGAAGCCGCCATTGGCTTCAAAGCCCGCAATGCGCGGACAATTGGCGCTGTCGTCATCGGCCTGGCTGGCCAAAGCTTGCATGCCCGCCAAGACATAGGGGGATCCGACGCGCGTTCGAAGGACCTTCTTGAAAGCGCCCGAGCGCTCCAGTGCAGTATTGCAAGTCAAAGGCACCGCCAGGTGGGTGATCGCCAGGCTCTGCGCTGCCAGCATGCCCAACAGATCGCCCGCGATAAACCCGCCGGTGTCGTCGAACACCAGCGGGCGATCGCCGTCGCCGTCGGTCGAAACTAGTGCATCGAGCAGGTAGGTGTCACACCAATCTTTGGCCTGGCGCCGCTGTTCGTCGCTCACAGCTTCCGTATCGATGGGCACGAAGTCTTCACTGCGACCAAGCACTATTACCTCCGCGCCCAGCTCTGCGAGAAGGTCGTCGGTCAGGTCACGACCAACCGCCGAGTGCTGGAACAGGCCAACGCGCAGACCTTGCAGGGCCTGCCGATCAAATGCAGCCAGGTAGCGCTGACGATAGGCCTCCAAACCCTGGCGATTGACCGGTGGCAAGGCGTGAGTCACGTCGCACCCCTGGAGCCAAGTCGCAGCGACGCGACAAGCGCTCATCGCCTCTTCGTCGGCCTTTTCAATTTCACCGTGAGGCGTATAGAATTTTATTCCGTTGCGATCGCTCGGAATATGGCTGCCGGTGACCATGATACCGGGGCAGCCTTGGCCAAGGCAGTCCAGCGCGAGGGCAGGGGTCGGCACAGGGCCTAGATAGCGCGTCTCATAGCCCAAGCGTTGCAAGGCGTGGCTCACCATCGCGGCAAGCGCGGGGCTGCTGGGCCGAAGATCCACTCCCACAGCAACGCTTTGGCCAACCCGCGCAAGCCCCTGTGCTTGCAGGCGTTCAACGAACGCGTAGACAAAGCCGCCGACCGCCTGGGGCGTCAGGTCAGGTATAAGGGCGCGCAGACCGCTGGTGCCAAAGGCAAGGGCCTCGAACCGTTCTTGGAGTGTTGGGGCATTTGTCACGAAATCGCATGACCTTCTAACACGTCAGAAAACAAATCCTTGTAAGCTTGGCCCAGCGGCTGGCCAGAAAAGACCCGCTCATAGCGCAAGCGCGCGGCACGCCCCAGCTTGGCCGCCAGCTCCGCGTCCAGCAACAGGGCGTTCATGGCATCTGCGAGCCTTTGTGGCGCTTCAGGCGGCACCACAAATCCGGTTTCTCCATCGCGATTGATGAAGGATGTTCCAGTTCCAATGTCACAAGACACCAAGGGCTTAGAGGCGAGACTCGCCTCAAGAAGTACCATGCCGAAGGCCTCGGAGCGCAGATGTGACGGCAGCACGAAGGCGCGGGCCGCCGTCAACAACGCGCGCTTTTCGCCCTCACTGACCTGCCCGGCAAATATAAGGCGTTGACCCAAACCAAGCCGCTCTGCTTGCGCCGTGAGCGCCGGGCGCAACGGTCCATCGCCCGCGATAACGATCCGGCCTTGAACCGAGGGGGCGGCATCAAGCAGGCTGTGCAACCCCTTATAATATCGAAGGACCCCTAAGAACAGAATGAAGGGCTCATCTGCTGCCAACCCGAGGCGCGCGAAAATCCGCGGATCAGCGGCGGGAGCGTTAGGGGGCTCATCAAGGCCAAGGGGGATGATATGGACCGGGGGCTTTAGGCGCGGACTTGAAAGAACTGGGCTTGTTCGCGCATAGGCGTCGCAACTGGCGACAATCGCATCCATGCGATTGAGGCTGCGCCACATCAGGGGGGCATAGGCCAGGCCGGACCATTTCTGGCGCACGATATCCGAGACGTAGGTCAAAACCGAGGGCGTGTTCGGCGTGGCTCTCATTAAGAGGTCAGCGAAAGGCCAGGGGAAATAATAGTGGATCAAGTCGGCCTCTGCGGCCAACGAACGGAACCTTCGAAACGCCTCTGGTCCACCCAGATCGCACGACGCTGGCGCGGCCCAGGACCGCGCGCGCACGACCCGCGCTTCAGGCCTGTTGGCGGTGCTGGGCTTTGGACTTGGAGAGAGGGTGAAGATGGTGTTTTCGACGCCAAGGGCCTGCGTTGCTAGACAAATTTGGCGGATTGCTTCCTCGGCCCCCCCGAAGCTATCCGGAAAGTAGGTGCGATAAACCTGCAGAACCTTCACAAACGAGGCTTTCTTCTACTCACGCTCTTATTCAAGCTCCCAAGCGGCGCGACCAGTGCCAAACGTCGTTCCCCACCAGCAGCCAGCGGCGTGCATAAGGCACAAACAAAAAATCCGCGCGTTTGTACCAGGCGGCAACTGCGCCCTTTCAGGATGCGCGCGTATGGCATCCCTAACCACGGTGGTTCGCTTGGTGCCCATGATCTTTATGTGCATCAGCGCTTGGGGCCTACCGCCCGGAAACAAAGTGGCTGCCGCGCGCCCGTTGCACCAGTGATGCTGGAGTGCCGAAGTTATCGTTTGATGCTGAATGTGATCGACCACCATATCGGGTGCGAGTTCGGTTTGTCCGATCATTCCTGGCAAGGTTTGGAATTCAAACTCACCTTCCTCCAAGCGAGCGGAGCCGAAGATCGATCGCCGAATGGCACAATTGAAACGATTGGGCGGAATTGGTACCAGCGGGCGCGGTGCCCAATGTAAGCCTGAACCCACAAGAAAACTCGCCCAAGACCAAGGCTCGGTTGAGCGCTTGTTGCTGAGCGGCCCCACCACAATTTGAGTATCCGCATGTGCCCTGTCCACGGCATCCAAGATCGCAGGGATCCAATCGCCATCAATGGCGTTGTGGTCTTCAAGAAGAACGACCCACTCGCAGTCCCCAACCAGCTCGGGCAAGCGCGAGCGAAGCTGAAAATGGTTTTCGCCTTCAAAGTGCCACACCTGGAAATCGGCTGGTCCCGGATCACCGATGCAACCGGTCAGATAACTGATCGTCACCCCAGGTAGCAGCTGACTGTGCAGACTTGCCATCAAGGCGCTCACCTTGCTCGCCCGGTCATGGCCCTCAACCACGATTTGAACTTTGGTGCTCATCTCGACCTCCTTTCAGGATTGTGCGCGCTCGACGCGACGGGCCGCTTGCTGTTCTCCGTGTTGAGCCGCTGTGTGATCATAAGCTATGACACTGTTTTATAAACTAGAATGGTTTCGCTGACGCAGCGATCCCACGAAAAGGCCCGTGCGCGATGTAGGCCAGCCTTGCTTGCCTCCTCGCGCCACTGTGTGTCCGTTAGACCTTGGTCTAGCAGGGCGAACAGCCCGTCACCATCGTCAGGATCGTGATAGGCAAAGGCCAGGCCCCCAACCTCTGGCAGACAAGAGGCATTCGAACAGATCACAGGCACACCGCAGCCCGCAGCCTCCAAGACCGGCAGCCCGAAGCCCTCGTAGCGCGAGGGAAAGGCGAACAGGCGAGCGCCCGCAACGACAAGCGCTAGCTGCTCCTGGGGCGCATAGCCCAGGTATTTCAGCCAGCCTTCTGCCCGGGCGCGTTCTATTTGCTCGTGAAGCTTGCCACTTCGCCACCCAGCGCTGCCAGCAATCACCAGCGGCCAGCGCGAGCGCACCGCGAGAGGTAAACGCGCATAGGCATCCAACAAGAGTTGCAGGTTTTTCCGTGGCTCAACGGTGCCGACAAACAAGGTGTAACCGCCCGGCTCCAAGTCCAGCGCGCGAAGCGCCGGGGCAAGGTCAACCACATCGCGCGGATAGAAATCCTGTGAACTGGCCAAATGAACCGCGTGAACCCGCGCCGGCGGCAGCGCGAAGAAGTCGATCACCTCTTGGCGCGTAAACTGCGTATCGGTAATCACAGCCGAGGCGCGCTTGATCGCCTCCTCAATTTGGCGTCTAACTTTCTTGACGCGATCGGCGGGATGACTCTCCGGCATCTTGAAGACTGATAGATCGTGGATCGTCACGACGCTGGGGCCGATGTGCGCTGGGATGGCGTAGTTCGGGCCGTGGAAAATGTGATCCTCATAGGCTTGCTGCGCTTGGCTCATGCGCCACTGCTCAATGGCTGTTCGCAGAGGCGCCAGCCCCGGAACCCGCCGCAGGCCTGCTTTCACGCTGGCCGAAAGCGCGGACGTGCCTGCCAGCCCAGCCTGCGCTTCGCCAACTTGGCTCGCTAGGCTTTGCGAGACCCGCGCACCCTGCAAGAAGCGTAAGCTTTCAAGGCCGCGCCGCTCCAACCCCGCGGCCAGCTCGTAGGTGTAGCGGCCGATCCCCGTCAGCGGGTGCTTCACCGCATCTATGGCCAACAAGACCTTCAAGACCGTACCTCGCGATAGCCGAAGTACGCGCCAGCTTGCTCACGGCAGGCAACAACCGCATGCGAAATCCAACGCGGGCTAAAACGAAGCATGGCCGGAGCGGACGCGCTGCAGGTCAGCGGAAACCATCATAGTGCAAAGCTCTTTTAAGGTGGTGGTCGCTTTCCAGCCGAGCTTGGCCTCTGCCTTGGAGGCGTCGCCGAGCAAGAGCTGCACTTCGGCCGGGCGGAAAAATTTCTCTGAAACCTTCAGCCGCGTCTTTCCTGTATTGGCATCGACGCCGATCTCCTCCACGCCGTTTCCGCGAAACTCGAGCTTTATGCCTGCTTCCCGGAAGGCGAAGCGAGCAAAATCGCGCACGGTCTGGCGTTTGCCGCTTGCCAACACAAAGGTGTCAGGTTCGTCTGCCTGCAACATGCGCCACATGCCATCAACGTAGTCCTTGGCAAAGCCCCAATCGCGTTCTGCACTCAGGTTTCCAAGTTCCAGGACCTCGTGCTGGCCCAAGGCAATGCGAGCGGCAGTGTCTGTGATTTTGCGGGTTACAAACTCCAGGCCTCGCAGGGGGGATTCATGGTTGAACAAGATGCCGCTGGCAGCGAAAATCCCATAACTCTCGCGATAGTTGATGGTCATCCAATGCGCATAGAGCTTGGCCGCGCCATAGGGGCTGCGCGGGTAAAACGGCGTGGATTCGTCCTGTGGCACAGCCTGCACCTTGCCGAACATTTCAGACGTGCTGGCTTGATAGAAGCGGATGGCGGGATTGACGATGCGGATGGCCTCCAAGACCGTCACGGCTCCCATGCCGGTAATCTGGGCCGTCGCAAGCGGCTGCTCGAACGACACGCCGACAAAGCTCTGGGCAGCCAGATTATACACTTCGTCCGGCTCGACCGTCTCAAGCAATCGTACTGCGCAGCCTAGGTCTGTTAGATCGAATTCGACCAAGTGAAGCCGCTCGTGGTGCGCGATCCCCAGCTCTTGGATGCGCCAAAAATTCGTCGAACTGCTGCGCCTGTAGGCCCCAAAGACACGATAGCCTTTGGCCAGCAAGAGCTGAGCAAGGTAAGCGCCGTCTTGGCCTGTGATGCCGGTTATGAGAGCTGTTTTCACGCGAACGTCGTCAATCTCTTAATGCGAGGGTAGGGCGGATGATAGCGGGTCAGCATGCAACAATCCCTCGCGCAATTCAAAGGTTCGATCACAGTGCCTGGCGACAGTTGCCGCGTCGTGGCTGACCAGCAGCATTGCGGTTCCTTGCTTTTGGAACTGGTCGATCCGGTCAAAGCACTTGGCTTGAAACTGTTCGTCGCCAACGGAAAACACCTCATCAACGACGAAAACGCTTGGGCGCACTGCGGTCGAAATGGCAAACCCAAGCCGAAGCCGCATGCCTGATGAATAGACCCGTAGCGGGCGGTCAATCACCTCGCCCAATTCTGAAAAGTTAATGATCGAAGGCAAGAGAGCACGCATGTCGCCCAGGCTCAATCCCAACAGTTGACCCGCCAGATAGAGGTTCTGCCGCCCGGTGAGTTGCGGATGAAATCCCAGACCCAGATCAAGCATGCCGGCCACGCGGCCCGCGACAGTGACCCGCCCTCGGGTTGGTCGCACGGTGCCCAAGATAATTTTGAGCAGTGTCGACTTGCCGACGCCATTGGTCCCGCTTATGCCGACGACTTCGCCTGCCATCAGCGAAAAATTAATGTCGTTCAGGATCCACTCCAGAGTGTGCTGTGGGCCCGCGAACGGCAGGCACCACTCCAGCAAGCGCGCAGATGGCTGAGGATAGACCTTGTAGGCTTTGGCCAGGTCTTTGACCGTCAATACAACTGCCATCTATAGCTCGTCCACAATGTCGCCGCTCAGACGACGAAACAGCCAGATGGCGACGAGGCTCATAGCCACCGACAGCAGGAACACCACCGCCAAGCCACTGAAATTCGGCCATTGCTGGCTTGCAAAGACTCTTTGATATCCATTCATGATATGAAACATGGGGTTTAAGCTCATCCAGGGCTTAAGCCAAGTTGGCAAGATATCAAGCGGGTAGACAATTGGCGTTGCCCAATACCAAAGCTGCAACACGATCAAAGTCATCTGACCGATATCGCGGAAAAAGACATTGAGAACCCCGAGGATTGTCCCCAATGACACCGAGAATATCAGTTGCACCAACAAAACGGGCGCCACGCCCAAAAAGAGCCACCCGGGAAAGGCGTTCGCTAAGAGTAAAAATAATATAAATATCACCGAAACGATGAAAAATTGCACTAATGAAACGAAAACGGCTATAAATGGAAGTGATGATTTTGGAAATTGGATTTTTTTGATCATTTCCGCATTATCGAGAAACATGACTTGGCAGCGATTTACGATTTCAGCGTGCAATCCCCAGGTCAAAATTCCCGAACATAGATAAATACTATAATGGTATATTTGGGTGTCGCCCGCAATTCTAGTAGATAAGAGCTCGCCAAAGATAACGGTATAGATGAAAACGATTGAAAGTGGCTGTAGCACCGCCCAAATAACGCCCAGAATTGTGCCATTATAACGAATTTGGAACTCTCTAAGCGCGCTGAAATATACAAATCCTTTGTACTTCCACAAAGATTTGATTATCGTATTGCCAATCATGTTCGTCCGTATTCATCATCAAAGCGCGTTATGTCGTCTTCCCCTAAATAATCACCGCTTTGTACCTCGATCAAAATCAAATCGTCTTGCGTTTTGTTTTCTAGTCGATGAACCGATCCTGCCTGCACATAGGTGGACTCGTTCTTTTCGATAACATACTCGCGCTCACCGTTTACGACGTGGGCGCGACCACAGACAACGACCCAATGCTCGCTGCGGTGCTCATGGCTTTGCAGGCTGAGTTGCCCGCCAGGCTTGACTTCGATCCGCTTGATCTTGAAGCCCGTACCACGCTCCAGCACAGTATAGCTGCCCCAAGGGCGCCGCACGGTTGTATGTTCTTTATAGGAGTCGTGTTCGCGTTCTTTAAGGGCATCAACGACTTGGCGCACTTGCTGCATTTTGTCTTGGCGCGCCACCAACAAAGCATCGCGGGTGTCGATGATGGTCAGGTCGTTGACCCCAAGCGCCACCACAATGCGATCCTCGCTCATCACGAAGGTTTCTGAGCTGTCAACGAACAGGGCCTCGCCGACGGCTCTGTTTTGCTCCTGATCGGGCTCGACCAAAGCCTTGACCGCGTCCCAAGAGCCCACATCGCTCCAACCGATATCTGCGGGCACCACTGCCATGTCTAAGGAGTGCTCAAACAGCGCGTAGTCGATCGAACCAGCGGGGATCTTCTCAAATTCGTCTGCTGCCAGCTCTATCATGCTTGGCGCGGCGGCACCTTGCGCCCAGCTCGCCTGCCAACAGCGTTCCGCTGTTTGAGACACCACCGGCGCGTGTTGTTCCAACTGCGCGAGCATGACGCCGGCTTGAAAGCAAAAAATGCCCGAATTCCAAAAGAAGCCGCCCTTTTGCAAGTAGGCTTCGGCTGTCGCGCGCGACGGTTTTTCGACAAAGCGTTTCACGGTGTGGCCGCCGGGCAGCGCCGCCCCCGCTTCGATATAGCCATATCCTTGGTGGGGGCTGTCTGGCTGGATGCCGAAGGTCACCAAGAAGCCTTTGTCGGCCAGAGCCACGGCGCGGTGCACCGCCTCGTTAAAGGCGTGTTGGTCCGTCACCAAATGATCGGCCGCCAACACCAGCACTTTGGCCTCTGGACCGTACTTCGCTTGCACGTAGTGAGCTGCCAAAGCTATGGCCGGGGCGGTGTTGCGCCCTTCTGGCTCCAGCAGGAAGCTGCTTGTCCAGTTTCGAGTCAGGTCGGTTTTTCGCCACTCCTCTTTACTCAAAAAGTAATAGTCGCGGTTGGTCACCGACACGATCTCACCTGGCGCTCGACCGCAGGCCTGCAGGGCTGATGTGGCGCGCTCATAGGCGTGTTTAAGCAAGGTGCCGTTCGACGTCAGCTTCATAAAGGGCTTCGGCAGGGCTTGGCGCGACATGGGCCAAAGTCGGGTTCCCGTCCCTCCAGAAAGCAAAACGGGGATCATCATAGTGCAGCGGTCTTTTTGCGGCTGATTATCGAAACTGGCATTCTGGCGGGCTGCTGCTCTCGAGTGAGAGCCAGGCCTCCAGCGCGCTGGCCGAGTGCGTCCCCAAAGCCATGGCCCGCTAAGGTCAAGGCGATGTACTTGAAATAACTGCGAAGGCCCATCGATTGCACCAGCCGGGCGTCTAGGCGCGCCAGCAGAATTGGTCGCGCCATCGTGACCCCACAGACTTGGCCAGCACCCGTCAACCCAGGCCGTACCCGGTACACCTCGCGCTTGGCCCGTTCGTCGATCAACAGCTCATAGCTCAACAGGCTCGGGCGAGGGCCGACAAAACTCATGTCGCCGACCAGGATGTTCCACAGTTGCGGCAGCTCGTCCAACTTTGCCGCACGCATGATCCGGCCGATCCTGCTGACATGGTTGGAGGGTACAAATTCCGCGGGCCACAAGGGCGCGCCCGCAGACAAGGTGCGAAACTTCAAGAGTCCGAACTTGCGCTGGTCGCGCCCCAGCCTTTGCTGAATGATGATCGGCGCGGCGCGCGTGTCCAGCCAGGATACTAGGCACAGCCCCGCCAACAGCGGCGCGCCCAGAACGAGGCCGATCACGGCAAAACAAATATCGAAAGAACGAAGACTATGTCCGACGTTCATACAAGCAGCCCCGCCAAGGTTTTGAGGTTTTAGTTATATAAGATTAAGTGCTTAGGTTTCAGGCTTGCTGTGCGGGTTTTGTAGATTGAGCGTAAAAAAGGTATCACAATCGCTAGCAAGATATATGCAAAACGAAAGTTCACTCACAATTATGGGTCGATTCTAGCATGTGTCGCAGGTATTACGCCGCACACCGTAGGGCGATGTCGAGCAAGGGTAGGTGATTATCTCGGCTTGTCGGTCTGCCAACCTTAGCGCGTCTTCTATTTATGCCCAAACATATATCATTTTAAAAGTCTTAGGGTGAGACCAATGAAGGGTAAGGTGGATTGGGGATCGCCGGGGTGGCCGCGCATTTGAGTAAATTTGCTTGACAAACTCGATGGTTACATCTCAGGTTTCTTGCAATAAATATATAATTATCAGGTATTTAACATGCCCAAACCAAGTCCACATAAGCCGTTTGAGGCTTTTGCGCAAAATTTCGAAGACGTTATTTTGAATCGCGCGCTTCATGACATCGAATTGGGGTGCTATGTTGATATTGGAGCTCACGATCCAATAATTTGCAGCGTGAGCTATGGCTTTTACAAATGCGGCTGGCGGGGGGTTCATGTCGATCCCTCTCCCGAAAAAGCAGCCGCGCTGCGCTCGGCGCGACCGGACGAGTTGGTGCTGCAAGCAGCGGTCACGACGGCGCCTGGTCCCATCACTTTCTATGAGGGAGACGAAAGCAGTACCGGGCTGAGCACAGGGGCCAAAGAAACCCATTTGCGCCACATCGAGGCCGGGTTGTCGTTCACGGCGATTTCGGTTGAGACCTTGACCTTAGATCAGGTGTTCGCCGGGGTCGAAGGAAAGGATATTCATTGGCTAAAGATCGATGTCGAAGGGATGGAAAAGGCCGTTCTTGAAAGTTGGACTGGACAGGTGCGACCGTGGATCGTCGTCATCGAGGCAACCGAGCCAGGAGATCCGACCCAGACCCATGCCAAGTGGGAATCACTGCTGCTGCAATTGGGCTATGCGTTCGTCTATTTTGATGGCCTCAACCGCTTCTACTTGCACCAAAATCACATGGAACGTGCCAAACATTTTGGCCCCGGGCCGAATGTCTTCGACTGTTTTGTGTACGGCGAGACCGAGGGCATCGTTGGCGTCGAGCCGCTCGGGCATCGACTGAAAAGTGCCCAACAAAGGATCGCAAAGCTCGAACACGAGGTACTGGCCCTTCGAATGCTGCTGCAAAGCGATCACGTCAAGGCGCGGCATCTGCCAAAACTGGTCCGGCACTTGGGGCGGCAGCACCCTGGGCAGGTGAGCGGTGCCAGCGCTCCGCAACGGCGAGGCAGAGGCGTGGTCAGGGGGCTCGCAAGCTGGATTTCAGCGGACCAAAATAGCCTGCGATACAACTTGGGCCGTGCAGCGGCTCGGCGCTTGTTGCTGCTGCTGCGCAAGCACAAGGGGTTGCACGCCATCATCACAGAAAAGGTGCTGGCAACGCCGGCGCTCCATCGGCTTGCCAACCATTTCCTTGCCCCCCAAACCAGCTCACATGAAGCCATTGAGGCCGGTACAAACGAGCAGCTTGCGGGCCTTCGTTTGCGGATCGCAGCGGGAGGGCTTCCCAAGCACCGACCCGCAGACTTGACCAAGCCGCGCATGGCCTTTGTGACGCCCTTGCCCCCTGACCAGAGCGGTGTCGCCGATTATTCAGCCGCTCTGCTGCCCTCCTTGGCGCAATATTACGAGATTGATGGCGTTGTGCAGGGCGACCCTGCGGCGGTTCACAGTTGTGATGGTCTAAGACGAGTCATTTCGACCGCTGATTTTCGAGCCTGTGCCTTCGACTACGACCGCATTGTTTACAATATTGGGAATGCGCACTTTCACACGGACGCCTTTGCCCTCAGCAAGGAATTTCCCGGCATCCTTTTGATGCATGGCACATTCCTGGGCGAAATAACCTTGGCACTTGCGAGCGACCCCAGTCGCAGCGGGTACGCCAACAACGCTCTGTGGGAAGAAGGTGGCTACGCGGCTCTTCAACAGCGCTACAGCAAAGACGGTACCGCGAAGGTTTGTCAGCACTACCCTATGCTGTTTTCCCTGGCCAAGTTTGCCCAAGGCGTCCTGACGACCAACCACCACGCCCTGGCGGGTCTGCGCAGCATTTGGAACGGCAGCAAGGAAATACCCTTGGCACAGGTGCAGCTGGGTCGGCAACCGGCCCCCATTTCGGACAAAGCGGCCGCGCGTGAACGCTTGGGACTTGCCCAAGATGCCTTCGTGGTCGGCTGTTTTGGCTATTTGGTCCCCACAAAGAGCAATCAGGCAGTCCTTGATGCGTTTATCGCGGCAGGTCTGTTGGCAGATGACCTTTCCAGCCACCTGTTCTTTGTCGGCAGTTGCCTTAAGGCCTCAATGGCCCCCAATCTTGATACCGCGAACGGACGCGCTTCGATCACCGGTTACGTGGATGAAGCGGTCTATCGCGACTATCTTGCTGCTGCTGATATCGCGGTGCAGCTGCGCAGCTCCTCGCGCGGCGAAAGCTCTGGCACCGTGTTAGACGCCTTGGCATATGGCCTGCCCACCATTGTCAATGCCAATGGCTCCTTGGCCGAGCTTCCAGACGGTGTGGTGATAAAGGTGCCAGACGGATTTGACACTTCGCAGTTGGCGGACGCAATACAGCGCCTGCATCGCGACGAAGCCTTGAGGCAAAGTTTGAGCCAAGAGGCGCGTGCCTACCTTGAGCGCGCCTACAACCCAAACACCGTCGCTGCTCTGTATCACAGCAAAATTGAAGAGCTGGTTGCGCAGGCGCGTCCGGAGAACAGCCTGCCAAGAATAGCGGAGCATGCGCGCAAGACCTTATCCAGCACTCCAACGGACGAGGCGGTGGCGCAAGCGGCGCGGGCCCTGGTAGATGGCCGCACATTTCCTGTGCCTGCGCGTCGCTTGTTGTTTGATGTTACCGGCATCGCTCTTTTAGACCATCGCACGGGGATTCAGCGCACCCTGCGCGCCCAATTGCTGGGGCTATTCGCCTCCCCGCCGCCGGGGTTTCTCATTGAGCCAGTGCGGCTCATCCCAACGCCGACCGGTGTCGAGTTGGTCTTTGCGCGAAAATTTGCAGCCGAGTTTTTGGGGCTAGCGAAAGCCAAGCTGCCGGACTTGACGGTTGATCTTCACGCGGGCGACGTCTTTTTCGGCGCGGATTTCAATCCCTTGCTGGTGCCGATCGCGGCCCAACAGGGCCTGTTTCAAGACATGCGCGCTAAAAGCATGGGCGTCTATTTCACGATTTACGATGTGCTGCCAATCGATCACCCAGAATATTTTCCGCCTGAAACCAGCGGCTTTCATACCACTTGGCTGCGGACCATCGCGGGCTGCTCTGATGGTTTGATCTGCATTTCGCACACGGTGAGGCAACAAACCGAATCTTGGCTCGAGCAGACTGTCAGCCCGGCTCCGACACTCCGCTTAGCAGCAGCACCCTTGGGATACGACATTGACAAGAGCCAACCGACAAGCGGCATGCCCTCTGACGCCGACGAGGTGCTTGGCGCTGTGAAGGGCAAGTTGACCTTCTTGGCCGTTGGTTCGGTCTGCCCGCGCCGGGGCTATGAACAGCTCTTACCTGCCTTCGAACAGCTGTGGGACGAAGGCCAGGACGTCAATTTGGTGATCGTCGGCAGCGCGCTTTGGCCAGAGCGAAGCGCGGAAGATCGCCGAATTATCCCCCAGGTCGAGGCTGCGCTGAATGCCTGCGAGGAGCGCGGTAAGAGACTCTTTTGGCTGCAAGGTATCAGCGATGAATATCTGCAAGCCATGTATGAAAGTGCGGACGTATTCATCACGGCCTCGCGTGGCGAGGGCTTTGGCTTGCCCTTGGTCGAAGCGGCCGCCCACGGCCTGCCGATCATCGCCCGCGATATTCCGGTGTTTCGCGAGATCGCTGGCGAAAAGGGGGCCTACTATTTTTCTGGCTCCACGCCACAGGATTTGGCGCTCGCGATTCAAGACTGGCAGGCGCTGTTTGCTAAGCGTGAACACCCGCGCTCGGACAGTATACAAGGCTACACTTGGGGCAATAATCGCAAGGCCCTGCTAGCGGCGATGGGCCTGCCCGATGAACAGCAACAGCGACCGCAGGGCACCACCGCTCAGGTCGCGGCAATGCCCTAGGCGAAAGCATGCGTGCTAACGCCAGACCAATGGCCAAGAGTGTGTCTTGCGTGCTCTATCTCTTTGATATTGCGGCAAATGTACCCCAAGCAGCTGTGGTGCAATCGAGGGCGATTGTTCGCGCTTCGCGCTAACCGACCGCGGCCACCTGAGCGCGCAAGTGATCGTGTGGACGCGGTTTGCGTTCGCGGACCGACTCGGACTTGAGCTGCCCGCAGGCCGCCGAGATATCCTCGCCGCGCGTGGTGCGCACCGGCGCTGACAGGCCCGCGCGGGCCAGCACGTCCTGGAACTTGGCGATAGTCAGCGGCTCAGAGCACTCGTAGGGTGAGTTCGGCCAGGGGTTGAAGGGGATCAAATTGATCTTGGCCGGGATACCGCGCAAAATGCGCACCAGCGCCCGGGCGTCGGCCAGGCTGTCGTTGACGCCCTTCAGCATGACATATTCAAAGGTGATGCGGCGGGCGTTGGAAACGCCGGGATAGTCGCGGCAAGCCGCCAACAGCTCGGCCAAGGGGTACTTCTTGTTGATCGGCATGATTTCCGAGCGGATCTCGTCATTGACCGCGTGCAGCGAGATGGCCAGGTTGACGTTCAGTTCTTGCCCACAGCGGCGCAATTCCGGCACCACGCCCGAGGTAGACAGGGTGATGCGGCGTTTGGAAAAGGCCATGCCGTCGGGGTCCATGACTATGCGCATAGCCTTTGCGACGTTCTCGTAGTTATAGAGCGGCTCGCCCATGCCCATGAGTACGATATTGGTCAGTTGCCGCGAGCCATCGGTCGGCGTTGGCCACTCGCCGAAGGCATCACGCGCCAGCATAAGTTGGCCGACGATTTCACCAGCCGACAGATTGCGCACCAGCTTTTGCGTGCCGGTCATGCAAAACTTACAGGTCAGCGTGCAGCCGACTTGGCTGGAGACGCACAGCGTGCCGCGATCCGATTCGGGGATGTGGACCGTCTCGACCTCTTGGTTGTCGTCGAACTGCAACAGCCACTTGGCGGTACCATCGACCGAGTTTTGCGCCTGCTTGACCTTGGGCCGCTCGATCACGAATTCTTCGGCCAACTGCGCGCGCACGGTCTTGGCCAGATTGGTCATGGCGTCGAAGTCGGTGACGCCCCAGCCATAGATCCACTGCCAAACTTGCTTAACACGGAAGGCCTTCAGACCGCGGTCCTCGAACAAAGCTTGGATGTCGTCGCGCGACAGGCCGATCAGGTTGATCTTGCCGTCTTGGCGGCTTTCGGATGGGGCGAAGGCTTTGGCGTGACTGGCGTGCATAGAAGGAAGGCAGCTCGAAGAGGGCAGGGGCAAAAGGTCGAGACCAAGGAGCGCCTGTTTAGGCGATTCGGCTCAAAAAAGCAAAAGGCTCGCGCGCCGCATCGATGGGATGGGCAAGCGAGCCAAGGCGCAAATCAGCAGCAAGGCGGTCGGGACAAGCGCAGTGTCGCCGAACTCGAAAAGCGCGCTGGCCTAGAAGCCGCAGGCCTCGCTGATTTTGTTGTGGGCGGCGGTGAAGCCGCGCAAAGAAAACTCGTCGGTGGTCAGTGTCCCGCGCGAGGACACCGCCTTAACGATCATGGTCAGGCCCTTGCGCATGGCGTCAACAGCCGAGGTGTCGTCTTGGTCGCGAAACCAAGCGATCGCCTGGTTTTCGGCCTCTGTGCCGGCGAACATGGTGAAGGTGCGGCCCGAAATCTCAACGGAGACCGAGCTGTCCTGGCGCAGCGTATAGCCGGGAACAAAGCTGGAGGTGTTCTTTTTGTTCAGGGCCGTGCGGTGCGCCACAAGCCAGAATACCTGACCGCGCTTGGTATAGTCGCCTTCGGATTTGGACGGCTGGCTGGCCATATAGCACACGTCCGAACCGCCCTCTTGAAACTTGTAGGCGGACCAGTCTGTAAAGGTGCCGAGATCGGTGATCTCCTCAGCCAGCGTTGCGCCTGCAAATCCGAGGGCGAACACCATAACAGCGAGGGTGCGAATGATAGTCATGCAAAGCTCTTCGTCGTTGTTATCGTGCCAAACGTGGTTATCGTGCCAAACGTGGTTATCGTGCCAAACCTGACTGCATCGACCCGGTTGGCTCGCGCCCCGGTTGGTTGGGACGCTAGAAAGGGATCTGCGTAAGTCGGCCAGCCTTACGCTAAAATTGTGTCCAAACCCTGAAGCCCGCGCAAATTTCTTTGCAAATTTGCGGGCTTTGGCTTGGCGACTCAGCGCGTGGACCCCACACGAGGTCCGGTTACTGAGTGTCTTGCCGTCAGCCAAGCAGCGGGCGCTTGGGCCCACGCTCGTCTCACGGTTTTCAGAGTTCGTCTGCCTCATAGGGACGGCGATAGCCGCTGGTCGGTGCCGTGTCGCCCTGGTTACCCAGTTCGCCAGCGATACGCCCGCCGCGCTCGACTTCAAGCTCGCCATAGCGAACGTTGCCGGACACCCGGCCCTGCGCACGAATGAACAAGCGACCTTCGACGTTTAAGTCGCCTTCAAAGACGCCGTTGATTTCGGCCATGTCGACTTCGGCGGTACCGCGAAAGATGCCAGTCTCGGTGACTTCCAGCGCACGGCTGTCGGACAGTTGCGCCTCGACGGTGCCTTCAACAACCAAGCGGTCACAGGACTTGATCTCGCCAGACAGCTTGATCTCCTGCCCGACGGTCAAACGGCCATTTTCTTGCTGGCCCGCAAGACTGGCGCGCTCGCCACCCAGAGGGCGTTGCGCAGCGGCGGCTTGGGCCGGGCGGCGCGGTGGCAGCGGTCGGCCGCCAGGAGCGCCACCAGGGCCAGCGCCGGGCGCTCCACCTGGGCCGCCTGCGGGGCCGTTTGGCTTGGCAGGGCCGCCAGGGCCTCCAAAGGCACCAGGGCCGCCCATTGGGACTGGGCGCCCAGCGGGGCCGGCAGGGCCGCCAGGGCGCGGGCCGGGACGACCGGGCTCACCGCCGGGGCGCGGACCGCCTGGATTTTGATCTTGGGGCTTTCCAAACATACTTTTATTCCCTTAGTGGGTTCGATCCCTGTCTGATAGTCGGCGCGCCGATGCGACCAGCGTCAATCAGAATATGCAAAACGCGAACAGATGCAAATTGCTACATCTTTATGCGCTAGGACGCCAAGACGCAACCGCGTCGCAGGCTGATCGGCCTGTTACGGGGATGGATTCGGGTGGAATAATGGCGAAGCGGCTTTATTGCGCCTTGCGGATAATCGCCGAATGCGCGGCAATGGCTGCAGAGGTAAGGATATCATCAACCTTTGCGTTCATCAGGGCGATGTGGACAGGCTTTTCCATCCCCAACAATTGCGGGCCAACCACTTTTCCTTTTGAGAAGTGCTGAATCAGACGCGACGAGATGTTAGCCGCATGCAATCCCGGCATAATCAGGATGTTAGCGGGCCCCGACAATCGGCTGAAGGGGAAGGACTTGCGCATCATTTCGAAGTCCAGCGCGGGTGTGACCTGCATTTCGCCTTCGTATTCGAAATCAACCTGCTCTTTGTCCAACAACTCGACCGCTTCACGCAGGGGCTGTGAATAACTGCGCATAGGGTTGCCGAAGGTCGAATAGGACACAAAGGCAACGCGGGGCTCATGACCCATGGAGCGGGCACGCCAGGCCATTTGCTTGGCGATGGCCACCAGTTGCTGCGCGGTCGGATTCTCGTGAATCGAGGTATCTGCCAGGAAAACGGTCTGGGTCTTATCCAAGACCATGGTGTAGCCCATGGTGCGTTGACCCGGGGCATGATCCAGCACCAACTTGATGTCTTCATACGACCCGCGGAAGGTCTTGGTCAGGCCTGTAATCACCAAGTCCGCATGGCCGTTGACCACCTGCATGGCGGCATAGACGTTGCGGTCGCGCTTGATCATGCGCTGGCAATCACGCCACAAGTAGCCTTTGCGCTGCAGACGCTTGAACAGATAGTCGGCCGAAGCGTCGTTCTCCTCGATGCTGCGCTTGGCGTTGAGAATCTGCAAAGTTGAGATATCCACGCCGCCAGCTTTGGCCACCTCCTCGATTTCCTTTTCGCGCCCGACCAAAATCGCTTGGCCATAGCCTTGCTCTTGATAGGCAAGCGCGGCGCGGATCATGGTTTCCTCTTCGCCCTCAGCGAAGATGGCGCGCTGAGGATTGGCCCGCACGGCGTCGAACAGGCTTTGCAAGCGCTCGGAGTTAGGATCAATACGCAGTTTGAGCTGGGCTTCGTAGGCCGCCATGTCCATGATGGGCTTGCGCGCAACTCCGGTCTCCATGGCCGCCGTTGCAACTGCCTTGGGAACGATGGTGATCAAGCGGGGATCAAAGGGCGCCGGGATGATATACTCCGGGCCAAAGGTGTGCGCCGCGCCATAGGCCTCGGCGACAGCGCCCGGCACCTCTTTGCGCGCCAATTCAGCAATCGCATAGACCGCTGCCACCTTCATTTGGGTGTTGATGGCCGATGCGCGCACGTCCAGCGCGCCGCGGAAGATGTAGGGGAAGCCCAAGACGTTGTTGACCTGGTTGGGGTAGTCCGAGCGGCCGGTGGCGATGATGGCATCAGGGCGCACGGCCTTGACGTCTTCGGGAAGGATTTCCGGATCGGGGTTCGCCATGGCAAAGACAATGGGTTTGGGGGCCATGGACTTGACCATATCCTGATTGACTACGCCCTTGGCCGACAGACCCAAGAAGACATCCGCGCCGTCCAAAGCGTCCGCCAAACTGCGGGCTTCGGTGTCAATCGCGTGCGCCGCCTTCCACTGGTTCACGTTGTCTCGACCGCGATAGATGACGCCGTCGCGATCCACGATGATAACGTTGTCGTGCGGAACGCCCATGGCCTTCAGCAGCTCGACGGTGGCAATGGAGGCCGCGCCCGCGCCCGACGACACAATGCGGCAGTTCTTAAGATCGCGCCCGGTTAAAAGACAGGCATTGATCAGGCCCGCAGCGGCGATGATGGCGGTGCCGTGCTGGTCGTCGTGCATGACGGGGATATCCAACTCGTCCTTTAGGCGTGCTTCGATCAGGAAGGACGCCGGCGCGGAGATATCTTCCAAGTTGATACCACCAAACGATGGGGCGATCAGCTTGACCGCCTGGCAAAACGCGTCCACGTCCTCGGTTGCCACTTCGATGTCGATTCCGTCGATATCGGCAAAGCGCTTAAACAGCACGGCCTTGCCCTCCATGACGGGCTTAGAGGCCAAAGCGCCCAAGTTGCCCAGACCCAAAACGGCGGTGCCGTTGGAGATAACCGCGACCGTGTTGGATTTTGCGGTGTAATCATAGGCCGTGTCAGGGTCGTTTTGGATCTCTAAACAAGGCTCTGCCACGCCCGGAGAATAGGCCAAAGCCAAATCACGCTGTGTGGTCAGGGGCTTGGTCGCTGTAATTTCCAGCTTGCCCGGGCGACCTTGGGCGTGAAACTCCAAAGCGGCGTCACGCAACGAAGCTTTGTTTTGATCTGTGGACATGTATTGTTCTTTCCCGTCGATTGCTCGGTTTTTGGCACCAAGCTCTTGTGCTAGCACAGTCAAATCGGCAATGCATGCGGCAAGCTGCCCCTAGCTTTGCTGATTTTAGAGTACGGAATAGCGAAACAAGCATGGCTCCCCCCAAGCCCAATCCAAGCCCCCACGCAAAACCTGGCTCTGGTGCTGATGCAGGCACGCGGTCTGCGTCCACGCCGATGATGCAGCAATACCTGGAGATTAAAGACGCACATCCAGGCTGCCTGCTGTTTTATCGCATGGGCGATTTTTATGAGCTGTTCTTTGACGATGCCGTGCTGGCCGCCGAGACCTTGCAAATCACTTTGACACATCGCGGTCAGCACGCGGGCGATCCCATCCCCATGGCGGGCGTGCCTTACCACGCCGCCGAATCCTATCTGGAGCGCTTGATCCGCGGTGGCCACAAGGTCGCCATCTGCGAGCAGACCGAAGATCCTGCCGAGGCCAAGAAGCGCGGCTCTAAGTCCGTGGTGCGGCGCGAGGTGGTGCGCATCGTCACCCCCGGCACGCTGACCGAAGACAGCCTGTTGCCCGCTAATGCCGCCGCCTATTTGGCCTGCTATATCGAAGGCAAGGGCGCGCGCGCCCTGGCTTGGGTCGATATCGCTAGCGGCGGCTTCTTTTGTTGCAGCCTTGAGAGCGACGCCGCCTTGGAGGCGCGCCTCACCGCTCTACAACCGCGCGAGCTGTTGGTCGCCGATGCGCCACCGCTGCTGACCAAATTCGCGCCTGACCGCCTGGCGCTCATGACCCAGGGACAGGCGACGCTGAGCGCCCAACCCAAGGCGCGCTTTGATGCCAAGAACGCCCACAAGCGGCTTTGCGATTACTACGGTGTGGCCACGCTGGAGGGCTTTGGCGATTTTGCGCCCGCTGAGCTGACCGCTGCGGGCAGCCTGCTCGATTACATAGAGCTGACCCAAAAAGGCAAGCTGCCGCGTCTGGATGCGCTCAGCCGTCAGCAAGAAAACGCTCTGTTGCAATTGGATGCCGCCAGCCTGCGCAATCTGGAGATCCTGACCGGTCCCGATGGCCAGCGCAAAGGCTCGCTGCTCGATTGCATCGATACCAGCGTGACCTCGGCAGGTTCGCGCCTGTTGGGTCAGTGGATCGCCCGCCCCCTGGCCGAACTTGAGCCCATTATGGAGCGCCAGCACGCGGTCAGATTTTTTGTCGATGCGGGTCTGTTGCGCTCCGATTTGCGCGCGGCGCTCAAAGGCTGCCCCGATCTGGCGCGCCTGGTCTCGCGGGTCTCCTTGGGCCGGGCCGGGCCGCGCGACCTGCTGGCGGTCGCGTCGGCGGTTGAGGTGGCACAGCGCCTCAGCTTGCTGCTGACCCAGGCCACGCTGGCATTGCCGCCGCGTTTGGTCGATGCCCGTGCAGCCCTGGGCGACTTTGAGGAATTGCGCGTGAGCCTGCAAAACGCGCTGAACTCGGAGGCCCCTTTGTTGGCGCGCGATGGCGGCTTCATTCAGCCCGGCTACCACGCTGGGCTCGACGAGCTGCTCGGTCTGCGCTCAGAAAGCCGCCGTTTGATCGCCAACCTGCAAGCGCGGTATGTCTCTGAGACCGGCGTATCCTCGCTGAAGATCAAGAACAACAACGTGCTGGGCTACTTCATCGAGGTGACGGCCAACCACGCCGATAAGATCGACATCAGCGCCGAATCGCCCTTTATTCACCGCCAAACCATGAAGAACGCGCTGCGCTTCACCACCACCGAGCTGAACGCGTTGGAACAAGCCATCACCTCGGCAGCCGACCGCGCGCTGGCGCTGGAGTTGGAGCTGTTCGAGGGCCTGTTGGCCGCCGTGGGTGCAGCGCTGCAAGATCTGGCCGAGGCCGCCTCAGCCATGGCACGCCTGGATGTTTGGGCCGGGCTGGCAGAGCTGGCAACCAGCCGCGATTGGTGCCCGCCCCAGCTCGACGAAGGGCTGGACATGCAGGTCGAGGCGTTACGCCACCCCGTGGTGGAGCGCGCGCTCTTCGCTCAGGGCCAGGGCCAGAGCTTCATTCCCAACGAGACCCAATTTGATGCAAGCGACCGCCTGTGGCTGTTGACCGGCCCCAATATGGCGGGCAAATCGACCTTCTTGCGTCAGAACGCGCTGATGGTGGTCTTGGCCCAGATGGGCAGCTTCGTTCCGGCAAAATCGGCGCGGCTGGGCCTGGTCGATCGGCTGTTCAGCCGGGTTGGTGCGGCCGATGATTTGGCGCGCGGCCAATCGACCTTTATGGTCGAGATGGTGGAAACAGCGGCCATCTTGAACCGCTCGACGCCGCGTTCCTTTGTGATTTTGGACGAAATCGGGCGCGGTACCGCCACTTTTGACGGTCTGTCGATTGCTTGGGCCTGCCTGGAATATCTGCACGACAAGCGCGGCTGCCGCACGCTGTTTGCCACCCACTATCACGAGCTGACGGCCCTGTGCGACCGCCTGGCCTTGCTGTCCAGCCACCGCATGCGGGTCAGCGAGCTGAAGGGTAAGATCATCTTTACCCACCAGGTCGAAGCGGGCTCGGCCGACCGCTCCTATGGCATTCATGTTGCCGAACTGGCGGGGCTACCGCGCAGCGTTTTGACCCGCGCCAAAGACATCCTGAAGCGCTTAGAAGCGGGGCAGCAGGGCTCCAGCTTGCGCTCTGTGATCGAGGATTTGCCGCTGTTTCAAGCCCTGGTCGAAGAAGAGGCCGCTGGTTACGTTGATGAGCCCGTTTTCGACGCCGGACCGACGGTAGCCCCGCAAGGCCAAGTGGCTCTGGAGGCTCTAGAAGCCCTTGACCCCGACGCGCTCAGCCCGCTCCAGGCACTGGAGGCGCTGTATCAGCTCAAAGGGCTGCTAGCCGAGCAAGAGTAGCGCCACCCCGGCGACGCTTTGAATCAGCACCGTGGTGTCGCGCCAGTTGCGCAGCAGGCCGGGCTTGCGGTCCAGGCAATCGCGATGCACGACGATGGTCTTACCAACTTTTAGGTTGCCCAGGTGATGCCAGCCGCTGCAAGCGTTCGACCAGCCAAAGCCGATGTAGGAGCGGCGCACTTCGTCCAGCTTGACGTGGCGCAATTCGCCCTGTTTGCGCAAGATGTGCCCGCAATAGCCCAGGTCGTGGTTCATGCCCCAGCGCAACGCGCAGACCCGCTGGCCGCTGGAGCCCTTGGCGTTGGCCAGGCTGGGCAGCGCCGCGATCAGCCCGAGCGCCAGAAGCAAGGCCAGGCCGAAGGGGGCAAGGACGTGGCGCGCAGACTGCCTGTGCCGATATGGGCATGTTAGCAGGAGGTTGGCGGGTGATCGGCGGGTGGACATAAGGCGAGCAAACATGAGGCGCAAAGGGGCTTTCCAAGCAGGACCAGGACTTTTACCCTGTCTATTGGGCGCGCCAGAGGCCGATTTGTAAAGCCTTGGTCACGCAGCCCGCGCTTCAAGATTTCGTTTGTTTTTGCTTCAGGAGCTTTTTGCCATGGCCTTTGATCCGCAGGATTTGCAGCCGGGTCCACGCAACGGACTGTTGGATGTGGCGGGGCTACAGCTCGGCCACGCGCATGACGCGGCGCTGCGCTCAGGGGTAACGCTGGTACTGGGCGAGGCTCCTATGACCGCGGCGGTGGATGTGCGCGGCGGCGCGCCCGGTACCCGCGAGACCGACGTGCTTGGCCCCTGCGCGACGGTCGAGCAGATTGATGCTCTGGTGTTGTCGGGCGGCTCGGCCTTTGGGCTGGAGGCGGCTTCGGCGGTGCAGGCGGCCCTGGCTCAACAAGGGCGGGGCTTTGCTATTGGCCCGGTGCGGGTGCCCTTGGTACCGCAAGCGATCCTGTTCGACCTTCTCAATGGAGGTCAAGACTATGACCCGGCGACGCGGCGTTACTACAGCTTGGGGCAAGAAGCGGTGGCCGCTTTGGGGGATTCCTCAGATTTGGGCGCAGATTTGGGCGCGATTGGCGCGGGCTATGGTGCCCTGACCGCTGGCGGGCCAGGCGGGCTCGGCATGGCCTCCCTGCGTCACCCCAAAGGCTGGAGCCTGGCGGCGCTGGTGGCGGTGAATGCGGTGGGCTCGCCCTTCTATGAACCCCAGCCGGGCGCGCGCCAGCTTTGGGCCGCGCCTTGGGAGCTGGCGGGCGAGTTCGGCCTTGCACCTGTTGAAACCGGCCGCGATCCACTGCGCAGCACCCCGCTGGCGCTGCCGATGAAGGGCCACGACCTGGGAGCCAATACCAGCATTGGCCTGATCGCTACTGACCTGCCATTGACGCAAAAGCAACTGCGGCGGCTGGCGGCCATGGCGCATAATGGGCTGGCACGCGCGCTGCGTCCCTCGCACACGCCCTTGGACGGCGACACCTTATTTGCGGTCGCCACCGGCTTGCGGGGTGAGGCGCTGGGTTCAGGCGATCTCTATGATCTGGCGATGATCGGCGAGCTGCTGGCCGACTGTGTGACCCGTGCGGTGGGGCGCGGCGTGCTGGCTGGCGAAGCCTACTGGGCCGCGCAAGGCTAGCACCTAAAGTTCGATATCCGCGTACCAGTCCGCCAAAGCCTCATAATAGCTGGGCTGCATACCGGCCTCCCAGCGCGCGGGCTTGTTGAAGGGGCGCTTCAGCTTGCCCAAGAAATAGCGTTGCACCAGGCTCTGCCACAGGCCCTCCAGGTCGCTCTCTCCGCGCTGTTTTGCGAGCCATTCGAACCAGCGCCGGCCGGCGGCTACGTGGGTGATCTCGTCCTCGTAAATGATCCGCAGCACGGCCACCGTGTCTTGGTCGCCGATCTGGCTGAGCTTGTCGATCATCAGCGGAGTTACGTCTAGGCCGCGCGCCTCCAGCACCATGGGCACCACCGCCAAGCGCCCCAGCGGATCCTGGGCGGTGGCAACAGCGCTCTCCCACAAGCCATCGTGAGCGGGCAGGTCGCCATAGCGCCCGCCAAAGGCCTCCAGGCGATCCGCCAGCAACAAGAAGTGCTTGGCCTCGTCGTCGGCCACCTTCAGCCAGTCCCAATAAAAGCGCTCAGGAAAGTCGATCTCCAAAAAACGCCCCATGATGTCCAGCGACAGGTTGATGGCGTTGAGTTCAATGTGAGACAGAGCGTGCAGCAGCGCGATGCGCCCCGAGATCGAGGCCCCGACCTTGCGCTTGGGCATTTCGCGCGGCTGCTTGAGTTCGGGCCGGGGCAGACGCGCCGGGCGGTCCTGCAAGGCGGTCTCGCCCTTGGGTGGCAGATCACCTGCCCGCCAGGTGGCGGCCAAAGCGCGGGTGGCGCGCGCTTTGTCGTGAGGATCGGCGATGGCCAAGCAATAGGCCGCGCCCGCTGACAGGCTAGCCAAGGCGCTGTCGGGCAGTTGGTGGACGGGCAGGTGACGGGCAGGGCTCACCGCTTCAGCCCGCTGGCAACAGGTCGCGCGCGGCGGCTAGGACCGCCTCGGCGTGTCCCTTGGCGCGCAGGTTGCGCCAAGCTTTGGCAATGATCCCATCCGCACCCACCAGGAAGGTCGAGCGGACAATTCCCATGCTGGTCTTGCCATAGTTGGTCTTTTCCTGCCACACGCCGTAAGCCTGGCACAGTTCGGTCTCGCTGTCGCTGATCAGGGCGAAGTCCAGATCGTACTTGGCCTGGAATTTGGCGTGCGAGGCCAGGGAGTCGCGCGAAACGCCGATCACCCGCACCCCAAGAGCCGCGAAATCGTCGCGCAGGGCTTGGAAGTCCTGAGCTTCGATCGTGCAGCCCGGCGTATCATCTTTGGGATAGAAGTAGATCACATAGGCTTGTCCAGCCAGATCGGCGCTGGCCAACTGTGGACCCGGCGCTGAGGGTAGCGCAAAAGCGGGGGCTTGATCGCCGTCCTTCAGCAGGACAGCAGGCGCGTGGGTCATGAAATTTCCTTTTATGCGAAAGGTGCAACGCGTGGCCGCCTTGGGGCGCTGCCAGCGGGCAGGTGAGGGCATAAAACTAGAGCCCAGCGCGCCAGGTCAAGTGGCTTGGCGGCCTGTAGAGCGAAAATGTTAGGTCTCTAGCCTGACCTGATGCCAATTCGGCGGGCTGCTGCTCTTAGTCTGCAAGCGCACGTCTATGCTCTTGAAATTGCCCCATTGGACCGCTAAACCCAGCGCAGTTTGACAACGACTGTCTGTCATTTCGGCGCGAGGCAAGAACACCATTTCCGCGGTCATTCGCTTCTCTTTTTTGCTGTTGGCGCGCTTGGTCGGGATATCCGTGATTTCGGTCCTGATTACGGCGGTGTTTGCGGCTTGGTACATCTCGCGCAGCCCGATTGATCTCAGCTTTTTCAAGCCACGGATCGAAGCTGCGATCACCTCCGCGCTGCCCGATTACAAAGTTGACATCGGGCGTGCCGTGCTGACCTTTGACCACGAGGATCGCTCCAGCTTGATTGTGCTGAGCGACCTGGCCTTTGTGCCCAAGGATGGTGGCTCCGAGGCGGCGGCCTTGCCGCGCATTGAAATGAAGCTGGCCAACAACGCTTTGGTTCGCGGGCTGTTTCGTCCCAAGGATCTGCGTATCGAGGGCCAGGCCCTGGAGCTGCGCCGTCTGGCGGTTGGACGCTACAGCGTGTCTTTGTTCCCCTTGTCCACCGAATCGCGGCTCTACAGCGAGTTCGAGTTGGGGACTGAGACCCAACGAGCCATCCAACAGGCCGACTCAAGCCAGGCCCAGCAAGACGTGATCTTGAGCCACGCGCTGAGCCAGTTTGAGGCCATGCGCCGCGACACACCGTTCTTTCAACAGCTCCGCACCATTGCGGTCAGCCTCAAACGCCTGTCGATGGCCGATTCTGTTGGCAACCGCGCCTTTGCGGCAAATGATCTGCAACTGGCCATGGATGTGCGGCGCAGCCAAGCAGGCTTGGCCCTAACCGCCAGCGCTTTTAGTTTGCAGGTCCCTCAACTGCCCAACCCGATTGGCGGATTTGCGACCCGGCTTGATATGAACCTGGAAGGCGGCACTGGTCAGGCGAACTTGTCGGCGCGCCTCACGCTGGCCAATCAGTTGGTAGATGTGAGCGTCTCCGCGCGCCTGCCCGACAGCGGCATGCCCGAGATTGATCTCAAGTTCAGCGAGCTGCGGCCCTCGGCTTTGGTGGGGTTACATCCCTTGGCCGCCCAGATCAACGAGGTCAATTTGCCGATTTCGGGCGACGCGACGCTCAGATTTGGTCGTGATCTCCAATTGCTGAGCGTGGATTTCGATCTGGATTCGGGCCGCGGTGAGGCTGCTATGGCGCCCTTCTATAGCCAAGCCTTGCTGGTCGAACAGGGCAGCGCGCGCGGGCGCCTGGATGTGCGCTTGCTCCAGCTCACGGTTGACGAGGCCAAGCTGACCTTTCCCTTGTTGGACGGCAGCCTCAGCAAGGCCAGTGGTCGCTTTTACTTTGATTTTCAAGCCAAAGACGGCAGCGCCATCGAGCAGAAAGTTGATGTTGTTGCCGAGCGTAGCGACGTACAAACGGGCCTCAAATTTTGGCCCAATTGCCGGCGCGACTCCTGCTTGCGCACTTGGTTCGCTGAGGCCGAGTTGTTGGGCGAGGCGCGCGATGTGCGCTTTCGCCAGCACGAATTTGTGCCCTACGATCTGAGCGAAGACCCTGATACCCGCTTGCGCGAAGGCAGCTTTAGTTTTGTCGGCGGCCAAATGCGCGCTTGGCCCCATCTGCCGTTGATCGAGGGCGGCGCTGGCGAGGTGACGATCGGCACCGAGCAAACCAGCTTAACGCTGAAACCAGAGGCCTTTGCGGGGGTGTCCAAGTGGGGCGCTGCGGCGATCCAGATCGATCACAAGGTCAATCAACGCGCTGAAATCCGTCTGCAGGGCAGTGCCGAGTCACACTTGCGTCCCTTGCTGGAGACCCTGGCCAAAGGGCAAATTGGTCTGGACATTCTCACGACCCTGCCGCTGGATCGGCTCACCGGCCAGGTCGCAGGCGACGTGTCCTTGGCGCTGCGGCTACCCAACCCTGGCGAGATCATGAGCCCTCAAGACGTTGCGTTCGAAGGGCAGGGCAACGCTCAAGGGCTGGGCTGGCAAGGCATCGTTGGCAGTTCGAACGTCAGCGGCGGAAACCTGCGTTTTGCCATCAATCCGCAAGGCATGAAGGGCGATGGCCAGGCGCTGTTTGATGGCGCGCCGTTGGACTTGTCCTTCGTGCGGTCCTTTGACCCCAAGTCTGCGCAGCGTAACCAGGTCAAAGTCATGAGCCGCTTGCCCGTCAGCCAGGCCCTGACCTACTTGCCCTTCCTGACCTCCTATTTGACCGACGGCAGCTTGAGCTTTGAAGCCTCCTATGAAGACGATTGGGCGGGTGATGGCCACGTGGTCGCACTGACGGATCTGCAAAATGCGGGCTTCCAGTTGCCCTTCTTATCCATGCGCAAGCCTGCTGGGCATCGCGGCTCGGTCGATCTTGCTGCGCGGTTGCGCGGCGGGCGGCCGGTGCAAATCGAGGGCCTGGACTTGCAAACCTATCGCCCTGGGCAGAACGAGCCGGTCTTTGCCGTGCGCGGGCAGGGCCACTTTTCCGAGCAGACCGGCGCTTGGCAGGCGCTGGCCTTTGATGAAGTGCGCTTTGAGCGCACCGTGCTGCGCGGATTGCGCGCTGAAAACCGGCCTGATGCGCTGCATTTCAGCCTGGGCGGTGGCCAGTTCGACGCCAAGGCCATTTTTGAGGCCATGAAGCAATCTGGCCCCAGCCAGCCGGGCGGCGGTGCGATTAGTGTCGGTAAGCCCATCGTCTTCAACGCGCCGCGTGTCGATCACGTTTTGCTGCCGTCCAACAATGTCATTTCTGACGTATCTTTTTATGGCGAGCGGGTCGGCACCTTGTGGCATCGCATCGAATTTGCGGGCACCATGCCGTTTAGCTCGGTGACACAGGACAAGGTGCCGCGCGCCCAGCTTTCCTTTGCGCCGCTCAATTCCGGCGGCGGCTACGAGCTGTTTATTGAGACCGTTGACGCAGGCGCGCTGCTGAAAACCTTGGGCTATTGGGAGAACATGAACGGCGGATTCATGCGCTTTAAGGGGCAGACCCAAGGCCCGCTGTTGTCCGCCCCGCTGATTGGCAGCCTAGCGGTCGAAGACTTCTATATTGTAGACGCGCCGATTGTTTCCAGCTTGTTCAATCTTGTGTCTTTGACCGGCATTTCGGACCTGCTGAACAATCGCGGCCTTTGGATGGAGGGCATGCTGGCCGATATTCGCTTTGATCGCGGCCTGTTGGATTTGCGCGGCGTGCAATTGGGGGGGCCTTCGGTTGGTATCTCTTTAGAAGGCCAGATCGACTTGCCCGCCCAACAGATCAGCATCGCGGGCACCCTGGCGCCCTTTAATTTCGTCGGCCAAGCGGTCGAGAAAATCCCGCTGTTTGGCGAGCTTTTGACCGGCACTAAGGGCGAGGGCTTCTTGGCCGCTGACTTTACGGTCAATGGCGGGTTCGCTGGCCCGGTGGTGAGCGTCAATCCGCTGACCGCGCTTGCGCCTGGTATCCTGCGTGAGATGTTCAACGAGATCATCGGCAATATTTCACCGCACGAGACCCGCTGAGCCGCGATCGACGCTGCTGCCTAGCGCAATCGTTATTCGCTTTTACCGAGCTGTCGAACTAAGAAGCAGAATGATCAAGCGTTCCTCTTCTCTTTACGCCTATGGCGTGGCACTGGTCGCGGCATCGGGCTTTGCGGTTTTGGTTGGCTGCGCGCCGCAGCCTAACGAGTCATTGGCGGGCGGTTCACGGACCGTCTCCGCGCCAGGGTATGCGCCCCTGAGCGCAGGCCAGGCCCTGGCTGCCAGCGCGCCGTCACAGGCCTATGCGACGCGGCCCTCTCAAGCAGCAGCGCAGCGCGCGGTGCCAGATCAGGGCGTTTCAGGCTTTGCCGTTGCCCACTTGGGAAATCGCTTGACCAGCACCGAAGGGCGCACGCTCTACGTCTATGATCAGGACCCCCTTGGGCAGTCGATTTGTGTCGGCGAGTGCGCGCGGATCTGGCCACCCTATTTGGTCGAGCCCGGCGCGGCGGCCAATTTGCAATCAAACGGACAAACCGGTGTGATTCAAAGGCCCGACGGCCGCCAGCAATGGGCGGTCGCGGGGCGCGCGCTCTATTTGTATGCTGGCGATCAAGCTGCGCACCAGGCTCTGGGCGAGGGGCTAGATGGTGGGACTTGGCACAGCGTGCCCTATCCGGTGCCCGCCAGTCTTGCGGCACAACAATCCAGCGCAATTCCGCCCTTCCCAGGATCAAGCGAAGGCCTGCCCGTCTACTATGGCAGTAGCAGCAAGTAGGTAGACCGGCCTGCGTCGACTTGCGTTAGCTGCTCAAAAAGAAAAACGCGTTGCGGCCAATCTCGCGGCGATCCAGGACCTGCAAGCCTGCCGCATCAAAAGCGCGAAGGTCCCGGTCCTGGTGGTCGCCTTTGGCGCGCGCGTCGCGCTCAATGACCAGCAGCGTTTCGCGCTTCAGCCAGCCGCCTGCGGAGAGCTGAGCCAGCAAGCTGCCAAGCTCGCTATAAGCATAAGGCGGGTCGAGCAACACCAGATCTGCGGCGGCACTGGCTTGCGGTAGGGCTTCAATCGCGCCTGCAATGACCCGAGTGGCTTGGCCGAAGGGCGCCAGGTTCTGACGCAAGCAGGTCAGGGCTTCGCGATCTCGTTCGACAAAAGTAACCTGGGTTGCGCCGCGCGACAGAGCCTCGATCCCCAAAGCGCCGCTGCCTGCAAAGCCGTCCAACACGTGCGCGCCTGGCAGCAGGCCGGTGCCATCAGGGCGGCGATAGCCATTGGTCAGAATGTTGAACAGGCTCTCGCGTGCCCGGTCCGAGGTGGGGCGCACGTCGCGCCCTTGGGGCACGGCCAAGCGCCGCCCGCGATGCTCGCCCGCGATCACGCGCAAGCCCGCAGGCGCGTTAAGCTTCTGTGCTTTGTTTGATCTGGCCACGCCTTAGGCTGCCTTAGTCGTCACGACGCGCGCGGTAGGGCGGGCGTTCTTTGCGCGGGCCGCCTTCACGGCGTTCTCCGTCACGACCACCATCACGGCCACCGTCTCTGCCACCGCTTCTGCCACCGATTCTGGCGCCGTCACGGGGACCGCTGCGGAAACCGCCGTCTCTGCCGCCGTCTCTGCCACCGTCTCTGCCGCCTTCACGGGGACCGCTGCGGAAACCGCCGTCTCTGCCGCCGTCTCTGCCACCGTCTCTGCCGCCTTCACGGGGACCGCTGCGGAAACCGCCCTCGCGGCGTTCTCCGTCACGGCCACCATCTCTGCCACCGCTTCTAGCGCCCTCACGAGGACCGCTGCGGAAACCGCCTTCGCGGCGTTCTCCGTCACGGCCACCGTCACGTCCACCGCTTCTGCCACCGCCACGGGGCCCGCTGCGGAAACCGCCGTCGCGGCGTTCTCCGTCACGGCCACCGCTTCTGCCGCCTTCACGAGGACCGCCTCGGAAACCGCCCTCGCGGCGTTCTCCGTCACGACCACCATCACGTCCACCGTCTCTGCCACCGCTTCTGGCACCTTCACGGGGACCGCTGCGGAAACCGCCCTCGCGGCGTTCTCCGTCGCGACCGCCGTCTCTGCCACCGCTTCTGGCGCCCTCACGAGGACCGCTGCGGAAACCGCCGTCGCGGCGTTCTCCGTCACGGCCACCATCACGTCCACCGTCTCTGCCACCGCTTCTGGCGCCTTCACGGGGACCGCTGCGGAAGCCGCCTTCGCGGCGTTCTCCGTCTCGACCGCCTTCGCGGCGCTCGCCGTCCTTGCGCACGTGGCGATCGCGGAAGGCACTGCTGCGCTCTTCGCGCAGGGACGGCAAGCCAGCAGCTTTGCGGCGGCGGCCTTCTTCGCGCGCTGCGTCGCGCTCTTCAACAGCTTGCAGAGCCTCTTTCACGTCGTCGCGCAGGTCGCGCATTCCTGTGACCTCAGAGCGAGTCGGGCGGGCCAGGCGTTTGCCCTCTGGCGTCTTGGCCCGCGCCCAGGTCGAGCGCCGCTTAGGCCCAAGCCCGAAATAGCGCGATAGCAACTGACGGTCGATTTCGCGCAGGCCGCGCGCCGCCAGAGTGCCCAGCGTGATCGGGCCATAGGACACGCGGATCAAGCGGTTGACCTCATAGCCGAGATGCTCGAACACGCGGCGAATTTCACGGTTCTTGCCCTCGTGCAGCGTCACGTTCATCCAGGTATTAGCGCCCAGGCTGCGTTCGATCTCCGCTTGGATCGAGCCATAGGTAATGCCGTCGATCTCCAGACCTTGTTCCAACTTGTCCAGGTCGGATTGCTTGGGCTTGCCGCGCAGGCGCACGCGATAGGACCGCGCCAAGCCGGTCGCGGGCAGCTCCAGCTTGCGCTTCAGCTCGCCGTTGTTGGTCAGCAGCAGCAGGCCCTCAGAGTTGATGTCCAGGCGGCCAACATACAGCAGTCGCGGCAGGTCTTTGGGCAACAGGTCATAGATGGTGGGGCGGCCTTCGGGGTCGTGCTCGGTCACCAGTACGCCGGTCGGCTTGTGCATCTTCCACAAGCGCGCCGCCTCGGGCGCTTTCAGTGGCTTGCCATCGACCGAGATGCGGGTCGGATCATCCACCACCACGGCAGGGTGGTTCACCACTGAGCCGTCCAGGGTTACGCGGCCATCGGCGATCCAGTCTTCGGCTTCGCGGCGGGAACAGAGGCCGGCTTGGGCCATCCATTTCGATAGGCGCGCGCCAGTTGGCTGGTCGGCTTTGTCGTGGGCGGGGCGGGAATCGCGCGGGTTCGGCGCGTCGTTGTCTTGGCTCATGAGCTGTCTCGTAGAAAAGGGCTTATCAATCATCACGATGAGGAATGCCGCGACTGTTTAGCAGAGACGGACCCGTCCGCCAAGGCTTGCCAACGTCGATCTGCCCTGCGCTTTACGCAACGCAAGCGGTGGACTAGCGCTGGGCGTTGGGAAAGAAGAGCTGCTGACCAAAGCGACGATAGGCGGCAATGGCCTCTTGACCTGAGGCACCGAGCAACCATTCCAGTAGGGCCTGGGCGCGCGCGCTTTTGACCTTGGGGCAGTGTTGGGGCGAGACGGGGATGATGCCGTATTGGTTGAACAGCTCTGGGCTGCCCTCGAACAGGATGGCGTGGTCGCGCTTTTTGGCAAAGGCGATCCAGGTTGCTCGGTCGCTCAGAGTATAGCCGCGCACCTCAATCGCTGTGCCCAGCGAGGCCCCCATGCCAGCCCCAGTCTCCAGATACCAGGTGCCGCTGGCCGGGCGCGGGTCCAGACCCGCTGCCTGCCACAGGGCCATTTCCTTTTGGTGGGTGCCGCTGTCGTCGGCGCGCGAGATGAAGGGCGCTTTGGTGTCGGCCAAACGGTGGAGAGCCTCTGCGATGGTCTCGGCAGTGCCTACTTGGGCCGGGTCATCTTGCGGACCCACCAGCACGAAATCGTTGTACATCAGATCAAAGCGCTGGCTGCCATAGCCTTTGGCAACGAACTCCAGCTCGGCGGCTTTGGCGTGGACGATCAACAGATCGCCGTCGCAGTTGGCCGCATTGCGCAGCGCCTGGCCAGTGCCCACCGCCACCACGTGCACGCGAAAATCCACGCTCTGCTCGAAGATCGGCAGCAGGTAGTCGTAAAGGCCCGAGTTTTGGGTCGAAGTGGTGGACTGCACGATCAGGAACCCGCCTGCGCTGGCCGGACCGCTGAGGCTCAATAGCGCAAGGCAGGCGAGCGAACCAAGGCGCGCGAGCAAACCAGCAGTCAGGCTGGGGTGTCGTAGCGTGTGCAAGAGCCAGGTAGCGATCAAGTCCATGGCTGCAGAGTTCCTAAAGTTGATCCAGTAAGCGACCGTCCAGATAAGCGCGGGCGAGCTGGCTTTGGGGCTGTTGGAAAAAGGGCTGGGCGGGTGTCTGCTCGATCAAGCGGCCTTGGTGCAAGAAAACCACCTGGTCGGCCAAACGGCGCGCCTGATCGCGGTCATGAGTAACCAAAATCAGACTGATGCCTTGCGCTTTGACCGTCGCGATCAGTTGCTCGATGGCTCGCGTGTTGGCGGGGTCCATGGAAGCCGTCGGCTCGTCCAACAGCAGCAGTTGCGGCTTGGCGGCCAGCGCGCGTACCAGGGCCAGGCGCTGTTGCTCACCGCCGGACAAAGAGCGCGCGGGCTGGCGCTTGCGGTCGGCGAGCCCTGCCATGTCGAGCAGATGTGCGGCGCGCTCCGGGCGCTCGGCGGCAGGACAGCGGGCCAGTTTGAGCGCGAAGATCAGGTTGGCCCAGACCGAGCGTCGCAGCAGGATCGGCTTTTGCGCCACCCAGGCCACTTGGGTCCCGGCTTGCCATTCCAGGTGCCCGCTTTGCGGGGCTTCCAAGCCCGCTGCAATGCGCAAGCACAGGCTCTTGCCCGCCCCGTTGGGCCCCAGCATCGCCAGTAGCCCTTGGGCCGGAATATCAAAGCTGAGCCCGGTTAGGCGCGTCACACCGCCGAAGGCCAGGCCGACATCGACAAAGCGCGCCAGCGGCTGTCCAGCGGCTTGGGGATCAAGCATGGTGGTGGCTCCAGCGGGTAAACTGGGCGCGCAGGCTCAAGAGCGCGGCGTTGACCAGCAAGGCCAGCGCAAACAAAATGATGCCCAAAGCCAGAGCGAATTCGAACTCCCCCTTGGCGGTGCTGAGCGTAATAGCCGAGGTCATGACGCGGGTGTAGTGGTTGATGTTGCCACCAACGATCATCACCGCGCCCACCTCAGCTAGTGCGCGGCCAAAGCCTGCCAGCGCCGCTGTCAGCAGGGAAAAGCGCGCGTCCCACAACAAGGTAACCAGCCGCTGCCAAGGGTTGGCGCGCATGGATTTCAGCAGGTCGCGGTATTCATGATACAGATCCTCAATCACTTGATGGGTCAAGGCCGCGACAATGGGCGTGATCAGCAAGGTCTGGGCGATGATCATGGCACCGGGCGTATAGAGCAGCTCGAGCACGCCCAAAGGTCCGGCTCGGCTCAGGACCAGGTAGACCAGCAGTCCCGCCACCACCGGCGGCAGGCCCATAAGCGTGTTCATGAAGATCAGCAGCAGCCCCCGACCTGGAAAGCGCAAGGTGGCCAGCATGGCCCCCACTGGGTAGCCGATCAGGCAGGCCAGTACCAAAGCACTGAGGCTGACGCGCAGCGATAGGCCGACGATTTCTAGCAAGTCGGGGTCGCCCTTGCGGATCAGGTCGATCGCGATGCTCAGGGCTTGGCCAATTTCGTTCACGGGCGAGGGGGGCCTTTTCGGGTTGCAAGCGGGCGTTCAAGGTGGGTTGGCAAAGTGGTGGCCTGATTTGGTCGCCAAGGTCAAGCCCCAGTCGAGTTCCAGTCGAGTTCCAATCGGGCGCCAGTCAGACGCCAGAGGCGGCCACCACCTGCGACGCGCGGCGCCGATATGGGCCAGCTCGCAGCGATCCGCCCAGCGCCAGAGCGTTACACATGGCTGGGTTTGGCACGGCCAGGGCGAGGGAAAAAGTGCTAGCACTGTCTGCCGCAATGCCGTAAGGCCAAAGGAGGCACCCTGCAAGGCCGCAGGTCTCTTAGTCCGTTGAGGCTTGGTCCTGCCTGCCTTGCCCGCCCATCCTTGCCTCATCACACTTTTGGAGCCCTGATGCCTCGCTTAGTTGCGCACGCTTTGCTGCTGATTACTGCCTTGTGCTGGGGCTCGGTCTTTGTGGCTCAACACTGGGCGGCAGGCGAGATAGGACCCTTTGGATTCAATGGCTTGCGCTTTTTGCTCGGCACCTTGCTGCTGGCACCCTTGGCCTTTTGGGAGCGGCGCAAGACCCCATTGCGGACGCGTGATTTCAGCCTGACCGATTGGAGCTTGCTGCTGGGCCTTGGTCTGGTGTTGGGGCTGGGATCGGCCGCCCAGCAAGCGGGGATCGAGCGCACAAGCTTGGCCAACGCGGGCTTTTTGACAACGCTCTATGTGCCCATGGTGCCGTTGATCGCTTTGCTGGCGCTGCGCCAGCCGGTGCGCTGGATCGTTTGGCCAGCCGTGGTGTTGTGCTTGCTTGGCACCTATCTGTTGGCGGGGCTGACCAACCTCACGCTGCACAGCGGGGACGCAATTATCATGCTGGGGGCGCTGTTCTTTGCCCTGCACATTTTGGTGATCCAGGCCTTCATGGCGCGCTATCCCGCTCCGTTTCAGGCCTCGTGTTTGCAGGCGCTGGTGGCCTGCCTCATGACTTTGCCTTTGGGCCTAGCCCGCGAAGGCTTGGACATGTCGATTGCCCTGGCGACGCTGAAGTACACGGGCTATGCCGCCTTCATGTCGGTCTTTTTGGGCTTTACGCTTCAGTTGATCGCACAGCGCTATTCCAGCCCCTCGACTGCGGCCATCTTGTTGTCGATGGAGGCGGTGTTCGCGGCTCTGTTCGGCTGGCTGATCCTCAGTCAAGCGCTGAGTGCAACAGAAATTTTCGGCTGCTTGCTGATCTTCGTCGGTGTGGTGCTGGTTGAGGCCTGGCCGCGCCCCAAAACGGAGCTGCAAACATGAGCCGCTATGCCCAAGGGCTGTTGATCGTCGCGCTGGGCGTGACCCTCATTTCCCCGGATTCGGCGGTGATCCGCCTGATCGATCTGGACCCTTGGTCGATCATTGTGTGGCGCTCTTTGGGTTCGGCGCTGGCGATGGTGACCTTTGCCTATTTGCGCCACCGCGGTAAGTTCCGCGCTTATCTGGCCAGCAACTGGCCTCTGGGGCTGGTACTGGTCCCTTTGTTTGCCATCGGGCAGATCTCCTTCGTGGCGGGGGTGAGCCTGACCGCGCCCGCCATTGCCTTGGTCATGGTGGGGGCCACGCCCTTTTTCACCGCCATCGTGGCTTGGTTCTTGATCGGAGAGCGCAGCAGCCGTACCACACAAATTGCAATTCTGGTGGGCTTCGTTGGCGTTGCTATTGCGGTTGCCGGAGGCTCGGACGGGCAAGTGACCCTCATCGGCAACCTGTTTGCCCTGTCGGTGCCGATCTCCCTGGCTTTTGGCTTTACGATTGCGCGGCGACTTGAGAGCCCGGATGTCTGGCTGGCTTTTGGCCTCAGCCACGCCCTGGCCGCAGCGGCCGTGGCCTTGATCCAGCCGATCAGCGCGCCGCCGACGCTTTGGGACACGACCTTGCTGGTCAGCAATGGCATGGTCATCAGCGCGGGAGCCATGGCTCTGATCACGCTGGGGCTGCGCTATCTGCCCGCTGCTGAAGTTAGCTTGCTCATGACCGGTGAGACCGTGTTGGGCCCGCTGTTGGTCTGGTGGCTGGTGGGCCTGGCACCGGGGTTTAATGCCTGGATCGGGGGCGCTTTGGTCATCGCAGCTTTGATCGGCAATGCCGGGTTTCGACTGCGCAGCGCACGACGGCGCGCGGCCTAGCCCTGTGGCCAGCGCGCGACGGGACTCGATTTTGTGGCCGCCACAGGTTATGGACGTATCATGACCGAAATTCTCTTGTTTTTCATTCCTTTTAGCATCGCTCTGGTCAGCCCGGGGCCGAACTATGCTGTGCTGCTGAACGCGGCGCGGCGCACCAATCGCACCGGCTGCATCGCCATTGCGGGCGGCATCGCGCTGGGCGAAGCCATCTGGGCCAGCCTGGCGCTGTTCGGCGTCGCTGCCGTGGCGCGCGATTATGAAATCGTCAAGGTCTTGCTGGCTTTGGGCGGTGGCGCTTTCTTGGCCTATATCGGCTGGGGCGCGCTGGAGTCCGGAACGCGTTTGCTGGTGCAGCGTTATCGCCAGACCCACGGATGGCAGGATCAAGAAGAAAAGCTTTTGCGCCCTCAGGTGATGGGCGAGCGTGCCCATGCCCCGCACGATCGGCGGCCCTTTGCTTGGTTCCTGCAAGGGCTGGGCTTGATGATGCTTAACCCCAAGGCGGGTGCGTTTTGGCTGTCGCTGACCTCGGTACTGGTGCGCAACGATCTGGGGCTTGGCATGCGTTTTGTCATCATGGCGCTGGCAGTCACTATGTCGCTGTGCTGGCATACCTGCCTGGCCTGGATTGTCTCCACCCAGACCGCGCGCGGCTGGCTGCTGCGCTTTGGGCCGGTGTTGGATGTTGTTTTGGGCTTGGTGTTGTTCGGTCTATCTGCTTTGCTGATCGTCTCGATTTTATCCGGTTAACAGGAGGCCGCGGTGGCCCTTCCCCCGACCAGCCAAGACCACAGCCCCCTTGCAGACCGCCCCAAACGCAGTGCGACGGGGCCAATCGAGGCGCTGACCCCGCTCGCCGGTAAAGGGGATTGGCTCGGTTGGCTGCGTGCGGCCAGCCTGTTGATTGCCAGCCTGCTGACCATCGCCGCGCTGATCTGCTTTATTGCCTACAACTGGCAGGATCTGGGCCGCGTTGCGCGTGCGGGTTTGGTCGCCTTGGGCCTGTTGATCTCGGCAGGTCTTAGCCTGTTGGTAGGGCCGCGTTCGCCTGCCCGAGGGCCCTTGCTGCTGCTGACCTTTGGTCTGATCGGCGTCCTGTTTGCCGTGGTGGGTCAGCTCTACCAGTTGGGCGCCGACAGCTATGTCTTGTTCGTCAATTGGGGGCTGTTTGCGCTGCCTTTGGTGCTGGTCAGCCGGGCGCAAATTCTCTGGGCGGCCTGGGTGGTGGTGTGGTGGCTTGCGGTGTTCCAAGCACCAGCCAACAGCCTGCTGGGTGGGTTGATCGTCTTTGATGATCCCATGCTGTTCAACCTGATGATGGCGGGCATTTTGCTGGCTCTGCGTCAGGTCTTGATGCAGCGCTTTGCCTGGATGCGGCCCAGCTTTCTGCCTGGCGCTGTGGCGCTGGCGGCTGTCGTGCAGTGGTTCCCGCGCTTCTGGCTTCTGCTGACGCCAAACTGGATGGCTGAGGCCCCTATGAACCAGGCGGCTCAAGCGGTCTGGCTGTTGTGGTCGCTGGTGCTGGCGGCCAGCCTTCTGAGCGCGGCTTTTTGGCGGCGCGAGGCTCTGTTGACCTTTGTTGGCGTGTTTTGGGGTGCCGGCGCGCTGGCTGCGCTGGGCTTCCGGCTGGCGTTGACCAACTTTGGCGATGGGATTTTCAACTACATCACCGTAACTGGGCTGGTGTTGGTGCTGTGTTTTTTGGGCGCCAGTTTGGTCATGCGTGCTTGGTTGCGGCGCTATGGCGGCATGGATCGCAGCGCGGCCGAGCTGGTGTCGAGCCTGGTGGCCCAGACCAGTCATTGGTCGGTCACTGCGCTGCGTTCGGTGGCGGGCCTTTTGGGTGGTCTGGTTCTGACCATTGGATTGCTTGGCCCCAGCTTTATCTTCAGCGACTTGCCCGGAGCTATGTTGATCCAAGGCCTGCTGCTCAGCGCCGTAGGATTTTATGGCAGCCGGCGTGCACACGTCGCGGACCCCAGCGGTCTGTCGGGCATGCACGTCTTCTTATTTGTGCTGCTGCTGGACGGCCTGGGCTTCATGCTGTTCGGCCTGGCTGGCGACCTGGCTGGCGATTTGGCAGCGGAGGGCGGCATCGTCTTTTTGCCCCAACGTTTGCTGCTGGCGGTTTTCTTTGTCCTGGCCGGATTTAGCGGGGTTTGGCGACCCGGGCAGGTCTTGCTGCTCATGCTGTCACTGGTGGCGTGGCTGCCCGAGTTGGGGCGCCTGGCCAATCTTGTCCAGATCAACGTGGCGTTGATTGCCCTGGTGGCGGCAACGCACATCTGGGGGCAGCGCTGGTCGAACTTGCGCTATCTGCAGTGGGGCTTGATCTTGGTGACGCTGGCCAGCCTGGAGCTTGCCTTGTGGATTGAGACCCAAGCCAGCGGCATGTCCTTCCTGGTGCAGGTCGCAGAGGAGGCGCTGGGCTTCCAAATTCGCATCGGTGGGTATTGGCAGCAGCGGATTTTGGCGCTGCTGGGCTACAGCATTTTGGCGGCGCTGGTGCTGCGATACCGTGGCATCAGTCGCGAGCAGGAGCGCATGGTACTGCCCTATGCAGCCGCGTTGGTGCTGTTGGCGGCGGCTTTGCCGACCATGGCGGGCTTTGCGCTTATGCTCATGCTGGCCGGTCGGGAGCGTGGGCGCATGGGCCTTGAGGTGTTCGGGTGGTTGGTGCTGCTGGTGGCGCTGAACCAATGGTACGCCAGCTTGGGCCTGAGCTTGCTGATCAAGTCGGGCTATTTGGCGGGCTCGGCGGCGCTGGCCTGGCTGCTCACTCTGGGGGCCACTTGGCATCGGCGGCGACGCATTACTTTCTCTGAACGGATATTGCCCTGAACGGATATTGCCCTGAACGGATATTGCCCTGAACGGATATTCCCCTGAACGGAGCGCGAGAAGGCTCGATATGCCTGCCCTGCGCTGGCGCTGATCGTGCTCAAGGGCTATAGTCGTGTCGAATTGGAGATTGAGGCCGCCAATGCGTTGGTCTATTCAGGTCTCATGCTGGGCGGCGGCCTGCTGTATCTGGTGAGCGGCTGGCTCTTGCTGCGCCAACAGACAACACAAGAGGGCAAGGTCGCATGAAGATGATCTATCGTTTGGGAGTCCTGGCCTCGGTCTTAGCGACCTTGTTCGTCGCGGGCAAAACCGTGCTGAACTTCGAAGGGGTCTATCGCAACGGCAAGGACTTCTATTTGGCTATGCGTCCGGTCGATCCGCGCTCCATGATGCAGGGCGACTTCATGGCTTTGGCCTATGAGGCCGACGCGCCCGGCGGCCTGGCTACGGCAGAGTCAAGCCCCGAACTGAAGCGCTGGGCCATCTTCAACCTAGATGATCGCGGCGTTGGCACCCTGGCAGGCTACGCTAGCGACGCGCCAAGCCTGGAGCCCGGCCAGGCGATGCTGCGCGTCGATGATCGCAGCAGCCGCACCTTGATCGAGCCCCGCAGCTATTTCTTTCAAGAAGGTCAGGGCGAGACCTTCGCAGATGCGCGTTATGTCGTGTTTCGATTTCGCGACTCAGCATCGCCTCTGCTCTATGGCTTGGCCAACGCCGACCTTGAGATCTTGAGCCACAAATAGTGCTCCGCCTGGCGCAATAAGACAACATGGCTGTCCTGGCGCATGCTAGCAAGAAACGGGCGGCGGGTTTTGTGGGCCGCCAATCCGCTCGACAAAGGACCGCTGTTCATGATTTTGGCCAAGCTGCAAGCCATTCCTCGCCAGCAATTGGGCATACTTTGCGCCGTGCTGGCGGTGTTTACATTTGCCAGCCAAGACGCCTTTACCAAAGTGCTGTCTGCCAATTATCCGGTGTCGCAGTTCTTATCAGTGCGCTTTGCCGCCTTCTTGATTTTTGCGCTGATGTTTGTGCAGGCGCGCTGTGGTCTGCGCACCGCTTTGCGGTCGCAAATTCCCTTGGTGCAGCTCATCCGGGCGCTGTTGATCGCTGCCGAGATCGGCATTTTTGCCTATGTGGTGGGCAGCATGGACCTGTCGGCTCAGCACGCCGTCTTTTCCTCATTTCCACTCATGGCGACCGCCCTGTCAGTGCCCATTTTGGGCGAGCGGGTGGGGTTGCGGCGCTGGACGGCGGTCTTGATCGGTTTGGTCGGCGTTCTGATTATTCTGCGCCCTGGCTTTGGCATCATTCACCCGCTGGCGCCCTTAGTCCTGCTGGGGGCATTCATGTTCGGCCTTTACAACGTGCTGTCGCGCTATGTGACCCAACGCGAGCGGTTTGAGACCGCCTTTATCTATATGGCACTGGTCTGTTTTGGCATGTACGCGCTGCCCGCCTTCTTTGTCTGGAAGCCCATGACCACCCAGCATGCGCTGATCATGGCCCTGTTGTGCTTTACCTCGGTGACGGGGCATTGGCTCTATACCAAGGCCTTCGAGTACGCTGAGGCGTCGGTCCTGCAGCCTTATAACTACCTGCTGCTGGTCTTTGCCACCCTGTACGGTGTGACCATCTTCGGCGAGGTGTTCGAGCCTGCGACGGCGATTGGCGCTAGTATCGTGGTCGGCGCGGGGCTTTATGTCTGGTGGCGTGAGCGGGCCAAGCTCGACCAGCGCCTCACGAAGGACGGGCGTTAGCGCAAACCGCGAGAAACTCGCAACGCTTGCCCACGTCGATCTGCTTTAAAACTAGATAGATAGAGCGCGTTGACTGAATGCAATTCGACGAAACCTGCTCTTGAGGCTCACTCGGGTTTGATGCTGGCGGTCATCGCAGCCCGCGCGTCTGCGGCCTCAATGGAGCCCGCTTTGAAGACCGGCAGCTTGACGCTGAAGCGCGCACCTTGGCCCAGGCTGGTTCGCACTAAGATCTCACCGTTCATCTGCTGAACGATCTGCTTGGAAATCGCCAGGCCCAGGCCCGAGCCCGTCGTTGTCTCCACCACATCTTGCCAGGAGCGGGAGAACTTGGTGAACAGGGTCTTTTGGTCTTTTTCCGATATGCCCGGCCCATTGTCCTGCACGTGCAGCAACAGGTAGGAGTCTTGCTTCTCGGCGCTCACCACCACGCTGGGGTTGGGGGTGTTGTTGTATTTGATGGCGTTGGACAGCAGGTTGACAAACACCTGTTGCAAGCGATCGCTGTCGCTCAGCGCGCGCAGCCGCCAGCGCGCGGGCAGGGCGTTGACCAGCTTGACGCCCGCCGTTGACGCATTGGCCTCGACCACAGCGATGGCGTCGCGCATGACCTGCATGGGGTTGACCGTGTCGGTCAGCTTGACGCCCATGCCCGACTCCAGCCGCGAGACCTCCAAGATATCGTCCAGCAAGCGGGTCAGGCGCTTGCTCTCCTGTGCCATGACCTTCAAGAAGCGCTGCTGTTCGTCTTGGGACAAGTCGTCGGTATCGGTGAGAATTTCCGTCAGCGAGCGCAGCGCTGTCATGGGGGTGCGCAGCTCGTGGCTGACGCGCGACAGGAAGTCGTCCTTCATGATATCCAGCGCCTTGAGCTGCTCGTTGGCGTCGCGCAACTGGTCGGCGATGGCCTCCAGCTCGGTGGATTTCTGCTCCAACGCGTGCGAATACTCGATGGCCTGCTGGGTCTCGTCCAAGATCTTGATCACCGCATCCATAGAGATGGTTTCACCGGTGGCGATCGAGGCCACCATAACCCGCGCCGAGGCCGCGCCAATGCGTCCGGCGAGCAAGCGTTCAACGAAGGGCACCAGGTTTTGGTCGGGCTTGGGCAGGTGCCCGCGAATGCCCTGGCGCTCGGCGTAGGAGCGAAAGGCGCGGTAGGTTTGATCCCGGCCGATAAAGCGCTGGGTCAAATCATAAAGGTCGCCGACCGCTGCCGAGCGCTCATAGAGCGCGCTTTCGCCCAGGCGCCGGGAGCGGAAGACATCCACGAAGTAGGCCGACTGCAAGCGCTCCAGAGCGTTGGCCTTCGAAGCATAAGACAAGCTCACATAGGCCAAGACATTTAGGCTGAGGCTCCAGAACAGTGCGCCGACCAAGGGATCGACATCCATGGCGATGAACAGGCCCTGGGGATCGGGAATGCCCGCCACCAGCGCCCAACCAGTGTCTTGCAAGGTGGGGAAGATCAGGAAATACAACCACAGCAAATAGCCGACGGCCAGCCCCGCCAGAGCGCCGACTTCGGTGCCGTCGCGCCAGAACAGGCCGCCGATCAGGGCCGGAAAAATTTGCGCAACGCCCGCAAAGGCGATCAGGCCCATGGCCGCCAACCCCTCGTTGGACCGCGAGAGGTAGTAGTACAAAAAGCCCAGCAACAGCAGCACGGCGATGTTTGCCTGGCGCACCAGAATTTGCACGCGGGTCAAGTCGGTGCTGCGCGACAGGCCCAGGGCTTCAAAGCGCAAGATCAAAGGCATAACCAGGTGGTTCGACATCATGATCGACAAGGCAATCGAGGCCATGATGACCATGGAGGTGGCCGAGGCTAGCCCGCCGATATAGGCGAACAAGGCCCAGTTGCTGTAACCGCTGAACAGGGGCACTGACAGGACAAACAGATCGGGGTCGCTGCCGGGCAACAGGCGCAGGCCGGTAATGGCGATGGGCACCGTAAACAGGCAAAGAATGAAGAGGTAGGTCGGAAACAGCCAGGAGGCCGTGGCTAGGTGACGCTCGCGCCGGTTCTCAACCACCGTGACCTGAAACTGGCGCGGCAGGCACAAGACCGCAGCCGACGACAAGAACAGCAAGGCGGTCCAGCGAAGAGCGCCGCCCCCGCGCAGGCTCAAGACCTGGGCGCTGGCTTGGTTGAGCTGCTCGGGCGCTAAGGGCGAACCCTGCGTGCCCAGCTTCAAGCCAAAGATAACCAGCAAGCCGATGGCGACAAACGCAAAAAGTTTGACGATTGATTCCAGGGCGATAGCGGCCACGACGCCGGCGTGCTGCTCTTTGGCATCGATCAGGCGCGCACCGTAAAGCGAGACAAAAACCGCCATGATGACCGCCACCCAAAAGCCAATGTCGCCGAAGAAGTTCGAGGAGCGGATTGAGAGGGTCGGGGTGGATATCAGCGCCTCAAAGCTGGTGGCCACAGCCTGAAGCTGAAGCGCGATATAGGGTGTCGTAGCGGTTAGAGCGATCAGCGTCACCAAGACCGATACGCGCGCCGACTTGCCATAGCGCGCAGAAATAAAGTCAGCGATGGAGGTGGTGTGCTGTTGGCTGGCAATGCGGATCATCTTGCGCAGCACTGTCCACCAGGCAAAGAAGACCAGTGTTGGCCCTAAGTAGATGGTGATGAACTCCAAGCCATTTTTCGCCGCCGAGCCCACCGCTCCGTAAAAGGTCCAACTGGTGCAATAGATCGAAATCGACAGGGTATAGATCACCGGCGAACCGACCAGGCTCTGCTTGTGATGCGGGCGCAGGCGATCGGTGAAAAAGGCCACCGCGAACAAAAAGGCCAGGTAGCCAAACGATAGGGTGACGGCGAAGACAGGACTAAACACGCGCCGACCAACCCGTCTTGCTGTTGGGCCTCAGGCCGCGCCGCCGCCAAAAAGCCAAGGCGATGCCCGCCGCCCAGACGAAGAAAAGATAGGCAATCAAGATCCAGGGCGAGAGATGCTGTGTCGCGGCGCTGAGCGTATAGAGGGCAGGCGCAGACACGGCAAACAAGAAGGCTGCAGGCAACAGCAGGCTGCGCTGAGGGGCGCGGGGCAAGGGCTGCGGTCCCAGCTTGCGCTCGGTGGTTGCCGCGTCGCCATCCTGAATCTCGCCATCAAACATCTCATCTGCCCGCGAGTCACTGGCAAGGCTGTCCTGGCTGGCTGGGGTTTCGGTCGACATAGCGGGCGAATTGGTCGGCAACGGTTTAGGCTGCATGGCTGGGGTTAGCCGTCAGCGGCTGGTGCCGTGGCCGCAGAGGCTTGGCAATCGGCAAGGCGCTGTCCAGCCAGTTGCATGACCGTGGCCACCACTTCAGCGTTTGAAAAGGGCTTGGTCATAAATGCGCTGGCGCCCAGAGCTTCGGCTTTTTCACGGTCGCTCTCTTGCCCCTTGGCGGTCAGCATGATGATAGGCAAACCGGCAAGATCGGGGTTGGCGCGGGTGGCCTTCAACACTTCAAAGCCGTCTTTGCGCGGCATCATAATATCCAGCACCACGGCGTGCGGGCGGACATTGGCGATGTCTCGGATTGCTTGCTCGCCGTCGTAGGAGATGCGCACATCCGCCCCCGCACGGCGCAGGATGAAATTCAAAGACTCAACAATGCTGGTCTCATCTTCAGCCACCAGAACAACTGGTTGCATGGACTGCGCTCCCTTTGGTGTCCTGCTGAATGGCGTGTTGCGCGCTGCCGCTGGTCTGAGCGTTTCCTATGACCCAAACTTCACGATCTGCGGCGCAACTTTCTTTTTCTATCTGCAGGACTTGCTTTTGTTTTGACCAAACTGCCCCATTTTTGCGGGCGGATCAATCCTGAAGCCGCTGGTCAAGGCCGCATTAGCCGCGCAAGAAGCAATCCAGGTCATCGGGCGACAGACAAGGCTCGAAGGGCGCGCGCAGAGCCAAGGCCTCATCCAGCAGGGACTGGTAGAGCTGATCGGGCACTTCATCGACGCCGAATTGGCTCAGGTGCGGGGTCCAGAACTGGGTATCCAACAAGGGAATGCCCGAACCTTGCAGGCAAGAGAGCAGCCCGACCATGGCAATCTTGGAGGTATTGGAAGCGCGCGAAAACATGCTCTCGCCAAAAAAGGCTCCGCCGATATGGACGCCATACAGTCCGCCGACGAGCGTCTCGCCTTGCCACACTTCGATAGATTGAGCATGGCCGTTATCAGCCAGCTCGCAATAGGTGTCCAAGATGGCGTCGTTGATCCAGGTGCTATCGCGGCCAGGCTTGGGTTCGGCGCAAGCCAGCATCACCTCACGAAAACAGCGGCTGGCTGTCATATGCAGGTCTTGGGACTTGATGAGCTGCTTGCGCACCACCTGACGCAGCTTGGTCGGCACGTGCGTCATGTGGGTCAGCAAGATGCCACGGTAATCGGGGCGCACCCAACGGATGTAGTCGCTGTCGCGATCTTCGGCCATGGGGAAAATCCCCTGCTGGTAAGCGGCGAGGATCAGCTCAGTGTTCATCCATCCAGCGCTCTAGCCATTTGATGGTATAGGAGCCGTCGCGGAAGGAGGCCGCGTCCAGCATGCGTTCGTGCAGCGGTATCACCGTCTTGACGCCGCCAAAGGCCGCTTCGCGCAGAGCGCGCTTCATGCGGATGATGGCCTCTTCGCGGGAGGGGGCGTGGACGATCAACTTGCCGATCAGCGAGTCGTAGTAGGGTGGGATGGCATAGCCCGCATAGGCGTGGCTGTCCCAGCGAACCCCCATGCCGCCGGGGGCGTGCAGCTCGGCAATTTTGCCGGGGCTGGGCATGAAGGTGTCGGGGTCTTCAGCGTTGATGCGGCACTCGATGGCGTGGCCCTTGAAGGTGATGTCCTCTTGGGTGAAGGACAGCGGCAAGCCCGCCGCGACGCGGATTTGCTCTTGCACCAAGTCGATGCCGGTAATCATCTCGGTCACCGGGTGCTCGACCTGTAAGCGGGTGTTCATTTCGATGAAATAGAACTCGCCATTTTCGTACAGATATTCGACCGTGCCGACGCCGCGATAGCCCAGCTTGGCAATGGAAGCGGCGGTGTGCAGGCCGAGTTTTTGCCGCTCGGCGTCTGACAGGGCGGGTGAGGGTGCTTCTTCGATCAGCTTTTGGTGGCGGCGCTGGACCGAACAGTCGCGCTCGCCCAGGTGCACCACATTGCCGTGCTGATCGGCCAGGATTTGAATCTCGATATGGCGCGGGTCGGCCAGGTATCTTTCCATATAGACCGCGTCGTTGCCGAAAGCCGATTTGGCTTCCGCACGGGCCAGGTTATAGGCGTCGTCGATCTGGCTGGCGTCCTCGGCCACCTTCATGCCGCGACCCCCGCCGCCGGCTGCGGCCTTGATAAGGACCGGATAACCGATCTCGCCGGCCACCTTGCGCGCGTCTTCCAGGCTGGTCAGCTCGCCGTCTGAGCCTGGCACCACAGGCAGGCCAACGCGAATGGCGGCGTCTTTGGCGGCCACTTTATCGCCCATCAAGCGGATGTGGTCAGGGGTTGGGCCAATGAAGGCCATGCCCGAGCGCTCGACGCTCTCGGCAAAGGCGGCGTTTTCCGACAGAAAGCCAATGCCTGGGTGAACCGCGTCCACGTCGGCTAGGTGCGCCACGGTCATCAGCGCGCGCATGTCGAGGTAGGACTTGGTCGAAGGCGCTGGGCCGATGCACATGGCCTCGTCCGCCAAGCGCACGTGCATGGACTGGGCGTCGGCCTTGGAATAGATGGCCACCGTCTGGATGCCCAGCTCTTGACAGGCGCGCAGCACCCTGAGACCGATTTCTCCACGATTGGCGATGAGGATTTTTTCAAACATGGTGAGCCTTCAGGGCTGTGGCTTTGGCTTGACGGTCGCGCGGTGGGAGGCCTGCTTAGGCGATCACCAGCAAAGGTTGGTCATATTCGATTGGGTCGCCGTTATCGACCATGATGGCTTTGACCGTGCCGGACTTAGGGCTGGGCAGCGGGTTCATGACCTTCATGGCTTCGATGATCAACAGGGTTTGGCCCTCTTTGACGCTATCGCCGACCTTCACGAAGGGCTCAGCATCCGGAGAGGGGGACAGGTAGATGGTGCCGACCATGGGTGCTTTGATGGCGTCTGCGTCGTTGGCTGGTGCGGCGGCGGCAGGGGCGGGCGCACTGGCGGCAGGCGCGGCCGGAGCAGGTGCGGCGGCGGGCGCAGGGGCAGGCGCGTAGCCCATGGGGGCCATGGGCGCTACGGTGGCCTGGCGGCTCAGCACCACCTCCATCTCCCCTTCGCAATAGGAGATTTCGGTCAAATCAGCCTCGACCACCAGCTCGGCGAGTTTTTCCAACAAGGCGTTGCGTTCGTCAGCGGTCAGTGTGTTGCTCGTTTCCGACATGGGGTCATCCTGGCAGATTGATACGTTTCCCGAAGGGATACGCGGTGCGAGCCCTGGACGCAAGACCCTTCGCATGCCGGGTTGCAGGCGTCTTGGCCGCATCGCCGCATCTCATGGGCCAAGAAAATTGGTGCAGTTGCGCCCTTGCTGCGCTAAGTCCATGCAAACCGCCCTGCTGCCCGCCTATTAAGGAGTTTGTTGCCCGTGTCCGCATCCTCAAAGCCCAATGTTTCGAAAGTCGTTCTGGCCTATTCAGGGGGCCTGGACACCTCGGTCATCTTGAAGTGGCTGCAAACTGAATACAACGCCGAAGTCGTGACCTTTACCGCCGACCTGGGCCAAGGCGAGGAACTGGAACCGGCGCGCAAGAAGGCCGAGCTGCTGGGCATCAAGCCTGAAAACATCTTTATCGAAGATTTGCGCGAAGAGTTCGTGCGCGACTATGTCTTCCCCATGTTCCGCGCTAACACGCTGTATGAAGGCACCTATCTGCTGGGAACCTCGATAGCGCGCCCGCTGATTTCTAAAAAGCAGATCGAAATCGCGCAAAAGGTCGGCGCGGATGCGGTGAGCCACGGCGCGACCGGCAAAGGCAACGATCAGGTACGCTTTGAATTGGGCTATTACGCTTTGCAGCCCGACATTACGGTGATTGCACCTTGGCGGGAGTGGGATTTGAACTCGCGCACCAAGCTGATCGCCTTTGCTGAAGAGCACCAGATTCCCATCGCCAAGGACAAGCGCGGCGAGGCGCCCTTCTCAGTCGATGCCAACCTGCTGCACATCTCGGCGGAAGGCAAAGTGTTGGAGGAGCCGTGGGACGAAGCGCCCGAATACGTCTATTCGCGTTCGGTCAGCCCGGAGGATGCGCCCGACGAGCCGACCTACATCACTATTGCCTTTGAAAAGGGCGATGCGGTGGCCATTGACGGCGAGCCTCTGTCACCGGCCAGCCTCTTGACCAAGCTGAACGAGCTGGCGGGAGCCAACGGCATCGGTCGCCTGGACTTGGTGGAAAACCGCTATGTCGGCATGAAGTCGCGCGGCGTTTACGAGACCCCCGGCGGTACGGTCTTGCTGGCTGCTCACCGTGGTATGGAGAGCCTGACGCTGGACCGTGGCGCCATGCACCTCAAGGACCAGATCATGCCGCAGTACGCTGAGCTGATCTATAACGGATTCTGGTTCAGCCCCGAGCGCGAGATGCTGCAAGCCCTGATCGATAAGAGCCAAGAGCGGGTCAGCGGTGAGGTGCGCATCAAGTTGTATAAGGGCAGCGCAACCGTTGTTGGCCGCCGGTCGGTCAACTCGCTCTACAGCCAGGAATATGTGACCTTCGAAGAAGATAGCGTTTATAATCAGCAAGATGCGGCGGGTTTCATCAAGCTGAACGCCCTGCGCCTGCGCCTCAACCAGATGCGCAATCTGAAGGTCAAGTAAGGGCCGCAGACTGAGAGTAGCAACACCCAGTGGAGCGGGGCTCGGCTGGGTGTTATTGTTTGGGCTGGGGCCGTGCCCATCCGTCCGCAGGCTGGCCTAGACCGACGGGGGAGCGATGGGGCTTGGCAAAGCGCCAGAGCCATCGCTCTAGCATTTTGTTTTTTAGCGCAAAATTATGCTCGAAGGTGGTGCGGTTTTCTCGCGGTTTGCGCTAGTCCGGGCGTCGGCCGACTGACCAATAGCTGAGACCGGCGGCCTGCACCTCAGCGGCGGTGTAGATGTTGCGCAGGTCGATAAAGCAGCGACCGCGCATGGTGGCAGCCATGTCCGCCAAATTGAGGCCGCGAAACTGGTTCCATTCGGTCAAGATGACCAGAGCATCAGAGCCCTTGGCTGCTTCGTGCGGCGCGTCATACCAGGTTAAGCCGGGCAATAGACTTGGGGCTTCCTGGGCTGCTTGTGGGTCGCAGGCCACCAACTCTGCACCCGCCGTTTGCAAGGCTGGAATGATGGCCAGGCTGGGCGCGTCACGCATGTCGTCGGTCTCGGGCTTAAAGGTCACGCCCAGCACCGCGATGCGCTTGCCCGCCACCGAGCCCCCACAGGCCGCAATGATTTTATCCGCCATGTCCGCCTTGCGTTGGTTGTTGGCGGCTATGGTCGCCTCGACCAGGCTCTGAACCGCGCCACTGTCGCGCCCGGTCTGGGCAAAGGCGATAGTGTCCTTGGGGAAACACGAGCCGCCGTAACCTGGCCCGGCTTGCAAGAAGCGCTCACCAATGCGGCTATCCAGGCCAATGCCGTGCGCCACCGCCTCCACGTCACCGCCCACCTTTTCGCACAGATTGGCGACTTCGTTGATGAAGGTGATCTTCATGGCCAAAAAGGAGTTTGCAGCGTACTTGATCAGCTCGGCGGTCTCTGGGTCTGAGACCAACAACTTGGTTTGGTCGCCGGTAATCGGGCGATAGATGGCGCGTAGCACGGATTCGGCGTGTTCGCTCTCAAGGCCCACCACAACGCGGTCGGGGCGGGTGAAGTCGGCAATCGCCGCGCCCTCGCGCAAGAACTCTGGGTTCGAGGCCATGTGAAATGCAACCTCGGGCCGCTGCTGGGCGATGGTGTCCGCCACTTTGCGGTTGGTGCCCACGGGGACGGTGGACTTGATCACCACCACCAGATCTTGCGGCATGGCTTCGGCGATTTCGCGCGCGCTCTCCAGCACATACGACAGGTCAGCGTGCCCGTCGCCACGCCGGGTCGGGGTGCCGACAGCGATGAAACAGGCGTCGGCTTCGACCAGGGCTTCGGCCAGATCGCTGGTGAAGCTCAGCCGCCCAGCAGCCATGTTCTTTTCCATCAGCAGGTCGAGGCCGGGCTCATAGATCGGTACTTGCCCATCGCGCAGTTTCGCCAGCTTTGCGGCGTTCTTTTCGACGCAAACAACCGTGTGGCCGAAGTCTGAAAAACACACGCCAGAGACCAGGCCGACATAGCCCGCACCCACCATTGTAATTTTCATGGCTCAAGCCCCGTTGCTTTGAGTGGTTCGATCAACACGGCAGCAAGGTTGGCCGCGCTCTTGCCGGGCCTTGTGCTTGATCTGGGCGTTAAGCGCAAGTCTTCTGGCTGACGCAGGCTGCGCCTTGTGTTGGCTTCGTGTGCTGGCTTGATGTCCTGGCTTAGGCCAGCCCGCGCTTGGCTGACATGTGGGCAGTGGCTTGGACAAAGCCGATTTTCGAGCCGCAGTCAAAGCGCTGGCCTTCGAAGTGGAAGGCATAGGTCGGGCAGTTGGGGATCTCTGCTGCAATGGCATCGGTCAACTGGATTTCACCGCCCGCACCGGGGGCCAGCTTGTGCAGGCGCTTCATCACATCTGGGGTCAGCACATAGCGGCCGATCACCGCCAGCCGCGAGGGGGCTTCTTCGGGCTTGGGCTTTTCCACCAGGCCTTGGATGCGCACGGCTTGTGTCCCAAGATCTTGGCCCGCCACGGGCTCGGCGATGCCATAGCGGTTGACGTGTTCGCGCTCGACCTCCATAGCGGCCAGATAGTTGCCAGGTTTGGCTTCAAAGGCTTTGACCATTTGCGCCAGGCAGCCGGGCTCGGCATCGATAAAATCGTCGGCCAGCAGCACGGCAAAGGGGTCGTTCTGCACCACGTGGCGCGCGCACCAGACCGCGTGACCCAGGCCCGCCGGACGCATTTGGCGGGTGAACAAGATCTCGCCCGGCTCGCCCAGGTGCTGGCGCACCAAATGGACGAACTCGGTTTTGCCCTTGGCTTCCAGGTTGGCTTCCAGTTCGTACATGTGGTCAAAATGGTTTTCGATGGCGTGTTTTTGGCGGCCGGTGACAAACACCAGTCGCTCGATCCCGCACGAGCGCGCCTCTTCGACCACGAACTGAATGAGCGGTGTATCGACGATGGGCAGCATTTCCTTGGGCATGGCCTTGGTTGCGGGCAAGAAGCGCGTGCCCAAGCCGCCTACCGGAAATACCGCTGTCTTGATGATGCTCATAATCTCCGCCTGTCGAGTTTTGTCCAAAGGTCGTCTGCGCGGCCTCTGCTGCCAGTCTAGAGCGCTCCTGTCCAGAGGCAAGGGCGGAAAAGGAGCAGGGACTTTGCTGGTGCGGCGCTCGGGACCGCACAAATCTGCTTGACAGGGTGACGCACCGGGCGCTAGGCCAGACATATCGGTTGCCGCGATGGTGAGTAAACATCCGGCATGAAAAGGGAATCTGGAACGGTGTACCCAACAGGGACCGCATCCAGAGCTGCCCCCGCAACTGTGAGCGCTGAGTGCGTCCGACTGTGTCACTGCTGCCAACCAGCGGGAAGACCGGACCCACAAAGACGCGCGAGCCAGGAGACCTGCCGATACCCCAGCCGACGTTCGGTTTGGGTACTTCATTTGGACGACGGGGTGATCGTCTAGCGAAGCAAGTTAGCGGTGCGATGACGCCCACTTTTTGCCGATTACCCCCTGTTTTGGTGTCGGCCAGCGCTCAAGTGCTGGCTTGGATCTTGGTTTCACCTGTGCGGCTGCCTTCGGGTTGGATCGTACAGGATCGCCCGAATTGGGCGGTCGATCTGTGTGGGTGGTCGATATGCGGTGGTTAGTGGCAAACGATCAAGACGGCTTGCGGGCCCGCTTGCGCGCAGGGTTGGCGCTGGCTGCGCTTGCTTTGGCGAGTGTGAGCCAACCGAGTGCCGCGCACTTCCAGTTGCTCTATAGCCCGGCAACCAACGTCAACGGGGCGCAAGACATGCCGCTTATGTTGGTATTTTGGCACCCTTATTCCAATGGTCCGGTGATGGATATGGGCCCACCAGAAGCCCTGTTTGCCATCAACCGTGGTCAGCAGATCGACCTTACGGGCTCCTTGCAACCGATCGAATTTCAAGGCGCGGACAATGCCGCTGCGGCCTACCGCGCTGAGCTGCCAATCCGCCGCGCGGGCGACTATGTGGTGGTGCTCAAGCCTGCGCCTTTCTATGAGGCCAGCGAGGATATCTACATCCAGCAAATCACCAAGTCATACATCAATCAAGGCCAGTTGCCGACCGATTGGGATCAGCCTCAGGGCCTGGAGACCGAGATCTTGCCGCTGGTCAAACCGACCAATGTGCTGGCGGGCTCGACCTTCCGCGGCCGCGTGGTGTCCGACGGTCAACCGGTGGCGGGCGCGACCATCGAGGTCGAGTTGATCGCTTCTTTGCCCGATATGCAGGCCAACACGGCGGGGCCCGCGCTGCGCAGCGAGCCGCCCGGCGGCGCCCTGGTGGTGTTGAGCGATGACCACGGCTATTTCAGCTTTGGCATTCCGCACCCGGGTACTTGGGGCTTTGCGGCGCTGGGTGTCGGCCCACAAACGAGCCATGAAGGCAAGACCTTGTCGCAAGACGCCGTCATTTGGGTGACCGCATATGACGCAAATTACTAGCGCCGCGCCAAGGTTGGCGACCCACTTCGGAGGCCCTCATGCATATCGTTGACGGTACACTCAGCCTGCCAATTATTGCTGTTGGCTCCACCCTGGCGGTGGGGGGCTTGGCGCTGGGCCTGCGCGCCTTGGACGCCGAGCGCGTCCCGGCTGCGGCCATGCTGAGCGCGACCTTCTTCGTCGCGTCGCTGATTTCGGTGCCGGTTGGTCCCTCCTCGGCGCACCTGATCATGTCGGGTGTCGCGGGGCTCATTCTGGGCTGGGCGGCCTTTCCGGCCTTGTTTGTCGGCCTCTTGCTGCAAACCCTGTTCTTTGGCTATGGCGGCCTGACCGTGCTGGGGGTCAACACCCTCAATATTGCTCTGCCAGCGGTGATTGTCGGCCTGGCGGCGCGTCCCTTCTTGATGCATCCGCGCACCGGCATTGCCATGATCGCTGGCGGCCTTGCGGGCGGTGGCGCGATTGCCTTGACCGCCATCATGGTGGCGCTGGAGCTGGCCTTGACCGGCGAGGCCTTCTTTGTCAGCGCCCAAGGGGTGATCTTGATCCACATCCCGATCATGGTGATTGAGGGGCTGATTAGCGTGGCTGTGGTGCGTTTTTTGCGACAGGTCAAGCCAGCGCTGCTGGTCTCTAGCCGTCGAACTTGGGTGTAAAAGGCATGCGAAACATGAAACGAACCTCAGGCCCCCTTGGCGGCGTCTTGCTCATCGCTTGCAGCTTTGCCACCGCCGCCGAAGCGCACAAGTTGTTGCTGTCCTATTGGTTCAGCGATGGCGAGATCATCGGCGAGGTTGGCCTGTCCAACGGCACCTTCGCCAGCGAAGCGCCAATTGAGATTAGCGACGCCAGCGGCGCGTTGATCACAGAGATCTTAAGCGATAGCGATGGCCTGTTCCGCTATCGGCCCATGGAAGCCGCAGAACATCGGTTCTACACCGACCTGGGCGGGGGGCACATCGCGCGCTTTAAGGTCAGCAAGGAAGAGATCGAGACCGGTGGCAGGTCGGCGTTGGGCGGCAGGTCGGCGTTGGGCGGAGGTGATGGGGAAGCATTGCTGGCCCAAGCCGGTCCCCTGAGCCTGGATACCAGCGGCATGACCTTGGAACAAAGGCGGGCCTTGCCCCCGTCAGGCAGCGCGGCGGATCAAGCGGCGATCAAGTCGCTCATTCGCCAAGAGCTGACGCCCTTGCGGCGCGAGATCGTAGCGCTGAGAGAGCGCAACGGCTTCCAGTCCATCCTGGGTGGCATCGGCTATATCGTCGGCCTGTTTGGCTTGGCCATGTTCTGGATGGCCCGCCAACTGAATAAAGACCAGTCGATCAAGGCGCAGGCGACTGATGCAAGCGCAGCCGGACGAAAATCACAGCCAAACCCAGCCGATGCGCCAGAGCCCAAGGCCGACTCGCCACAAGAAGGAAGCCCCGCATGACCAGCCTTGCCGTTGCACGCTTGCCTGCACTCAGTCTGAGCCACGGACCGCAGGCCCTAATTCAAACATTAGACGCCCGCATGCGATTGGCAGCAGCGTTTTGCTTCGCGGCCTTCGTTGTCACCTTGCCAGGGCTGGCCGGTCTTTTGGCCGCGCTGGGCTTGGCACTGGGCTTGGTGGTGCTGGCGCGCCTGCCGCTGCTCTCAGTGCTGCGACGTTTGGTGATGGTCGAGGGGCTGATGCTGGTGGTCTTGATCATGCTGCCGTTTACCACCCCCGTCGCAGGGCCGAACGATCTCCTGTTGCAGGTCTGGGGCTTGCAAGCCAGTTGGTCGGGTCTGTGGCATGCTTTGCGGATAATCGTGACCAGCAATGCGGTGGTGTTTGCCATGCTGGCCCTGGTTGGCAGCATGCCCGCGCACCAATTGGTGCAGGCTTTGACCGCCCTGGGGCTGCCTGAGCGCTTGGTGCAGCTCTTGGCGCTCTGCTTGCGTTACATTGATATCCTGACCGACGAGTACCAGCGCTTGCGCCATGCCATGAAGCTGCGCGGCTTTCAGCTCTCTTGTTCTTGGCACTGCTACCGCAGTCTGGGTTACCTGGTTGCCATGCTGATTGTGCGCAGCTTGGAGCGGTCCGAGCGGGTCTTGGCTGCCATGATGTGCCGGGGCTACACGGGGCGCTTTCCAGTGGCGCAGGCCCTGCGCATGCGTGTGCGGGATTGGGGCTTTGTCTTTGCCTTTAGCGCCGCCTGCTTGTTGGTGGGGATCTGGGCTTGGAGCGGGGCACTGGTGCGATGACATTGCAAACGCAAGGTGGTGAGAGCGCAGCTCGCCTTGAGCTGTGCGACCTCAAGGTGGCCCATCCCGGACGCCCGGCGGTGCTCAGTGGCCTCGATTTGTCGCTCTATCCTGGTGAGCGGCTGTTTATTGCCGGACCCAACGGGGCGGGGAAGTCCAGCCTGATGCAGGCCCTGGTCGGCCTGTTGCCTGCCGAGGCTGGCAGCCTCAGCTTTGACGGCAAGGCGCTGACCTGCGAGGCTGACTTTGCCGCCATGCGTCGGCGCGTCGGGCTGGTGTTCCAAGATCCCGATGATCAGCTTTTTTGCCCCACCGTGATTGATGATCTCATGTTCGGGCCGCTCAATTTGGGCAAGACCCAGCAAGAGGCGCGGGCGATCAGCCTGGAGGTCTTGGCACAGTTAGGATTGTCGGCGCTGGCTGAGCGGGTGACCCATGCTTTGTCAGGGGGCGAGAAGCGGCTCATATCGTTGGCCTGCGTTCTGACCATGCAGCCCGAGGTCTTGCTGCTCGATGAGCCCAGCAATGCCTTGGACGAAAGCAACTGGCATCGTTTGGTGGAGATCTTGCGCGGCCTGCCTCAGGCCATGATTATCGTTTCGCATGATCAGGAGCTGCAACGCGCCCTGGCCACGCGGGTGCTGCGCTTGCAAGGGGGGCGCTTGGCAGCGGTGGCCTAGCGCGCAACCTTGGTTACAGGCCTGCCTCTAGGCGTCGGCTTCGTTCGTCTGTCCACCAGCGTTCGCCCGCGCTAGGGTCTGGGCATCCAGGGCCTCACGCAGACGCGCAATCAGCGGGTGGCGGTCAGTGGCCGTGCGGCCATAATCCAAATTAAACCGGTAATCGAAGCCTTGCAGATTGGCTCCTTGGTTGTGCTGCGCAATGGTCTCCAGCTTGTCCAAGCCCTTGATAAAAACGGCCTCCGGGCTTTGGGCCGCCTCATACTCCTCCCACAGAGCTTGGATGTCAGCACCTTGTTGGCTGGGCAGGTTTTGGGTCAAATCCGCCAGGTCGCGCCGCTCGACGCCGCTCTTGTCTTGGTCGGGGCGTTGCAGCGGGGCGGGGATGTCGCCCGACACCGCCTCGGGCAGATCGTGGATCAGCGCCAAGCGCATCAGCTTCAGACGGTCCAGCTCGGGCACCAAGTCGGCCAAGACCTCGACCCACAGCAACAAGCGCCAGGTGTGCTCAGCGGTGCTTTCCGGCCGTCCGCTTGAGGTGCGGGCCGAGCGCAAGGTATCCTTCAACGCCTCGGCGCGCTGCAAGAAGGCAAGGCGAGACCCAAGATCGTTTGGTAAGTGCGAGTTGGTCAAATTTTGGTCCTAAAGAAGGGTTTAGGCAGCGCCAGTTTGCCCCGCTGGCAAGCGCGGTGCAAGCTGCTAACCTGCGCGCATCCCTGCTTAATCAGACCAAAAGGACCGCTATGAGACCCGCCGATTTGGGTGGCGACACCGCCCTGCTAATCATTGATGTGCAAAACGATTTTTGCCCTGGCGGCGCTTTGGCGGTCGCCGAGGGCGACGCGGTTGTGCCGGTGATAAACCGCCTGCAGGGACAGGTTGCGACCCGCATTCTAACCCAAGATTGGCACCCCGCCGATCACAGCTCTTTTGCTGCCAATCACAAGGGTGTGCAGCCTTTTACCATGATCGGTATGCCCTATGGCGCGCAGGTCTTGTGGCCGACCCACTGTGTGCAAGGCAGCTCTGGCGCGGCCTTTCATCGCGATCTGCGGACCGACGGCGCGGAGCTGATTATCCGCAAGGGCTTTCGGCCCCAGATCGACTCCTATTCGGCTTTTTTCGAAAATGACCGCAAGACGCCAACCGGGCTGGCGGGCTATCTGCGCGAACGCGGCCTCAGCAAACTGCTGCTGACCGGCTTGGCCACCGATTACTGCGTGGCCTATTCGGCTCTGGATGCCCGCGCTTTGGGCTTTGAGGTGACGCTGGTCGAGGATGCTTGCCGCGCGATTGATATGAACGGCTCCCTGGCTTCTGCCATGGACGAGATGCGGCAAAGCGGTGTAAGCCTGTGCGCCAGTGATTCTTTGTTCTCGTAAAATCTTGATCTGATAAAGCCCGCACCATGACCCAATCAGCGCCCGGACATTTTTCTGCCAGCCCGACTTTGACCGTCGTCGATCATCCCATGATCGCCCATAAATTGACCTTGATGCGCGATAAGGCGACCGGTTCGGCGGTCTTTCGCCAGCGCCTGCGCGAGATCAGCCAGTATCTGGCCTATGAAGCCACGCGCGATTTGCCCGTAGAAAGCAAGACCATCGACACCCCTATGGGGCCTACCCAAGGCACACAGATCGCCGGGCGCAAGCTGGTGCTGGTGTCGATTCTGCGCGCAGGCAATGGCCTGCTGGATGGCTTCTTGGACATTCTGCCCGATGCGCGGGTCGGCTTCGTCGGTCTGGCGCGCAACGAGGTGACGCTGAAGGCCGAAGAGTACTATTTTAAGATCCCGCACAGCATCGAGCAGCGCCGCGTGCTGGTGGTGGACCCCATGCTGGCGACGGGCGGCTCGGCTTCGGACGCCATTACCCACCTGAAGAATGCGGGTGCTGTGAACCTGCAATTCTGCTGTCTGGTGGCCGCGCCCGAGGGCGTTGAGCGCCTGAGCCGCGACCATCCCGACGTGCCGATCCTGACCGCTGCCCTGGATGAGCGGCTGAACGAAGTGGGCTATATCGTGCCCGGTTTGGGCGATGCGGGCGACCGCATTTACGGCACCGTAGACGCTTAAGCAGGAGCCAAACCATGAGCGCCACGCCCCTTGATCCCGCAACCGAAACCCGGCTGGTTGAGGCCGCCAAACGCGCCGCTGAACGCGCCTATGTGCCCTATTCCAACTTTCAGGTTGGCGCTGCGCTGTTGCTGTCGGACGGCAGTATCATCGAGGGGGCGAATATTGAAAACGCCTCCTATCCGGCGGGCATTTGCGCCGAACGTTCGGCGGCGGCCATCGCGATCAACCAGGATCGGCGCGACTTCGTGGCCATCGCGGTCATCGGTCCGCGCGACGAACCCATCACGCCTTGCGGCATCTGCCGCCAGTTCTTGAGCGAATTCGCCAAGACCCTGCCTGTGCTGTGCTGCGGGCGCGACGGGCGCATTCAACGCACCAGCATTGCTGAGCTGCTGCCGGGCGCCTTTGACGCCGAGGCTCTGGGCTAGATCCCGATGCTGACCGCCGTCGCCAGCTATGAGGCTTTGCGCCAGTCCTTTGGTTGGGATATCCCCCAGCGCTGCAATATCGCGCGCTTGTGCTGCGATGATTGGGCCGAGCGTGACCCCGAACGCCTGGCCGTGCGCCTGCTTGACGACCAAGGCCAGCGCCATGATTTGAGCTATGGCGGGCTGCGCGATCTATCAAACCGCATCGCGCATGGCCTCACTGGCCTGGGCCTGGGCGCAGGGGATCGCGTCGGCGTGCTGCTGCCTCAAGCGCTTGAGACCCCAGCGGCCCATATCGCCATCTATAAGTTGGGCGCGATCGCCGTGCCGCTGTTCATGCTGTTCGGGCCCGACGCGCTGGAACACCGCGTGGTGGATGCGGGCATTCGCTTGATCGTCACCAACCGGGACGGTGCGACCAAGCTGCGCGCTATGGCATCCGAAGCTCAGGCGGGTTTGCGGATTGTGACCGTCGACGGCGCGCACCCGGACCTCGGCACGCAAGACCTGCACGCGTTGATCGACGGTCTGCCCACCGATTTTGCGGTGCAAGACACCGGCCCAGATGATCCGGCGCTGATCATCTATACCTCGGGCACCACCGGCGCGCCCAAGGGCGTGCTGCACGGGCAGCGCGTGGTTTGGGGACACCTGCCGGGTATGCAGACCTACCTCGACCTTGTGCCCTTGGCGGAGACCATCGAGGCGGCGCGCCACAGCGACCAGCCCTTGTTCTATTGGACGCCTGCCGACTGGGCCTGGATCGGCGGGCTGATCAACGTCATGCTCTCGGGTCTGGCGCTGGGCTTACCGTTACTGGCGCACCGCTTTGCCAAGTTCGACGGCGCGGTGGCGCTGGACTTCATGGCCCGCGAGCAGGTGGCGCTGAGCTTCTTGCCGCCGACCGCGCTCAAGTTGATGCGTGCGGCCTATCCTGAGGCCTATCCCGGCAGGTTGGCCCTGCGCGCGCTGGGCAGCGGCGGCGAACCCTTGGGCGAAGAGATGCTGGCTTGGGGGCGCAAGGTGCTGGGGCTGACCATCAACCAGTTCTATGGCCAGACCGAGTGCAATCTGATTGTCTCGTGTTGCAGCGCCATCATGCAGGGGCCCGCAGCCAGTATGGGGCGCGCAGTGGCCGGGCACGCGGTGAAGGTGGTGGACCCAGCCAGTGGGCGGCCTGCCGAGGCGAGCCAACTGGGCGCGATCGCGGTCAAAGCTCCGGACCCGGCCATGTTCTTGCGCTATTGGAACCGGCCCCAGGCGACGCGCGACAAATTCATGGGCGACTGGATGCTGACCGGCGATCAAGGCTGGCAGGACGGCGACGGCTGGATCACCTTTCAGGGCCGCGATGATGATGTCATCACCTCTGCTGGCTATCGTATCGGTCCGTCGAGCATCGAAGATTGCCTGCTGCGTCACCCGGCGGTGCTGATGGCGGCGGTGATCGGCAAGCCCGACCCGCAGCGCACCCAGATCGTTAAGGCTTTCGTGGTGCTGGCCGAGGGGCAGGCCGACAGCCCAGCCCTGCAAGCCGAGCTGCAAGACCTGGTACGCCAGCGCTTGGCCGCGCACGAATACCCGCGTGAGATTGAGGTGGTGGCTGAACTGCCCATGACCGCAACCGGCAAGATCCAGCGCGCTCAGTTGCGCGCCTTGGAAGATCAGCGGGCAGGCGCCACAGACTAGGCTGCGGCGGCGCTTTGGATGCGCTTGACCATGGCCAACAGGCCGTTGTTGCGCGTTGGGCTCAGGTGGGCTTGCAGACCCAGGGCCTCGATAAACTGCGGTGGCGTGCTGGCGATGGTCTGGCACAAACGACCATTATAGACCTTCAACAGCATGGCGATCAGCCCGCGCACGATCATAGCATCAGAGGTGGCGCGAATCACAAGCCGGTCATCCTTGGTTTTTTCCAACACAAACCAGACCTGCGACTGGCAACCGCGGACTAAATTATCATCGGTCTTTTCGCTCTCTTCCAATTCGGGCAGGGCCTTGCCCAGATCAATGATGTGGCGATAGCGCTCGGTCCAATCGTCAAAAAAGCTAAAGTCTTCAACGAGTTCGGCCTGCGCTTGTTCGACAGCGGCACGATCATCACAGGCGGATACGGCAGGGGCGTTTGTAGAGGTCATGGGCCTTGTGTCGTTTGGGTCGTTTCGAAGGTCGCAATAAGAAGACCCGAATGGGGGTGGACAGACTAAGCCACCTCAGGCAAGAAGCGGCTCAGCCCTTGACATCAAGGCTCTGCAACCTGATGTCAAGTCTCTGGGACGTGTGGCTCACCCAGCAGCGCAAGCGCTGCCTCTCAAGCAAGGTGTCGCGCAACGACAACGAGCGGCCACAACTCATCCCGACCGCGAACCTAAGGAAGCGAAGCTGCGCGTGGACACAACAAAAATCTCTTTGGTCAGCGATTTGACACAGACCGACGGAAGCTCTGAAGGAACCTCGGGCGTGAGCCGTGAGCAAGCTGAAGCGGCTGTGCGCACGCTCCTGGCCTATATCGGCGAGGACGTGAACCGCGAGGGCCTGCTGGACACGCCTGCCCGTGTTGTGCGCTCCTACGAGGAGCTGTTTGCTGGCTATAGCCAGGAGCCGCGTGACTATCTGGAGCGGACCTTCGAGGACGCTGGCGGCTACGATGATATGATCTTCGTGCGCGACATTCCCTTCCGCTCGCACTGCGAGCACCACATGGTGCCGATCATGGGCGTGGCGCACATCGCTTACCTGCCGCAAGACCGCGTGGTGGGTCTGTCCAAGCTAGCGCGGGTGATTGACACCTACGCCAAGCGCTTGCAGATCCAAGAGGCGCTGACCTCGCAAATCGTCGATGTGATCCAAGATGTGCTAAAGCCCAAGGGCGTGGCGCTGATGATGACCGCCGAGCACCAATGCATGACTATGCGCGGGGTGCAAAAGCCGGGCGCGCAGACCGTGACCATCAAGTTTTCGGGGCTGTTCCAGTCTGAGCCGCGCTGGGAACAGCGCTTCTTGAACCTGGTTCACGGCGGCAAACTTTAGGTCAAGCAGAGGGCCGGGCATGACCGAGGCCTCACTCGAACGCCTCTATAGCGATCAAATCAAAGCCTACGCCGAGCACGGCGACCAGGATGGGCGCTTGGCCGATGCGCCTCTGAGCCTCTTACGGCGCAATCCTGTCTGCGGCAGTCAGGTCTTGTTCACCGCGCGCCCGCAAATCGGCTGGGACAGCGGAGCAATTCAGCTTGGCTGCGACGCCCGGCGGGCCTGCCTTTTGACCCAAGCCGCCACGGCGGTCATGGTTGAAGGCTTGCAGGGGCTGGATCTGGCGGCCATGTGGGCCAAGTTGGCGCATGGTCAGGGGCTGCTGGAACGGCTGTTGGCCAACCAAGCGGTTGACGAGGGCGAACTCGCGCAATGGCCGCAACTGGCCATCTTCGCGCCAGCGTCGGCTGTACGCGCGCGCCACGGGTCGATTTTGCTGCCATTTCGTACCGCCAGCGAGGCGCTGTCCAGCCTTGAGCCCGCAGCCAAACCTTGATTTTGCCCCAGTTTTGCGCTTCACTGCGGCCAGTTCCGCCTGGCCAATTATCGCCCGCTAGGCCCATCCATAGGATTTTCATGCGCTCTAACGCCTTCGCTTTGCTTGCGGTTTTGGTGCTGGTAACGTCGCTTGCTGGCTGCTCAGCCTTGCGTGATCGTGGCAACGCTCAACCGGCAACCAGCGTCGATCCTGTCACCGGGCAGGTGGTGACCGCCCAAGCGCCCAAGTCGCGATTTGCACGGTTCCGTGAGAACGTTGGCAAGCGCTTTCGCTTGCGCCCTGAAGCTCAGACGGCCTTTGGTGGCGTTCAGACCCAAGCCAACGATCCGAGTCTAGCCATGGAGCAGGTTCAGCCCGTTGCTGCGCCGATGAGCAGCGCGGCCAGCTTGAGCGCGCCGGAGTCGGTGGGGCAGGGCAGTCAGTATCAAAGCACGCAAGCCACGGCGAATGCAGGTTTTTCAGCGGTTCCAGGTGCTGCACAAAGCGGTGCGTTCAGCCCGTTGCCGGGTGGACGCCAAGGTGCGACACGCGGTTCGGCCCAGCTGACTCGGCTTGGCTTGGGTCTTAGTCCGGGTCTGGCAGGTCAGACGCGGGGCTCGGCCTCACCTTATGGCAATTTGCGCGACACGCTGGCCAGCGCGGGCGGTTATACGCGCAGCGCTGAAGGCGACGGGCGAATCGCTCCGGTCCAGCCGCTCAAGTCGGCGTATATTCCGTTGAGGCCCGGCACACGCTCGGCGGACGAGGCCGCGCTGTTGGGGCCTGCCGCCGACGTTATCGGCGACACGCGCCCCGTGGCTGGTGCGCCCATTCCTGCCTCGCCCTTGGCGGCGGAAGAGCAGCGCTTGCAAGCCTATATCGCTGAGACCCGCAACGTGGAGGCCTTGCCTCAAGCGCAGGATTTCTATGCCGATCTGACGGCGATTGGCATCGCCAATCCTGCGGACATGCAGCCGGTGATCAACGGCGAAACGGGCGCGAGCGCTCAGGTCGATCTTGGCGGCATGGGCATGAAGTGCAGCGAGTTCGCGACGGCTGCCGAGGCCAATGCTTTCTTCGAGTCCATTGGCGCTGGGCGGCCTTGCTGACCCGCGCCCGGGGTTGTGGTGCCCGGGGATGTGGCGCTTGGCCTAGATACCTTGGCGCGCCACCGTCACCAGTCGTGGATCTTCCAGGATGGCGCGGGGCGTGATCAAAGGCTGGTCGAGCAAAATCCTTTGACATTGAGCGGCATCGCTGATCCCCCGACATTTGGGGTGACGCCGCGCGCGGCGCGCCAGCAGGGATTGCACCTCGGGGTGGCTCAAGTCCAAGTCAGCGAGTTTTTGCAGGCGCCCGATGTCCAGACCCTGGCGCTGAAACAAGACGTAGGCAAATTCGCTGCAATAGGGGCGCTGGTTATCCATGTCGAACATGAGGTCATAAGGGCGACCGCGCAGTTGCAAAGCCTCGTGAACAAGGCGCTGGGCCTGGCTGGGTCCCAGATCGGGATGGCGGCGAATGATGAAAGCGGCTTTGCGACCATGGTAGACCCAGTGCAGCAGTGCCAGCTCGCGCACCACCACATGCGCCTCGATGACACGCGGGCCGAGGTGAGTTTGGTGAATGATCCCCATGTGGGTGATGGGCGAGCCGGTGGCGCGCATGATGGCCGCGCTTTGAAACGAGCGGCTGGAGTGGAATATCAGATCGCCGTCTTGCAGCGGCGGCAGGCCTGGCAAGCCTTGGGCGCGCGCTGGCTGTAGGGCGGGGGAGCCCGCAATGCCAATGCCGGCCAGTCCGGCACCGGCAAGGAGCTTGGCAAAGCGTCGGCGCGGCAAGCATGGCGTGGCGCTTCGTGGCCCACGCGAACCGGGCTGTGCGCTGGCCAGAGGGATGCGATACATAGCGGGCGTGCCCCCTGAAGGCAAAGAGTTGCAAAGAAAGCCGCTTCGCATCTGGAAACCTGAGACGCAGAGGCTTATACATAGCGCAAACACCGCACCGATCCTCCAAAACCGGCGGGGGCCTGGCTGGTCCCTAAATCCTAAGCGCTACGCGCCGCTTTTACCATAAACTGAAGCTTAGGCCCGTGGCACAGGCGGCCTAGATGCGCTGAAGGCCTGAGGTTTGCAGCGCCGATTGACGGGTATGGCTGCTGGCTTCTCAAGGCCCTTGGTACAAAAAACACGCAAGGCGCGGTCTGCTCCTGCTATGATGAAACTGACGATACGATAAGACGAAAAGCACGATGAAATTTCTGGATGAATCGAAAATCTTCGTAAAGGCGGGCGATGGCGGCGGCGGCTGCGTGTCCTTCTTGCGCGAAAAATACATTGAGTTCGGCGGCCCCAATGGCGGTGACGGCGGACGCGGCGGCGATGTTTGGGCCGAGGCCAGCAGTGATCTCAACACGCTGATCGATTTTCGCTATGCCCAGCACTTTAAGGCCCAGCGCGGCGTACACGGCATGGGCAAGGATCGCCACGGCGCGGCGGGCAAACCCGCTGTTCTGCGTGTGCCGGTCGGTACACAGATCTTGGACGAAAGCAAAGAGCAAATCCTGTTCGACTTGACCGAAGAAGGCCAACGCGTCTTGCTGGCACGCGGCGGCGACGGCGGCTATGGCAATGCACGCTACAAGACTTCGACCAACCAAGCCCCACGGCGCGCAGATCCCGGTTGGCCGGGCGAGGAGCGCTGGCTCTGGTTGCGGCTTAAATTGCTGGCGGACGCGGGTCTGGTGGGCCTGCCAAACGCGGGCAAATCGACCTTCCTGTCGGTCTGCAGCCGCGCACAGCCCAAAATCGCCGATTATCCTTTTACGACGCTGTTTCCCAACCTGGGCGTGGTGGACATCGACCAAAATCGCTACGTCGTCGCCGATATCCCGGGCCTGATCGAAGGCGCACACGAAGGCGCTGGCATCGGCACGCGCTTCTTGGGCCATATTGAGCGCTGCGGTGTGTTGATCCACCTGATCGACGGCACCCAAGAGGACGTGGTGGAAGCCTACCGCGTGGTGCGCAGCGAGCTGGAGGCCTATGGCCACGGTATTTTGGACAAGCCCGAGCTGGTGGTGTTGAACAAGATCGACGCGCTGAGCGAAAACGACCAACGCTTCAAGAAGGAGCTGCTTCAGCGCGCTGCGGGCGGGCAGGTCTTCGGTTTGTCCGGCGTCACCCGCGAAGGCCTGGAGCCGCTGATGCGCGCTGGCCTGGAGCGGGTTAAAACCAACCGCCAGGCCCTGAAAGCCGAAAACCAACCCTCTGCGGAGGCCCCTGCGAACGCGGGATGGCAGCCTTGATCCAACACGACGAAACTCAGGCGAGCGGCGGGCAAGCGGTGCAAAGCGGGGTCAGTTTGGCCGCGCAGGCGGTCGAAAAGGCCAAGCGCCTGGTGATCAAAGTGGGCTCGGCCTTGCTGGTCGATGGACAGGGGCAGATCCGGCAAGCCTGGCTGGATGCTTTGGCCGACGACGTGAGCGCGCTGTTGGACCAGGGCAAAGAGGTGATCTTGGTCTCTTCTGGCGCGATTGCTGTCGGGCGCTTGCACTTGGGTATGCCCGTGAGCGGTGATCTGCGGCTGGGCGATAAGCAGGCTGCGGCGGCCACCGGGCAAATCCGCCTGGCGCACGCCTACCAAGCGGCCATGGCGCGCCACAACCGCACCGTGGCTCAGATTCTGATCACGCTTGAGGATACCGAGGAGCGCCAGCGGCACCTGAACGCCCGCGCGACCTTCGCAAGCTTGCTCAAGCACCAGGCTGTTCCGGTGGTGAATGAAAACGACACTGTGGCCACGGCTGAGATTCGCGTCGGAGACAACGACCGGCTAGCGGCGCGGGTCGCCTCGATGGCGGGGGCAGATCTGTTGATCCTGTTTTCGGATATCGACGGGCTCTATACGGCCAACCCGCGCACCCATGCGCAAGCGTCCCATATCCCGCTGATCCAAACCATTACGCCTGAGATCGAGGCTATGGCGGGCAAGCCCCTGCCGGGTATTTCGACCGGTGGTATGGTGACCAAGATCGATGCCGCCAAAGTGGCGGTACAGGCGGGCTGTTCCATGCTGATCGCCAAGGGCGAGGGGCTGCATCCCGTGCAAGCCCTGCTGCAAGGCTCGCTCGCCAGCTTGTTCCAGGCTCAGGCCAACCCGCGCAAAGCGCGCAAGGCTTGGATCGCGGGCAGTCTGATGCCGCGCGGCAGCCTGGTGGTCGATGCGGGCGCACAGCGTGCTTTGCTGCAAGGCCGCTCGCTGTTGCCCGCTGGCGTTGTGGCGGTCGATGGTCAGTTCAATGAAGGCGACCCGGTGGCTGTTTTGAACCAAGGCGGCCAGCGTTTGGGCGTCGGTCTGTCGGCCTTCAGCGCCGCCGAAGCACAGCGCATCCAGGGCCAGCAGAGCCAAGACATCGCCAAGATCTTGGGCTATCAAGCCCGCTTAGCGCTGATCCATCGCGACGATCTGGCGCTGACCATCGCGCAGGCCAGCGACGAGGCGCCGGCGCTCACCACCCCGAAAGAGGACGCGGCATGAACAGCCAGACCCCCGAGCTCACCGCCCTGATGCACGACATCGGCCAACATGCCAAGCAAGCGGCAGCGGTCTTAGCCCTGGCACCACGCTCGCAAAAGGACGCGGCCTTGATGGCGGCGGCGGCGGCTCTGCGGGCGCGCGAGGCTGCCATTTTGGAGGCCAACGCGCTGGATATGCAGGCAGGTCGCGACAAGGGCCTGTCGGCGGCTATGCTGGACCGCCTTGAGCTGACGGTCGAGCGGATCGAGGCCATGGCGCGCGGGTTGGAAGATGTAGCCAAGTTGGAGGATCCGGTCGGCAGGATACTGGCAGACTGGGATCGCCCCAACGGGCTGAAGATCAAGCGAATTTCCGTGCCATTGGGCGTAATCGGCATCATCTATGAAAGCCGCCCCAATGTGACCGCCGACGCGGGCAGCCTCTGCCTGAAGGCGGGCAATGCCGCCATATTGCGCGGTGGTTCGGACAGCTTCCATTCCAGTGGTGAAATCCTGTTGGCGCTGCAAGACGGGCTGCGCGCGGCCGGTCTGCCCGAAGCCTGTATCCAGCGCATTCCCACGACAGACCGCGCGGCGGTTGGGCTCATGTTGCGCATGGAAGAGGCGATTGATGTCATTGTGCCGCGCGGCGGGCGCGGCCTGATCGAGCGGATTCGCGACGAAGCGCGTATGCCGGTCTTTAGCCACCTGGACGGCCTGTGCCACACCTACGTCGATGCGGCTGCCGACTTGGAGCAGGCCCAAGCGGTGGTGTTGAACGCCAAAATGCGCCGCACCGGCATTTGTGGCGCCACCGAGACCTTGCTGGTCCACGCTGACGTGGCCCAAGCGCTGCTGCCCGGCCTAGGCGCTGAGCTGCGCGCGCACGGCTGCGAATTGCGGGCCGACGCGCGGGCCTTGGCACTGTTAGAGGGCGCGAACCCTGCTGGCGACGCCGACTGGGACACCGAATACCTGGACGCCATTTTGTCGATCAAGGTGGTGGACAGCGCGCAAGAGGCCATCGACCACATCAACGCCCACGGCTCGCACCACACTGAAGCGGTCCTAAGCCAGGACGACGCGGTGCTAACCAGCTTTGCCAATCAGGTCAATGCGGGCATCATCATGCTGAACGCCTCGACCCAGTTTGCCGATGGCGGCGAGTTCGGTATGGGCGCGGAGATCGGTATTTCAACCGGCAAGATGCACGCGCGCGGCCCCGTGGGTACCGAGCAGCTCACCTCCTACAAGTACGTCGTCACCGGCGCGGGCCACGCCCGGCCATAAGGCGCGCACGAGCGGGCAAGACCGGGAAGGTACCCGGGGGAGGGCACCCGGGGGAGGGCACCCAGGGGAGGGCACTTGGGGGAAGGCACTTGGGGGAAGGCACCCGGTCCCTAGGCCCCGCACAGCGCCTGCTTGGCGGCCTGGTATTCGCGGGTCAAACGGGCCACCAGATCGGCGACGCTGACGCATTCAGTCACCGAGCCGATGCCCTGGCCCGACCCCCAGATATCGCGCCAGGCTTTGACTTTGCTGGGTCGCGATAGGTCAATCTTTGAGCTGCTCTCGGCAGTTAGATTGTCTGGGTCCAGGCCTTGAAGGCGCAAAGAATTCTTCAAATAGTTGCCGGACACGCCCGTAAAATGTGGCGTATAGAGCACATCTTCTGCGCTATCATCGACGATCATCTGCTTATAGTCCGCGCTAGCGTTGGCCTCATGGGTGGCGATGAAGGCCGAGCCGATGTAGCCCAAGTCGGCGCCCATGGCGCGCGCCGCCAGTATGCTCGCGCCGTTGCCGATCGCCCCCGACAGGGCCAAGGGGCCGTCAAACCAACTGCGGATCTCGCTGATCAGTGCCAAGGGGGACTGGCCGCCTGCATGCCCGCCAGCACCCGCCGCTACCGCAATCAGGCCGTCCGCGCCCTTATCAATCGCTTTATGCGCAAAGGTGTTGTTGATCACATCGTGCAGCACCACGCCGCCTGCCTGGTGTGCGATCTCGTTCACCTCGACCCGTGCGCCCATAGAGGTGATCCAGATCGGCACCTTCCAGCGCGCGCAGATCTCGACATCGCGCTCCAGGCGACTGTTGGTGCGGTGGACGATCTGATTGACCGCAAAGGGGGCGGCTGGGCTGTCTGGGTTGGCTTGGTTGTGGCGGTCCAGCTCTTCGGTGATGGTCTTGAGCCAGGCTTCCAGCAAAATGGGCTCGCCGTCCTTTTCGCGTGCATTCAGCGCCGGAAAAGAGCCCACCACGCCCGCCTTACATTGTGCGATGACCAGCTCTGGCCCAGAGACGATAAACATGGGCGAGGCAATAACGGGCAGGCGCAGGTTTGAAAGACTGGCGGGCAGATTTGGCATGGTGCATTCCATCAGGAGGTAAAGGTTGGTCCAGCGGCGCTTGGCCGCTCTGTCAGCTCTTGCGCCAGGCTCAGAGGCGGCCTAGCTTGCTAACGATTCAAAAATGGTAGGGGGCAAAGCCGCGCTCGGCAAGCAGAGAACCTGCCCCTCGGCCTTAATATGAGTGGGACATGATGACCGCAACCCTTCCCGATTACGCAAGCCCTCCGCGCCCTAGCAACGGCCTGTCTTCGCCCGTTCGCCGGCAGCAAATCCATACCCGCCGCTATGAAGCGCTGGGCTATGAGCGCGAGGACGGCCTGTTCGATATCGAAGTTATGATGCAAGACACCAAGCCCTTTTCGTTCGACAATTTCGACCGTGGCTATGTCGCGGCGGGCGACCCTTTGCACCATATGGTTCTGCGCGTTACCATCACGCCGCAGATGGAAATCGTCGATGCAGAGGCGGCAACGCTAAGCTCGCCTTACAATATTTGCCCCGCAATTACAGAGAACTATAAGCGGATGATCGGCGCGCGCATCGTCTCTGGCTTTACCAAAGAGTGCCAAAAGCGCGTTGGCGGTACCTCGGGCTGTACGCACTTGAACGACATGCTGCGGGTCATGGCCAATACCGCCTTTCAGGCGGTCTATCCCGTCCAACGCAAAGAGGCGTCAGAAATGGGCGACGATGCTGAAGGTGAGGCGGCACGGGCTAAGGCGGCCAAAGCGGTGCTCAACACCTGCCACGTCTTTGAACCCAGCTCGTCGATTGTCAAACGCTATTGGCCGCAGTTCTATGAGGGCGACGGGCAGCCGGCCGACAGCTAGTCCGGGCCGCTTTGCCTCAGCGCCGCTTTTGCCCAGTGGCACAATGATACAGGGGGCGGTACAAAAGCCCCGCCAATTTGGAAATTTGCTGGAAGGAAACACCATGGACTTTGCGCTCAACGAGCAGCAGCAAGCGGTCTTTGATATGGCCCAGGGCTTTGGCCAAGACGCCATCGCCCCCAACGCAGACCAGTGGGAGCAAGACGGGACGATCCCGCGCGACTTTCTGGAATCGGCGGGCGAGCTTGGCCTGGGTGGCATGTTGGTTGACCCAGATCGTGGCGGCTCTGGCCTCTCGCGTTTAGAAGCCAGCTTGGCGATTGAAGGCTTGGCCATGGCCTGCCCCTCGGTCTCGGCCTTCTTGTCGATTCACAACATGGTGGCTTGGATGATCGACCGGTTTGGCGATCAGGCTTTGCACGATCGCTATTTGGCCGATCTTTGCGCCATGACTAAGGTCGCTGCTTATTGCTTGACCGAGCCCGGCTCGGGCTCGGACGCAGTGGCGATGAAGACCCGTGCCGAAGTCGTGGACGGCGGATTTGCGTTGACCGGCAGCAAATCGTTCATTTCTGGCGGCGGATTTGCGGATCTCTATGTGATTATGGCCCGCGATGCCAGCTTGCTGCAGGACGGTGCCGACTTGCCAGCGGCGAAAGTCATTTCCGCCTTCTTGCTGGACATGGGTGCCGAGGGCCTGAGCTTCGGTGCGCCCGAACGCAAAATGGGCTGGCGCGCGCAGCCGACCGCCCAGGTTAACATGGACAAGGCAGTCCTGCCCGCCGATCAGCGTTTGGGCGAGGCCGGTCGCGGTTTCGTCTACGCCATGAAGGGCCTGGATGGCGGGCGCGTCAATATCGCAGCCGCCGCGCTGGGGGCTGCGCAGACCGCCTTGGACAAGGCCGTTGCCTACGCCGGTGAGCGCCGCGCTTTTGGCCAGTCGCTTGACCGCTTTCAATCGATACAGTTCAAGTTGGCGGACATGGAAACCAAGCTGCAGGTCAGCCGCGTCTTCCTGCGCCAAGCGGCCTGGAAGCTGGACAACGCTGCGCCCGACGCCACCGCGCATTGCGCCATGGCGAAACGTTTCGTGACCGATGTGGCCTTTGAAGTGGCCAACGAGGCGCTGCAAATTCACGGCGGTTACGGTTATCTGGCGGATTATGGGCTTGAAAAGATCGTCCGCGATCTGCGGGTGCACCAGATCTTGGAAGGCACCAACGAGATTATGCGCTTGATCGTGGCGCGCCACTTGTTGGCTGACGCCTAAGCGCGTCGCCGACCGTTCAAGAGAGGACAATTCGATGAAGATTGGATTTATCGGTTTGGGCAACATGGGCGCGCCCATGGCTCGCAACTTGGTCGCCGCTGGCCACGAGGTCACCGGCTTTGATTTGGCCCCCGTCGAAGTCGAAGGCATGACCAAGGTCGCCACCGCAGAAGAGGCCGCCAAGGGGCAAGAGGTGGTGATCACCATGCTGCCCAACGGCCAGATTTTGCGCTCGGTTGCTGCACAGATCATGCCCGTCATGGCGCAAGGCGCGGTGCTGCTGGACTGCTCTACTGTGGACGTGGAGTCAGCGCGCCAGGTGGCTCAGGACTGCGCGACGGCGGGCTTGCTGGCCTTGGATGCGCCGGTGTCTGGCGGCATCGGCGGCGCGCAAGCGGGCACGCTGACCTTTATGGTTGGTGGCTCTGATGCGGCCTTTGCCATCGCCAAGCCCTTGTTCGACATCATGGGCCAAAAAGCGGTTCATTGCGGTGAAAGCGGCGCCGGGCAGGGCGCGAAGATCTGTAACAACATGATCCTGGGCATCACCATGATCGGCACCTGCGAGGCCTTCGCCTTGGCCGACAAACTGGGGCTGGATGCGAGCAAGCTGTTCGATGTGGTCTCCACCTCCTCGGGCTATTCTTGGTCCACCAATGCCTATTGCCCGGTGCCCGGCGTCGGCCCGAACTCGCCTGCTGATCGTGACTACCAGCCCGGATTTGCCGCCGAGCTGATGCTCAAGGATCTGCGCTTGTCTCAGCAAGCTGCCGAGAGTGTTGCGGCTGACACGCCCTTGGGCCAAGCCGCCACCGACCTCTATGCCACCTTCGTTGAGAAAGAGGACGGCAAGGGACGTGATTTTTCCGCCATGCTGCCGCGCCTAGCTGCGCGCGCTCGCGGCCAATAACCCAATAAGGACGTTAGACTATGAGCTCTGATACAGCACTCGGACCTTTCGAGACCATTGAAGTTGAACGCCACGACCGTGTTCTGTTGATCCGCCTTAACCGCCCCAAAGCCCTGAACGCGCTGAACGCGGTGATGATGGAAGAAGTGACTGGCGTGATGCGCCGCTTTGACCGCGATCCACAGATCGGCTGTTTCCTGCTGACCGGAGCGGGCGACAAAGCCTTTGCTGCTGGCGCGGACATCAAGTTCATGGCTCCGCATTCTTATATGGAAGCCTACAACTCCGACATGCTGAGCGGCTGGGACCAGGTCGCGGCCTGTCGCACGCCCAAGATCGCAGCGGTGGGCGGATACGCACTGGGCGGCGGCTGTGAGCTGGCCATGATGTGCGACATGATCTTTGCCTCGACGGCGGCCCAGTTCGGCCAGCCCGAGATCAAGCTGGGCGTCATGCCGGGCCTGGGCGGCTCGCAGCGCCTGACCAAGCTGATTGGCAAATCCAAGGCCATGGACCTGATCTTGACCGGCCGCATGATGGGCGCAGAGGAGGCCGAGCGCGCGGGCCTGGCCGCTCGTGTTGTTGAGCCCGATGCGCTGCAGGACGAGGCCATGCAGGCCGCGCAGACCATCGCAAGCTTCTCAAAGCCCATCGCTTGTTTGGCGCGCGATGCCGTCAACCGTGCCGAGGAGACCAGCTTGACCGAAGGTCTGCTGTTCGAGCGCCGCGTCTTCCACTCCATGTTCGCGACCAGCGACCAGAAAGAGGGCATGGGCGCTTTCATCGAAAAGCGTAAGCCTGAGTTCAAAGGGGAATAACGAGTATGACCGATGTCATCATTGCAGGTGCCAAGCGCGGCCCGATTGGCAGCTTCCAAGGCAGCCTCAGCGGCGTCGCTGCGACCGAGCTGGGCGGGGCTGCCATCAAGGCGGCGCTGGACGATGCCAAGGCCGATGCGGGCAGCGTTGAGGAGCTGTTCATGGGCTGCGTACTGCCCGCAGGCTTGGGCCAAGCGCCCGCGCGCCAGGCAGGCTTTGCCGCAGGGCTCGACAAGGGCGTGCCCGCGACCACCGTCAACAAGGTTTGCGGCTCGGGCATGAAAACCGTGATGCTGGCAGCCGATCAGATCCGCTTGGGCGCCAGCCAAGTCGTCGTGGCAGGCGGCATGGAGAGCATGACCAACGCGCCCTACTTGCAACCCAACGCGCGCGGCGGTGCGCGCCTGGGCCACAAGCATTTCTTCGACCACATGTTCTTGGACGGCCTGGAAGATGCCTATGACAAGGGCCAGGCCATGGGCGTCTTTGCTGAGCAGACCGCCGAGCACTACCAATTCACCCGCGAACAGCAAGATGCCTACGCCATCACCACGCTGGAGCGGGCCTTGCGCGCGCAGCAAGACGGCAGCTTTGCCAAGGAAATCGCACCGTTCCGCGTCAAAACCCGCAAAGGCGAGAGCCTGGTTGAGCTGGATGAACAGCCGCTGAAGTCTGATGCGAACAAAATCCCGACCCTGCGACCTGCCTTCAAGAAAGATGGCAGTGTGACGGCGGCCAACGCCTCGTCGATCTCGGACGGCGCAGCGGCTATGGTGCTGACCAACGAGGCCACGGCGGCCGCGCAGGGCCTCAATGCCCGCGCGCGGATTGTGGGCTATGCGGGTTTTGCCCAAGAGCCCGCTTGGTTCACCACCGCCCCCGTGCCTGCGACCCAAAAGCTGTTGGCTCAGATCGGCTGGAGCGTCGCGGACGTGGATCTGTTCGAGGTCAACGAAGCCTTCGCGGTGGTGCCCATGGCCTTTATGAAAGAACTGGGCATCGAGCACGAGCGGATGAACGTCAACGGCGGTGCCTGCGCACTGGGCCATCCGATTGGCACCTCGGGCACACGGATTATCGTCACGCTGCTGAATGCGCTTGAGCAGCGCGGTCTAAAGCGTGGCGTGGCGGCCATCTGTATCGGTGGCGGCGAAGGAACAGCGATTGCCATTGAGCGCCTTTAGGCGCAGGCTATTCCTAAATTCGGAGAAAAACCTATGATTTTGAACGATCAAATTGCGGCGGTTGTGACCGGTGCCTCATCGGGCCTTGGAGCTGGAACCGTGGCCATGCTGCGCGCCAAGGGCGTTAAGGTAGCCGCCCTAGACATGAACGAAGAGGCGGGCAAAAAGGTCGTCGAGGCGACCGGTGCGACCTTCTTTAAGGTCGATGTCACCAACCACCAACAGGTCAAAGAGGCCCTGGCTCTCGCGCGCGCGGCAAACGGCGTTGAACGCCTGGTGGTCAACTGTGCGGGCATTGCGCCTGCCGCCAAAGCGGTGTCACGCGGCGAGCCCCACGATCCCAGCCTGTTCCAGCGCGTAATCGATATCAACCTGGTGGGCTCCTTCAACGTGTCCACTCTGGCGGCAGCGGCCATGATCAACGCCGAGCCCATGGGGCCCGATCAAGAGCGCGGCTTGATCGTCAACACCGCTTCGGTCGCAGCCTACGACGGCCAGATCGGTCAGATTGCTTATTCGGCCTCCAAAGGCGGTATTGTTGGCATGACCCTACCGCTGGCACGCGATTTGGCCAAGAACGGCGTGCGCGCCTTGGCCGTTGCGCCCGGAATTTTTGGTACGCCCATGCTGTCGGCCATGCCCCAAGAGGTGCAGGACAGCTTGGCGGCGTCTGTCCCCTATCCCTCACGTCTCGGCACGCCTGAGGATTACGCCTCGCTGGTTTGCCACATGGCCGAGAACACCATGCTGAACGGCGAGGTGATTCGCTTGGACGGCGCGATCCGCTTGGCTCCTCGCTAACAAACGGCGAGCGAGGGGGACGCGCATGCGCATCGGTTTTATTGGCACAGGCATTATGGGGGGCCCCATGGCGGGGCACCTGGCCAAAGCGGGCCACCATGTCGTGGCTTGGAACCGCAGTGCTGAAAAGTTGGCGGCGCTAGCCCCACTGGGCGTTGAAGCAGCGCAGAGCCCCGTTGAGGCGGCGCGCGACGTGGATGCCCTCATCTCCATGCTGGCGGACGGCCCAGCCACCCAGGCGGTACTGCTGGAAGGCGGGGTCCTTGCTGCTATGCCGCAAGGTAGCTTGTTGATCGACCAAGCCTCGACCCCAGTTGCGACCGCCAAGACCCTGGCCGCTGAAGCCGCCGGGCGCGGCATCAGCTTTGTCGATGCGCCGGTGTCGGGTGGCCAGCGCGGGGCGGAGCAAGCCAGCCTGACCATCATGGCGGGCGGCAGCGCGGCCGATGTGCAGCGTGCCTTGCCTCTGCTGACCGTCTTGGGGCGCGTGACCCATATGGGCGAGGCTGGTTGCGGCCAGCTCGCCAAACTCTGCAATCAGCTCATTGTGGCCAACACCATCGCCACGGTTAGCGAGGCTATGATCCTGGCTGAGGCGGGCGGGGTGGCTCCGGCGGCCCTGCGCGACGCCCTGAGCGGCGGCTTTGCCGATTCCACCATTTTGCAACAGCACGGCCAGCGTATGATCGAGGGCAACTTTGTTCCTGGTGGGCGCTGTACAACCCAGCTCAAGGACTGCCGAACCGCCAGCGACCAGGCCGAGGCATTGGGGCTCGAATTGCCAGTGACCGGCTTGGTGCGCGATCTTTACGCCCAGCAGGTCGAACAGGGCGGCGGTGATCTGGACCACGCGGCGCTCTACTTGTTGCTGAAGCGCTTGAATGGGCTCTAGTTTGGGCCCGTCTGCACCGCGCGAAGCGCCGGGGTTCGGGACCGCCTTTTGGGTTTGGGCGCGCATTGGACTGCTGTCATTTGGCGGTCCGGCGGGGCAGATCGCGCTTATGCACAGCGAGCTGGTTGAGCGCCGGTCTTGGCTGTCGGAACGCGGCTTTCTGGACGCGCTGAATTTCTGCATGCTGCTGCCGGGGCCTGAGGCTATGCAGATTGCCACTTACTGCGGTTGGCGCTTGCATGGGTTGCGCGGCGGGCTGGTTGCGGGGCTGTGGTTTGTTCTGCCGGGTGCGGCCCTGATCGCGCTGCTGGCTGGGCTCTATCTCACCTATGGGACGATCAACGCGGTTCAAATGGCTTTCCTGGGCATCAAGGCGGCGGTGCTGGTGCTGGTGGGTCAGGCCTTTTGGCGCATCGCACGCCGCGCTCTGGCCGGGCTGGGCCACTGGAGCCTAGCGGCAGCCAGTTTCCTTGGTCTTTTTGTGCTGACCTTGCCCTACCCCTTGGTGATCGGCCTAGCCGCCGCCCTTGGCCTGGTGCTGCGCCTGCCCGAAAGGTCAGAACGGCACGATGCCCAGCCGGTACGCGCGCGCTCCTTGCGCGCGACGCTGGGCGTAGCGGCCGCGTGGCTGGCGATTTGGCTGTTGCCTTTGGTGGCGCTGGGGCTGGCCAGCGGTTGGGGCTCCACTTGGAGCCAAATCGGGCGCTTCTTCTCAACGCTTGCGGTGGTGACCTTCGGCGGTGCCTACGCGGTGCTGGCCTACATGGCGCAAGCGGCGGTCGAGACCTACGGCTGGCTGAGCGGGCCCGAGATGTTGGACGCTCTGGGCCTGGCCGAAACCACGCCCGGGCCGTTGATCTTGGTGACTGAATTCGTCGGATTCATCGCCGCTGCGCGCATCGACGAGCCCGCCAGCTTGGCCTGGGGCCTGATGGGAGCGGGACTGGCTTTGCACGCCACTTTTGCGCCTTGCTTCTTGTGGATCTTTACCTTTGCCCCCTACGTCAGCCGCCTGTCTGCGATCCCGGCGCTGCGCCGCGTCTTGGCGGGTATCTCGGCAGCGGTGGTCGGGGCGGTGCTCAATTTGTCAGCCTGGTTTGCACTGCAAACGCTGTGGCCGGGTGCCGAGCCGATGCAGCTTGGCCCTCTGCGCGCCTGGAGCCTGGCCTCTGGGGCTTTGGACTGGCGCGCGCTGTTGCTTGTGCTGTTGGCCGCTGTCCTGCTGTTGAAGCTGAGGCTGCCCCTGTTGGTGACCTTGGCGGTCAGTGCGGGAGCAGCCTTGTTGGTCGGGTCGGTGGCTTAACCTTCGCTGCCGAGCTTGCCCAGCAAACGCGCCCAAGCCTCGGTGCCGAGCTGGAAGCTCTCCAGGTCGTACTTTTCGTTCGGCGAGTGGATCTGATCGTCGTCCAAGCCAAAGCCAATCAGCAAGGAATCCATGCCCAAGATGCGCTTGAAGGACTCGACCACAGGGATCGAGCCACCACAACCAATCAACACGGTCGGAGCCCCAAAGGCTTCGCTGAGCGCCGCTTGCGCCAAGCCCACTTCGGGCAGGTCCGTATTGACCAGCAGGGCAGGGTCGCGGCCAAAGCCCTCAAAGGCGACCTGGCAGTCGCTGGGCACGCGGGCGCGCACGTGGGCGCGGAAGGCCTCGGCCACCTTGTTCGGGTCTTGGTTCGCCACTAAGCGGAAACTGACCTTGGCGCTGGCCTTAGAAGGCAGGACGGTCTTGGTGCCCTCGTCGGTGTAGCCGCCAATAATGCCGTTGACATCGCAGGTTGGGCGCGACCAGACCTGCTCCAGCAGGCTGCGGCCTGCTTCGCCTGCCAGATCCGCCAAGCCAACAGGACCCAGGAGGGTTTCGGCCGTCACACCTAAGGCGTCCCAGCTTGCTTTTTGCGCCTCGCTGGGCTCCAGCACGTCGTCATAGAAGCCGTCCAGCGTGATGCGGCCCGTGTCGTTGTGCAAATCGGCGATGATGGTGCTCAAGACGCGAATGGGGTTCATGGCAGCACCGCCGAACATGCCCGAGTGAAGGTCTTTGTTGGCCGCTGTGATGGTAACTTCCTCCATCACAATGCCACGCAAGCTGGTGGTGACGGCGGGGCGGCGCGGCGCGATCATGCCGGTGTCGCAGACCAGGGCCAGGTCGGCCTTCAGGCGCTCGGCGTAGTCGTGCAAGAAGGGCTCCAGGCTGGGCGAGCTGCTCTCTTCTTCGCCCTCCAACATGACGGTGACTTGGCAGGGCAGGCTGCCAGTGGCGGCGATCCAGCCCCGGCAGGCCTCAAGAAAGGTCATCAACTGGCCCTTGTCGTCGGACGCGCCGCGCGCTCGGATCACCGGTCTGCCGGTGTCGTCCTGGTCCATACGCGGCTCAAAGGGGTCAGCGTCCCACAAGTCCAGCGGGTCAACCGGCTGCACATCGTAGTGGCCATAGAACAAGACGTGCCGCCCGGGGCCGGGATAGTGGGCGAACACCATGGGGTGGCCCTGGGTCTTCACCACCTCGGCCTGAAAGCCCATGCTGGCCAGGTCATCGACAGCCCACTGAGCGGCCTTTGCGCAGTCTTCGTCATGAACCGACTGGGTGGAAATCGAGGGGATGCGCAGCAGCGCGAACAAGCGATCCAGGGCGGCTTGCCGGTCGTCGCGGAGCTGGGTCAAAACGGAGTCGATCATGGCGGTCGTCTGGTCCTTCCTATGGGCGTGGTGTGAGCACCAGCAGTAAGCGCCGCTGTTGGCGCTTGGTCAAGCCTCATGCCATGCAGCGGTATGACAAGGAAGTTGAACGCCTTATTTGCTCCATAAATTAAAAGACAATTATATGTGAGGTGCCTGCCGTGGGTGGCGCCCTCTTGCGGGAAGATAAGCTAGAGGACAGCATGAGCGTGGGGAATAAAGAGAAACTTGTTGTGGGCCAGCCGCCGCTAGACAAGGACGAGGATCACTTCTATGGCGGGACCAGTGTTACCGCCTCTGCGCGGAGTGCGACGGTCAGCTTTATTTTGCAGGCTTTGGGATTTTTGATCGCGTTTTTGGTGGCGATGATCACCTACCTGGTTGAGCTGCAGCTAGACCCTAATCAGATCGTGGACATACAAGGGCAATCCTTCTCTTTGCCCTTTGTCAAAAGCGCGATCGTAGGGTTGACCACTCTCGTGAGCGCGCTCTTGTTGGTGGTGGTGGTACGCATTCGAGTCGAGAACACCCTCTATCAAAAGAAGAATATCGTGAAGATTCTTCCCGAGGACAGCCTTGAATTCACAGAAATGATCCGCAAAAGCCTCTACAAAGAATTTGAAGATGAATTGGCTGAGAAGGACAGGCAAATCCAGGAGTTCACCGCGACCTTGCTGAGGGACGTAGAAGCGTTTCAAAAACACGTAGGTAAGGTTGGAACTCTGATCTTTGATGTAGACGATCCAGAATCGCCCGAGATCAAGCCGCTCCTTGCTCGTCTGGAAAAGAACCTGGAACGCGTCGCCAAAGCGCAAAAGAAATATGGTGAGCCACGCCCTTGGTGGGAACGACTTTGGTCGTTTGCAAAGCCAAGGGTCAGTCGGGAGCGCCGGTAGCCGGACAGGCCAAGCACAGACCTTGCGCGCCACCTGCGCAGATGCTGGTATTCAAACGCAGCCTGCAGTTCTTGGCTAGACCTAGAGCGTGCCTTGCCGATTGGCATCCACTTAACACGCTCTAACTATCTAATTTTAGAGTAATTGCACCTTTGCGAACTTTGGCACAATCCAGGGCGATTGCTCGGGCTTTGCGCTAGGTTTCCTCTATGCCGCATCGGCCTTACTGGCGCGCGGCACCTGTGCTACCAGCGAGCGGCAGTCCGCACGCTGGGCCAGGGTGGCGAGCCAGTCGGGCAGGTCTTCATCGGTAACGATTAGATCCAGGTCCGACAAGGGGGCCGACTTGATCATGGCACGGCGGTCAAACTTGGTGTGGTCGGTGCCCAAAAAGACCTTGCGGGCATTCTCGATCATGGCCTCTGAAGCGCGCACCTTCTTGATATCGAAGTCCAAAATGTAGCCAGACCGGTCGATGCCAGACGTGCCGATGATGGCAAAATCACACAGATAGCGCTTGATAGCGTGCACGGCCTCTTCGCCGACTGCCGCGCCGTCCAGCGCGCGCACGGTGCCGCCAGTGACGATGGTCTCAAAGTCGCTGCGGTCGGCCAAGACCTGAGCGGCCTCCAGGTTGTTGGTGACAATGCGCAAGTTGGAGCGGTTGCGCAGCGCGTGAGCCACGGCGGTCATGGTGGTGCCCACGTCCAAGAACAGCGAGCAGTTGTCGGGCACTTCGGCCACCAGAGCTGCTGCGACGGCAGCCTTGTTTTCGGGCAGCATTTTGCGCCGCGCTTCATGACCGATGTTTTGCGCCTTAGAGGACTGCACTGCCCCGCCGTGAAAGCGCTCCATCAAGCCCAGGTCGCAGAGCCGGTTGATGTCGCGGCGAATGGTCTGTTGGGTGACCTGGTGTTCTTTGGCGAGCTGTTCAATCGACACGTAGCCCAGGCGTCGCAGTGCCGCGACGATCTGGGTCTGGCGGTGGTTCAAATGCGCATGATCTTGGACAGCCAAGGTGAATCCTTTCCGGCAAGGCGTTGGGCTGTTTGGCCCCTATGGAAGCTTAGAGGGCGTGGTGTTCATAATGTAACAATGCGAACCATATTGGTCATACCCACTTTTCCAAACGGAACGCCCGCTGTCAAAACATAGCGTTCGCCCGCTGTCATAAGGCCGGATTGCTGAACGATGGTGTTGGTCTTTTCCACCAGTTGGTCCAAGCCGTCGATGTGGTCGGTGTGGACGCAATGCAGGCCCCAAACCAGGCTAAGCTGGCGGGCGGCTTCTTGCGCCGGCGTAACGCAGATAATCGGCACGCTGGGCCGCTCACGCGCCGCGCGCAGAGCCGTGTTACCCGAGCGCGTGTGGGTGACGATCAGCTTGGCCTCGACGCTCAGGGCGACCCGGGCGGCGGCGTCAGAGATGGCATCGGTGCCGGTGGTGTGGTGCTCGACCTCTAAGGCGTCCAGACCGGCTTGATAGAACTGGCTGGCCTCGGTACGGGCGATAATGCGATCCATCATCGATACAGCCTCAAGCGGGTACTGCCCGGCGGCGCTCTCAGCCGAGAGCATGACCGCATCCGCGCCCTCATAGACGGCGGTGGCCACGTCGGAGGCCTCCGCACGGGTCGGTGTGGGGGCGGTGATCATGCTCTCCAGCATCTGGGTGGCCACCACCACCGGCTTGCCAGCTTGGCGGCAGCGGCGGATGATGTCCTTTTGCAGGTGCGGCACGTCCTCGGGCGGCATTTCCACGCCCAGATCGCCGCGCGCCACCATAATGCCGTCTGCCAAAGCGATGATCTCGTCGATGTGCTGAATGGCGCTGGGCTTTTCGATCTTGGCCATCAGGCGCGCGCGGCCTTGGATGATGCCTTGTGCCTCGCGGATATCGTCGGGGTGCTGGACAAAGGACAGCGCCACCCAATCGACGCCAATCGACAGGCCAAAGTCCAAATCATCGCGATCTTTGGGCGTCAGTGGCGAGGTCTTGAGCACCGTATCGGGCAGGTTGACGCCCTTGCGGTCCGAGATCATGGAGCCCGCAATGACCTTGGTCACGATGGCTTGGTCGGTAACATCGGTGATTTCCAGGCGCAACTTGCCGTCATCGACAAGCAGGTTTTGCCCAACGCTCACTGCCTCGAAAATCTCAGGGTGGGGCAGGTGGACGCCCGAGGCATCACCTGGTTCGTTGGCCCGGCGCAGTTCGAAGCTTTGCCCGCGTTGCAGCGGCTGCTTGCTGTCAGCGAAGGTGCCGACGCGCAGCTTGGGGCCTTGCAGATCCATCAGCGCGGTGATGGGCGTGCCGGTTTGGGCCTCCAACTTGCGGATGTCGTTCAGCCGCTTTTCATGATCGGTTTGCAGGCCATGGCTGAAATTCAGGCGAAAGGCATCGACCCCAGCCTTGTGCAGGCGCGCGATCATGTTCGGCGAGGAGGAGGCAGGGCCTAGGGTTGCCAGAATTTTGGCTTTGCGATTGCGGCTCATGCAAGAGTCACTTTCTGAAACGGTGCGGCTAGAGAATGTGCGAAGTCTAACAGCCTTGTGAGAAGACAGAAGCGATTTATTGCCTCAGGGTCTAAAAAATGTTGCTTTTCGAACATTTCGCGCTCATTTAGTGACAAAACCTCACATCGGGAAAGAGCTCATGGCCTTGAAAATTGCGATTAACGGCTTCGGACGGATCGGCCGTTTGACCTACCGCGCCCTGCTGGAAAGCGGGCGTAGCGACCTGGAGTTGGTGGCGATCAACGATCTGGCCAGCGTTGAGATGGCCGCGCACCTGCTGAAATATGATTCGGTCCATGCCACACTGACGAACGCGGTCGAAGCCAAGGACGGCGCGCTGGTGGTTGATGGCCGCGCCGTACCGATGTTGGCGCAACCCAACCCTGCCGACTTGCCTTGGGGGCAGATGGGCGTTGATCTGGTGCTGGACTGTTCGGGGCGCTTTACCAACAAGCAGGCCGCGAGTGCGCACTTGGCCGCCGGAGCCAAGGGCGTGCTGGTCTCAGCCCCTTGTAAAGAAGCAGATAAAACCATCGTGTTTGGCGTCAATCAGGCCAGCTTGGGCCGCGATGATCGCGTGGTCTCCAACGCGTCATGCACCACCAACTGTCTGGCACCCGTCGCTAAATTGCTGCACGAGGCCCTGGGCATCGAGCGTGGCTTCATGACCACCATTCACGCCTATACCGGTGACCAACGCCTGATCGATACGGCCCACAGCGACCCCCGTCGGGCGCGCGCTGGCGCCCTGTCGATGATCCCCACCTCCACCGGAGCGGCCAAGGCGATTGGCCTGGTCATGCCCGAGTTGGCGGGCCGCCTGGATGGCAATGCTGTGCGCGTGCCGACCGCCAACGTTTCTATGGTGGACCTGACCTTTGATGCGGGCCGTGAGACCAGCGTTGAAGAGGTCAACGCCATTGTCAAGGCGGGCGCTGAGGGCGCACTTAAGGGCGTCTTAGCGGTCAACGCGCTGCCGCTGGTGTCCTGCGACTTCAACCATTCGGCCGCCAGCTCGACCTTCGATGCGACCCAAACCCAGGTGGTTGATGGCCGCTTCGTGCGGATCGTGAGCTGGTATGACAACGAGTGGGGCTTCTCAAACCGCATGCTGGACACAGCCGCAGCCATGGGCAGCGCCCTAGGTCTTTGAGAAAACGCCCTGGTCAAGAAGGCAGCGGAGCCCATGTCGTCATGCGCTCCGCTTTTGCTTTAGGCCTGGCTGCGTTCCTCCCGCGCGTCCAAAGCCGCGTTGAGCTGCTCGGCGCTCCAGTCTTCGCCCAAGGCACGGGCTATGATGGTCTGCTGGGTTTCGGGCGCCAGGCCACCGACCGGCGGATCGGTATCCAAATTGGTCGGGAAAGCATACCCTTCGGCGCTGGCCGCCACCACAGCCGCGATCTCGCAGGCGCTCATGCGCGCCTCGGCTTGTGCCGCCCGCAGCACGGGGTAGAGCGCCTTGCTCATCGCGCGGCGATCGACGGTTTCAATCGGACGCCCAAAGGCCGAAGAGATCTGCAAGAGGTTGGCCAGGCGCTGTACGTCGGCCGAGGTGTTGGCCCCCGCAGCGTGGAATAGAGCCGGGTTAAAGAACACCGCATCCCCCTGGCTCAAGGGCAACTGGATGTAGTTGGCCTCGAAATAGTCGCTGAATTCAGGGCGCCGGAAGGCAACATAGCCCGCGTCATAAAGCTGAGAGAAGGGCAGCAGTTTGGTTGGCCCGGACTCTAAGGGCATGTCGGTGTGCGCCACTGCGCCTTGCAATGTCAGGGCAGCGGACAGCTCGTGGACGTGGGCCGGATAGGCCGCAGCACCCGCAGCCGTTTGGAAGCCCAAATGGTAGTCGCGGTGCGCGCTCTGGGCGGCGCCTCCGGGGCGCACCAAGTTAACCTGAGCTGTGACCTGGTAGCGTGGGCCTAGCCAAGCCTCGCAAGCACCCGCAATCGCAGGGCTGGCAAAGCAGCGCGCAAACACGTCAGGCGCGCGCAGGCAGAGCTTTTGCAACGAGTTCCAAATGCGGTCATTGGCTCCGGGCTTGGCAAAGTGGTCGCCGCCGCCGCCCGATCCAGCCTTCTCCTCAGCGATGATCGCATCAAAGACCGCGTTGGCCTCGTCCAGCGCCCTAGTGTCGCTGACCGCGCCTTGTATGGCGATGACGCCCGCCGAGGCACGGAAGATCCAGGCCCATTCGCTCAGCAAGTCCAGGCGCTTGTTCGGGTCGGCCAATAGGGGGACAACCGCGGCGGCCGAATAGATCGGCACATTCTTTTCGACCGCATCGGCAAAGCTGAGATCGGACAGACTTAGGCTCTGTTGACACAGGGCCTCAAGGTCGGCCAGGCGGCAGTCTGCCTCGCGATAGAAGCTGGCGGATTTATCAGAATCATAGGGCATGGCGGGGCTCTCCTGATGGTGGTGTTGGGGACGGCTTCAATCGCCAGCGCTGTCGCGCTGAAAGATCCAGTCGTGATGGGGGTGATTCTGAAAGCGCCACTTGCGCAACGGACCTGCCATGACATTGAGGTAATACATCTCATAGCCCCAGGGCACGCCGCAGGGATGGTGGCCGCGCGGCACCAGCACTAGGTCGTGATCGTGTACGGTCATAGTCTCGTCCAGCGCGCCGTCCTCGGTCCAGACCCGCTGATGGCCATAGCCCTGCGCGGGGTTCAGGCGGTGGTAGTAGGTCTCTTCCAGGTAGGTCATGCGCGGAAAATCATCCTCGTCATGGCGGTGCGGCGGGTAGGAAGACCAGTTGCCGGTCGGCGTAAACACCTCGGTCACCAGCAAAGAGTCGGCCACGTCGCGCTCCTCCATGGCGATCGTATTGATGTAGCGCGTGTTGGCTCCCTTGCCGCGCGTTACTGTCTCGATGCCAACCGGGCCGATGACCTGGGCTGCATGGCCGCCCTTGCCCGGCGCGCTACAGACCGCCAGCGTGCAGTCGCTGGTGGCAGTCGCGCTCCAGTCGCTGTCGTTGGGCACATAGAGGCAATGCGGCGGGGTCTTTTCAAACACAGACATGCGCTCGCCCAGCTCGCCGAAGTCCTGGTCGAAGTCTGGTCCTGCGGCTTGCAGCTTGGCCTTGCCCTCGACCAGCACCAAGATGGCTTCGCGCTCGCCAGTCGCCTCGCGTGCGCTTTGGCCGGCCTTGAGGCGATAGACGCCAAAGCCGACATAGCCCCAGTTGGCGTCTTCCGGGGTGATCGCGTGGATCTGACCGGTTTGGCCGGTCGGTCGGCGCAGTAGGGGGCTCATGTCGGTCTCCTCGTTCGATCGTTGGCCGGTCTGCCGTTGGCCGGTCTGCTTGTTGGGCTATTGCTCGTCGTCGGGCACATCTTCCCAGTCGAAGAAGAAAACCCAGGCGCAAACGCCCGCCAAACCCAAGAAGATCAGGGCCCAGACGTAATCTGCGCCCCAGAACAGCTCAACCAGGCCCCAGATCGTGGTGATCGCGACGATCAGGGCGCGCCGCCAAGGGGGATTGAAAAAGGGGTGTCGAAGTTTGAACATGGGCGTTCCTGTTAACAGAGGGTTCGGGGCGCGGCGCCGGACGTCAGGCTAGGCCAGCACCTCCGTAAGCGCGACGGTCCGTCCTTCTGCAACCGACTTGAGCGCTGCTTCGGCCAAGGCTAACGCCATCAGGCCGTCGTGGCCAGTGGTGCGTGGCTGGCTCTTGTTGGTAAGGGCGGCGACCAAGTGGGCGATCTCCGCCGCATAGGCTGCCGTATAGCGGGTCATGAAGAAATTGAGCAGCGGCGGGCGCTGATAGCCGTCAGCGGTGGCGATCTCAATATTGGCTTCGTGGGTGTTTTGAGCAGAGGCCACACCCTTTGAGCCCAGCACCTCGATGCGCTGGTCATAGCCATAGGCGGCGCGGCGGCTGTTGGTGATGACGCACTGTTTGCCGCTGGCGGTGCGCAAAATTACGTTGACGCTGTCGTAGTCGCCCAGTTCGCCGATCTTTGGATCGACCAGCACTGAGGCTGCGGCTTGGACGCTGGCGACCTCTTCGCCCAACATCCAGCGGGCCACGTCGAAGTCGTGGATGGTCATGTCGCGGAATATGCCGCCGGAGACCTGAATATAGGCATAGGGCGGTGCGCCCGGGTCGCGGCTGGTGATGGTCACCATTTCGACTTCACCGATTTTGCCTGCGGCGATGGCGGCGTGCAGCGCTTCAAAGTCGGGATCAAAGCGGCGGTTAAAGCCCAGCATGAGCGTCGCGCCGGTGTCCTCAACCACTTTCAGGCAGTCCTTGACCCGGGGCAAAGACAGGTCGATGGGCTTTTCACAGAAGATCGCCTTGCCCGCGCGCGACAGGCGCTCGATTAGGTCGGCGTGGGTGTCGGTCGGTGTACAGATGGCCACGGCGTCGATGTCGTCGGCTGCGATGATGGCCTCAAGACTGCGGATGTCACAGCCGTATTTGCTCTGCACGGCCTCGGCGGCAGCCTCCATAGGGTCGAACACGGCGACCAAGCTGGCCCCCTCGACCGAGGCGATGGCGCGGGCATGGACTTGACCGATGCGCCCGGCGCCCAGAACTCCAAAACGGATGGTCATAATGTGCTGTCTCCTAACTAAGAGCGTATGGGTTGGCTCAAGCGCGCGGTGTTGTGGTGATCCAGGCGGCGCGCTGAGGGAAGAGGGTTAGGCGGCTTGCGCACTGCCTTGGGTCTGAAACAGGGCGATAGATCGCGCCAGGTCTTGTTGCAAAGTGGCGCTGGTGTGAACCGAGCTGGCAAAGCACTCAAAGGAGATGGCTCCGCGATAGCCCCCAGCTTGCAGCGCCTGGACTTGCACCAAATTGCCGAGCCGGTCTTGGTCGGTCACCAGCACGCGGTGGGCGTCCTGCATTTGGTTGGTGGCCAGCGCCGGGTCGATCACGCCCGAAACATGGACGATGCCGGTGTGCTGGGGGAACAGCGGGCCGCCGTCCGCCAGGTGGTGGTGGAAGGTATCGTGAACCAAGGCGAAGAGGTCGCTGGCGTTCAGCGCCTCAATCGCCTCCACCGCCTCTTGCTTATAGCGCAGGGCACAGATCTCAAAGCCCAGCGGTTCAACCAGGCCGATCAGGCCCGCGTCTTCCAGCATGGGTTTCAGGTTGCGCAGGGCCAGGCGCAAATGGGCTTGGCGCTCGCCGTTGCCCAGGCCCAGGCCGTCGTTGCGCGGAATGAGGCTGACGGCCTCTGCACCGGCTTGGCGGGCAAGGTCGATCAGGGCGGCGGCCTCTTGGCGCTTGACGTCGGACCAATCGTTGAAGCGTTTGACCTCGGCCAGAGCCAGCAGCCGCAAGCCCTTGTCCTCGATGCGTGCGCGCGCCTCGCTGGGGTGCAGGCCGTCAAACAGGGGTTGGGGCAGGTCGTTGCGCAGCTCAATACCGACGCATCCCAAAGCGCTGGCCAGGTCCAGAAGCTCGACAAAGCTGGCCTTGGCTGCCGTCATGTGGTTGAGCGCAAATTGCATGGTCATGGTTCTGCTTCGTCTCGAGGGAGGGCACTGCGTATATTGAGCAGGTCGGTCGGCAAGCCCGCTTGGACCGCACGGATCTTCGTGCCGCGTTTGCCGCACAAGGCTTCGCTTGCCAAGGCGATTCGGTCAATGCCCGATCGACCTATTCTATCATTTGTGACGAAAAATCATGCATCTGGTGATGGTTTTTCGTCAGGCCTAGATGCACTCTGGCAAATAGAGATCGGGTTGTAAAAAGTGCTGGGCGGCGCTGCCTGTCATGCCGTCCAAAACGGCGCGGGTCATGGCGTCAAACAAGTCACGACACAGCAGCGGCAAGGGGGTGCCAATCGCCAGCGTTACGAAGCCATTGGCCAGGGCCTTGCGCGATTCAGAGGTTAGCTCGCTGACCACCAGCGCCACGTCGCCCGGCTGGCGCACTTCGCGCAACGCTGCAATCGCACCTTCCATGCCCCCGCCCGCGCAATAGATACCGCGCAAATCGGGGTGGCGGTGCAAGATGTCCAGCGTTGCTTCATAAGTCAGCTCGCGCGTCTCCAAATTGACCAAGGTCTCTAGCACCTGAAAGCGCGGTGCCTTTTCGCGCAGGAAGGAGCGAAAGCCGGTTTCTCTCAGCTCGTGCCCATGCCAGCGGTGCCCGCCAACGAAGACCGCCACCTTGCCCGGGTTGTGCACCGCCATGGCGATGACAGAGGCAGCAATTCGTCCAACTTTCAAGTTGTTAAGCCCAAGGTAGGATTGACGCACGCCAGGCGCAAAGTCGTTGAGAATCGAAAAGCAGGGCAGGCCGCGCGCCTGCAAATCCTCCACCGCCTCGGTGACGGCATTGTCGGTGATGGCCGTGGCCGCCAGCACGTCAACCTCGCGCGATAGAGTCTGCATTTCCTGGACGAAATCCGCCGGGATTTGCGACGGCGAGAAGCGAATTTTCAGATCAGCGCGCACTCCGGTTAGGGCCAGAACGCTGCGCTCCAGCTCGGCGCGGAAGTCCTGGTAGAAATCCTGGCGCTCTTTATGCAACACGATGCCATAGCGGATATAGGGCAGGTCGGCGCGCATGCGCTGGGCGATCAAGCCGGTACCATGATAGCCGATCTTTTGCGCTGCATCGAAGACCCGCTGAGCGGTCTCCTTGCGCACCTTCTGTCGTCCATTCAGGACGCGATCAACGGTGGCCGTGCTGACGCCAGCGGACTGAGCAAGATCTTCGATTGTCGGGCGTCGCGCCATGGCTGGTGTAAATTCGATGATAGAAATGATGAAAAACCATCATCAACATTGAGCAAATTGATGGCCCTTGCAAGATAAATCGCAGCGCGTCTTGGCAGCTTCATCGGCCTGCGGCTAGGCTGCCCGGCGACCCACAAACTGCCCACAACAGGACACCGCAAATGAGCAGACGTGATTACAGCATGCTGGGGGCCGATGGCGTGCGCGCCGTTGAAACCGGCCTGGCCGCCGCCCAATGGTACCACAGCGATATCCCCCGCGCTGAGATGAAGGCGCTGATGAAGCGCGAGAATGGCCCGGCCGTTCGCGATACCATCACCCTTTATGGCTGCATGCTGGCCTTCGCCGGCGCGGGCATCGCTTTGTGGCCACAGGTCGCGGGCAGTTTTGCCGTCTGGCCCAGCTTGGTGTCGCTGCCCTTTTGGCTGGCCTATGGGGTTCTCTACGGCTCAGCCATGGACTCGCGCTGGCACGAGTGCTCGCACGGCACCGCCTTTCGCACCCCTTGGATGAACGATGTCGTCTATCAGATTGCCTCTTTCATGATGGTGCGCAATCCGATCACCTGGCGCTGGTCGCACGCGCGCCATCACACCGACACGCTGATCGTGGGGCGCGATCCGGAGATCGTCGCCATGCGCCCGCCCAAGCTGGCGCGCATCCTGGCCAACCTGCTGGGGCTGGTGGACGCCTGGACCGGCTGGTCACGCATGCTGCTCAACGCCTCGGGCCGCCTGAGTGCCGAGGAAGCGACCTTCATTCCGCAAAGCGAACAGCCCAAGGTGATCCGCGTTGCGCGCATCTGGTTGGCGATCTATGCCCTGGTCATCGCTGCTGCGATCTGGATGGGCTCGATCCTGCCGCTGATGCTGGTGGGGCTGCCGCGCCTTTATGGCGCTTGGCACCACGTTGTGACCGGCGTCATGCAGCATGCAGGCTTGGCTGAGAACGTGCTGGACCACCGCCTCAACAGCCGCACCGTCTACATCAATCCCATCAGCCGCTTTATCTATTGGAACATGAACTACCATGTCGAGCACCACATGTTCCCCATGGTGCCCTATTATCGCCTGCCCGCCTTGCACGCCAAGATCAAGCACGACCTGCCCGCCGCTAGCCCCTCGATGCTGGCGGCCTACGCTGAGATCATCCCGGTGCTGTGGCGTCAGTTGCGCAACGAGGAGCTGTTTATCAAACGTGCGCTGCCCGCGACCGCCAGACCCTATCGCGAAGACCTGCACCAGACCGCCCTGAGGCCCGCCGCCGCATAGGGGCTCGCCGCCGCTTAGGGGCTTGCCGCCGAGTAGGCGCGCTTGCCCAATCACACAAAACCAATACCGAAGTGAGGACACACACCATGGCCGACTGGATCGACGCTTGCGCCGCCGACGACATCGAAGAGGAGGACCTGATCCGCTTTGATCACGGCGAACGGACTTTCGCCATCTACCGCAGCCCAGACAACAGCTTTTTTTGCACCGACGGGCTGTGTACGCACGAACAGGTGCACTTGGAGGACGGCTTGGTCATGGACTATGTGATCGAGTGCCCTAAGCACAATGGCCAGTTCGACTATCGCACCGGCAAGGCCCTGCGGGCGCCGGTCTGCGAGAACCTGGGCACCTATCCGGTCAAGGTCGAAGGCGGTCGCGTCTTCATTCAGATTTAGGGCGGGACCATGTCACTCTATCACGCGCGCCCGACTGTGGCTGATATTCGCGCCATGAAGGGCCAACGCAAGCTGTCCATGCTGTTCGTCGAAACGCCAGAGGAGGCTGCCGCAGCTGCAGACGCTGGCATCGACATCCTGAGCATCATCGACCCGCTGTGGACGCCGGACATGCGTCAGGCTGCGGGCTCTTGCTTCGTGCAAGTTGGGCTGCTGTATGGCCAGCTTATCACCGCTGAGGACTATTTGCGCGCCGCTCATCGGGTCATGCAGATCGGCGGCGACTGCTGTTATTGCGCCAGCGCCTTGTCGACGGTTAAAGCTTTGGCGGACGATGGCATTCCGGTGGTCTCCCATTTGGGCCTGATTCCTTCGAAAGCCACCTGGACGGGCGGCTTTAAGGCGGTGGGCAAGACGGCGGACAGTGCCTTTGCCATCTGGCAACAGGTTCAGGCGCTGGAGGCCGCCGGAGCCTTTGGCGCCGAACTGGAGGTGGTGCCGGATCGCATCGCGGCCGAGATTTCGCGGCGCTCCTCGCTGGTCATGTTTGGCATGGGCGCGGGCGCTGGGGCGGACGCTCAGTACCTGTTTGCCGAGGACGTGCTGGGTTGCACCAAGCAGCACAGACCGCGCCACGCCAAGAGTTATCGCAACTTTGCTGCCGAGTACGCGCGCTTGCAGGCTGAACGCAGGGCCGCCTTTGCCGAATTCAAAGCCGACGTGGACAGCGGGGCGTATCCTGGCACGGAGCACAGTGTGCCTGTGGCGGACAAGGAACTGGAACGCTTTTTATCCATGCTGTGAGCGTGCAAGTGGGGCGCCTGACATGCTAGGGTGACACACCTGCTGGGACGCCTGACATGCTATGGTGACCGGCAAGCTGTCCTCCCCCTGCATGCATAGTGACAGAGATTGCGATCCCGACGGGTTCCTACGGTTCCAACCCTGTGGAAAACGCACTCATGAGGTATCAGGGCCAATGCTTTTTCGGTCGAGTTGGGCCGGTTCGGTCTACGAGAGGTGAACCTGCAGGCCAGGTGAAATTCTATGCCAGGTATTGAAAGACATCCCAACGCTATGGAGCTGGTGAAGGACCAAGCGATGCTTAGGCGGGGTGTTGCACGGTGTCGCTTTCGCCACTGCACGAAGCGAAACCCTCGCTTGCGAGCTGGGCTGTCCAGTGCGTCGTAGGTCTTGACCTAGTTAAGCAAGGCACAGGTCTGCGCTTGCCTTGCTGGCCAGGCGCTCTAGCCTGTAGGAACCGCTCCGCCAGCAGAAGGACCCGCGCCCATGACCCGAACTAAAACTTACGCTGACCTGCGCTCGGCGCGCTGGATGGCCCCGCAGGACATGCGCTCGCTGGGGCATCGCAGCCGAGCGCTGCAAATGGGCATCAGCCGTGCGGACTGGCAGGGCAAGCCCGCCATTGCCATCATCAACACCTGGTCAGAGATCAACCCCTGCCACGCACACCTGCGCGAGCGCGCCGACTGGGTCAAGCGCGGCGTGTTGCAGGCCGGGGGCTGGCCGATTGAGCTGCCAGCCATGTCGTTGGCCGAGCAGTTCGTCAAACCTACCGCCATGCTCTACCGCAACTTGCTGGCCATGGAGACCGAGGAGCTGCTGCGCTCGCACCCCGTGGATGGCGCTGTGCTGATGGGCGGCTGCGATAAGACCACGCCGGGGCTGGTGATGGGGGCCATCTCGATGGGGCTGCCCTTCGTCTATCTGCCTGCGGGGCCTATGCTGCGGGGCAACTTCGCGGGGCGCACGCTGGGCTCGGGCACCGACGCCTTCAAGGCCTGGGACGAGCGCCGGGCGGGCACCGTTGATGACGCCTATGTGGATGGGGTCGAGGCGGGGATTGCGCGCTCCTATGGCCACTGCATGACCATGGGCACCGCCAGCACCATGACCGCGATTGCTGACGCCTTGGGGCTCTGCCTGCCGGGTGCCTCGTCGATCCCGGCGGCGGACTCGGCGCATCAGCGTATGGCGGCGGCCTGCGGGTGGCGCATAGTCGAGATGGTCTGGCAGGATGTGACGCCCGATCACATCCTGACGCCCGCTGCGGTTATGAACGCTGTGACCACCACTATGGCCATGGGCTGCTCGACCAACGCCATCATCCACCTGATCGCCATGGCCCGACGCGCGGGCGTCCCGCTGGAGCTGGATGATCTGGACCGCATAGGTCGCACGACCCCGGTGATCGCCAATATTCGCCCTTCTGGGGACCGCTATTTGATGGAGGATTTCTATTACGCGGGCGGGCTCTTGGCGCTGATGAAGGCGCTGGGGGATAAGCTGGATCGCTCGGCGCTGACGGTCTCGGGCGAGACCTGGGAGCAGGTGTTGGCGGGCGCGACCAGCTACAACGATGACGTGATCCGGCCTTTGAGCAATCCGGTCTATCACGAAGGCTCTTTGGCGGTCTTGAAGGGCAATTTGGCGCCCGATGGCGCGGTGATCAAACCCGCGGCCTGCGATCCGAAGTTCTATCAGCACCGTGGCCCGGCGATTGTCGCCAACTCCTACCCCGAGATGAAGGCGATCATCGAGGACCCGGACTATCCCATGACTCCAGAGCACGTGCTGGTGCTGCGCAACGCAGGGCCGCAGGGCGGGCCGGGCATGCCCGAGTGGGGCATGATACCCATGCCGCAAGCCCTGCTGAAACACGGGCATCGCGACATGCTGCGGCTGTCGGATGCGCGCATGTCGGGCACGGCCTTTGGCGCTTGCGTGCTGCATATCGCGCCTGAAGCCTATATTGGCGGCCCGCTGGCCTTGGTCGAGACGGGGGACATGATCGTGGTGGATATCCCGGCGCGGCGGCTGGAGCTGGAGGTGAGCGAGGCGGAGTTGGCGGTGCGGCGCGCGCGCTGGCAGCCGCCTGAAGCGCGCTTTGAGCGTGGCTTTGGTTGGATGTTCAGCCAACACATTCAACAGGCCGACAAGGGCTGTGATTTTGATTTTCTGCGCAGCGACTTCGGCGGGGCGACCCGCGAGCCCGACATTTTCTGAGGTGCCTAGCGCAAAGCCCGAGCAATCGCTGGTGTCCGCGCTAACTCATTGAAATGCTGCTAATCTTCGGGCCTGTCCTGGCCGATGCCTCCTCATTGGGGCGCGGCGACAATCCGATAGTGGCCCTTCTTCTCCTGCTCTTGCGACAGCAGTCCGCGCTCTAACAGCTTGTTCAGGGCGCGGAAGATGGAAGGGCGCGAGATGCCGCGCAGCAGGCGGTGGGCTACAATGTCCTTTGTCTGGCAAGCGTCGTTGCTGTCCGCCACCCCAACGGCGGCCAAAAATACCCGTCGCTCGTGGTCGCCAAGGTCCCCCAAACCCAGGTCTTCTTCCAGGTCCGACAGCGTTTCTTGCAGGCGATAGATGGTGGCGTAGCGTTTGTTCACAGAGCAGACTTAACGGTTGAAGCGCGCGGCCTCTGGGCGACAATTTTGAAGCAAAATTTGCGTCAAAAACTGAAGCCGGACAGCCCGGTAATCCAAGGCGAGGGCCGCTGTTTGGTCAAGTGAGCATCCGTATACTCTGGCGTCTCATAGAGATGCAGGACCGCAGGAGCGCTGCTGCTGCGGTCGCTGGCTTCGCTTGGAAGCGCCTTACTCAACAACCTCAAAGTCGAAGCCTTCGCTGGCGTACATGAAGAACTCGCAAGGCGTATCGGACACGCAGGCCGTCCGGTGCTTGGCTCCGGCTGCCACCGACCAGAAGGAACCGGCGGTCATCACGGGTGAGTGGGCCTCGCCCTCAAAGGGGTTGGTCATCTCACCGGCGATCACAATGGCCTGATAGGCGTGACTATGGACGTGCCAAGGGGTCTCAAAATTGGCAGGAAACTTGCCAAAGGTGCCCTGCGGACCGGCTTGCAGGTCGCCCGTGGCAATCGCGAATTGGATGGGGTCCGCAGCGACGAAGAACGAGCGGTCTGCGGCCTTTAAAACAGTATTGGCGATTGGGTCGGTGGCCTGGGCCATGCCGGCGAAACCGGCCAAAGCAATAAGCGTGGTTAACAGAAGGTGCTTCATGATGTGGAGCCTTTCGTAGCGATGTGGCGTTGAGGCAGGGAAGCGCGGCTTCCCGTGTTGCATCCACAACCTGTCACACCGAGCCCCGGCGGAGAATTCCAGGGCGTCCAAGATTCTTGATCAAAAGTCCAAACCGCTAGACGATGCGCACGTAATCAGCCAGATTACCTGCATGGAAGATGCACTCAGCGATACCTTGGGCCTGGTCGATATTGATGCCGCGGTCTATTTCATGAAGGAGTTCCAGGCCCCCTGGGGCATGGAGGTCAAGGACACGGGCTTTGCTCAATTTCACCTGGTGGTCACGGGACAAGCCGTGATCGAAGATGAGGCGGGAGAGGCCTGGCTGTCACCGGGCGAGCTGGTGGTCTATCCACGCAGTGGGGCGCATCACATCGCCGATCAGCCGGGGCGCGCGGGCGAGCCTGGCCAGATCGTGGTGGGGCGCATCCTTAAGGGGCAGCCGGTCTTCCAAGGCGGCGGCCAGCGCTGCACGCTGATTTGTGGCCACTTCGACTACAGCCACGGCGACCACCACCCCTTGTTCGGCGAACTGCCGGACCGCCTGCTGGTGTCGGCAGATCAAGCGCTGGGGGTCGAGCCCTTGATGACCTTGCTGCAGATCATGATCCGCGAGTCGAAGGCGGCTCAACCGGGCTTTGGGGTCATCGTAACGCGCCTTGCAGAAGCTGTTTTCGCGGCCATCCTGCGCAGCCACCTGCAACAAGAAACGAAGGAAAAAGGCTTCTTGGCAGGCCTGCGCGAGCCGCGCCTGCGTCGATGCTTGGACTACATCCATCAGTGCAGCCCGGCCAGTCCTAGCTTAGAGGATCTGGCACGCCACGCGGGCATGTCGCGCTCGGCTTTGGCCTTGGCCTTTAAGACCCGATTGGGCCAGGGGCCAGGTGAGTACGCAGCACGTCTGCGCTTGATGCGCGCTGCCAAGGCCTTGCGAGACCAGGCGGCCAGCGTTGAGGGCGTGGGCTTGGCTCACGGCTACCAATCCGCAGCCGCCTTTTCGCGCGCCTTCAGAGCGCTTTATGGTCAATCGCCCTCCGACTATCGCAGCCAGCGCGCGGGGTCTTAGAAAAAGCGGGTCGATTGTTACGGCTGACCGGGGTAAAAAGGGGCCAAGGCGAGCGCCTTCAGCTGGCTGTTGGCAAGATTGTGCCACGGCTAGAAACCCGCTTGGGCGCTCTTTTGGCCCATCAAGCAAGGACTGACCCATGACGACACCCTGCATTATCTGCGTTGCCATTACGGGCAGCGTCCCGACCAAGGCCAGCAATCCGGCGGTGCCGATCACGATTAGCGAGCAGATCGAGTCGACCCACGAGGCCTTTGAAGCAGGCGCATCAATCCTGCACGCCCATGTGCGCAACGATGATGGCACCACCACCTCTGACCCGCAGAAGTTCGCCGCACTGAAGGAGGGCATCGCCAAGCATTGCCCAGGGATGATCATCCAGTTTTCAACCGGCGGCCGCTCCGGAGCGGGCAAAGAGCGCGGAGGCATGCTGCCTTTGCGCCCGGACATGGCCTCGCTCTCGGTTGGCTCGAACAATTTCCCAACGCGGGTCTACGAAAACCCGCCAGAGCTTGTCGATTGGCTTTCGGCCGAGATGCTTAAGTACCAGGTCAAACCCGAAATCGAAGCCTTTGACCTCAGCCATATCTTCCGGGCTAAGGAGATGGCCGACGCGGGACAGTTAGCGGGCACGCCCTATGTGCAGTTCGTTATGGGGGTTAAGAACGCCATGCCCGCAGATCGGGAGGTGTTTGATTTCTATGTTCGAACGGTACATCGCCTGTTTGGCAAAGACGCGCCCTGGTGCGCGGCGGGCATCGGTGCCAAACAAATCGCGGTCAATGACTGGGCGATCGCTGCCGGTGGGCACGCCAGAACCGGCTTGGAAGACAATGTGCGCTTGGATCGCAACACTCTGGCGCCGTCGAACGCGGCCCTGGTGCGCCGCGCGGTAGAGATTTGCGAACGCCACCAACGCCCTGTCGCAAGCTGGCAGCAGGCACGCCAGATATTAGGGCTGGCTTAGCGGTCTAGGCCACGAGGCCCGCGGCTGGCTTGAGATGGTCGCCTGGCCAAGGGCCCTGCGCTGTTCGCAGCGACAGGCGCTGGGGCGAACACGGTGTTTACCAAAAGCAACTGTAGTGAGTGACGGCGGTAAATAGTATAAGAAAACGAAAATTGAATTTGGCAGTCTTTTCGTTTGAAGACTTGATGTTGAGTTTTTATTTTGTTAGAGCTGATTTTGAGATTAAATTATATTAATATAAGAATTGTTTTATGTTCAGAAGAATATTCTTAAACAAGACGAACAAGCCTTTTGTAGAAACGAGCGAATTTCAGCAGTTCTTGAAAGATGAAGTCAGTGATTTGAGGATTGAGGTGCGCGAACTCAAAAGCCAACTCGCTCGCGCACTCGGAGATCTAACCCAAACAGATGAAACCCAAACTAAAGATAGCTTTTCCTACCAATGGGAAGAAATCAAAGAGGGTTTGGCGCTGCTTGGTGATCCGGCCTTTGAAAACCAGATGGTGTCGCTGATGGAGACCTACTCTGGCAAGCCAAGACATTGGTTCGAGGGCAAGAAGGTGCTGGATGCCGGCTGCGGCATGGGGCGTTGGAGTTTTGTGCTGCATCACCTGGGCGCTGACGTGACGGCGGTCGATCAGTCTGCCAGCGGCATCGCGAATTTGGAGCGCCTGTTGGGCGACCACGAGCGCTTCCGCGCCCTGCGCGCCGACTTGCTGGAGCCGGTTCCGCTCGAACCCGAATTCGATCTGGTATGGTGCTATGGCGTGACCCACCACACCGGCAACACCAAATTGGCCACCAAACACGTCGCCGATTGCGTCGCTCCTGGGGCGCGCTTGTTCTTGATGATCTATGGTGAGCCCAACACGCCGAGCGAATACGGCGAAATCAATACCTACGTGAAGCACCGACGCGCTACACAAGACATGAGCTTTGAAGAAAAGGTCAGCTATTTACGGCGCTTTTACCCAGAGGAGCTGATCCACGGCTATTTTGACGCCATCTCTCCACGCATCAACGACTTGCATCGCTTCGACGAGGTGGCTCACTGGCTGCATAGCTGGGGCTTTACCCATATCCGCCGGACATTGGACAATCGAAATCTGCATATCGTGGCGGAAAAGACTGCCTAAGACCAAAACCGCGAGCGGTTGCCCTGGTTGCCCTGGTTGCCCTAGGTGCCCTGGCTGAGGCTGACCTTGCCGGACCCGCCATCGCCAGCTAAATCGCCGCTAATCAAGCTGTTCTTTGGTCTTCAAGAAGCGCAGCTTGGGGTAGTCGTCCTGGGCCTTGTTCAAGTGCCAGCCATTGCGGACCAAGAAGACCGGCGCGCCCGCGTGATCTTCGCCCATGTCGGCCTTGTTCTTGTCCAAGAATTTCTTCAGCTCGTTGGCGTCGTCGGACTCAACCCAGCGGGCGGTGTTCAGCGGCGAGGCCTCAAAGCGCGCTGCGACGTTGAACTCGGTGCGCACGCGATCAGCCAAGATCTCAAACTGCAGCGGGCCAACCACGCCGACAATCCAATCTGAGCCAATGTTGCGCTTGATCACCCGTGCGGCACCCTCTTCTGCGATTTGTTGCAGCGCCTTGCCCAAGTGCTTGGCCTTCAAGGGATCTTCGGGACGCACGGTTTGCAGCAGCTCGGGCGCGAACGAGGGAATGCCGGTAAAGCGCAGGGCCTCTCCCTCGCTCAGCGTGTCGCCGATGCGCAATTGGCCGTGGTTGGGAATGCCGATGATATCGCCCGGCCAGGCGTCTTCGGCGATCTCACGATCTTGGGCCAGGAACAGGGTCGGATTGTGGACCGCCATGGTCCTGCCGCTGCGCACGTGCAGCAGCTTATGGCCCTTTTTGAAGTGGCCCGAACACAAGCGCACAAAGGCGATGCGGTCGCGGTGCTTGGGGTCCATGTTGGCCTGAATCTTGAACACGAAGCCCGAGACCTTCTTTTCGGTCGGCAGCACTTGGCGCTCTTTGCTGGTTTGGGTCTTGGGCGCAGGCGCGTTGGCCCCGATACCGTTCAGCAACTCGCGAACGCCAAAGTTGTTGATGGCTGAGCCGAAATAGACCGGCGTTAGCGTGCCGTTGAGATAGGCCTCGCGCTCGAAGGGCGGGCACAGTTCGCGCACCATCTCGACCTGCTCGCGCAAGGTGGCGGCGTCGTCTTCGCCCAGCAGTTCGTCCAGCTTAGGATCGTCAACGCCATCGCAAGCCGCGCCCTCCAGCGGAATGCGGCCTTTGGCGTGGTTTTCCACCAAAATCAGGCGGTCGTTGATCAAATCATACACGCCCTTGAACTGTCGCCCCATGCCTATCGGCCAAGAGGCAGGTGTCACGTCGATCGCCAGCTTTTGTTCCACCTCGTCGATGATATCGAAGGGGTCGCGCGCCTCGCGGTCCAGCTTGTTCACGAAGGTGGTGATGGGCATGTCCCGCAGGCGGCAGACCTCGAACAGCTTGAAGGTCTGGGCCTCGATGCCCTTGGCGGCGTCCAGCACCATGACAGCCGAGTCCACAGCGGTCAGCGTGCGGTAGGTGTCTTCAGAGAAATCGCCGTGGCCAGGCGTATCCAGCAAGTTGAAGGTAATACCGTCGTAGTCATAGGTCATGACCGATGAGGAGACCGAGATACCGCGCTCTTGTTCCACCTTCATCCAGTCCGAGGTGGCGCGGCGCGCCTCGCCCTTGGCCTTGACCGCGCCCGCCTGCTGGATCGCGCCGCCGAACAGCAACAGCTTTTCGGTCAGCGTGGTCTTTCCCGCATCGGGGTGGGAGATAATGGCAAAGGTGCGCCGCAGCGATACGCGATCTTCAAGCGACAAGGTGAGTTGGCTGGACATAAATGGGAACCGGGATCAAGGGGCAGCGGGCGCGGACTGACAGCGCTTGGCAGTGGCGCTCTATCTGGCGGGAAAGCGGCGTCTTGTCAAATGGCGGCTGCCTGATCGGGCCCGGCAAACCGCTCTGCCTAAGCCTTTGCCTGCGGCGCGCGGGCCTTGGCCAGCAACAGGTCTTTGGCTGCCAGCATGGCCCCGACAGTGATCAACAGCGCCGCGACCAGCAGAGCCCAAGAGGCTTCAGCGATACCGCTGGCGATCAGCACCAGCGTAGACAGCAGCGGGGTGGCATAGGAGGCCGCGCCCAGAACCTGGATATCGCCGCGCTTGACGCCAAAGTCCCAGACGAAGAAGGATAGACCGATCGGCCCCAGGCCCAGAGCGACCAAGCTGGCCCATTGCAGGGAGGTTTGCGGCCAAGCGCTTGTCTCAAGCGCCAGATGGCAAGCCAGCGCCAAGACTGCGGAGACCAGACAAAAACCGCTGATGATATCGCTGGGCACCTTGGCAAAACGGCGCGAGGCGAGCGAGTAGCTGGACCAAGTCAGCGCGCAAACGCAAGCTGCCGCATAGCCCAGGCTATAGCGGGCATCGAACGCAAAGCCCTGACCTTTGGTGACGATCAGGAAGGCTCCGGCCAAGCCGAGCAGCGTCCCAAGGATGTGATGCAGCCCCAGGCGCTCGCCGGGCAGTAGGGCGGAAAACAGCACAATCAACAAGGGCCAAAGGTAGGCGATCAAGCTGGCCTCGACAGCAGGGGCATTTTGCAAGGCCGTGAAATAGAAGAAGTGATAGCCAAACAGGCCCACAACGCCGACCGCCCAGACCGGCCAGGGCTGCCGCCAGGCCTTGAGCGAGCCAGGTCGAAACGGGGCCAGCGCCAGGCCTGCCAAACCAGCCAGGCCAAAGGTCATGGCCGTTAGTTGGAAGGGCGGCACAGCGCCCGCGCCTGCGGTCAAGAGGGCCAGCAAGGCCCAAAGCGCGATGGCAAAACAGCCAACCAGCGTGGCAAAGGAACGGGACATGGGCGACCTGCGCGTGAAAGATGGTGCTTGTCTTTAGCGCCTGTCCTGCGGTTTGCCTAGATCATGATTGAGACAAAAGCCGCCCATAGGACCACCCGTAAGACCGCCAGAAAGACCGCCTGTAAGACCGCCCGCAAGTTTGCCCGCAAGTTTGCCCGCAGGTCCGCCCGCAAGTTTGCCCGCAGGTCCGCCCGCAAGTCCGCCCGATGATCGAGAGGCCGAGTGCTGGTCGCGCTAGGCGGCGAGATCACCGCTGTTGCCAGGCAACACGCCAGCGATGCGCCAATCTTGCGCCTCGCCACGCTCCAGGTGATAGAGCACACGATGGACCGACTGGCTGCGCGAAATAAAGATCGCTTCGATCAGAACCCCGGATGCCTGTTCGCTGACACGAATGAGCTGGGTACTGGTTGGATCGATCATAAAGCTGAAACCGCCCTCGACCATGGCCGCAAAACGCTGAGGCGTGCCGAATTGGCTCTGAACGCCCGGCGTGGCGTAGCCAAAAGCCTGCTCCCAATTCTCATCTGCCATGGCCGCGAGCTGGGCGCGGATGACTTCTTCGGGATCGACAATTAAGATCGCGTCACTGGGCGGGGGCGTGGGCACGGCAGGCTGTTGGGCGTGGGCAGCGCTGGTCCAGGCCAACAGGGAACCGGCGAACGGCGCTGGCGTCATGACCAAGCCAGTCAGCGCCAGGCTCGCTAAGCCAAGGGTGAAAAGTCGGGATTGCATAGGGGCCTCCAAGATCGGTTGACCCTATGGAAGTTAGCGCAATATTGCTGCTCATGGAGTCCTGCTCGCGCAAAGGTGTTAGCCTGCAAGCGGGTCAATCATGCGAAAATACCAGCGCGCAGGGGCCACAAGGCGGCGGGCGAGCGCTTTTCTGGTCTTGTGTGGCGGGCCCTATAGTGGCGGGCCCGAAAGTGGTGGACTTGACACGCTTGGATCAGGTTGCCAGTTCATCGGTGCGGCCAACAAACACCCCGGCAATACGCCAGCCTGTTTCGGCGTCCTGCACCAGATGATACAAAACGCGGTGAACGCTGCGACTGCGCGCGATGAAAATCGCCTCAATTAAGACATCAGACTTGTGCTGTCCAAGGCGCGTGAGCTGGGTATGGGCGGGTGCGATCATATAGGCAAAGCCCGTTTCGACCATGGTGGCAAAGGCCTGAGAGCTGCCGAGTTTGCCTTGAACGGCGGGCGCGGCATAGTCAAAGGCCTGCTGCCAGTTTGCTGTCGCCATCGCGGCCAATTGAGCTTCGATCACCGCCTCGGGCGCAAGCCCGCGCTGGGCGGGCTCGATTTGCGTCGGCGTATTGACCGGTTGGGCCAGAGCCCCAGAACTCTGCGGACCCAAAGCCAGCACCTGGACGACAAACAGCGAGACGACAAACACCAGAGTGTTGAGCGCCAAGGTTGCCAATCGGGCATATGGGTAGCGGGTGAGCATGGGACCTCCAAAAAGTGAGCTATATCATTAAGATAAGACCCCCGATGGCGGGCTAAAACAGCTCTCGCGCGAAGGTGTCTGAGCCTGATCAGCGCGTGCGGAGCGCGCGTCATGCGAGCGCGGCGCTGCGGCGACGCCTCTGCCGCCTGATAAATCGCTGCTATGCAAGTCTGCTCAAAGCTGTGCGGGACATGCAGCGCCGTGCCTTGGGACAACAGCGCGGATTTGCCTCAAAGCCCTGGTTGCACGACCTGCTTAGGCCCTCTAGAGTGCCCGCCCAGATGCGCCAGGCGCGCCGCGCAGCCGATGATCGGCCCGGCAGCCTTGGCGGTTTCCCACTGACCCCGTGAGCCTCTCAGGACATCCCATGAAAAAAGTACGGGCCGATAAGGCGACCTGCTTTCAATCTATTATTTTGACCTTGCAAAATTACTGGGCCGATAAGGGCTGCGTAATTCTTCAGCCCTACGATCTTGAGGTCGGGGCAGGCACCTTTCACCCTGCGACCACCTTGCGCGCGCTGGGGGATACGGTCTGGAATGCCGCCTATGTGCAGCCCTCGCGCCGTCCGACCGATGGCCGCTTTGGTGCCAACCCCAACCGCTTGCAGCACTATTATCAGTTTCAGGTGTTGATGAAGCCGAGCCCCGCCAACAGCCAAGAGATGTATTTGGGCTCGCTGGAGGCGATTGGCATTGACCTGATGGCCCACGACATCCGCTTTGTTGAAGATGACTGGGAGAGCCCGACCCTGGGCGCTTGGGGCCTGGGGTGGGAGATTTGGTGCGATGGCATGGAGGTCTCTCAGTTTACCTATTTCCAGCAAGTCGGCGGCATCGACTGCAACCCGGTCAGCCTCGAGCTGACCTATGGTCTGGAGCGCCTGGCCATGTATGTGCAAGGCATTGAGAACGTCTATCAGCTCGACTGGGACGGCGTAGAGACCGATCAGGGCGGCAAGTGCTACGGCGATATTTTCCAGCAGGCCGAACAAGAATTCTCTGAATTCAATTTTGAGCACGCGGATACCGATTTCCTGTTCGCCTCCTTCAAACACGCCGAAAGCATGGTCGAAAAGCTGTTGAGCCACACGCCCAAACCGCTGCCACTGCCAGCCTATGACTACACCATGAAAGCCTCGCACACCTTCAACCTGCTGGATGCGCGCGGCGTGATCTCGGTCACCGAGCGCCAGGCCTACATCGGACGAGTGCGCGCACTGGCCAAAGCCTGCTGCGAGGCTTGGGTCGCCAGTCCCGGCGGGCGCGGCGAGCAGCCAGCGCCCTATCAGGTGGAGGGCTAAGCCATGTCAGATTTGATCTTAGAAATCTTCAGCGAAGAAATTCCCGCGCGCATGCAACGCAAGGCCGCGGGCGACTTGAAAGACCTGCTGCTGGCGGGCTTTGCCGAAGTTGGGCTGGCCCATGAGGCTGCCGAAGTGGCATGGACGCCGCGTCGCTTGGCGCTGCACATCAGCGGCTTGCCCGCCAAGACCGAAGACCAGCGCGAAGAGCGCAAGGGCCCCAAGGTCGGCGCGCCAGAAAAGGCGCTGGCCGGTTTCTTGCGTGGCGCGGGGCTGGACAGAATCGAGCAGGCCGAACAACAAGAGACCGCCAAAGGGCTGGTCTATGTCGCGGTGATTGAAAAACCGGGGCAGGAGACCCGCAGCTTGCTGCCCGGCTTGATCGCAAGCGCGCTGGGCAAGCTGGTCTGGCCCAAATCGATGCGCTGGGCGCGCAATACCCACCGCTGGGTGCGGCCTTTGCACTCGATTTTGGCGGTCTACGACGGGCAAGCACTGGATGGCAGCTATGAGGGCTTGGCCTTCGGCGACACCACGCGCGGCCATCGCTTCATGGCACCCGAGCCCTTCAGCGCAACCACCTGGCAGGCCTATGTCGAGGGCCTGGCCCAACGCTACGTCATTTTGGACCCCGAGGCGCGCAAGGCCAAAGTGGCAGCGGGCGCAGCAGAGGTGGCGCAAGCCGCTGGCCTGTCGATGATCGAGGACGCGGGCTTGCTAGAAGAGGTCACCAATCTGGTCGAATGGCCGGTGCCGGTACTGGGTCGCTTTGACCAAGATTTCCTGCAAGTCCCCGCCGAATGCCTCATCTTGTCGATGAAAGAGCACCAGAAGTATTTCGCGCTGCGTCAAAGCGACGGCAGCTTGGCCAACGCCTTTATTACCATGGCCAATATCGAGACCAAGGATCAGGGCGCTGCGATCCGCCACGGCAACGAGCGTGTGTTGAATGCGCGCCTCAGCGATGCTCGCTTCTTCTGGGAGCAGGATAAGCGCAAGTCGCTGGAGCAGCGCTTGCCGCGACTGGCCGATATCGTGTTCCACGCCAAGATCGGCTCTTTGTTGGAAAAGACCAGCGAGGTCGAAGCGCTGGCCGGTGAATTGGCGGCGATTGTCCCGGGTTGCGATGCCAGCCAGGCGAGGCGCGCGGCACACCTGGCCAAAGCCGACCTGGTGACTGACATGGTGGGCGAGTTCCCTGAGCTGCAAGGCCTGATGGGCCAGTACTATGCCCAAAACGACGGCGAGAGCGATGCGGTGGCGCTGGCGATTGCCGAGCACTATTCGCCCTTGGGGCCATCGGATCGCTGCCCGACCGCGCCCGCCTCGGTAGCGGTGGCGCTGGCGGATAAGCTGTGGATCTTGGCCAATTTCTGGAAGATCGACGAAAAGCCGACCGGATCGAAAGATCCCTATGCCCTGCGCCGCGCAGCGCTGGGGGCCATCCGCTTGATCTTGGAAAACAAGCTGCGTCTCAAGCTGACTGAGCTGTTTGACACCATGGTACCGGAACAAAGCGCTGATTTGATGGGCTTTTTTGCCGACCGCCTGAAGGTAACATTGCGCGATCAAGGCTATCGCCACGACAGCATCGACGCAGGCTTGGCGCGTGAGCCAGAGGGCGATCTGACCCGCCTGGTGGCACGCGTCGCAGCGCTTGAGGCCTTCCGCAGCACTGATTTGGGCGGCGACCTGCTGGCGGCATACAAGCGGGCGGCCAACATCTTACGCGCGGAAGAGAAAAAGGACGGCGCGCCTGCCGATGCAAGCTCTGCAACCAGCGACCGCCTGGCGCTGAGCGAGGAGCGCGACCTCTTCGCAGCGCTGGAAGCGATCGAGGCGCCTTTGACGACAGCCTTGGAGGCTGAAGCCTTTGAGGCGGCGATGGAGCAGCTTGCTGGCTTGCGCGATCCCTTGGATGCCTTCTTTGAGCACGTGGTGGTCAATACCGAACAAGCCGAGCTGCGGGCCAATCGTCTGGCCTTGCTGGCGCGCTTGGTTCAGTCGATGGATCAGGTGGCTGATTTTGCTGCTCTTCAGGGGTAAAATGCTGAAATAAAACAAGACAATGAGCGTTGTCCCAACCGGGGCAGCGCTCTTTTTTTGCGGTGTCGATTCTGCTCGACTTTCTGGAAAGACAGATTATTACTATCGAGGCTAAGAAACCTTTCTTAAAAAAATAAACAAACGATCAGAGGCCATGGTACAACGAGGCTCGGTCCAGCAGGCAGGAACAGACAGCGCGATGACGGCAGACACTCAACCGGTCTTGGAACTGCGCGACATTCATAAGTATTTCGGCGATCTAGAAGTCTTGAAAGGCGTCTCGATCGCGGCGCGTGCGGGTGAGGTGATCGCGCTGATTGGCTCCTCGGGCTCGGGGAAATCGACCCTTCTGCGCTGCGCCAACCTGCTCGAGACCGCACAGCAGGGCGACATTATCTTCAAGGGCGACCCAATCGAGTGGAAGCAAAAGCGAGGCCAACGCGTGCCCGCGTCTGAAGAGCAAGTTCGCGGTATCCGCACCCACCTGTCGATGGTCTTCCAGCAGTTCAATCTTTGGTCCCACATGAGCGTTCTACAAAATGTGATCGAAGCGCCGATCACGGTTTTGGGTGAGGAGCGGGGAGCGGCGGAGGCCAAGGGCCGTGCGCTGTTGGAGAAGGTTGGTATTGGCGATAAGTGCGAGGTCTATCCATCGCAGCTCTCGGGCGGTCAGCAGCAACGCGCCGCAATCGCGCGCGCACTGGCCATGGAGCCGGATGCCATGTTGTTTGATGAACCGACCTCGGCTCTGGACCCAGAGCTGGAGCAAGAGGTGATCAAAGTGATCAAAGACCTGGCCGCCGAAGGCCGCACCATGATCATTGTCACGCACGATATGAGCCTGGCGCGCGATGTTGCAGGACATGTGGTGTTCTTGCACAAAGGCCTGATCGAAGAAGAAGGCGTACCCTCCGAGGTCTTTGGCAACCCGAAATCAGATCGGCTACGACAGTTCCTCTTGTCGACCTCCGTAGCTGTATAAACACGACAAGATAAGAACAGAAAAGGAAGCATGACATGAAGACGTTTGTGACTGCAGCCCTGGTGTCCGTCCTGGCGACCAGTGCAGCCTTTGGCGCTGGCCATTCGGTCCGTTTGGGAACAGAGGGTGCCTACCCTCCGTACAACTTCATCAACGATGCCGGTGAAGTTGACGGCTTTGAGCGTGACGTGGGCGACCGCTTGTGCGAGCTGGCTGAGCTGGACTGTACTTGGGTGACCAACGACTGGGATTCGATCATCCCGAACTTGGTGTCCGGCAACTATGACGTCATTATCGCGGGTATGTCGATTACCGACGAGCGCGATGAAGTCATTGATTTTACCCAAGAATACATGCCTGCTGATCCATCGATCTATGTGGCGTTAGCGGGCGCGGACGGCCCGGGCGAGACGATCTCTGCCCAAACCAACACAATCCAAGCCGGCTATGTCGCTGCCGCAGAGGGCATGACCCTTGTGGAGTTCGCTAACCCGGATGAGACGGTTGCGGCTGTTCGGTCAGGCGAGGCGGACTCTGTGCTTGCAGACAAGGCCTACTTGGATCCGCTGATTGAAGAATCTGGCGGTGAGCTGGTGATGGTCGGTGACTATGTATTCATCGGCGGCGGCATCGGTATCGGCGTTCGCGAGAGCGACACCGAGCTGAAGGACAAGTTGAACGCGGCCATTTCGACTATGAAGTCTGACGGTACGTTGAACGCTATGCTCGAAAAGTGGTTCCCAGGCCACGTCGGTTACTAAAGTCGAAGGTATCCCGGTTCGCCGCTCAAGGCGGGCCGGGCGACCGTTTTGGAATACCAACGCCCGGCGAGGTGTTCCCCATACATAAGCTCCAATTTTGGATCGCCCGCGTGTTTGAATACTGCAGCAATTCAGATAGCTTGGCCAATTTGCAATGGCTTGCCTGCTATCTGACCACCTTAAAGCACCAGTCGCTTTATTGGTCGATCTTGACCGTGTTGCTGCTGTTGGCTGTCACGGCCCCCTTGGCGATTGCCTTGGGCTTGAGCGGCGCTTTGGCGCGACGCTCGCCGTTTGCTGTCGTCCGCAGCCTGGGCTGGGGCTATACCTCGATGGTGCGGGGGATTCCTGACCTAATCTTTTTCTTGTTTGTGCCTTTGGCCATGGACCAGTTGTTGGAGTACGTCCGCCACCGTGTGTTGTGCCCGCAAGAGACCGGGCCAGTGTGGATAGGCCATGATTTTGTCGTCTGCTCTGCGGCGAAACTGCCGCTCGGGCCCTCACCTGAGTGGGTCCATGACACCTATGGCTTTATTCTGGCTGTCGTTGCCTTTGCCATCGTATTCGGGGCCTTTTGCGCCAACGTCATTCACGGGGCCATGAATGCTGTGCCCCGCACCCAATTGGAAACTGCGCGCGCCTATGGCCTGTCGCCGCGCCAAGTCATGCTGCGCGTTCACCTGCCGCAAACCTGGATCTATGCCCTGCCGGGACTGTCGAATGTCTGGATGATCTTAATCAAAGCCACGCCTCTGCTGTTCTTGATGGGCGTTGAGGATATCGTCTATTGGGCCAAGGAGTTGGGCGGCACCAAGTCAGCGAGATTTTCCGATTTTCCGCACGGCGATTGGCGTATCTACTACTTCACCGGCCTTTTGGTCTTCTACCTCTTGTTCACTTGGGTCAGTCAGATTGGGCTTAAGCGTTTGACCGATAAGGTCTCGCGCGGGCAAGCGACCATGGCTGGCGGTAAGGGAGGAGCCTGACCATGGCCATGACGTGTATGGAGGCGCTTGGCGCATACGGTCTGCGATCGCTTGGCATGGGCCAGCGCGCCTTGCCAAAAGGCGATGAAATTACCCTTTGCGAGCAGGTGATCTTGATCGGCTCGGGCTTGATCTGGAACCTCTATTTTGCAGTTTTGGCGCTGGCCATTGGCTTCTTTATCGCTACGGCCCTAGGGCTGATGAAGTCCAGCGACCAACCCTGGTTGCGCCAGCCTGCGGCGGGATTCGTGTTCATCTTTCGCGGCTCGCCGCTGTTTATTCAGTTCTTCTTTGTCTATGCGGTGCTGGTTTCCTTGCCCAAGATAGACGCCAGCTTGACTTTGGGCTCGTTGGAGCTGGGCTTTTCGACGCGCTGGTTTACCAAAGCCTGGCTTGGCGCCTTGATCGTTTTGGTCCTCAACACCTCGGCCTACGCTGCCGAGATCTTCTATGGCGCTTTGCGTTCTGTGCCACATGGCGATGTCGAGGCTGCAAAGGCCTATGGCCTGCCGCCGGTTGCCCGCTTTCGGCGCGTGGTGTGGCCGACGTTGCTGCGCTTGGCTTGGCCTGCCTACACCAACGAGGCGATTTTCCTGTTCCACGCGACAACGCTGGTGTTCTTCTCCAGCTTTCCGACCTGGCGGCAGAGCGGTGATGCGCTGTATTACGCCAACTATTTTGCGGAAAAGACCTTCAACCCCTTCGTTGCTTACCCGATCGCAGCGGGCTGGTTCATCCTGGTGACCTTGATCCTGATCGCCTTGTTTGGAACGGTGAATGCCTATCTCAATCGGCACATCGCGCCGGGCGAGCGGCGCCGGGTTCGCTATCGCCCGCAGTTCATGCGTTAAACGTCGCTAGTCGCGTGGAGGCGCCAGCGTCCCGCGCAGGCACAAGTAGGTGTCCAGGTTGATGGCTTGCGGCTGGCTGCTGTCTTGGATCATGTCCACCAGCGCTCGCGCGGCGCGGCGCCCCATGTCGCGATGCGGCACGTGTACGGTGGTCAAAGGCGGATCAACCAGCTTTGCGAGCTCGATGTCGTCAAACCCGGTGATCGACAGGTCCTGGGGTACGCGTAGCCCCAAATCCCTGGCGGCCATGAGAGCGCCTGCCGCCAGCACGTCGTTGCCGCACATCACCAAGGTCGGCGGCTCGGCGCGCTGCATCAGTTCTTCAAGCGCCTGCACACCCTTATCGATGGAGTAGGTGGTTTCGACCAGAGCCAAATCCTGCGGATCGAGCCCACAGCTCTGCATGGCAGCACGAATCCCCAGTACGCGGTCGCGCGCCCGGTCGTTGCCAGCTTGCTCGGCGGTGATGCAGCCGATTCGCTGGTGGCCTTGTTCGATTGCTGTGCGGGCCAAGGCAGTCATGGCGGCCACATTGTCAAAGCCAACGGCGGCTCGCGGTTCGCCTGGCTTATAGGCCCAAGCGATCATGAAGGGCACGCCACGTTTTTCCAAGAAGCGATAGACGCTGGCGTCACGGTGGTAGCCAATCAGCAAAAGCGCGTCGGCTCCGCGCGCAACCAGCGTGCGAATCTGCTCTTCTTCGACATGGCTCTGATACAGGGAGCTGGCGACCAGCAGGGTGTAGCCAAGGTCGTGCAACTCTTCCTGAAAGGCCTGTATGCCCCTGGCAAATATAGCATTTTCCATAGTCGGCAGTACGGCACCAATGGTAAAGGTGCGCTTGGCCGCCAGCGCACGAGCGCTGAAGTTCGGCGCATAACCCAGCTCCTTCACGGCGGCCAAAACCCGCTCGCGGGTGGCAGGGACGACTTGGCTGGGCGAATTGAGACAGCGTGAAACCGTCGCCGTGGATACTCCAGCAGAACGCGCAACGTCCGCGAGTGTCGGCGCTAAGCTTGTGGTTTTGCTCGGAATTGGCTCTGTAGTCACCGTTGCTGTCTACTCGAAAACGTCGTGTGAGGGAATGATCTGCTCACAAATCATCGTAACCATAATGTAAGCGCTTGCATTTTTCAATGTAAGCGCTTACATTGACGCTAATCACCGCTCAACGGTGATAGAGGAAGGCACACATGTACCTAATTTTGGCGATCATTTTGTTCGGAAGTTTTGCTGCTAACGTGGCCATGGGCTCGTTCGGCAAAACACCTTTCTTAGGCGATGTGGGCGAAATGCTGCTCTTGTTTGCAGCGTCGCTCGCCTTCGTTGCGGCAATTCTCAAGCGTGAGGCCGCGCGCAAATCAAAAGACAATTCGAAATCCTGAAGGAGGAGACACCATGGATAACGAACGTAAAGAAGCGGCGTCAGCAACGCGTCGCAATTTTCTGAAACTGGCTGGCGCTGGCAGCTTCACCGCTGCGATGGTCGCAGGCGCCGCTGGCACCTTGTGGTCGTCTGAGGCTGCGGCCCAGACTGCCAAAGAGGAAAAAGAGCGCGAAAAAGCTGCTGATCACGTTATGACTGTCGCAACCGCCTACGTTTTGGGCGCGTCTCGCAGCTATCCCATCATGCAGTTGGACCTGAAGGAAAACATCCAGAACGCCACCAACGGCAAAGTCTACGTCAAGTTGGCTCCTGCCGGTCAGTTGGGCGCAGGCGGTGCATTGGCCCAGAAGGTTCAAACTGGCACCATCCAAGCTGCTCAGCACTCTTTGTCAAACTTCGCGCCTTTCGCAAGCGCGGTTGACCTGATCAACATGCCTTACTTCTGTGGTTCCAACCAGCGCTTCACCAACTTGGTGAGCTCAGACGCTTGGGCGAAAGAAGTTCACCCCAAGGTCGAGGCGTCTGGCTTTAAAGCCCTGTTCTATGTCGTGATTGACCCGCGCGTTGTTGCGGTTCGCAAGGGCGGCAATGCAGTCATCACTCCGGGCGATCTGGACGGCGTTAAGTTCCGCGTACCTGGCTCTAAAATGCTGCAGCAGTACTACCGCATGGTTGGCGCAAACCCCACGCCGGTTGCTTGGGGCGAGACTCCTTCTGCGATCAAGCAGGGTGTTGCTGATGCTCTGGATCCGTCTGTTGGTGCGCTGTATGTCTTTGGCTTTAAGGACATCCTGAGCCACGTGACCTTCACCCAAGCCGTTCCCGACAGCCAGGTTTACTCAATGAACTTGGAGTGGTTCAACGGTCTGCCGAGCGACGTTCAGGACGGCATCATGTTTGCCGGTGATATCACCTCTCAGCAGAACCTGGCGAAAGTCCCAGCTGCGCGCAGCTTTGCTATGTCAGAGCTGACCAAGTCTGGCGTTGAGTTCCACTCTCTGTCCAACGACCAGTTGGCTGAGTGGCAAGCCGCTGGCGGCTACCAGCGTTCAGAGTGGGATCAGTTCAAAGTTGATCTGGCTGGCTCTATGGAGGCCTTTGGCCGCCTTGAGGACGCTGCCAACACCCAGGGTCGTCTCTACGTTCACGACGCCTAAGGCCATTGGCGGTCAGGCCATCAATCCTGGCCGCCCTTTGCCACACAAAAAGTCCGCTGTTGCCCTTGTGCGCAGCAGCGGACACCAAACTATAATCTCCCCGACGTGTTAAAACTTGGAACTTCTGGGCCCAGCCTTGGAGCGGGGTGAAGTCTGCGCAAGCGACACGGCTTGCCGAAACAGGGTGGTGCAGATGAACGATTTTATTAAGGCGCTGGACCGAAACGCCGAAAGATGGGCCTTGCTGCTCTTCTATGTCATGCTGGTCGTGACCATGGCGGTCGAGGTGCTTCGGCGCGAGATTTTCGCTTACTCGTCGATCTGGGGCGAGGAAATCGTGCGCTATTCCTTCATTTACCTGGCTTGGATCGGAGCCGCTGCGGCGGTCAAAGAGCGGGCGCACATTCGCATCGACGTTGTGCTGCACTACATGAGCCCGCGCCTGAAGGCTCTGTTCTACATTTTTGGCGATTTGGTCATGTTCGGGGTTGCCGTTGTGGCGATCATTTACTCTTTCGAAACCGTAATGGTCTCCTTCAAATTTGGCTCTGTCAGCCATGGCCTGCGGGTTTCCATGGTCTGGTTCCTTATGGCTGTGCCTTCCGGTTTTGGTCTGATTATCGTCCGCCTCATTCAATCTTTCCTGCGCGACTTGCGCGACCTTCGCCGCGGTAACTCCGTGTACGAAGGCGACAAACTCTTCGATTAAGGAGCGCAGACATGCTTTGGCAACAACTTCAAAATCAAGCCGTTGAATTGGGTTGGGACTTCTACGTCCCTGTCATGCTCTTTGTCGCTCTGGTCAGTTTCGCCGTGCCGATTTGGGCCTCGATTGGCGTCGCAGCCATCACCATGCTGGTCATGTCCGGCGAGTTGCCTTTGGGTCTGGTGGGTGAGAGCCTGTTTGATGGCATCGACGCCTTCGCGCTGACCGCGGTGCCGCTGTTCATCCTGACCGGCGACGTGTTGGTGCGGACCGGCCTCAGTCGCAAGTTCCTCAACGTGGCCGAGGCTCTGACCTGCTGGACCAAGGGTGGCTTTGGCTCTGCGACCGTATTGGTTTGCGGCATGTTCGCGGCCATTTCGGGCTCGGACGCTGCGGGCGCTGCTGCGGTGGGCCGCATGACCATCGACCGCCTGGTCGAGTCCGGCTATCCCCGTCCTTACGCCTGTGCCCTGGTGGCGGCTGGTGCCTGTACTGGCATTCTGATCCCGCCTTCGATTGCCTACATCATCATCGGTTTGGTGCTGGGTATCTCTGCTTCGACCTTGTTCCTGGCAGCACTTATTCCGGGCATTGCGATCCTGATTTCAATCCTGGTGACCAATTTGATCATGAACCGCATTTATGCCTATGAGGGCGGCGGCATGCTGTCTTGGTCCGAGTGGCTGGACCAGCTTGCGGTTGCCTTTCGCTCGGGTTGGTACGCCTTTATCGTACCGGGTATCATCTTCTATGGCATCTTCTCGGGCCGGTTGACCCCGACAGAAGCGGGCGCCACTGCGGTCATCGTCACCATCATACTGGGCTTCATTTTGGGCACGCTGCGGCTGTCAGATTTCCCGGCCATGCTGGTCAGCTCGGCCAAGGTCAATGGCGTCATTCTGCCGATTATTGCCTTCTCTTTGCCGCTGGCTCAGGCCTTGGCTATTTTGGGCGTGCCACAGGGGTTCGTCTTTGCCGTGACCTCGCTGACCGACAATCCGGCGCTGTTGATCCTGTTGATGATCGGCATCTTGATTGCTGCGGGCTGCGTCATGGAGACCACGCCCAACATCGTGATCTTGGCCCCGATCCTCAAGCCTCTGGCGGACAACATCGGTATGAACGAGATTCAGTTTTGTATCATGATGATCACCGCGCTGGGCGTTGGCTTCATCACGCCGCCGCTGGGGCTCAACCTGTTCGTGGTGTCCGGTTTGACCGGTGAGTCGATCCTCAAGATCGCGGGCCGCGCCGTACCCTTTGTTTTCTTCATGCTGCTTGTTGTGTTGTTGATCGCCTACATTCCGGCCATCTCAACCACGCTGCTTCCTGAAATTTATAAGTAGGAACAATACTATGCCAAGAGAATACCTCAAAAAGGCAAGCTTGACCTCTGCTTCTGGTGCGTCCGACGTGAGCGAGATCGTCAGCACCATCCTCAACGAGATCGAAGCCGGCGGCGACGCGGCGGCCCTGGCCTATGCGGCCAAGTTCGATAAGTACGAGGGCAACATCATCTTGACGCCTGAGGAGATCGAGGCGGCCATCGCCCTGGTGCCCGAGCGCCTGAAGGCCGACATCCGCTTTGCCCACGACAACGTGCGCCGCTTTGCCGAAGCGCAGAAGGCGACCGTTGCGGATATCGAGGTTGAGGTGCAACCCGGCTTTATCGCTGGGCAGAAGGCCATCCCCGTTGAGGCGGCGGGCTGCTATGTGCCTGGTGGTCGTTACAGCCACATCGCCAGCGCGATCATGACCGTCACCACAGCCAAGGTTGCTGGTTGCAGCCACATCGTGGCCTGTTCGCCCCCGCGTCCAGGTGTCGGCATTGCACCGGCGATCGTCTATGCCGCGCACATTTGCGGCGCTGATACCATTATGGCGCTGGGCGGAGTCCAGGGCGTGGCAGCCATGACCTTTGGCTTGTTCGGCCTGCCCAAGGCCAACATCCTGGTCGGTCCCGGCAACCAGTTCGTCGCCGAAGCCAAGCGCATTTTGTTCGGCCGTGTCGGCATTGACATGATTGCAGGCCCGACCGACAGCTTGATTTTGGCCGACGCCAGCGCTGATGCGCACATTGTGGCCACCGACCTGGTGAGCCAGGCTGAGCATGGCTACAACTCGCCGGTTTGGCTTGTGACCGACAACCGCAAGCTGGCCGAGGATGTCATGGCCCTGGTGCCCGACATGATCGCCGATCTGCCCGAAACCAACAGCAAGAACGCTGCTGATGCCTGGCGCGACTACGCCGAGGTTATCTTGTGCGATGGCCGCGAGGAAATGGCCGCCACTTCGGACGAATACGCGCCCGAGCACCTGACGGTGCAGGCCGAGGATCTGGATTGGTGGCTGGGCCGCCTGTCTTGCTATGGCTCGCTGTTCTTGGGCGAGGAGACCACTGTGTCCTATGGCGACAAGGCTGCGGGCACCAACCACGTGCTGCCGACCTCTGGCGCGGCGTCCTACACCGGCGGCCTGTCGGTGCATAAGTACATGAAGATCGTCACCTGGCAACGCGCGACTCGCGAAGGCTCTAAAGGTGTTGCTGAAGCCACCGCGCGCATCTCTCGTTTGGAGGGCATGGAAGGCCACGCGCGTGCTGCGGACGTGCGCTTGGCCAAGTACTTCCCGAACGAAACCTTTGATCTGACCGCCGATGCTTGACGCCACCCGTCCTGCCAACTTTCTGGACCTCAGCGGCAAGGTGGCTTGCGTTACCGGTGCAAGCGCTGGCTTAGGTCGGCGCGCGGCATCGATCTTGGCCGCTGCGGGGGCACGGGTGGTGGGGGTTGCCCGCCGCGCTGAGGCTTTGGCAGACTGGCAACAGGACGTGGCAACATCGCTGGGCGAGCCTTTGGGCAGCCGGACGGCCAGCGTGAGCTATGACCTGGCGAAACGCGACGGCCTGGCCGAGTTGGCGCACCAAGTTCAGCAGCCTTTTGGGGCGCCGGATATCCTAGTTCACGCAGCTGGCATCAACACCCGTCAGGCCGCCGATGTGGTGACGCCTGAGGGCTGGGATGTGACGCTCAATCTCAATTTGGCCACGCCCTTTTTCCTCAGCCAACATCTGGTGGCGGGCATGAAGGCGCGGGGCTGGGGGCGGATCGTCACCTTTGCTTCACTGCAATCTTCGCGTGCATTCCCGGGCGGCCTCGCCTACGGTGCCTCCAAGGGCGGTATATCCCAGCTCACCCGTGCGATGGCGGAAGCCTGGTCCGGTGACGGGATCAACGTCAATGGCATTGGCCCCGGCTTCTTTCGAACCGAACTGACCGCTCCGGTCTTCAGCGACCCCGAGCGGGCAGCGCGCAACGCGGCGCAAACCTGCATCGGGCGGAACGGCGAGCCTGAAGACATCGACGGCCCCTTGTTGTTCTTTTGCTCACCTGCCAGTGCCTATGTGACGGGCCAGGTCTTGATGGTAGACGGAGGCTTTACGGCCAAATGAAAGCTCTGGTGTATACAGGCAAGGAAAGCCTTGAAATTCTGGACGCCCCAAAGCCTGTGCCGCGCGATGGCGAACAGTTGATCCGGGTCGACTCGGTTGGCATTTGCGGTTCGGACATGCACGCGTACCTGGGCCACGACGAGCGCCGCCCTGCGCCGCTGATCCTGGGCCACGAGGCCGCCGGTGTGGTGGTCGGTGGTGCCGATGACGGCCGCCGGGTGACCATCAATCCGCTGGTGACCTGTGGCTCCTGCCGAGCGTGCCAAAACGGGCAAGACAATCTGTGCGCCGAGCGCCAAATCATCTCTATGCCGCCGCGCGAAGGCGCGTTTGCGCAGTGGATCACCATGCCTGAGGGCAATCTGGTCACTGTGCCGGAAGGTGTCAGCTTTGAGCAGGCCGCGCTGGCTGAGCCAATCGCCTGCGGCTGGCATGCCGTGCGCCTTGGCAGAAACGCCTTGGGACTTGCTGACCGGACCGCAGCCGGCGCAAATATGCGCATTGATGAGCCCAAGCAGCGCGCTTTGATCATGGGTGGCGGCGCTATTGGCCTTGGGGCCGCGCTGAGCTGCCAGGCCCAGGGCATCGCCGATGTCACCTTGGTCGAGCCCAACGATTTGCGCCGTGCTTTCTTGCAGAAGGTGTGCGGTCAACAGGTCGTGACTCCAGATGAATTGGGAGCTGCAGGAGACTTCGATTTGGTGGTCGATGGCGTCGGTTTTGCTGCCACGCGCGCTCAAGCCTCGGCTCAGGTGCGCCCCGGCGGTGTTATTATGCATATTGGTCTGGGTTCGCCCGAAGGTGGCCTTGATATTCGCCGCATGACGTTGCAAGAGATAAGCTTCATTGGCACCTACACCTACACTGCAGAAGACTTCCGCCAGACGGCTGCTGCGATCTTTGATGGCCGCCTTGGTGCTCTGAACTGGATCGAAGCGCGGTCGCTGGGTCAAGGGGCAGGGGCCTTTGCTGACATTCGCGCGGGTCAGGTGGCCTCGCCGAAGGTCATTCTGCGGCCCTGGGGCTAAGGAGCGTCCCATGCGAAAGATCGACCAAACCCACTCCCCGCCAAGGGGCTAGGCCTCAGCGCTCGCTATCGTTTTCGGCGCTGCCCAAGGTCGTTGCGAGCCCCGCAGCCAGATCTAGGCGTGGCGTTCTACCCTTTCCCTGGGCCTTCGGGCTCGGGCAATCTGATATCAACGAACCCTAATGGAGATATGACATGTCCAATATCCCGCACCTTCTCGTGCATGACCACGAAGACAATGTCGGTGTGGTTGTTGTCGAAGGTCTGACCGCTGGAACAGAGATGTTCTGCTGCGTCACGCACGACAACTCAACCTTCAATCTGACCGCTGGCGCGGATGTTCCGATTGGCCACAAGATCGCTTTGAAAGATCTGAAGGCTGGTGACACGGCCATCAAGTACGGCGAAGACATCGGCAAAATCATCGCCGACATTCCCAAGGGCGCCCACGTCCATACGCACAATTGCAAGACCAAGCGCTGGTAAGGAGAGACAAGCATGTCATCAAAGTATTCCAACATCACCTTCCAGGGCTATCGGCGTGAGAACGGCCGCGTCGGCGTTCGTAACCACGTGTTGATCTTGCCCGTGGACGATATCTCAAACGCCGCTGTTGAGGCTGTTGCCAACAACGTGAAGGGCACGCTGGCCATTCCTCACGCGTATGGCCGCTTGCAGTTTGGCGAAGATCTGGACGTACACTTCCGCACCATGATCGGCACCGGCTCTAACCCCAACGTTGCTGCTGTCGTGGTTATCGGTATCGAGCCCGAGTGGACCAAGATCATCGTTGACGGCATTGCCAAGACCGGCAAGCCTGTCGAAGGCTTCTCGATCGAGCAAAACGGCGACTTCGAAACCATCCGTCGCGCTGGCTGGAAGGCCAAAGAGTTCGTTCACTACGCAACCGAGCTGCAGCGCGAAGAGTGCTCGATCTCCGAGCTGTGGGTCTCCACCAAGTGCGGCGAGAGCGACACCACCACCGGCCTGGGATCTTGCCCGACCGTCGGCAACATGTACGACAAGCTGCTGCCTGAAGGCATCTATGGCTGTTTCGGTGAGACCTCAGAAATCACCGGTGCAGAGCACATTTGTAAAGAGCGCGCGATCAACGCTGAAGTTGGCGAGCGCTGGTACAAGATGTGGAAGGCCTATCAGGATGACGTGATTTTCGCGCACCAGACTGACGACTTGTCGGACAGCCAGCCGACCAAAGGCAACATCCTGGGTGGTTTGACTACCATTGAGGAGAAGGCTCTGGGCAACCTGGAGAAAATCGGCCGTACCTCAAAGTACATCGACATCTTGGAGCCTGCTGAGCAGCCCGCATCTGGCAATGGCCTCTACTTCATGGACTCCTCTTCGGCTGCCGCTGAGTGTGTGACCTTGATGGCGGCTGGCGGTTACGTCATCCACACCTTCCCAACCGGTCAGGGCAACGTGGTGGGCAACCCCATCGTACCAGTGATCAAGATCACCGCGAACCCGCGTACCGTGCGTACCATGGGCGAGCACGTGGATGTTGACGTGTCCGGCATCTTGCGCCGCGACCAAACCATCGACGAGGCGGGTGATGAGCTGATCGAAATGATCCGCCGCACCGCCAACGGCCGCCACACGGCTGCTGAGGCTCTGGGGCACCGCGAGTTCTCCATGACCAAGCTGTACCGCAGCGCCTAAATCGGGCGACTGCGAAAGGGGGCGGCTTGCCTTTGGGCCGCCCCTTTTTCATTTGTAAATGACCAGGCGGCTGAGCAGGTCAACCCTGCCCACTTCCGCCCTGAATGACAGCCCATTTTGGGGGCGCGAGAGCAAGGCAATGAGCGATAAAGAACGCATGACACTGGCGGACGCAGAGGCCGTGATCCAAACTGCATTTGCCAGCAATGGGCTGGGGCCTGAGGCGGCAGCCTCCGTCGCACGCGCCCTGGTCGCCGCAGAAGCCGAAGGGCAGGGAGGGCACGGCTTCAGTCGCTTGGCCGACTACATCGCCCAATTGCGCAGCGGCAAGGTCAATGGCCAAGCGAAGATCCAGGTTAGTCAGCCCAAGCCCTCGTTGGTTTTGGTCGATGCGGACTATGGCTTTGCCTACCCCGCGCTGGACCAAGCCTTCGAGCAAGGGGTTGCGGTGGCCAAGCAACAAGGGATGGCGGCCATTGCTGTGCGCCACTCGCATCACTGCGGGGCCTTGTCCTTGCAGGTCGAGCGCTTTGCCGAGCAGGGTTTGGTCGCGCTCATGTTTGCCAACACGCCCAAGGCCATCGCGCCCTGGGGCGGAAAGGCAGCGCTCTATGGCACCAATCCCATCGCTTTTGCGGCTCCGCGCGACGGGCAGACCCCGCTGGTGATCGACCTGTCTTTGTCCAAGGTGGCGCGTGGCAAGGTGTCAGCGGCAGCCAAGAAGGGCGAGGCTATTCCCGAGGGTTGGGCTTTGGACAGCCAGGGCGAGCCGACCACCGATCCTGACGCTGCGCTGGCGGGCACCATGCTGCCCATTGGCGACGCTAAGGGCACCAGCTTGGCCCTGATGGTCGAAATCTTAGCGGCGGTGGTTGTTGGCAGCGCGCTGAGCAGTGAGGCCAGCTCCTTCTTTTTGGCCGACGGGCCTGCGCCCGATGTGGGGCAGTTCATCTTGGCGCTGGACGCCAGCGCGCTCAGCACTGATTTTGCGCCGCGCCTGGAGGGGCTTTTGGCCTTGATCGAGGCCCAAGAGGGCGCGCGACTGCCAGGCTCTCGCCGACTAGCCAGCCGCAAGGTTGCCAAAGAGCAAGGCTTGATGGTGCCCAAAGTTTATCTTGAGGCCGCGCGCGCCGCCGCCTCGAGCGTATAAGCCTTCGCTCTTCCCCCGAAATTCGCACCCGCGGACCATCAGGCAGCTCTGGCCGGGGCTGTTCGGCATTTCGCCTTATCGGTCCAAGGGCGTTGTGCGGCTGGCATCAAGCCGTCTGCCCGCCAGGTCTTGCGCTGGGCGTCCGGTCTTGCGTTGGGCGTCCGGTCTTGCGCTGGGCGTCAGGTCTTGCACTGGGCGTGAGGTCTTGCACTGGGCGTGAGGTCTTGCACTGGGCGTGAGGGCGCCTGCGCGCCGCCAAGCCGCCACAACCGGCTGTCGCCACGAGTCGTAGGTCGACAAACGATTAGAACGCGTAATTCTGATTAAAGTTGCGCAAATTACTAAAATCCGCATCTATACATACAGCACCTATCCTGACGGATAAAAGGGATTGCAAATATACGAGGATGATCGTATGTCAAAGATCGGATTTAGAACAGCCAAGCGCTTGCTTGTTGCTGCACTCGAAAGCGGAGATTACGCCCACGAACTTGATCGCGGATCTATTGAAACAAAGAACTTGCTTGCCACCGGCCGGGTCAGCGCGGACGAGGTCCTTGATCTTGTCGCACCCTGTCGTGGCCAAAACCATTCCAGCTCAGCGCATCACTTCGACGCGAGGATCGAGGTTCACATTCTCAAGATCAATGGCTGGTACATCAAGTTTTACGTCCTTGGCGATCCCTCTGTCATGTTCATCAGCGTGCATCAGTGAGGACATCATGACCAAATTTTATGAGCCTGGCGATAAAAGCCAGGCCATTTGCCCCCATTGCAAAGGCTTGGTCGCTACAACCTTTGCCTATCGAAACGTTGCCTTCAACGATGGCAGCGGGTTCGTGCCGAATGTCTTGGTTTCGGTTTGCGATCATTGCGATGCCAATCTGGCAATTCCTGCTCAGTCCACCCCGGCCATACGGCGCGCCAGAGAGAGTGCAAGTATCCCCTTAGAGGTGAATTTGCGTGCGCCCGAGCTGGAGATTCTGGACACAGCGGCCTATGAGATTGATCAAGATGCCACGTCGCGATTTCGCAAACCCTTGATTGCCTACTATTTGCAGCGGCTGCAGGCCGATGCAACGCTGCTGGAGACCGCGCGTCACGATTTTCCGATTTGGATGGAAGAACGCAAGTCAATCTATGCGCGTTGTTCGATTCCAAAACGACGGCTTTCCTTCAAGGTGACGCCACGAACGCAAGCCTTAATGGTCGAGCTACAAGAAAAAACAGGCTGGCAGAAAACCAGCCTGGTGCGCATCGTTGTCATGCTGGTGAAGCGCGATTTCATCAGCCAGCCAAGCCCCGAGGCGCTCAGCGATCTGCGCCAAGTGGCTGCGGTAGTGAATGCCTAGGTCCAGCCCACAGCTAGCCCGCCAGGCGCAGCGGCAAGAGCAGCTTGGCCAGCACCAAGACAAGCGGGCTTGTCGCATGGCGTCCTGATCCAAACGACGTTTGGCCGCTGTGGCCGGAACTCGTTGGCCAGCGCTCGACCTTGCCATGGTTGCAAACGACTTCGCCATGCAAAAACTGGACATTTGTCCCATTTCTCTGTGAAGCCGCTCAGAACGGGCAAAACATGGGGCAAATCTTGGCATTCTTGCGATATTGCGGGTCGCCATCTTGCAACCTTAAGCTGCTTGTCGCATAAAGTGCGGGCAGGGCCAGCGCGTTTTTTTGGCCTCATAATTTAATACATGAATTTCCGGGGAGTCCTCCCATGAAGCGCCTGAGTATTGTGGCGATCGCTTTTTTGATCACGACCGGCCTTTCGGGCTGCGGCGCGATTAAGGCCACCGACAAGATCCTGCCGACTGACTACACGACGGTTTATCGCGACAAGTATGTTGCGCCGCCTGCGAAAACAGCCGCCAACTATCAGATTTCTAAGGCTAACCGTGTCGTTGCACGCATCGAGGGTGAGAGCGTCGAGCAACAACCTGCTTCGGCTCCGCCGTTGGCCAATACGGCCCAAATCCCCACCGCTGGCGGTTTTGGGGGACAAACGCCGATTCTGGTGCAGCCGATTGAAATTAACACAATTACTGCCCCGGCGCTGCCTGCCGCGAGTCCCACCGTCAGCCAGCAACAGGCGACCTACAGCCAACTGGATCAGCCCATTGTGTTGTCACGTCTGAGCGGCACCGATATTCGGGCCATCCAGCGCGCTCTGATGGACCGCGGTTATCGCATTACCAGCATTGACGGGGTCATGGGGCCACAGACCGGTGCTGCGGTGCGCGCCTTCAACCGGGACAACGGACTGGTGCCCAACGCCTTGACCGGGCGCAGTTTGCAGCTCTTGGGCCTCAGCGCCTTGTTGTAGCGGGGCTTGACGCCGCGAGCTCTAAGTGTCTGAGCTGACCGCAATCCGTTCGGCCTCAGCCAGATCTTCGGGGCGGTTGATATTAAAGAAGGGGTCGAAGGGCCCGCCGTCGGCTTGGGTCAGCGGCCAGTCCAGCGCCACTACGCCTTGCGGCTCGGTAAAGGCCTCGACCTTGCGAGTGCCGGCGCGCAACGCCGTCTGCAGCGGCTCCAACAAATCCAACGACCAAAGCGAGAAAACAGGGTGGCGTCGCCCCTGGCTGCTCGCCATGGCAATGCGCGCTGTCTCGTCCTGCTCAAGCACTGCGCCCAAGCGCGCCACCAGATCGCGCGGGAAGAAAGGCGCGTCGCAGGACGCCAAAGCCAAATAGCGCAGCGCCTGCCCATTGCGACGCAGCTCCATCGCCCAAGTCAAGCCAGCCTCAACCCCCGCCAAAGGGCCCGCAAAATCGGGCTCAAGATCAGGCAAGAGCGGCAGGCCAAAGCCCTGAAAACGCGGCATATCTTGATTGACATTCAGGGCCAAACTGGCGACCTGGGGGCGCATTCGTGTGACGGCACGCTCTAACAGGCTCGCGCCATCGAGCGGCAGCAGACTCTTGTGCCCGCCGCCCATTCGACGCGACTGCCCCCCGGCCAGGATCAAGCCAGCAACGGCCTCGGCTTGCAGCTTGGTCACTCGCACCTCTCCTGCAACCGCTAGAACAAAAGATCCGGCAGGCTGTCTAGATTGGGAATCACAACATTTGGTTCGCCAGGCAGCTCGTCGAGCTGGCCTTGCTGGCTGCGATTGAGCCAAGCCACTTGGAAGCCGTAGTTGCGCGCGCCTGCCACGTCCCAAGTGTTCGAGGATATGAACAGAACCTCGTTCTTTTCGACCGCAAAACTGGACAGAACCATTTCATAGACCTGAGGTGCGGGCTTGAAGGTTTGCAGCTCATCGACCGACAGCAGCTTGTCGAGCTGGCTAGAGATGCCCGCGCTTTCGACCGCCGCACGCAACATATCCGGGCTGCCGTTCGACAAAATGGCGGTGCGGAAACCTTGCTCTTTCAACCAGGTCAGGCAAGACAAGGCGTCGTCATAGGGGCTGAGGCGCCAATAGACATCCAGAAGGTGCTGAAACAAGGGCGCATCGGTCGGCAGGTCATGGGCTTTAAAGGCGTAAGCCAAGGCCTTTTCGGTCAGCGCCCAGAAGTCGTGGTAGTCCCCACGCAGTCCAATGAGCCAAGAGTATTCAAGCTGCTTTTGCCGCCAGAGATCAGAGATCGACTGGGCATCATCGCCAAGAAAATCACGCTGGCTGTCAATGGCCGAATGAACATCAAGCAATGTACCATAGGCATCAAAGACCACGACAACAACAGCGTCTTGATCCAAACTCATAAGGCCTCCGTTCGAGCCGTGGCGCTGGCGTTATGGGTGCAGATCGGCGCACCAGCTTTCAGCTTGCCAGCTATGGGGTTGCCCCATTCATCAACCTGGGATAGCCGTATTGCAAGCCTTTGCTCACCGTATTTTTTGATCCGCAGGCGTTAGGCCGCCCGCGTCGCCCGCGACCAAGGCTGCCCCGGCGTCAGGACGCGGAATTGGATTGGCTGACCCGATGTGCCAAAGAGTTGGACACCGCCCGCTGCACGGCCTCCTGCAAGAAATCCAAGCGATCTTGACCCCAAAACAGCTCCTGGCCCAGAATGTAACTGGGCGCGCCGAACACCCCGCGCTCAAGGGCTTCTTGGGTATTGCTGTCAAGCAGAGCGGCACCCTCGCCCTGTGCGCGCTCCAGCCAGTCGCTTGCGGGCAGCTCAAATCGCGTAAGCACCTGGGCGACCGCCGCTTCGTCAGCGATGTCGCCCTCGTCTTGCCAGACCAGTGCGTGAAAGGCCTGCGCCAGCTTGCCAGCCAGCCTGGGGTCGTCTTGCCCCAACAGCCCAACAATCGCGTTGGCCACCGCGTCGTTTGCCGGGAAATGCCGTGGGCGCAGCACGATGGGGGTGGCCAGATGCTTGGACCAGCGCTCAAGTTCTGAAAACCGCCAAGCCTGACGGCTAGGGTGGCGCTTGGCAGGCGGCAGGCCGCCGGTTTGTTCAAAGAGCTGTCCCAGGCGCAGCGGCTTGTAATTCAGGCGGATATCGAAGGGCTCAACGATCGTGCGCAGGCGGTCATGGCCCAAAAAACTGAAGGGCGAGATAAGCGTGAAATAGTAGTCGAGCGTAAGCATGGGGTCTCCCGATCTAGCTGTTGATTGTGCGGTGCGCGCCTCGCGAGACCAGAGGCACTGCAAGGTCATTGCCTTCAGACTTGCATGCGTATTCTAGCACTACCAGACAAAAGTTATAGATCACTTGATTTAACGCGAAAGTGATAAACGCTGGGGCGCGAACCGCCTCAGAAATTGAGGCCCGGCAACTTTCGCTGCACGGCCGAAAAAAGAGCTAGACAGCCGTATGGCGCTTTTCTATAAGCGGGGCTCACGGCGCTAACAGATGTGGCGCCTGCCGGATGCCGGGATAGCTCAGTTGGTAGAGCAACGGATTGAAAATCCGTGTGTCGGCGGTTCAAGTCCGCCTCCTGGCACCATTATTCCTTCGAAAATCAGTAATAATTGAAACGCCTAGCCCGTGCTGAGCGTCAGTGATTTTCGCTGCCAAGACGCTGTGCACCTCGGGTAGCGAAGGCCGCGCACCGCTGTGGCCTGCATGGCGGCGACAAGCGGCCACCGCCTCGCAAAGCCTCGGTGTTCAGAGCGTGGCCGTTTCGCCATCCTTGGCTTCTTGCTGCAAGAACCACATGTTGGCGTAGACCCCAGCCTTGCCCAGCAAGGCGTCGTGGGTGCCGGTCTCAACCACATGGCCATCCTTTAGGACGATGATTTGATCGGCGTCAACCACGGTGGATAGGCGGTGGGCAATCACCAGGGTAGTGCGGCCGCGAGAGACCTGGCGCAGGGCGCTTTGGATCTCTTTTTCCGTCGCAGAATCCAGCGCCGAGGTGGCCTCATCGAACAGCAATAGTTTGGGGTCTTTCAAGATGGTGCGGGCTATGGCAACGCGTTGGCGCTCGCCGCCGGACAGTTTCAAGCCGCGCTCGCCGACCGTGGTGTCATAGCCGTCGGGAAGGCCCAAGATAAAGTCGTGGATCTGGGCCAGCTTGGCGGCGCGCTCTACCTCTTCGCGGCTGGCACCCACCTTGCCGTAGGCGATGTTGTAGAAAATGCTGTCGTTAAACAAAACCGTGTCTTGCGGTACGATGCCGATGGCCTCGCGCAGGCTGCCCTGCTGGACGTCGCGCAGGTCTTGGTCGTCGATCTTAATCGCTCCCTCCTGCACGTCATAAAAGCGGTATAGCAGCCGCCCGATGGTGGATTTGCCCGAGCCCGACGGTCCGACAATGGCCAGGGTCTGTCCCGGCTCGACGCGGAAATTCAAATCGTGCAAGATCTGGCGCTCTTTGTTGTAGGCAAAGCGCACGCCGTCGAACTCAAGCGCCGCGCCGTCCAGGTGCAGGGGCTGCGCGCCGGGGGCATCCTCAACCTCTTGGTTGACGCCAAGCAGGTTCATCATTTGCTCGATATCGACCAGCGACTGCTTGATCTCGCGGTAGACAAAACCCAGGAAGTTGAGCGGCAAATAGAGTTGGATCAACAGCACGTTGGCGGATACGAAATCGCCCGCCGTGGCCTGGCCAGCTTTCACATCGGTGGCGGCCATCAGCATTAGCAAGGTAGCGCCAATCGCGATGATGATGCCTTGGCCAACGTTCAGCGATGACAAAGAAATCCGCGAGCGGATGTAGGCACGCTGATAGTTGCGCAGCGAGCTGTCGTAGCGCGCCGCCTCGTGCCCCTCGTTGTTGAAATATTTGACGGTCTCGAAGTTCAGCAAGCTGTCGATGGCTTTGGTGTTGGCCTCGTTGTCCTGCTTGTTCATTTCACGGCGATATTTCAGCCGCCATTCGGTGACGACAATGGTGAAGAGGATGTAAGACGACAGGGCGATCATGGTCACCGCTGCATAGCGCCAATCGAACTTCCACCACAAATAGCCACAGGCCAAGATGATCTCGATCAGCGTCGGGATGATGTTGAACAGCATGAAGTTCAACAAGAATTCGATACCGCGTGTTCCGCGCTCGATCACCCGTGACAGCCCGCCGGTTTGGCGATCCAGGTGGAAGCGCAGCGACAGGGCGTGCAGGTGCTTGAAGGTCGAAAGGGCAATGGCGCGAATGGCGTGGGCGGCAACCGGCGTAAAGACCGCATCGCGCAATTCGCCCAAGGCCTGCGGCGCAACGCGCATCACGCCATAGGCCAAAATCAAGCCAATGGGCAACAACAGCGTCAAGTCGCGCTCAATGGCGCTGACCGCATCGACCGTCCAGCCCAGCAGGATCGGCACCAGCAAGTTGGCAGCCTTGGAGATGACCAGCGCCACCATGGCGATCATCACCAGGCTTCGCAGGAACCAACTGTCCTTAGGCCACAGATAGGGAAACAGCGCACGCAGCGTTCCCCACTGATTGGTTTTCTGGCTGTCAGGGCCCAGGTGGGCGTCGGCGGAAGGTCGGGCCATGCAAGGGTCCTTCTTGATGCGAAGGCCGCGCCGCGCGCCGCCAGGGTCTAGTCAATGCGTTAATGTGTGGTATGGCTGCCGCCTTGGCAAGATCTTGCCGCACGATCAGTCGCCAGCAAGCTGCAAACAGGAGCGCTCTACCCATGGCCTTTCGCATTCAGCCCATTACCGCCGAAACAGATCGCGACCAGTGGGAGGCGCTGTATCGCGGGTACGCCGATTTCTATGACGTGCCGATGACGCCAGAAAAATTGGCCCTGGTCTGGTCCTGGCTGATCGATCCCGAGCACGAGGTCGGCGGGCTGGTGGTCGAGCAGGAGGGGCGCTTGATCGCGCTGGCGCATCACCGCGCCTTTGCGCGGCCCTTGGCGGGTGGCATGGGGCTGTTTTTGGACGATCTCTATACTGCACCTGAGGCGCGCGGGCAGGGGATCGGCGAGGCCCTGCTGGAGGCCCTATCGGCCATGGCGGCAGAGCGCGGTATGGGCTTGGTGCGCTGGATCACGGCTCAGGATAACGACCGCGCGCGCGGTCTGTACGACAAGCGGGCCTTGGCGACGAGCTGGGTGACCTACGACATGCTGGTCTAGCCGACGCGCGCGGCTCGCTCTTCCCGCTAACAACGGCCACGCCAAGCCCTCGAGCGCATCGGGGTGCTCGATCCCACTGCGCTGTGGTATGCTTTGGCTGGTGCTGGAAATTCGGGAGAAAGCCCAGATGTTACTTCGACAGTTCCGTTTGACCGTCCACGATGGCAAAGCCGAAGAGTTTGAGCCTATCTTTCGTGACCACATCCTGCCGCTGCTCAAGCGCCAAGACGGCTTGGTTTGGGTGGCCGCAGGCAAACCATGGCAGGGCGATCCCAATACGTTTTGCATGACGATGCCCTGGCGCGACTTGGACGCGATCAAAGCTTTTGCCGGCGACAATTGGATCGAAGCGCGGATCGAGCCCGAAGAGCGCCACCTCATCGCTGCTACAAGCCTCGAACAGTTTGAACTCTTGGGAACAGTGGGTCCCTAGATGGTGTGCCAATGCGCAGGCGCGCGCCATGCAGCTGCTGAGCCGCCCATTTTGTCGAACCCGTACCTCAGGGGCGGAGCGTGCAGGCGACGTTGCCTCAAAACCCACCCCTTGGTCAGCAAATGAGGCACAAACCTTAGTCCTGGTTGAAGGACTGAAATCGGCAATCAACCTCAAGCGTGATGCGGGTCCGGCTGACAGAGGCTTTGACGGCGAAATTGCAGCCTATTTGGGGCTGTCCTGCCACATTGTCTTGCTTTTGCGGGACGCTTGCCCAAGCCTGAGGGGCAGTATTTGAGCCGCCTACGGCCCATTTGTTTGTTTTAACGCCCACCTATAGGGACAAATTACCGTGCAACACACCATCGCTTTGGTCGATGATGACCGCAATATTTTGACCTCTGTTGCCATCAGTCTTGAAAACGAAGGCTTTGTCGTTCGCAGCTTTACCGATGGCTCCGAAGCGCTGAAGACCCTTGCCGTTCAGCCGGTTGACCTGGTGATCTTGGACATCAAAATGCCCCGTATGGACGGCATTGAGGTCATGAACCGCCTGCGCAGCCAATCCAACGTTCCTGTGATCTTCTTGACTTCGGCTGACACCGAAGTTGACCAGGTTTTGGGCCTGCGCATGGGGGCGGATGACTACATCACCAAGCCCTTTAGCCACCGCCTACTGATCGAGCGGGTCCGCGCGATTCTGCGCCGCAAGCAGGCCGCCAGCGAGGCGGCCTCTTCGGAGAAGAGCGAAGAGGCGCTGGTGCGTGGCCATCTGACTTTGGACCCCATCAAGCACCAGTGCTTGTGGAAGGACACGCCTGTCACGCTGACAGTGACCGAGTTCTTGATCCTCAAATCGCTGGTGGCGCGCCCTGGGCACGTCAAGACCCGCGATCAACTGATGGACGCGGCCTATGGCGAGCACATCTATGTCGATGATCGCACCATTGATTCGCACATTAAGCGCCTGCGCAAGAAATTCAAGCAGACCGACGATGAGTTCAATCAGATTGAGACCCTCTATGGCGTAGGCTATCGCTACCGCGACGCCTAACATCTCTGGCCGCTCCCTGTAGTTGGGTATTTGGTGGTTTGGGTTCTTACGACTTGGACACGCATGGCTTGGCCGCGCGACGGTCTGCGGTGCGCGGGCATGTTCGGCGGGGTGTGATAGCGGCTGATACCTCAAGCCTTGGGGTCTTACCGGTTTGCCTTTGGCGACCAGGACGCTCACTATCCCGGCGCCTAACCGGGCAGCGCCCAGCAGGCTGCCTGGCTGGCCCTCTCATTCGGCCTGTAAAGTCGGCCTGTAAAGTCGGCCTGTAAAGTCGGCCTTGAAGTGGGCTTCAATGGTCGCAATACTGCCGTCTTGGCGGTCCAACCTCACCGGTCTGGCTCTTCAACCAAGGAAGTCCGTCTCGCTTGTCCAGTTCTCGCCCCTTTCTTGATCGCGCGCGCTGCGGAATGCTGCGCGTCTGGCAAGGCATGCGCGGCGCAAGCGGGCGAACCTTGCGCAGCCTGCATGGCGGCAGCAGATTTGCGGGCAACAAGTTCTTGGGCCTCATCGATCTGTTGACCGATCTTGCGCGACCCAAGTCCAAGCGCTTGGCCTGGCAGGAATCGCGCCTGTCTTTTCTCTATGTCCGCATCCTGCTGATCAACCTGGTGGTGGTGGCCATCCCGGTGCTTGGCTTTTTGTGGGCGGATCGTTATCGCGACGCCTTGATCGAAGCCGAAATCGAGTCGCTGCGGCGCGAGGCAGTGCTGATCGCCAACTCGCTGGGCGAGGGCGGGGCGGTTGCCCAGGACGATGGCCGCCAGGAGCTGTCATCGCAGCGCGTGGCTTATCTGGCTCTGATTTTGGCGCGCAACACCAACGCGCGCCTGCGGGTCTTCCGCCCAGACGGGGAGCTGTTGTCCGACAGCTTCTTGGGTCATCGCGCGTCAATTCCGATCAAGGTCTCGCCCATTCGCGATGATCAAGGCGTGCCCTTCTTGACCTGGTTGTTCGACCTGGGCTCACGCCGCTCAAACCTGCCAGCTTATGTTGAGCCCGTGATCCAGACCGCGGCCAGCTATGAAGAAGCCGATGCGGCGCTCAGGGGCGTGCAGTCCTCGCAAGTTCGGGTGGACGATGGCGGCAATCTAGTGGTGTCGGTCGGGGTGCCGGTGCGCGCGTATCGCCGCGTGCTGGGCTCTTTGATGCTGTCGCGCGACCAAACGGAGATCGAGGCCGAGGTCAACGCGGTCCGATTGCTCATCTTGCAAATTCTGGCCGTCGCCTCGCTGGTGACGCTGGTGCTATCGGCCTATTTGGCCTGGACCATCGCGCGCCCCATTCGCCGCCTGGCGTTGGCCACCGACCTGGTGCGCACCGGCAAATCGCGCCAGGTGACGATTCCTGACTTGTCCTATCGCCACGATGAAATCGGCGATCTGTCGGTGGCGCTGCGAGAGATGACCAACGCGCTGTGGCAACGCCTGAGCGCGATTGAGTCCTTTGCTGCCGATGTAAGCCATGAGATCAAGAACCCGCTGACCTCTTTGCGCTCGGCGGTTGAGACCGCCAAAATGGTTAAAGATCCTGAGAAGTTCAAAATCTTGGCTGACATCATCATCAACGACGTTGACCGCTTGGACCGTTTGATCACCGATATCTCCAACGCCTCGCGCATTGATACAGAGATGTCGCGCTCGAACGGCAGACGCTTGTCGATTGTTGAGATGCTTCGTACCTATTCAGAGTCCTACAACATGACCCGCAAACAGGGCTGGCCGGTCTTAGAGTTGGACCTGCCTGAGCGTGACGCGCTGAACGTCTTGGGCCTGGAAGGACGCCTTGGCCAAGTGCTGAGCAATTTGGTCACCAACGCTGCCAGCTTCTCGCCACCGAAGTCTTGCATTCGCGTCTTTGCTGATCGTGTCGAGGGCCGCCAAATCCTGATTATGGTCGAAGATGAGGGCCCTGGCCTGCCCGATGGCAAAGAGGAAAAAATCTTCAGCCGCTTCTTCACCGACCGCCCGGACCATCAAGGCTTTGGCAATCATTCGGGGCTGGGGCTGTCAATCTGCCGTCAGATCGTCGAAGCCCACAAGGGGCAGATCTGGGCGGAAACCCTGCGCGACGAGGGTGGCGCGGCGCGCGGTGCCCGCTTCTCAGTGTTGCTGCCGGCCTATCGTGACCGCAATAATGAAACCGAAATCTCAGCGCCCGAGCGTTGAGCCCCCTTGCTCTGGGCCGTGCAATGCCCTTAACATGCCCAGACCCTTTGCCGCCTGCCTTTCGCCGCCTAGCGAGCGCCCAACACCGGATCTGTGACGTGACCTGCCCTTCTCACACCCTAGCCGCTGACGCCGGATTGCGGCCTGAGCCATCGCCTGAGCCATCGCCTCTGACGGCACGCGGGCGCGTGGCATGAGCTGGCGGAATAACCGACGTGCTGCTGCTTGTTGAGTGAATGCGTATGACCGAACCACACCCTAGCGCAGACGAGGCCGACGAGCCGCGAGCGGTGAGCCCTGGCCAGCGCCAGGTCATCATCGTCACTGGCATGTCCGGGGCGGGCAAGCAGTCGGTGCTGCGCGCGCTTGAGGACCTGAGTTTCGAAGCCATCGACAACATGCCGCTGGATCTGTGGGGGCAGGCTTTGGCGGGCTCTAGCGGCGAAGACGGGACTGCGGGCCGCGCGCCGCTGGCTTTGGGCTTGGACGTGCGCACGCGCGGTTTTGAGCCTTTGGTGATCTTGGACCTGGTCAACACCATGCGCTCTTTGTCCAGTCTGCAAGTAACGCTGCTGTTCTTGGACGCCGACGACGAGGTGTTGCAGCGCCGCTTTAACGAGACCCGCCGTCGTCACCCGCTGGCGCCCGACCGCCCGCTGAATGACGGCATCGGCCAAGAGCGGCAGCTCATGGCCAGCCTGCGCGATCAAGCTGATTTGGTGATCGACACCTCGCACACCGGCATTCCGGACTTGCGCCACATGGTGGCCTCGCGGGTGGTGGGGCTGTTGCAGGGCGATTTGGCGCTGCATTTTATCAGCTTTGCCTATAAAGACGGGCTGCCGCGCTCGGCCGATCTGGTGTTTGACGTGCGCTTTTTGCGCAACCCGCACTATGACCCGAACCTGCGTGCACAGACGGGGCGCGATCCCGCCGTGCAGCGCTACGTCAGCGAAGACGAAGATTTTAAGGCCTATTTCAAGCGCTTGACCGATTTGTTGGGCCTATCGCTGCGCCGCTATGGTCAGGAGGGCAAGTCCTACCTGACGGTCGCTGTAGGCTGTAGTGGGGGCAAGCACCGCTCTGTCTATATGGCTGAGCGCCTGGCGGCTTGGGCCAACAAGCGCGGCTATCGCGTCAGCTTGCGCCATCAGGTCCTGGGCCTGTTCAGCAAATTCGAGCCGCCCGCAGATAGCCAGGGCACGTCGCACTCATCAGAGGCCTCTTCGCCGCAAGACGAGCAGAAAAAAGGACCGTCGCATGCAGCCTAACGGCCTGCCCGAACCCGCCGCTACCCGCATGCGGGCCACGATCCTCAACCGCCGTGGCATCGACCTGGCAGCCGCAACTCAGATGGTGCGCTGCGTCGAGCAGTACCGCGCGCAGATCTTGCTGGAGCGCCACGGGCGCGAGGCTGAAGCGGATTCCTTGCTGGACGTGACGGAGTTGCGCATTCCGCAAGGTGCGGTGGTGATGTTCCGCGCCCAAGGTCCGCAAGCTGGCCCGGCGCTCGACGCGCTGCAAGCCCTGATCGCGCGTCGCTTTGATCTGGAGCCGACCGAGGACGAGGCGTGAGTCCGGCCCGCCTGCTGTTTGATACCACCATCGCTGAGGCCTTTGCGCCGCTGAGCCTGAATCCGCGACTGCCTGTGCAAGACGAGCAGGACCAAGACACCTCCGGCCAAGATTGGTGCGCTTGGTTTGCCGTGTCCGACTTGGCTTGTGCCAGCTTGGCGCAAGCGGGGCGCAGCTTGGCGGACTTGGCGCAGGCGCGCGGTTTTTCCCTGCCAACTGCCACCTTGAATCGCCGCTTGGCGTCGCTTTGGTTCGACCGAAGCATGGCCGCCCAGGGCTGGGATCTGCCCAGCATGTGGGACCCGCTGGCGGGCAACTATCGCACGCAGGACGGTTGGTTGAGGCTGCACACCAACGCCGCCCACCACCGCGCGGCGGCCCTGTCTGTGTTGGGCCCCGCTGAGGACAAGCCTGCGCTGGCGCGGTTGGTGGCGCGGTGGAACGGCGAGGCGCTGGAGGCCGCAGTTATCGAGGCCGGGGGCTGCGCGGCCAAGCTGCGCAGTTTCGACGAATGGCAGGCCATGGAGCCAGGCCAAGCGGTGATGCAACAGCCTTTGGTGGCCTGGACGCTCTTGGGTTCGGGCGCCGCCGATACAGCGGCGGGACAGCAGATCAGCGGCCACCAGCCCTTGGCGGGGCTCAAGGTTCTGGACCTCACACGGGTGCTGGCGGGCCCGGCCGCGACCCGCTTGCTGGCAGGCTTTGGCGCTGAGGTTTTGCGGATCGACCCGCCGCAGTGGGGCGAAGAGGCCGTGGCCATTGAGATGGCCTTGGGCAAGCGTTGCGCCGAGCTCGACCTTTCGCAGCGCGCGGATCGCCTGAGTTTCGAGCGCCTGCTGAGCCAGGCTGATCTGCTGGTGCATGGCTATCGCGATGGTGCGCTGGAGGGGCTTGGCTATGGCGCTGAGGAGCGGGCGCGCCTTAACCCGCGCCTGGTGGATGTTGCGCTGAACGCCTACGGCTGGGCCGGGCCTTGGCAGCAGCGCCGCGGCTTCGACACCGTGGTACAGCAGTCCAGCGGTTTGGCGGATTATGGCCGCCAGGGCGACCAGGATGCAGCGCCGGTCATGCTGCCGGTGCAGGCGTTGGACCACGCGACGGGCTATCTGGCAGCGGCGGCGGCTTGTCAGGTGTTGGCCGAACGCGCGCGCTCCGGTCAGCGCTTTGCGGCGCGGCTCAGCCTGGCGCGCACGGCGACCGTGTTGGCGACCAGTCGGCGTGATGGCTTGCAGGGTGCGATGTTAAAGGCTGGCGAACCGGATTTTGCCGCTGGCTTGGAGCAAACGGCTTGGGGACCGCTGCGTCGCCTGCGGTTTCCGCTTTCCTTGGATGGTAAGGGGCCAAAGTGGCGGCATCCCGCCGGGCCTTATAAGAGCAGTCCGCCGACCTGGGGGCCGTGAGCTGATATCGCGCACCGGGCTTATTTCGGGTCGCGCTGAACGCGGATTACTACATCGACGCTGGTGATCTTCATCCCCTCAGGCCCCAGAGCCTGCGCCGGGTCGCAATCATCCAGCCGCACCTGTACGCGCTCGTGCGGGATGTCCAACAGCTTGCCGCTGTCTTCGATGAAGAAGTGGTGATGGCGGTGGGTGTTGGTGTCGAAATAGCTGCGCTGAGGATCAATGACGATCTGCTTGATCATGCCGGCCTTGGTGAGCTGATGCAGCGTGTTGTAGACCGTCGCCAGCGCGACCTTCTCGCCCTGCCGGGTCAGCTCGTCTTTCAGTTGCTCGGCGGTCAGGTGGCGGTGCCCACGCGCAAACAGGCAGCGCGAGATGGCCAGGCGTTGTTCGGTCAGGCGCACGCCGTGCGCTTTCAAGCGATCAGCGATGGTCTCTTGGGTTTGCTGAGACTCCCGAGCGCTATCAGACACTGGCGCTACAGGCTTCGACGCTTCAGAATTTGGCGCTTCAGAATTTGGTGCTTCAGAATTTGGCGCTTCAGGCTTTGGCCCTTCAGGGGCCGAGGTTCGGGCAGACGTCACGCAAAGGGCTCGCAGGCAGAGGAGAGGGCAGGCGCAGGGTTTCACCTCTACATGTGACCGATTGCGGCACAAAACACAAGGAAACTTCACGCGAGCCAGTGGTGAGGCCAGAGGAAACGGCGGGCTAACGAGATGATTTGTCCTGCGGTAGAGCGTTGGTTTTTCTTGCGTCAAAAGAGGCAGCCCCATAGAACGGGGCAGTTAGGCGTCATTTTGGTGGCGGCTTGCGCTTGGCCTGCTGGCTTCTTAAATCGGTACCCAGACGCAAGCCATAACAGCCGCTAGGGCCGCTGCTTCGGGCCAATTGGGCCCAACACGACCAGACAAACCGGAGTTCATCCTTGACCGATCGCCCTTCCAGTCTCTCATTCGACGACCTGATTTCCTGCGCCAAAGGCGAGATGTTTGGCCCCGGCAATCCGCAGCTGCCTATGCCGCCCATGTTGATGATGGATCGCATCACCCACATCAGCGAAGACGGTGGTGAGCATGGTAAGGGCGAGATCATTGCGGAATACGACGTGACCCCCGACCGTTGGTTCTTCGAGTGCCACTTCCACGGCGACCCGGTAATGCCGGGATGTTTGGGTCTGGATGCCATGTGGCAGTTGTCCGGTTTCTTCCTGGGCTGGCTTGGTGGCCAGGGCAAGGGCCGCGCGCTGGGCGTTGGCGAGGTCAAGTTCACCGACATGGTGACCCCGGCCAATAAATTGTTACAGTATCGCATTATTCCTAAGCGCGTGATCATGCGCCGCTTGATCATGGTGATCGCAGATGGTCAAATGCTGGCCGACGGAAAAGTGATCTATGAAGCCAAAGATATGCGGGTTGGCTTGTTTAAACCTGAAGCAGACTAACCACCTGTTGGTCTGAACACTGTCTTTGGCTCGAATTTGGAAAGTTTTGCTATGCGCCGTGTCGTCGTGACAGGATTGGGCATCGTCTCGTCCATCGGTAACAACAAACAAGAAGTGGCGGACGCGTTGCGCCATGCCAAGTCGGGCATCGATCTCAACCAGCCCCAGATTGACTATGGCTTTCGCTCGCACGTCGCGGGCAATCTGAAGCTGGATATCGAAGAGGTGCTGGACCGCAAGGAACGGCGCTTCATGGGCGATGGCGTGGCCTACAACTACCTGGCGATGCGCGAGGCGCTGGCCGATGCTGGGCTGAGCGAGGCGGAAATCTCGAATGAGCGGACCGGCATTATCGTAGGTTCGGGAGGTCCATCGACCAAGTGGCAGACCTTCGTGACGGATACCGCGCGCGAAAAGGGACCCCGTAAAGTTGGCCCAACCCAAGTGCCCAAGGTCATGAGCTCGACCTGTTCGGCGGTGCTGGCGACCATGTTCAAGGTCAAGGGCGTCAACTACTCCATCACCTCGGCGTGTTCGACCTCCGCGCACTGTATCGGCAACGCAGCCGAGCTGATCCAATGGGGCAAGCAGGACCGGGTTTTCGCCGGCGGCGGCGAGGAGCTGGACTGGAGCTTGACCGTCAGCTTTGATGCTATGGGCGCGCTGTCGAGCAACTTCAACGACAATCCGTCCGTAGCCTCGCGCGCTTACGACGCGGACCGTGATGGCTTTGTCATTTCGGGCGGCGGCGGCCTGGTGGTGCTGGAGGAGCTGGAAGTTGCCAAAGCGCGCGGCGCTAAGATCTATGGCGAGCTGATCGGCTACGGCGCAACCTCAGACGGCTATGATATGGTGGCGCCTTCGGGTGAGGGTGCGGAGCGCTGTATGAAGCAGGCTATGGCGACCATTGGCGGCCGCAAGATTGATTATATCAACGCGCACGGCACCTCGACCCCGGTCGGGGATCGGCAGGAGATGGGCGCGGTGCGCAATGTCTTCGGCGATGATATGCCTGCCATCTCCTCAACCAAGTCGCTGACCGGTCACGCCTTGGGCGCGGCGGGCGTCAACGAGGCGATCTATTCGCTGCTGATGATGGAAGGCGGCTTCCTAACCAAGTCGGCCCACATCGATACCGTCGATCCCGAGCTTGACGGCATGAATATCCTGCTGGAGACCCAAGAGCGCGATGACATCGCCACGGTGCTGTCGAACTCCTTTGGCTTCGGTGGCACCAACGCCAGCTTGATTTTCGCGCGCTACGAAGGCTAAGAGCATGGCGTTGATGGCGGGCAAGCGCGGGCTGGTTATGGGCATGTCCAACAACCGCTCGATTGGCTACGGCGTGGCCAAAGCCCTGTTCGATCAGGGCGCAGAACTCGCTTTCACCTGTCAGAATGATGCCATCGGCAAACGCATGCGCCCGCTGGTCGAAACACTGGGCAGCGGACCGGTTTTCTCCTGTGATGTCGCCGAAGCTGGCGCTGTGGAAGCGACCTTTGCCGCGCTGGGAGAGACCTGGCCCAAGCTCGATTTCATCGTACATTCGCTGGCCTATGCCGACCGCAACGCGCTGAAGGGCAAGTACCTGGACACCACGCGCCAGGACTTCCTCAACGCTTTGCTGATTTCGGCCTTTTCGCTGACCGAGGTGGCCAAAGCCGCGCACGGCATGTTGGCGGACGGTGGGTCACTGGTGACGTTGACCTTCTTGGGTTCGCAGCGGGTCATGCCGAACTACAATGTGATGGGCGTGGCCAAGGCGGCGCTGGAAGCCTCGCTGAAGTATTTGGCTAGCGACTTGGGGCCGCACGGCGTGCGGGTCAATGCGATTTCGGCGGGCACCATGCGCACCATTTCGGGCACCGCAGTCGCCAACAGCCGATTCTTGTATTCCGAGAGCGCGCACAAGGCGGCGCTGAAGCGCAACCCAGAGCTGATGGAAGTCGGCAACGCGGGGCTCTATTTCTGTTCGGAGCTGTCCAGCGGCGTGACCGGCAACATCCACTACGTCGATGGCGGTTTTCACGCTATGGCGCTGGGAATCCCAGACGAAAACGAAGCCTAGCGCAGGCCCCAAGATGTCGCGCCGACCAATGGGTGGCGAAACGCGCCTTCCCCCATCTGCAACCAGGACGCGGTGAGGCTTGATCTTGGCGCGGCGTCGGGCAAGCTGCGCTGAGTCAAAGTCGATTGGGACGACCACCGGTGGCCGCACACCTGCTACATCATCGCAGTTTACAGCATTCCGGCTTGAAAGGCTGGACAGAGTGCTTGCAGGCCTGCGCGGCGCTGGTCGGTGTTGCCTTGATGCTCACCGGCTTAGGGGTCGCCCCGACGCTTGGACCAGCGGCGGCCCAATCTCTTAATGCCCGGTCGCTTGGAGGTCAGGCGCTTGGAGGTCAGGCGCTTGGAAGCCAGATGTGGCGGACGCTCGATCACTCCATGATTGCGGCGCTCTTGGTGCGGCGCACGCTGGTGCGCGCCGATGGCAGCCGCCTCTATCTGCTGCCCAGCGGCTCGGCCTATCGCGAGCAAGGCGGCTATCTTTCTTATCTGCGCTGGGGCGTGGTTGCGAACCAGCTTTGCCTACAAGATAAGCAGCGGCTTTGCTATGGCGTCCAGCGCGTGCCTGCGGGCTTGCGACTGGTTGGCAAAGGGGGCGTCGAGGACTTGGCCCTGTTGGATGGTGACCCAGGCCAGTTGGTATGGCGCTATGGCCTGAGCCTGCGCACTGCACTGGCGCAGGGTCAAATCACGCTGGGTCGAATCACGCTGGGTCAAGTCACGCTGGGTCAAGTCACGCTGGGCCAACCACGCGTGGCGCGCCGCTCAAGCGCGGCGCCCGCACGGCAAGACCCGGTGCTCGCGCAACGCAGCTTGCCGTTTTCGCCGAAGACCGCCGGCCCAGCTGGCCAGCCCCGCTTTGGCCGTTCCAGCGAGCCTGTGGCCAAGGATGGCACGGTTGGCCGTTTTGCCATTCGCCCGCAAGGTCGCCCGTCGATCCTGCCACAGTACGCCCAGCCCGCGCCCGTTACACAGCCCGCGCCGGCCCAAGACAGTGCGCTTGCCCCATCGCCCCAGCCAACCGAGGTGACTCGGCCCGCCCAAGCGGCTCAAGTACAAGCCGCGCCGCTGCTGTTCTCGCCGCAAGTTGACAAGGACCCAGGCTGCTATGCTCAGCTTCAACACTGCCGGAGCCGCTGCCGCGACAATGGATCGATGACCTATCCCAAATCCCCAGGTCGCTGTGCTAGAAACTGCCTAGACACCTACATCTGTACGCGATAAGGCAGGTGCCATGACCCAAACACCAGATCGTATCTATCATATGGCCCATGCGGCGGACTGGCAGGCGGCGCAAGCCAGTGGCCTGTACCATGGTTCGCCGGACGACCAGCGCGATGGTTTCATCCATTTTTCCAGCGCTGCGCAGGTTGTCGGCTCAGCGGCCAAGCATCGCGCGGGTCAGCGCGATCTGGTGCTGATCGAAGCGTCTTGCAGTGGTTTGGGCGAGGCCCTGGTTTGGGAGAAGAACAGCCCCGACGGCCAGGCTTTTCCGCACCTTTATGCGGCCCTTGATCCGCGCCAGGCGCTGCGGACTTGGCCCTTGCCGGTGGGGGAGGATGGCTTGCACATCTTCCCAGATCTGTCGTGAACCCCCTGCAGCTCTTGCCGCCAGAAGTGGCCCACACCAGCGCAATTTGGGCCTTGCGGCATTTGCCGGTGCGCAGCACCGGGCTGCGCGATGCACGACTTGAAAGCCAGCTTTGGGGGCTGGATTTCCCGAATCCTCTGGGCATGGCCGCGGGCTTCGATAAGCACGCCGAGGCCTATAATGCTCTGTTTTCGCTGGGCTTCGGCTTCGTGGAAGTCGGATCGATCACGCCCAAGCCCCAGCCGGGCAATCCCAAACCGCGCGTGTTTCGCCTGCGCGAAGACCAGGGCGTAATCAATCGCTATGGCTTTAATTCCCAAGGGATCGAACCAGCCCTGCGCCGCCTGCAAGCAAGACCTGCCAAGGGCGTCTTGGGCGTCAATTTGGGCAAGAACAAACAGACCGAAGAGACCGAGCGCGACTATTGCGAGGGCATCCGCGTTTTGGGCCCGCATGCGGCCTACCTGGTGGCGAACGTCTCCTCTCCCAACACGCCCGGTCTGCGCGCGGTGCAGCGCCAAGAGCTGCTGCGCCCGCTGATTATCGCCTGCCAAGCCGCGCGCGATACCTTGGCGCACCGCCCGCCGCTGTTGGTCAAGATCGCGCCCGACCTGGAGCCCGAAGACCTGGAGGCCATTGCCGATATGGCGGTGGCGCTGAAATTGGACGGCCTGATCATCTCGAACACCACGCTCGACCGGCCCGCCAGCCTACGCGGCGCGGCCAAAGGCGAGGCGGGCGGGCTGTCCGGAGAGCCGCTGTTTGAACGTGCGACCCAGGTCTTGCGCTCGGTGGCGCGCCTGACCAAAGGCCAGCTCCCCTTGATCGGGGTTGGCGGGATCCACGACGCGGACACCGCCTATACCAAGCTGAAAGCGGGTGCCAGCTTGCTGCAACTCTATTCGGCTTTGACCTATCAAGGGCCGGGGCTCGTGACCGATATACTTAAAGGCCTGCTTCACCACATGGAGCGCGATGGCCTCACCCACATCAGCCAAGCCATCGGGCAGGAGGTCTAGGCATGTATCGCATCGACGGCTTAGGCGAACTTTTGACGGACTACGATACTTTCGTCATCGACCTTTGGGGCGTCATGCACCACGGCGGCCAGATCCTGCCCGAAGCCAAAGCGCTGATCGAGGCCATCGGCCGCGCGGGCAAGCTGCACATGTTCTTGTCCAATGCGCCGCGCCGTACCGACGTGGTGAAGCGGCAATTGGTGGAACGTGGCCTGCACGAAGAGGCGGCGCAGTACGTTCACACCTCGGGGGAGGAAGGCTGGCAGTTCCTCAAGCGCAATCCGGCCAATTGGACACGCGGCTTTGTCTTCGAGCCCGCTGGCGGCGCAGCGGAGATGTACGAAGACCTGTCTTTCGAGTGGAGCAAAGACCTTAACGAGGCCGATTTTGCACTGGTGGTCGGTGTGCCGATGGAGACCCCGAACCTGGACGGATACCGCGAGCGTCTTGCAGCCATGGCCAAAAAAGGTATGCCGATGGTCTGCGTGAACCCTGATCTGTGGGTGCGGGTCGGCGATACGCTGAGGATATGCGCGGGCCTGGTCGCTCAGCTCTATGAGCGTGACTACGGCGGGCAGGCAATCTATTTTGGCAAGCCCCACAATGCGGTCTATCAAACGGTGCTGGCGCGCACCGGTGCCTCTGATCTTTCGCGGGTGCTGGCGGTGGGCGATCTGGTGGAAACCGATGTGCGCGGGGGGCATGGCGCGGGCTTTGCAACCTGCTTGATTGAGGGCGGTGTCCTGGCGACCCGACTGGGCTTTGGCCCGGGTGCGCGCGCAAGAGACGTTGATTTGCAGGCTGAGTTTGATAAGCATCAAGTAACGCCCAATTTTGTGTCGCCTCTGTTCCGCCTCTAAGGGCGCGTCAGGGCAGCGCGGCGCAGCTCTGCCCATAAGGAACTCCCATGTCCGATCCCCAAGAAATGCTACTGCGCCAGGACGACGGCCCGGTTGCCCGCCTGACGCTCAACCGCCCGGGCGCATATAACGCTCTGTCCTTGGCCATGATGGAGGCCCTGATTGCTGAGCTGGACCGCCTGACCGACGATACCAGCATCAAATGCGTAGTGTTGGAGGGCGCGGGGCGCGGATTTTGCGCGGGTCACGACCTGAAAGAATTGCAAGCCAACCCAGGCGTAGCGTTCCGCGAGCAAACCTTTGCCACCTGTTCAAAGCTGATGCTGGCGATTGTCGGCTTGCGTCAGCCGGTGATCGCCAAGGTTCACGGCATCGCCACGGCAGCGGGCTGCCAGTTGGTGGCCACTTGTGATCTGGCGCTGGCGGACTCGAGCGCGCGCTTCGGCACGCCGGGCGTCAATATCGGCCTGTTCTGCTCGACCCCCATGGTGGCTTTGTCGCGCGCAGTGCATCCCAAGTTGGCGATGGAAATGCTGCTGACTGGCCAGATGATCGACGCTGATCGCGCCGAGCGCATTGGCCTGATCAACGGCCACCACGCGGGCGACGCGCTGGAGGAGGCTGTCAGCACACTGGCCGCCACGGTTGCCAGCAAGTCGGGCCTGGTGCTGAAGACCGGTAAAGAAGCCTTCTATCAGCAGGTGGAAATGGGTCTGGCCGACGCCTACGCCCACACCTCGCGGGTCATGGTTGAGAACATGGGCTTCATGGATGCTGAGCAAGGCATTGCTGCCTTCATTGACAAGCGCAATCCGCCCGAGTGGCAAAACCGCTAGACTGTTTTCGCGCGCAAAGGCGGTTGTTGGCTTGTACTGGCCGCAGGCCTGGCTATCTTTGAGACATGCAGACCGACCCGCCGCATTCTGATAACGATCACGCCGCCCCTGACGAGCAAGGGCAGGCCGAGCTGCGCCGTGCCCGCCGCCCCAAGGCACGGCGCGAGCGCGATGCCTCGGATGGCGGCAAGCGGGCGGCCATGTCCGCGCAGGAGAACCTGGCCCTGCGCGAGCCCGCCGCGGGCTATGGCGCAGAGAACGCTCCCTGCATCGCCCCCGAAGACACCCCTGAGACGGCAGAAGAAATCGCCTTCGCCGGGCTAAGCGCGCTGGACCGCGACAGCAATATCGCGCGCGGGCTTGAGGTCTTGCAGGCCAACTTGACCACCATGCCGCTGAAGCCGGGGGTTTATCGCTTCATCGATCGGCGCGGCGATCCCATCTATGTCGGCAAGGCCAAGAGCCTCAAGAAGCGGGTCACCTCCTATACCCAGATCGAGCGGTTGCCCAACCGCCTGGTGCGCATGGTCTCTGAGACCCACAGCATGGAGATCGTCGTCACCAATACCGAGGTGGAAGCCTTGCTGTTGGAAAGCAACATGATCAAGCGCTTCATGCCGCGCTTTAATGTGCTGCTGCGCGACGATAAGAGCTTCCCCTATATTCACATCTCCGGCGATACCGATTTTCCGCAAATGCGTAAGCATCGCGGCGCCCACACGCGGCCGGGCGACTACTTCGGGCCCTTTGCCTCGGCCGGGCTGGTGCATCGCACCTTGACGGCTCTGGAGAAGGCCTTTTTGCTGCGCACCTGTTCGGACACCATCTTCAACCAGCGCGAACGCCCCTGTTTGCTGTACCAGATCAAGCGCTGCTCGGCGCCCTGCGTTGGCAAGATTTCCGCTGAGGACTATGGCGCGCTGATTGAGGAGGCTAAGGCCTTCTTGTGGGGTCGCTCGCGCCGTGTGCAGGAGAACTTGGCCAGGCTGATGCAGGAGGCCGCCGAGGCCATGGAGTTTGAGCGCGCCGCCAAGCTGCGCGACCGCATTCGCGCCATGTCGGCCATCCAAATGAACCAGGATATCAACGTTTTGGGCGTGCTGGAGGACGCCGACGTGGTGGCAGGCTATCAAGCGGGTGGGCTGACCTGCATCCAGGTTTTCTTCTTTCGCGGCGCACGCAACTACGGCAACAAGTCCTACTTCCCGGCCAACACCAAGGGCGAGACCTTAGAAAGCGTCATGGCGAGCTTTCTGGCCCAGTTCTATGATGACAAGCTGATCCCGCCGCTGATCTTGGCCTCGCACACGCCCGATGAAGCGGCCCTGTTGAGCGCGGCGCTGAGCGAGAAGGCCGGTCGCAAGGTCGAGCTGGCGGTGCCACAGCGCGGTGAAAAGCGCAAGCTGGTGGACAATGCGGCTCTGAATGCGCGCCAGGCGCTGGAGCGTCGCCAGGCGGAAAGTTCGACCCAAAACAAGCTGCTGCGGGGCATGGCGGATTTGTTCGGCCTGGACGAGCCGCCCCAGCGGATCGAGGTCTATGATAACTCGCACATTCAGGGCACCCATGCTGTTGGCGGCATGATCGTGGCGGGCCCCGAGGGCTTTATCAAGAACGCCTACCGTAAGTTCAACATTCGCACTGACGCCGCGGGCGGTGATGATTTTGGCATGATGCGCGAGGTGTTGACCCGCCGCTTTGCCCGCGCTTTGAAAGAAGACCCGGACCGCGAGAAGGGCGGCTGGCCCGACCTGGTGCTGATCGACGGTGGGCGCGGACAGCTCAACGTGGCGCTGGAGGTGGCGCAGGAATTGGGCATCGAAGACCTGGCGCTGGTGGGCATCGCCAAGGGGCCGGACCGCAACGCCGGGCGCGAAGATATCTATCTGCCCGACCGTGCGCCCTTCCAGTTGCCGCCCAATGATCCGGTGCTGTTCTATATCCAGCGGTTGCGCGACGAGGCGCACCGTTTTGCCATCGGCACCCATCGCGCCAAACGCGCTAAGGCGCTGGTCAAATCACCCTTGGACGAGATCGCGGGTATTGGCCCTGCACGCAAAAAGGCGCTGCTGTCCCACTTTGGTTCGGCGCGCTCGGTAGGCCGGGCGTCGATAGACGATCTGTTGGGGGTTGAGGGCATCAATGCCAAGACCGCGCAGCTTATTTATGATCACTTTCATGGCTCCTAGGGCCGGTCCGCGCCCGGGGATTGCTGGTTGAAGTCGTGGCGATTCCACGCCAAGCCGCCGCAAGGCTTGCCGGGCGCAGCGGCTTCAGCTAAACCAGCGCGAAATCACCCCTGATCCCTACGGCCTGCACCTCGCGGCTCGCCCCAAGCTGAGCGCCCCAAAGCGCAGCGCCGCAGCAACGAAAGCTCTAAGACACATGGCATCTTACCAGTACATCTACACCATGAAGGACTTGTCCAAGTCCTTCCCGGGCCGCGACATCCTGAAAGGCGTCTACCTGTCCTTTTTGCCGGGCGCGAAAATTGGTGTCGTCGGTCTGAACGGCGCGGGTAAATCGACCCTGCTGCGCATCATGGCGGGCGTTGACACCGAGTTCTCGGGCGAGGCTTTTTCTGCCAAGGGGGCTAAGGTCGGCTACCTGGCGCAGGAGCCGCAGTTGGACCCCAACCTGACCGTTGGCGAAAACGTCGAGCAGGCGCTGGCCGACATCAAAGGTTTGATGGACCGCTTTAACGAGGTCTCGGCCAAGCTGGGCGAGGAGCTGAGCGACGATGAGATGAACGATCTCTACGTTGAGATGGGCGACCTGCAGGAAAAAATCGATGCCGTGGACGGCTGGTCGCTGGATCGTCAAATCGAGATTGCCATGGATGCGTTGCGCTGTCCGCCGTCCGACGCCAAGGTCGAAAGCTTGTCGGGCGGTGAAAAGCGCCGCGTTGCGCTGTGCCGCTTGCTGTTGGAAAAGCCCGACATGCTGTTGTTGGACGAACCCACCAACCACTTGGACGCTGAGTCGGTGGCTTGGCTGGAGCGCTTCTTGGAAGAATACGCGGGCACCGTGGTCTGTATTACCCACGACCGCTACTTCCTGGACAATATCTCTGAGTGGATTTTGGAGATCGACCGCGGTCGCTGCTTGCCATTTGAGGGCAACTATTCAGGCTGGCTGGAAGCCCGCACGAAGCGCTTGGCGCAGGAAGAAAAAGAAGAAAGCCGCCAGCAGCGCTACCTTAAGGGTGAGCTGGAGTGGATCCGCCAGGGTGCCAAGGCGCGCCAGACCAAATCCCGCGCGCGTATCCAGTCCTATGAGGAATTGGTGGCGCAGGATAAGGCCGCCAAGCCGCAAGCGGGCTCGATCTACATTCCCGCTGGTCAACGCCTGGGCGCGCTGGTCATCGAGGCCGAACACATCTCTAAGGCCTTTGGCGACGAGCTGTTGATCGAAGACCTGAGCTTCAAGATTCCTGCCGGTGCCATTGTCGGCATCGTCGGCCCCAACGGGGCCGGCAAGACCACCTTGTTCAAAATGCTGACGGGTCAGGAGACACCGGACAAGGGCAGCATAAAGGTCGGTGACACGGTGCAAATCGGCTACATCGACCAGGTGCGCGACGGTCTGAACAACAAGAACACAGTCTGGCAGGAAATCTCTGACGGTCTGGACATGGTGGACCTGGGCGGCAAGCAGATGGCCTCGCGTGCTTACGTCGGTGCCTTTAACTTCAAGTCGGGCGATCAGCAAAAGGCCGTTGGCGACCTGTCGGGTGGTGAGCGCAACCGCGTCCACTTGGCCAAAATGCTGAAAGCGGGCAACAACGTGCTGTTGCTGGACGAACCGACCAACGATCTGGACGTGGAGGTGCTGCGCAACTTGGAGGAGGCGCTGCTGCGCTTCATCGGCTGTGTGCTGGTGATCTCGCACGATCGCTTCTTCTTGGACCGTATCGCCACCCACATCATCGCCTACGAGGGCAACTCTGAAGTGGTGTTCTTCCAGGGCAACTACAGCGACTACGCCGAGGATTTGCGCCGCCGCAAGGGTGACGACGCCGACCAGCCGACGCGCATCAAGTACAAGCCCCTGTCGCGCTAAGCGCGCTGGGTTCGAGCAACGCTATGGTCTCGCTAAAATCCCTGTTCACGGTGGGTGGCTTCACCTTCCTGTCGCGCATCTTGGGGCTGCTGCGAGACCAGTTGATTGCCGCCGTGGTGGGGGCGGGCGCGGTGACCGACGCCTTCGTCTTGGCCTTTCGCCTGCCCAACATGTTCCGGCGCATCTTCGCCGAGGGCGCGTTTTCCACCGCCTTCGTACCGGTCTATAACCGCGTGCGGCAGTCCGATGGCGACGACGCAGCGCTGGACTTCGCGCGCCAAGCTCTGGGCGGGCTGCTGGTTGTCATGCTGCCGCTCTGCGCGATCATCATTTGGGGCATGCCGGTCGTGATCGCTTTGATGGCTCCGGGTTTTGCCGATGACCCGGCCAAAGTGGCGCTTGCGGTAGACTTCGGACGTATCATGTTCAGCTACCTGGTGGCAATGGCCGTGCTGGCGCTGTTCTCGGGCGTGCTGCAATCTCATGGCCATTTTTCCGCCGCCGCTGCTGCGCCGACCATGCTCAACGTGGTGATCATAGCGGCGCTGGTGGGCCTACTGCCCTTCGTCGGGATGCCCGGCTATTTGCTGTCTTGGTCGGTCGCGCTGGCGGGCATCTTACAAGTCGCGGTGGTGGTTTGGGGTCTGCGACGCCAGGGCCTGCAGGTCATGACCCCGCGCTTTGGCTGGAGCCGTGATCTGGGCAAGCTGGCGGTGCTGATGGGCCCCGGCATCATCTCGGCAGGCGTGTGGCAGATCAACACCCTGGCGCAGTCGGTCATTGCCTCGGTGCAAGATGGCGCGCTGTCTTATCTCTATTACGCCGACCGGCTCTATCAGTTGCCCCTGGGCCTGATCGGCGTGGCTTTCGGCGTGGTGCTGTTGCCGGGCCTGTCGCGGGCCTTACGCGAAGGCCGCGAGCAGGAGGCCATGACCTCGCTCAATCGTGGCATCGAGTTTGCCTTGCTGCTGACCTTGCCCGCTGCCCTGGCGCTGGTGGCCATTCCACAAGCACTGTGCGTCGGCCTGTTCGAGTGGGGGGCCTTCTCGCGCGCTGACTCGCAGGCGACGTCTTGGGCTTTGCTCATGTTGGGTTTGGGCGTGCCGCCCTCGGTGATGACCAAGGTCTTTATGCCCTGCTTCTTTGCTCGCGAAGACACCAAAACCCCCATGAAGCACGCGGTCGTGGCGGTGGTGATCAGCGTTGGCTTGGGCTTGGCGCTGTTCCAGGTCATGGGCTACATCGGCCTGGCACTGGCCATTTCTTTGTCCATGTGGGCCATGGTTACGTTGCAAGCTTTGACTGTGCTGCGTTGGGGCTATTGGCAGCCCGACGCGCGGCTGTGGAGCCGTGTTGCGCGCAGCACTTTGGCGGCGTTGGGCATGGCGCTGGCCTTGCTGGGCATGCAGGCGCTGTTGTCAGCCTGGCTGTTCGACGGCGGGCGACTCCAGTCACTGGCAGGCTTGGGGCTGCTGGTCTTAGGCGGCGTGCTGGTCTATGCGCTGCTGGCCTTGATCTTGCGTGCGACCAGTCTAACAGAGCTAAAAGCCGCATTTCGGCGATAAAGCCGCCCTGCCATGGACCAGAGGCGGGGCTAGCCTGGCCGCTAATTTGACACGGCTGCGGCCATCTGCCTTGCGCGCCCTCGCCATGAGGACTAAGCAAGGCGGACTAAGCCGGGTGGACCTTAATAGCCCCGCTTGCCGCAACAATTTGACCACCGACCGCAGATTTAAGTCCAGCATCACATGTCCCAGACCAAAACCACCGCCTCCGCCAATACAGAATTCCCCAACCGCGTCTTTTCTGGCGTTCAGCCGTCGGGCGCGATGACGCTGGGCAATTACTTGGGCGCAATCCGTAATTTCGTGCGCTTGCAAGACGAGATGGACTGCATCTACTGCGTGGTGGATCTGCACGCGGTCACGGTCTGGCAAGACCCCGCCGAGCTGGCCAACCAAACCCGCGAGATTACCGCGGCCTACCTGGCCTCTGGCATTGATCCTAAGCGCTCAATCATCTTCAACCAGTCTATGGTCAGCGCCCACGCCGAGCTGGGCTGGCTCTTCTCCTGCGTTGCGCGCATGGGTTGGATGAGCCGCATGACCCAGTTCAAGGACAAGGCAGGCAAGAACCGCGAGCAAGTTTCGCTGGGGCTCTTTGCCTATCCCGCGCTGATGGCGGCCGACATCTTGGCCTATCAAGCGACCCACGTTCCGGTGGGCGATGATCAAAAGCAGCACCTAGAGCTGACCCGCGATATTGCAACCAAGTTCAACTATGACTTCTGCGGCGAGGACCAGCCGGGCTACTTCCCCATCACCGAGCCCATCATTCAAGGCGCGGCCACACGCGTCATGAGCCTGCGCGACGGGACCAAGAAGATGTCCAAGTCGGATGCCTCGGACATGAGCCGCATCAACTTGACCGACGACGCCGACGCCATTGCGCTGAAGATCCGCAAGGCCAAGACCGATCCGCTTGAGCTGCCGGGCCTTGAGGCGTTGAGCGAGGATCAGCAGGGCTTTGGCGATGCTCTGCGCGCCGAGCGGCCCGAAGCGGCCAACCTGCTGGGCATTTATGCAGCCCTGTCCAGCCGTCCGATTGCAGACGTGGTGGGCGAAAAGGCAGGCCAGCCCTTTGCGGCCTTCAAGAAAGATTTAACCGAGCTGGCCTTGGCCGAGATTGGCCCGATTGGTGCGGAAATGCAGCGGCTGATGAATGATAAAGCCGCCGTCGATGCCGTTCTGGCGGACGGAGCTGAGCGGGCACGGGCCATTGCCGAGCCTATTTTACGCGGGGCCTATGATCGGGTCGGCTTCCTGAAACCATAAGGCGCGGAGGCGGTCATGCTTGAGCTCTACCTTCCCGTCGCACAAATGTCGGTCAATCCCTTCTTGATCATTGGCTTCGGCGTGGTGATCGGGATTATGTCCGGCTTGTTCGGCGTCGGTGGTGGCTTCTTGCTAACGCCCTTGTTGTTCATGGTTGGCATTCCGCCCTCGATCGCCGTTGGCACCTCCGCCAATCAGATTATGGCGGCTTCGATTTCCGGTGTGCTGGCGCACTTGAAAGAGGGCAACGTTGACCTGCGCATGGGTGCGGTGCTGACCGCCGGGGGGTTTGTTGGTTCAGGCCTTGGCGTCATGCTGCTCAAGCTGCTGATTGCGCTGGGGCAAGTCGATGTGGCGATTAAGCTGTTCTATGTCTTCTTCTTGGGCATCGTCGGCTTGCTGATGTTCATCGAAAGCCTGCGCGCTTATGCGGTTTTCCTGGGCTGGGTGAAGCCCTCCAAGCGCGAGCGCAAGAACCACGGCTGGATTCACGGTCTGCCCTTCCGCATTCGCTTTCCGGTCTCTGGCCGCTACATCTCTGTTTTGCTGCCTTTGGGCCTGGGCTGCGGCATTGGCATGTTGACCGCGCTGATGGGCGTGGGCGGGGGCTTTGTCATGGTGCCCGCCATGATCTACCTGCTGGGTATGCCGACGTTGGTGGTGGTGGGAACCTCGCTGTTTCAAATTATTTTTGTCACCGCCAACGTGACCTTCTTGCAGGCCTACGCCAACCAGGCGGTGGATATCATGCTGTCGGTGCTGCTGATTATTGGCGGCGTGGTGGGGGCTCAAGTGGGCGCGCGGGTCGGCAAGGCCATGCGCGGCGATCAACTGCGCATCTTGTTGGCGCTGATCGTTCTGGCGGTAGCCATCAAGATCTTCTTTGATTTGGTCTTAACGCCGAACTCGCTCTATAGCCTTGAGCTGCGAGGCTGAGCATGACGATGATCGCGCGCCTTCGACTGTTGCTGGTTATCGTTGCGCTAGGGTTTGCGGCTCCCGCAGCCCAGGCCTCGAACGTTGTTGTGGACCTAGACCGCAACGATGTGGACGTAACGATCACCTTTGGCGGCACGCGGTTGCTGCTGTTTGGCGCAGTGCGCCCGACCGACGAGACAACAGGTCTGTTGATGACGATCGAAGGCCCGCCGGTTAACGCCATGGTGCGCCGCAAAGGCCGCTTGCTGGGCTTGTGGTTTAATCTGGAGTCGCAGGTCTTGGAGGATGTCTCGTCCTATTTCCAAGTCTTCACGACCGCAGGTATCGACATCGCCGCCTCCTCGATCATGTTCCAACCTGAGCTGGAGCCCGGCGTGCGCCTCAGCGAGCGCCGTTTGAAGGAGTTGGGTCCTTGGCAGCAGGCCTATCTGGACACTGCCGAAGCCAAGGATCTGATCGTGCAGGATGCCCAGCCGTTGGACTGGAAAGCCAAGACATTATTTCGCGCGGGCCTCAGCCTGCCGTCGAATGTCGCGCCGGGGCGCTATCGCGTGCGGGTGCACGAGCTGACCAGCGACCGCATCATCGTTAGCTCGACGACTTACCTTGAGATTCGCAGAGCCGGCCTAAACGCCAACCTCTTTGCTTTGGCGAGCCAAAGCCCGGCCTATTACGGCCTGATCTGTGTGTTGCTGGCGATCATTTCTGGCTTTGCCGCCGCACGGCTCTTGCGCCGCTGACCAATCTAGGCGAGCATGCGGCCCTAGTTGCAACTTGCATGTGAGCCTTCATGAGCCTTGATCCTTTTACCATTTCCGTTGATCCCCTGGTCCAAGAACAGTGCTTTTTGGTCGTGGTGGATAAAAGCGAGGAAATGATCAAAGCCCTGCGCTTTGCCTCGCGGCGCGCAAAATCGGTGGGCGGGCGTGTGGCGCTGTTGGGCATCATCACCCCCAACAGCTTTGCGCACTGGGTCTCCGTCGGCGAGCTGATGAAAGAAGAAGCACGGGCGCAGATCGAAGCTCTGTTGGCAGAAGCCAGCGATAGAGCTGAGGCCTGGTCGGGGCAGCCCGCCATCACCTACGTTCGCGAAGGCGAGCCGGTGGAGGTGATCAATCGCCTGCTGCAAGAAGAAGGCCAGCTAAAATCGTTGATCTTGGCGGCGGATGCGCGCGGCTCTGGCGGTCCGGGTCCGCTGGTCTCGGCCTTCTCTAGCCGGTCGTTTGCCCACTGTCGCGTGCCCATCACACTGGTGCCGGGCAATCTGACGGATGATCAGATCGACGCCATCGCCTAGTGGCGACCTGACCCGCCGCCATAGCTCAGCTTTGAGCGCGAAACCACAGGGTTGCGCGCGTTCAACGCTTGGGAGCAATGCTGCAAACGCCTCTTGTCCAAAGGCGGCGCTCCGCTTACATGTTTGCCAACAGCGCTGGGCGGAACGGGCTCAGTCGGGCTGCCTGGGCATTTCTGCTTGGTCAGGCTGATGCACGTGACTGCCAGCAGACGCAAAAGGACACAAAGCATGTTTATTCAAACCGAACAGACCCCTAACCCGGCAACGCTGAAGTTTTTGCCCGGCGTGGTGGTGATGGAAAACGGCGTTGCAGATTTCGCCACTGTTGATGAAGCCGCCACTTCGCCCTTGGCGCAGGTTTTGTTCGCCATTGAGGGCGTGCAGGGCGTGTTTTTGGGGCACGACTTCATCTCTGTCACCAAAGCGCCAACGAAGGAATGGTTTCTGCTTAAGCCCTCCATCCTGGGCACGATCATGGAGCACTTCACCGCTGGCCGTCCGGTCCTGTTGAACACAGGGGACGCGCCCGGAAATCAGGGCGGTGACGCGGCGGAGCAGGGCGATGGCCTGGACGGCGAAATCGTTGCACAGATCCGCGAATTGATTGACACGCGTGTACGGCCCGCTGTGGCCATGGACGGCGGCGACATCGTTTTCCGCGGATTTGAATCTGGAGTCGTCTACCTTAGCATGCATGGCGCATGCCAAGGTTGTCCTTCTTCGACTGCAACCTTGAAAATTGGCATTGAAAACATGCTGAAGCATTACATACCAGAAGTGGTAGAAGTGCGCCCTGTGTAGGTTTGCGGTAATCGCCACTAAACCTCTAGTACGCATTGCACGTCGAGATCGCAGAGTTACTTGCTAGGGTTGTAGGGCAATAGTAACGCTGAAGCGCGCTAGGCCGTAACTTGAACCTCAATAAATATATTGGGGATCAAGTACTTGGCATCGCGGTACGAACAAGCAGCGACACCTGGGAATTCACGGGACACATGGAACACGCGCCAGCGCGCGCCAATGGCGCAGCGCGGGCGGTTTGCGTCCGTAAGTCACGCGGGCTGGAGTTATGATCCTGCCTATCCTCAGTCTGCTGGTTATTCAGATTATGCAGATAACTTTGGCGGCTATGACGGCGCTGAATGGCCGCAAGACGCTCGCAGCGGCGGATCAAGGCTTGGCCGCTGGACCCGCTGGGGACTGACGGTCAGCGTTTTGGGTTGGCTGACGGTCGCATCAAGCTGCTCGCCCTTGGTGACGGGCGTCTTACAACCGCGCCCCACTTGGAATGACACGCTGGCGCGCGCGCAAATCGCTTTGGCCCAGGCTGAGAGCCGCAAGCAGAGCGGCGGCGACCTGCAAACCGCCTCTTTGACCTACTCGACATCGCAAGCCCTGCGGCCGCTGGTTGATGCGCGCAGTCTGCCCGCAGGAGCGGGCGTGTCCGCTAGCGACAGCCTGCCGCGTTTTGCCCGCCGTGCTGATGGCACCTCCGCTTTGGATGCCACTGCGGCGCAGGCCCATACACGCACCGATTTCGTGGTTCACAACGACCGCCAAGACGTTCAAGCCATGCTTGACCGCGCTCAGCAAGACGTAGCGTCGGTGCGCGCTGGTCAGGGAGTAAAGCCGATTTTCTTTGACGGCTTGCCGCACAATCTGTCCGACATGACCGATTTGGAAGCGCGCAAGCAGGTGTTCATCGCCATCGTTCTGCCGCTGGCTCTGTCGGTCAATGCCGAGATAGAAGCCGAGCGCAGCCAATTGCTGTCGTTAGACTATGAAGGGCCGATCGAACGGACGGGCGACCCTTGGCTGCAGGCTCTGGCGGAAAAATACTATGAGCAAGACGGGACCGTCGAAAGCCTGCTGGAAAAGGTCGCACCTTTGCCCGTCGATATGATCTTGGCGCAGGCGATTGAAGAGACCGGCTGGGGCACCTCGCGCTTTGCCCTCAAGATCAACGCGCTGTTCGGCCAAAGGGTTTGGAGCGATGAAGCCGACGGTCTGGTGCCTTATCGTCGCGACGAAGATGAGAGCTTTAAAGTGCGCGGCTTTGAAAGCCTGCACGAGTCCATCGCTTCTTATGCGCTGAATTTGAACCGCCATCACAAGTATTCGGACATGCGCTATCAACGCCAAGTCATTTTGGAGGAACGTGCTACTCCGTCGGGTATCGAGCTGATGCCCCACTTGCAGGCCTATTCGACCGAACGCAGCAAGTATATCCGCAACATCAAACGCTTGATCAAAGAAAACCGTCTGGATCAATTCAATTCGGCGCGTCTACTCGATCAGCAAGAGGCCTGGTACGTGTCGTTCGACCGAAGTTCATTGGATATCATCATGGCCGAACTTGCCGCTAAGCAGCAGGCCTAAACGGGATGGCTGACCGGCCAGCCCCGCAAAGCCAGCAAGGCACACTCAAGCTTGCCGAAGTCTCTATCAATTTTGCACCCGTGCTCGCTGAGCTACAGGCAGCTTGCTTTGAAACTGCTTGGGGCCAGGACGCCTTTGCGCGCTTGCTGGCATTGCCGGGCCATCGCGCTTGGCTGGTGATGGGCGACGATCAGCCTTTGGGATACGCGTTGTTCCAGCTCGTTGCCGATGAAGGCGAATTGCTGTCGATCGCCGTCCAGCCGCAGGTGCGGGGTCAAGGCCTGGGGGCTTGGCTGCTGCAAGAAACCCTCGAAATATGTAAAGCATGCGGAATTAGGCGAATAATATTGGACGTTTCGGTGGATAATTTGCCCGCGCGGGCGCTGTATGATCGCTTTGCGTTTAATCAAGTCGGAATAAGAAAGAATTATTACAACACATCATATGGCGCCAAAGCAGATGCATTGGTACTGGCTCGCGAAGAAATAGCCTAACGACCTATATTGTCCCTTTACAGACAATAATCAGATCAGTATCGTGCGGTCACTAGCAAAACCTCAGAACAAATTAATAGAGAGATCACCCATTATGGAAGATATGATCCAAGATGATCGAATTCTTGAGCTGACTGCGGAGATCGTTTCGGCGCATGTGGCTAACAATTCAGTTGCGATGGCAGATTTGCCCAACTTGATCAAAGAAGTGCATGCAACTCTGGCCGCCATCAATGATGAGCCCGAGGAAGAAGAAGAAATCTTGCAGCCTGCTGTTCCGATCAAGAAGTCAATCCAACCCGACTTTATTGTTTGTCTGGAAGACGGCAAGAAGCTGAAGATGCTCAAGCGCCACTTGAAGACGGCCTATGATATGACACCTGACGACTACCGTCAGCGTTGGGGCTTGCCATCTGATTACCCCATGGTCGCCCCCAACTATGCCAAGCAGCGTTCAGAGCTGGCCAAGACCATTGGTCTGGGCAACCGCAGCAAAACCAAAGGCAAGCGCCGCTAAGCGCCTGCCAACGTCCCAGGCATTCTTTGTCTTGGGCCGGGCGAACAATTTAAGGGGAGGCTTTGCGGCTTCCCTTTTTTTGTTCTGCCAGCTATGCCAGTTTGTCAGAAGTCGCGTGCGGCCTTAGGTCCGCGCTATCCCGAAAAGCCCCCAGCTAGAGCACCTCGTGAGCAAAAAACTCTTTATCAAGACCTACGGCTGCCAAATGAACGTCTATGACAGCCAGCGCATGATCGACACCCTCAAGCCGCTTGGCTACGAGCTGGGTGAGACGCCTGAAGAGGCGGACTTCATCATTCTCAATACCTGCCACATCCGCGAGAAGGCGGCCGAGAAAGTCTATACCGAGCTGGGGCGTTTGAAAAAGCTCAAGCAGGACGGTGGCGATGTCATCATTGGCGTCGCGGGCTGCGTCGCCCAGGCAGAGGGTCAGGAGATGGTGCGCCGCGCGCCTGCGGTTGACTTGGTGTTCGGACCTCAGACCTACCACCGGCTGCCCGAGCTGTTGCGCCAGGTCGAGCAGGACCGCGCCGAACGTGATCGCCTGCAAGTCGCCGCCGCCGAGGCTGGCCACAAGCCCGCCAAGCGCAAGCCTTTGCGTCTGGTGGATACTGATTTCCCCGTCGAACAAAAGTTTGACGAGTTGGTGGCCGAGACCGAAAGCCAGGGCCCGGCAGCCTTTTTGACAGTGCAAGAGGGCTGCGACAAGTTCTGTAGCTTCTGCGTCGTGCCCTATACCCGCGGCGCTGAATTTTCACGCCCTGTTGCTCAGGTGCTGGATGAGGCCAAGCGGCTGGTTGACCAGGGCGTGTGCGAGCTGACCTTGCTGGGACAAAACGTCAACGCTTATCACGGCGAGACCGCCTTTGGGCAGACATGGGGCCTGGGGCAGTTGATCAACGGCCTGGCCGAGATCGACGGCTTGGAGCGCATCCGCTTCACGACCTCACACCCCAACGATATGACCGACGACCTCTATGAGGCCTTCCGCGACCAACCCAAACTCATGCCCTATTTCCATCTGCCGGTGCAGGCGGGATCGGACAAGATCTTGGCCGCCATGAACCGTAAGCACACGCGCCAGCAATACTTGGATGTCATTGCGCGCTTGCGTGACATGCGCCCGGATTTGGCCCTGTCTGGTGACTTTATCGTTGGCTTCCCCGGTGAGACGGACCAAGATTTCGCCGAGACGCTGAATATTGTCACCCAAGTCTCTTATGCGGCGGCTTATTCTTTTAAGTATTCACCGCGCCCCGGCACACCCGCTGCTGATATCGCAGCTCAGGTGCCCGAAGAGGTCAAGTCTCAACGCCTGGCCATGTTGCAAGAGCTGCTGAACGCTCAGCAAGAAGCCTTTAACCACGCCACAAAGGGCCGCCGTCTGTCGGTACTGATGGAGCGCGCTGGGCGCGTCGAGGGCCAGCTTGTTGGCCGCAGCCCCTACATGCAGGCGGTCCACGTCGAAGCCCCTCAGCGTTTGATCGGCAAGATCGTGGATATTGACGTCACCTATGCCGGAGCTAACTCTATCTCGGGCACCGTTGTGACCCACGACCTTTCCCACACTCCGACCCAGACCCAGGCTGCATGACCGCTAGAGTGAGCGCGCCACAGCGCTTTGAATTCGACACCAACGAGCTGGCCCAAAGGGTCTGCGGTGCGCACGACGAGAACCTGACGCGCTTGGACTATCGCAGCGGGGCACATTGCAGCTCGCGCGGTGCCGTGTTGCTGGTGTCTGGCAGTGGTGAAGCGCAGGCGTTGGCTCTGGCCATGCTGGAGGCTCTGCAAGACCGTGCGCGCCAGGGGCAGGAAATCTCGCTTGAAGAAGTGGACGCAGCCTACCGCTTTGCGCTGGATCGCGCGGCGGGGGCGCCGGTGGGCGCAGCAGCGGCTGCAAATATTGGTGGAGCGGAGCAACAGACGCGGGGCAGGGCGATGCGAACGTCCGCAGCTATCGCGGCCAACTTGGCTCCTGATAGCGAGGAAGAGCGCGCCTCTTGGCCTTTGCGCAACAAGACCGTGGTCGCGGGAAATCCAGCGCAAAACCGCTATATGCGCCTGCTGGATCACTATGAGCTGGTGTTTGGTCTGGGGCCAGCGGGCACCGGCAAGACCTTTCTGGCGGTCGCCAAGGGCATTCAGCTTTTGCAAAAGGGCGAGGTTCAACGCCTAATCATCTCGCGACCTGCAGTCGAAGCGGGCGAGCGCTTGGGCTTTCTGCCAGGCGACCTCAAGGACAAGGTCGATCCCTATTTGCGGCCCATCTATGACGCTCTGAACGAATTGGTTGGCCCGCGTGAGACCCAACGCGATCTAGACTCGGGCGTGATTGAGGTTGCGCCCCTGGCCTTTATGCGCGGGCGCACGCTCAAAGATGCCTATGTCATCCTTGACGAGGCGCAAAACACCAGCGCCATGCAAATGAAGATGTTCTTAACGCGTCTAGGCCATCGCTCGCGCATGGTGATCAATGGCGACTTGAGCCAGGTTGACCTGCCGCCCCAGCAAATCTCGGGCCTGCGCGATGCGCGCAACAAGCTGGGCGGGCTGGACGAAATCGGCGTGATGCAGTTCAGCAATGCCGATGTTATGCGCCACGATTTGGTGGCCAAGATCTTGAACGCCTACGAACAGCACGCCGAACCGCGCAAAGGGCCTGCGGGCGAGGGGGCTTAGATGCTCAGCATACTGCTAGAGCATCAGGCCTGGCAGACCACTTTGCCCCAGGTTGAGACCTTGTGCGAGGCGGCGGCGCGCCTTGCCTTGGCGCGGGGGCTGGCAGAGGCCGGGTTTGACGATGAGGCCATCGCAGCCGCGCTGGCGACCGGCGACGGCAGCTTGGTCTTGGGCGATGATGCCAGCGTTCAGGCCTTGAATGCTGACTATCGCGACAAGGACCAGCCGACCAACGTTCTGTCCTTCCCGCAAGACGAGTGCCTCTTGCCTGACCCAGCGCTGGGTCCGGCGGCGCCACCCTGGATGATCGGCGATATCGTCCTGGCTTTTGAGACCTGCCAGCGCGAGGCCCAACAGCAAGCCAAGCCTCTGGATGCCCATCTGCAACACCTGGTCGTGCATGGCTGTTTGCATCTTTTGGGATATGACCACTTGCAGGATGCCGAGGCGGAGCGTATGGAGGCGCTAGAGCGCGCCGTGCTGGCCGATCTGGGCTGGCCTGACCCTTACGCCGCGATTGAGGGCTGAAGGTTTACCCGTGTAGGTTTCATCACTTTTGCACAAGTCAGCGCTAAATAGGTGAGTTTGAGCCCATCTGCGCCCCTTTTCTTGCTGGCATTTTCTTCCCATATGGCTCACAGTCTTCTTAGGCATCACCTTTACTTGTGTACATGACTAGTCCAAATCCCTCAGCGCCCATGACGAGCGCTGCCTCGAGTGCATCTTCGCAGAACAGCGAAGCCTCATCGTCAGATCCGGCTCCTTCGGAGCCTCCATCGATCAGGGCGTCGCGCGCTTCGTCCGACCAGGACCCTGAGCAAGCGCTGAGACGCGATCAAGATGACGGCGGCACAGACGATACCGTCGCGCTCCTAGAGTCCTCTCTGCAATCTTGGCAAACGCCAACCGCGGACTGCGCCAAACGCCCCAAGCTGCACGCGCTCGACGGCGGGTTATTGACCCGCGACGGCCAAGAAGCCCTACCAGCGCTGGAGCCAGAGGTGACGCAAGACCCGGAGCTGAAGCCTGGCCTGCTTGACGCTGGGCGACCTAATGAATGCGTCCTTGACGCCGGGCGACCTAATGAAGGCGTTGCCGACCTGCGTGTGGATGATCCGCAGCCAGGTGCCGAGCAATTGGTGGTGCTGGAAGCCGCAAGTGGGGCAGCAGCCCTTTCCGCTGAGGACGCTGGGCCTAATCGTCTGGAGGATTCCGGGGCGGCAGCGTTCCCTATCAGACAAGCAAACCAACCCGAAATGCCTAACGCGTCAGCGGCTGCCAAGGCTGCCGATCTGGTGCAGAGCAGAGAGACAAAGGTGGACCAAGAGCCAAACCGGCCAACATCGCAAAGCGCGCCCTCTACCAGTCCCTTGTCGGACGCCAAGCTCCCGCGAGCCGGTGCGCGGGCTTGGATTGTTTTGGCAGCCGCCTTGCGTCGTTTGGGCGAAGGTCTTGCACGCTTGCCGCGCCCGGAACTTCGGTGGCGTCGCGTTGAGTCCAGTGAGGCAATTGTTAGTCCCACCGAGGATGCAGAACCGGATGTCAAAGCAGCGGCGGTGGCTGATGCGGCGGAACTCTTGTTGCTGGATAACATCCGCGCTCTGCGCACCGCGCGGGTTGAGGATGTGCGGGTGCCGCGGGCCGATATCGCCTTTATCAACCATGATATGAGCTTGGATGAAATCGTCGCCAAAGCGCGCGAGGCGGGCCATTCCCGCTTTCCCGTCATCGGCGAGTCGCAAGACGAAGTGCTGGGAATGATCCACATCAAAGATCTGTTGTGGGGCGATGTGGACAGCCAAGCATTTCGCGTACAGGACTTTATGCGTGAAGTGCTGTTTGTAGCACCCTCTATGCCGGTATTGCAGCTCTTGCAGGATATGCAGCTCAAGCGCCACCACATGGCGCTGATTGTGGATGAGTTCGGCGGCATTGATGGCCTGGTGACCATTGAAGATCTGGTTGAAGAGATTGTCGGCGACATCTCAGACGAATACGATGCCAATCGCGAGCCTGCTTTGCTGCCTCAAACGGACGGGACCTGGATTATTGATGCGCGCTATCGCATCGATGAGCTTGAGGAGCGGATCGGCGAATTCTTGACCGACGATGAGCGAGAAGAGGATCTGGATACCCTGGGCGGCTTGGTGACCCACGTCGCCGGTCGCGTACCGACCCGCAACGAGCTGATCGAACACGACTCGGGCATGCGCTTTTTGGTTGTTGAGGCAGACCCGCGCCGCATCAAGCGCCTGCGCATGCGCGCCAAGTCCCTGGCGGCGGCCAAGGGGCTCGTCAGTCAAACCCGCAAACAGGGTGCCTGATGCCAGGCGCCGCGCGCGTTGGGGGCCTTGTGCGAACAGGGGGGACAGCGTTGGCGTCAGACCTTGCGCATCTGGTGACGTGGCTTTGCCAGCAAACAGGCTGGCGGATGGCAGCAATCATGTGTGCCCTGGGCGGCCTTATGGCGCTGGCCATGGCTCCCACTTTCTTCTTCTGGCTGCTTCCTTTGTGCCTAGGGCCCGCGTTTGTGGTTTGGCAGGCGGCGGCGAGCTGGCGGGCGGCTTTTGCTCGGCTCTGGTGGTTTAGCTTCGGGTTTTTCGTTGCTGGCCTCTATTGGATCGGCATCGCGATCACAACTGATATGGCGACCTTTTGGTGGTTTCTGCCGGTGCCCGTGATCCTGCTCCCTGCCTTCTTGGCAGCTCTGCAAGCTGGCGGGAGCTTGGTCGCCTATTTTGGGCCATGGCGGCGCGCGTCCTGGTCTGGCGCCCTTGCTTTTGCGGGGGCCTGGTTGCTGATTGAGTGGGTCAAGCTCTGGCTGTTTACCGGCTTTCCTTGGAACTTATTGGGCTACAGCTTTGCATTTACACCCTGGTTGATGCAGCCCGCGAGCATCGGCGGCATTTGGTTGCTGTCGGCCATTGCCTTGTTGTTTGCACTCTTGCCATGGGCGGGTTTGATGCAGGCCAGGGCCCACGGGTGGCTCGGTCTTGCGCTCGGCGGGGCGACCTTGCTCGCCAACTTGGGGTTTAGCGCGGGTGTTTTGCTGACGCAACCGAGCCTAAAGGAGCTGACCGAAGGGCAAGGTCGAATTGCATTGATTCAGCCCAACGCAGCGCAAGGGGTCTTGCAAACGGCTGAGCAGAAAGAGCGGGTTATCGAACGAATGTTGCGCCTGAGCCGCGCTGCGATTGCCGAGGCCGCTGAGCAGCCCGACGCGGGGCCTCTGATGGCAGTGATCTGGCCTGAAGCCGCTGTGCCAGACGTTTTGCACCGTCGCCCTGCTTTGCAAGGCTACCTAGCCCGCATACTGCCGCGCGAGACCAAATTGATCACGGGCAGCCTGCGGGTTGAGGCCGGCGAGGGCGACTCGCTTCTCTACTACAATGCCTTTGATGTTCTAGATCACCAGGGGCGGGAGGTGGCGCACTATAACAAGAGATATTTGGTGCCATTTGGTGAATACGTACCATTTAAGTCCTTGTTAGATGGCATACCCTCTGTAACGGGAGGCATTATTAACACCTCAAGCGGGTCGTCCAAAAACCCTATAAAGGTTAAGGGGCTGCCAGCAATCTTGCCGTCGATTTGTTATGAGGGAATCGTTCCGAATTTTCACGCTCAAGGAATAAAGCAAGGCGGAGCCTTCATTTTGAACTTGACCAACGACGGATGGTTCGGGTTATCCACAGGCCCGCATCAACACTTAGCTATCCAACGCATCCGCGCCGTGGAAAGTCGGCGCCCTCTTGTGCGGGTTTCGAATCCGGGAATCTCGAGTGTTTTTGACGGCTTAGGGCGACAGCTTGTCGCGATTGATCTCGGTTTGCAATCGCACAGAGTTAGTTTTTTACCGCGATCAGTTTCGGAAACGACCATTTTTACAAGATTTGGTAACGTGTCAGCATTGTTGCTCGTGGCGCTACTCTTTTTCGTGGCGGGTATTCTTATTTCTAGAACAAATAGTTCTTCGGAATAGGGTGGCTCGCGCATTCGGCTAATTTATGCCTTGTTTTTGTCTTTAGGCTGGTATTCAGATTTGGATACGTCTAGCTATATGGCAGTGAACGAAAGTTTGGTTACTTTGGGTCTTGCCTGAGGCAAGGCACAGTTTGAAATGAAGGTGGAAGTGATGACGATCCAGGAAGACGGTCCTGATCCAATCGACGTACACGTTGGTCAGCGGATGCGCGTTCGCCGCATCCAAAAAAATATGAGTCAGTCTGCGGTTGCAGGCAAAATGTCAGTGTCATTCCAGCAGGTCCAAAAGTTTGAGAATGCACAAAACCGCATCTCGGCTGCGCGGCTCTATAAGCTGTCACGCATCCTTGATGTGCCTGTGGAGTATTTCTTTGAAGGCCTGCCTGCGCACGCTTTCGTCCTGCCGGGCGAAGAGCCGAGCGAGGGCGTGCTGCGTGAAGAAAAGCAGGATTACGGCATTGACCTCATGGCTCACCCGCAAGCCGCAGAACTGCTGAAGGTGTTCTTCCAAATCGAAGAAGGTGCGACTCGTCGCGCTCTGATCGATTTCATGAAGCGCCTGGGCCCTGGCGAAGATGCCATGCCCGCTATTCTTGGCCCTGACGGAGAGCTGCCCAAACGTAAGCGCGGTCGCCCTCGTAAAGAGGGCTAAGTCAGCCAACTGGCCCCTCGTTCCTGGTTCTGGGATTGATTCGCCAGAGCTGGGGCGCTTTGTCGGCGCAATGACAAAGCGGGAGGACTCGCTCCGTGCTAGATCCCGAAATCTTGGCGCGACGGCTGCGACACTCTGTGACCGAAAAACAAAAAGGGGCGTTGCTTGCAGCGCCCTTTTTGTGTTCTGGACCTCGGACCAAAACCCGGAGTCCGGAGCACACTGCGAGAAAGTCTCAACACTTCCGAGCATGGATTTGCGTTAAAATCAAATAGGTAGAGCGTGTTGAGTGAATGCAATTCAACAAAACATGCTCCAGAGCGACGGGCCTTGTACGAGGCCAGGACTCGCCGCGCTATGCGCAATTCCGTGGCGTGCATGCTTGCAGGGGCAACAAAGCCCAACGGCAACTGCGCGCGAATGAGGCCGCAAGCCACCGTGAAGCGAGCGCAGCGGTTTGGCCCTCATTGGTCGCTGCCGGTGACGGCCTGGCGCTCTGCGGTGATCTCGAATACTCACCCGTCTATCTGAGCGAAACCGGTCGCCCGGGCAGTCTGCGCAGGATCGCCTCGGTGGGTGGAACCTGGACGAGGATTGGGACCACCATATGCTCAGCTCCTATGGCTCGCAGGCCTCGCTGTCAGGACCTTCACGGCGAAAATGACGTTCAAGAGGCTGGCCGTGGTGTGAGGTCACCCCCCCCCCCCAAAAAAGGGCTCTCCCCACCGCTGGAGGGAGATTCAGCATCTGTCCGTGTCTATTGGCCCCCAAGTCGGGCTTCAAAAACTTTTGCCAAGCGCAAAAAACGACAAAAGGCGAAGTTGTACGATATAATTACACCCCAAACCCCATACAAACACCAACGTCGCAGGAAATACGCTTTAAGAAACGAAATCGGAAATTCTGATATTAGTCGTAATACAGAAATCTTGCGCTTTTTGTTGATGATATCGGCTGCTTGCATATCAGAGTAGCGGTTGCACTTGGCTATCATCCACTCCACCGATCGAATTGAGTGATGGTGCATTTTTGCTTTTAATTTCTGCGTTTTGGCAGTTGGGATCGGCCGCACGGTATCGTGGACCGTTGAGTCTGAAAAGCGCCCAAAATTGATGTTGTAGAGCCGATATTGCCAGTAACCGAAGGCCCAAGGTGCCGGCTTGCTTTCGTGCGCAAACACGTCACAGATATGAATTTTATATATATCGCATGTGGGAAGTGGGTTGAATAAATTGGCAATTTCGACGCGCAACTCTTCGGAGATTCGCTCATCCGCATCGATGTTCAAAATCCAGGTGTTTTTACATTTTGTTTCGCCGAAGCGCTTTTGCAGGCCGTAGCCGTTCCAATCGTTGTGGAACGTTTTTGCGCCCAGGTTTTCTGCAATCTCAACTGTTCCGTCGGTAGACCCGGAATCGATGACAATTACTTCATCAACCCACTCCTTCACGCTTTCAATGGCACCGGCGATGCGATCTGCTTCGTTCAAAGCTATGATAAAACACGAAATGGGGAGTTTTGTTTGGTCTGTCATATCGCACTTTTCGATTGCGGAGAGATACCCCGGTTGACTTTGAGATTTCTGTCGCGGCTGGCACATGGCATCCTGAGTTTTGGGTTTGATGACCTCAATCTCACCACGCCACTTGTCCGGTTTGCGCCCACACTGGCACAGAACGTGCCAGATAAAGTTACTAGGCACCGCCCTTGTCAAGGCGCAAAAGTTGCTGGGACTCTTTTTGGCTCCCTGCATTGCAGGCCCATACAGATCGCGCATCGTCACGACGCGAGACGATTGGCAGAGGCCGAGAAGGTCTTCGACCGGTTTGTGAGCCGCATGATGCGGCTCGCCGATCTGTCGCCGGAGGTGCTGAGACGCCTGGCCTGCGACGCGTGCCAACGGTGCTGTCGATCTTCGACCTCTGCGGCGTGGCGAGACTACCCTGGGCGGAGCAGATGGGCACGGTGTTTGAGAGAGACATCGAAGCCCGCTGAATAGGGGTATCATATCTTGCCAGCTACGATGCAATGCGGGCGATTGCCTCCACACTAACCATGGAACGCCTACTGCGTTTTTTCTGACCTCCGACGCCAACCGGAGAACGGCCGCAGAAGGTGCGCCGATCCGAAGGTCGGAGCTGGCGGAAAACGCAGGCTTTCGCGAAGCCGTATCGGCCGGGAGAGGTTCGCTCGGTCAGAGACAGATGGCTCCGCCAGACGCCTTTGAAACAAAAAGAAAAAGGCCCCCAACGGGAGCCACATCTCGGGTTCGCTACAAGATAATGGCGGTGAGAGAGGGATTCGAACCCTCGATAGAGTTTCCCCTATACACGCGTTCCAGGCGTGCGCCTTAAGCCACTCGGCCACCTCACCGCAGGAAGGCTAGGCATAGTCATGTTGGCAGAAATTGGCAAGCCCAGAATGCTTTGATATAAGCGCTTGGACGGCGCGGGCAGGGCAGGTTGCTCTGTCACCCAAAAACCAGCATCATCGAAAGGCGATTTGAGGCAATGCGACTGATTTTCTGGGCCCTTGGCAGCCTGTTGGCCAGCCTGTCAATCTTGGCCTTTGCCTTCTCTTCTTTCAGCTATCTGGCGGTGGGGCGCTGGAGCTTTATGTCCAGCAATCAGATCTGGATGAGGCTGGGCCTGGGTGCGGGCGAGGGTGGTCAAGACACTGCCTTGACGCTCAGCCAAACCATCATGGCGCAGTTGCCCAATTCAGAGCTTTTGAGCCTTCTCGATCGCTTCTTGATTTCGCCGATCTTTGACATGGGCTTTGTCTTCTTGGTGGGCGTCTTGGGGGCATTTTTCCTCTACGTCGGGCGCTACCGCGAGCCTGACTACTTCTGACCGCATCTAACCGCCTCGCAGCCGCGGCAAACCGGGCACAAAGTGGCGGGTTGTGCCTCACCGTTGCAAACTGTCGCTCCCACACAAGACAAGTGCCTAAGCCTCTGATTTAGCTGCCGGTAAAGGGCTCAAACGGCCCAAAAACGCCAGGGAGGGAGGCGACATGCAACACGATGCAAGCCAAGGGGCAGGCCGCAGCACACGGCGATCAGGGCGCAAAGGCAAGCTGGCCACGCCGCGCCGGTCTGATGTGGTGCGCGGGGGCCTGCCCGGCGGGCAGTTCCAACCGCTGTCGCCCGCGCAGCAAGACGCCATCAACCAGGCCGCCCTGACCCTGCTTGAAGCCGTGGGCATGGGCAATCCCACCGCGTCGGCGACCGAGATTCTGACTGGCGCGGGCTGCCAGCTCAGCGATCAGGGGCGCATCTTGTTCCCGCGCGCGCTGGTCGAAGACACGCTTGCCAAGGCCGCGCGCCGCTTTGTCTTGCACGCCCAGAACGAGCAGCACAACCTGGAACCCTGGGGCGCAAACGTCTATTATGGCACGGCCGGTGCGGCGGTGCATTTGGTTGATCTTGAGACCAACACCTATGAAGATTCCAGCGCGATCGGTTTGTATAAGGCGGCGCGCATCGTCGAGGAGATGGACAATATCCATTTCTTCCAGCGCTCTATGGTGGCGCGTGAGTTGACCGATTTGCAAGACTTGGACACCAACACGCTCTACGCTGCGATCAAGGGCACCTCCAAGCACGTCGGCACCTCGTTTTGCGAAGCCTGGACCATGCAGCAAGGCTTGGAGCTGTTGCACTATGTGGCCGGCGGCGAGGAGGCTTTTCGCAAACGCCCCTTCGTGTCTCAGTCGAACTGCTTCGTGGTGCCGCCCTTGACCTTTGCTCAGGAGGCTTGCGGCTGTTTGGAAATTGCAACGCGCGCGGGCATGCCGGTGCTGTTGTTGTCGGCGGGGCAGGCGGGTGCCACAGCTCCAGCTTCAATCGTGGGCGCAGTGACCCAGGCGGTGGCCGAGTGCCTGGCGGGACTGGTATATGTCAACGCCATCGTGCCGGGCCACCCGGCGATTTTCGGCACCTGGCCTTTTGTCTCGGACCTGCGCACCGGCGCTATGTCGGGCGGTTCGCCTGAGCAGGCGCTGATCACCGCCGCTTGCGGTCAGATGGCGCAGTACTACGACCTAACCGGCGGCTCGGCGGCGGGCATTACCGATTCGAAATTGCCAGACGCTCAGTCGGGCTATGAAAAGGCCTATACCAACGTGCTGGCGGGCATGGCGGGCGTCAATATGGTCTATGAGAGCGCGGGCATGCATGCCTCTTTGCTGGGCGTCTGTCTTGAGTCCTACATCATCGACAATGACATGCTGGGCGCTTGCATGCGCATCATTAAGGGTATTGATTTTAAACCGGAATCTCTGGCGGTTGAGGTCATCACCAAGACCTGTCTTGAGGGGCCAGGGCACTACTTGGGCTCGGATATGACCCTGAGCCTGATGGAGAGCGAATACCTCTATCCCAAGCTGGCAGAGCGTTGGTCGCCCAAAGAATGGGTCGAGCACGGCAAGCCCAGCCTGCTGGGGCGGGCACGCGAGCGCATGGACGCCATCCTCGCCCAGCCGCAGCCTGAGCACATTCCGCTGGACGTCCAGGCCTATATTGAGGCCAACTTCCCTATCAAATTCTAAGCCGAACGGGGTCTGCCAAAGGACGGCAGGCCGCGCAATGGAGCCCCTATCATGACCGAATTCGCAACTCCCCCAAGCCCAAGCAGCACGCCTATGTCTGGCGGCGATACCTTTCCCAGCTCAGCGCGAGTGGTGATTATCGGCGGCGGCGCGGTGGGGTGCTCGATCCTCTACCATCTAGCGCTGGCGGGCTGGACCGACTGCGTTTTGATTGAGAAGAACGAGCTGACCTCTGGCTCGACTTGGCACGCGGCGGGCAACTGCCCCTCCTTTTCCGGTTCCTGGTCAGTCATGTTGATGCAGAACTATTCGACCCAGCTCTTCAAGGTGTTGGGCGAGCGCGTCGATTACCCCATGAACTACCACAACACGGGCTCGATCCGCCTGGCACACAATGCCAATCGGCTGAACGAGTTCAAGCACGTCCATTCCATGCAAAAACACATGGGCGGCTCGCCGGATGGCATCGGCATGGAGATGATGACCGTTGCCGATATGAAGGCCGTCTATCCCTTCCTAGAAGGCCACGATTTGGTCGGCGGCATTTGGGACCCCTCAGATGGCGACATCGACCCGGCCCAGCTCAGCCAGGCCTACGCCAAGGGCGCGCGCGATTTGGGCGCGAAGGTGGTGCGCTTCTGCTCGGTGACGGGCTTAGGTCAGCGCGCCGATCACTCCTGGGACGTGACCACCGACAAAGGCAGCATCCACGCCGAGATTATCGTCAACGCGGCGGGCTATCGCGCGCAGGAAATCGCCGACATGATGGGCCGCAAGCTGCCGATTGCCACGCTGGAGCACCAATATTTGCTGACCGACGCCATCCCTGAGCTGAGCGAGCGCGGCGACCAACGCCTGCCGCTGTTGCGTGACCCGGATGTCTCTTATTACCTGCGTCAGGAAAAGCACGGCCTGATCTTGGGTCCTTATGAATATCACTGCAAGTCGCGCTGGGATCACCGCAAGGACCCCATGCCAGACGACTTCAGCTTCCAGCTTTGGGACGAGGATCTGGACCGCCTGGAGCCCTACATCGAGGATGCCATGGCGCGCGTGCCGATCTTGGGCAAAGGCGGCGTGTCGCGCGTGATTAACGGCCCCATCCCCTATGCGCCGGACGGCAACCCGCTGATCGGTCCCGCACCGGGCTTGCGCAACGCCTTTGAGGCCTGCGTCTTTACCTTCGGTATCACCCAGTCAGGCGGTGCGGGCAAGGTGGCTGCTGAATGGATCATCCACGGCGAATGCGAATGGGACATGTGGTCCTGCGATCCGCGCCGCTTCACCTCCTACGCCAACACCCAAGCCTATGCGACGGCCAAGGCGATTGAGGTCTATTCCCACGAATACGCCCAGCACTTCCCGCATGAAGAGCGCCCGCACGGGCGGCCTGTGCGCACCTCCCCGGTCTATGCCGCGCAGGCCGCCAAGGGTGCCCGATTTGGCGCGCGCGCGGGCTGGGAGCGGGCGGTCTATTTCGATCCCGAAGGCCAGTTTCCCGAACCGCAAAATACCTTGGGTAAGCCCGACTTCCAGTCACTGGTAGACCGCGAGTTGGAGATCGTAACGCAGCGCTGCGGTCTGATGGACCTGCCGGGCTTTGCTCGCTTTGAGATCAAAGGACCGGGCGCTGGCGCTTGGTTTGACGCCATTACCTGTTCGGCCATGCCCAAGCCGGGGCGCATCGGCCTGGTCTATTGCCTGACGCCCAAGGGCCGCATGCTGACCGAGTTTACCTTGACCCGTTTTGCCGACGACCACTTCTGGCTGTTGGGTGCAGCGGGCGCGGAATGGCACGATCAAGACTGGCTGGAGCAGCACTTGCCCGCCGACGGCAGTGTGAGCCTGACCAACATCACCGAGGCTTGGGATACGCTGGTGGTCACCGGCCCGACCGCCCGCAAGGTCTTGAGCCAGGTGCTGGATTGCGAGTTGAGCAACGAGGCCTTCCCTTGGCTGAGCCACCAATGGGTGGATGTCGGCCACAGCCAGGCGCTGGCGATCCGTGTGACCTTCGCCGGTGAGCTGGGCTGGGAGCTGCACGTGCCCATGGTGCGCGCGCTGGGGGCCTATCAGGCGCTGAGCGCAGCGGGCGCGGAAGATTTTGGCGGCTATGCGCTGGACGCCTTGCGCCTGGAGAAGGGCTATAAGAACTGGAAGCAGGACCTGACCAACGACTTCAGCGGTCACGAGTGCGGCGTCGGTCGCTTTATCAAGGTCGATAAGCCGGGCGACTTCATCGGCAAGGCGGCGGTGCAAGCCGAGCTGGCGGAGGGCCTCAAGCAGACCTCGGTCATGCTGTTGGTCGATGATGTGCTGGAGGTCGACGCGCCCTACCTATCGACCGTGTTTGATGGAACGCGCGCGGTGGGCTTGGTGACATCTTCGGCCTTTGGTGCGCGCCTGGGGCGCAGCATCATGATGGCCACCATGCAAATCGATGCGGCGCAAGAAGGCCAGCGGGTCGAGGTGGAGATCTTCGGCCAGCGCTTTGGCGCCACCGTGACCAGCGACGCGCTGTTCGACACTAAAAACGAACGCTTGCGGGCCTAAGGGTCGTCGAGCCGTGCCATCGGGCACGCTGCCGCTCGGCGTCCTGGGTGCAATTCAAGCATGGGCGCGGGCGGCGGGCTTGCCGCTGGCCGCTGAGACCGTCATAGTGATGGTGAGCGCGTTCGCGAGGCGTGGCGGTTCGCCGCCATCGCGGGAGCGTTCCAGCCACCTGCCCAGCCCAAAAGGAAGCCAAAGTGAGATTTCACAAGCTATATGCGGACGATGAGGGCGAGAGCCACTGGGATACCGTTGATGTCGCGCTGGAGGAGCGCAGCTTTGCGCCTCCTGCAAAGGCGATTGAGATTTCTGAGCCAGAGCCAGCCAAGCAGACCCTCTTTCTAAGGCTGCCGCCAGGTTGGGATGAGCCAATTCACCCAACGCCCGTCGCTCAAAAGCTCGTTTGTCTGGCTGGATCAATTCGTGTGACCGCAAGCGATGGAGAGTTCCGCGATATTGGGCCTGGCGATGTGTGGCACATGGAAGACAAGCACGGCAAAGGTCACCACACCATGGTCATAAGTGACGAGGATTTCTTGTCAGTCATTGTTCAACTTGAGTGACTCGGCAGCCGGTTGCGAGGAAAGTTCAGCCTTGATCTAGGTCGGGCCCTGATCGCAGTTGGCCGCCTTCAATGGCGGCGAAAACAATGCACCACCAAAATCTGGGATCAAACATCTAACCCTTCTGCGCACGTTTCTTCTTAAACCAGGCAGTCGGCGGATAGCTAGTCAACAGAACTAGAGTGCAAAAAAAACCATCCCTCCAGGATTCTGCCAAGATCCAAACTAGCATAAAGCAGCCTGCTAGGTCACAGACTCATAAATCGTAGCCAGATGGCAATGGACGCGAGCTTGAGCATTGCCAGGTAGTTAGCGGCGTGTTTTTCATATCGCGTTGCCACTCTGCGGAAGTATTTGATCTTGTTGA
>JAUIBT010000030.1 GCA_030428255.1 Alphaproteobacteria bacterium | reverse complement strand
ATCCGCGCCCACTGCTCATCAGAAAACCAGAAGAAATCTGTCATTCATCGTGCCTCCTCGCTGGAGGCAGTTGAATCACAACACGAAGCCGCTGTGAATCCCGTTTATGGGTCCGGACCCTAGAACATGTTTCGCTGAAATGCATTCATTCAACACGCTCTACCTATTTGATTTTAAAGCAAATGCACCTTGCGAACCCTTTGCACAATCAAGGGCGATTGCGCGGGCTTTGCGCTAGACGCTGACACCACCACTTAATCATTTGTATGTGAATACGTCCTTGCCGGAAGAGATGGCCGACGAGGTGCCCTTGTCAAAGGCCATATTCCACTGGGTTACCAGGTCAAGGTTGTTGCCAAAATAGCCGGTCCATCCCGTTACAGATTGGCAATTCTCAGCTGCGTTCGACCAGGCCACTGAGAAGGAGATGGTCAGCGTACCGCTGTAGTAGATTCCTGTTAGGGGGTAGGGCGTTCCCTGACACAGATAGCCAGCCTCGCGATTAACGTATGTCCCGGACACGGTGTAGGTCCCGGGTTGGGAGCTGGCTTGGAACTCGAAGGTCGCGGTTGAACCGCCCTGATTGGTCCAAGTACCGCCAGCCAGAATTGCGTCTTGCTCCGCGGACATGCTGTGACTTTCGGCCAGTGCAGCGGGGCTAAGCAGCAATGGGGCCGCAAGCGCTGCAAGGGCGACGAGGGCCAGCTTAATGGTCTTTAAGATTTTCATGATTGTGCCTCCACACAAGATATTGGTGAGGCACTCAGAATACTACTTAGGGTTATAAAAGCAATTAAATACGATATTAATAGGTGTGGCGACCTCTTGCGTAGGGCTCTGCCTGGGAGCAGGACACGGCAAGGCTTGCAAACAAGCCCGGTGTCCCGCGCACCAATGGCCGGTGCAGGTGCTGTGCCGTGCCCCTCGCCCTAACTTGTTGGTTGTTAAGTGAAATATGAACACGACTGCGGTGTAAACGATCACAGGCAGCGGTCGCAGGCAGCGGTCACAGGCCGTTATGTCGTGACGACAATCTTGCCGCCTGCGGAATTTGTCTCCATCGCGTGGTGTGCCGCAGCAATGTCGTCGATTCTGTAGGTTTTTGCGATGGGCGGGGCAAAAATCCCCTCTTGAACCGCGTCTACAACCTGCTGCAAGGGAGTCGAGACGAAGTCTTCGGCCCCACCTGAATAGGTTGTTAGGTTCACGGCTGTTGGGATGGCCGCCATCGGGTCAAAGCGGTCTAGCGCCCATGCGTTGCCGACCATACCGGTCATGCAGACCGAACCACCAGTGGCAGCGCACCGGAGGCTATCAAGCAGAGTTGTCGTGCCGATCAGTTCCAGCACCCGGTCGACTCCGTCGGGGTGTGCCTGCCTCAGGGCCGGGGCAATTTCGCCGCGATCTATGAAAACCTCGTCCGCACCGTTTCTCAACAGCATGGTCCGTCTGTCTTCGCGCCGCGAAGTCGCCAGCACCTGCAGCCCTGCCTGCTTGGCCAAAATAGCCGCCGTCAACCCCACCGAAGTCGTTCCGCCGCGGATCAAAAGTGTCTCGCCACGCTTCGCGCCGAGGGCGGTATTCAGCGATCCCCATGCCGTTTGCACCATCTCGGGCAGCGCTCCAAGGAGGTTCCAGGGCAATGTTGTTTCCAGTTTCTGAACCTGGCCGACAGGCACCAGGGTGTAGTCAGCGTATCCTCCATCGAATTGCCGCCCCATGCCGCCCATCGCAGTGGCAACCGTGTCCCCTTCGGCAAAACTGTCGTCGGGCGCCGATACCACCTCGCCGACGGCCTCAATACCAAGCACGCGCGGGAATGGGACATTTGGCGAGTGGCCCTGGCGGGTGAAAAGTTCTGACCGGTTCAGGCCGAAGGCGCGCACGCGGATAAGTACCCATCCGGGCTTCGCAGTCGGCACCGGCAAGCTTTCCAGCTTCAAGACCTCGGGTCCGCCCGGCTCCCGAATGACAACTGCCCTCATGGTCCCCATCGCTTCGCCTCTAAGTCGAAAAGCGCATCCTAGCCGTGCCACTTGGCTTTGTCACCGGGAACAAGGGTCCGATACCTTGCGCTTAGCGGTGGGCGCGCTTTGTCGTGGGAGGGCGGCACGTGGGCCGTAGCCAAGGGCGGCGCGGGTTGCTGCAGTGCCCTGGCCCACGCTCTAGACTCTTGTTTTGTCCAAAAAATCAGCCTTGCTCGCGGTGCAGTCTGCTCGCGGTTTGCCCTAGATCACAGCCTTTTCCACCAGCGGGCGATTGTCGATCAAGCGCTGATAGGCGAAGGGCGTCAGGTCCAGGCTTTGGTATGCGCCGGTGACGATTAGTTCAGCCAGGCCGCGGCCCACGGCGGGCGACTGCTGCAGGCCGTGGCCTGAGAACCCGTTGGCGAAATAGAAGTTGGCCAGCTCCGGGTGCGGGCCAACGACGGCGTTTTGGTCCAGTGTGTTATAGGCGTAGTGGCCGACCCAGGAGCGGATCAGCTTGATGCGCTCAAAGGCAGGAATGCGGCTCGCTATGGCAGGCCATACCTTCTCCTCCCACAGCTCGGGACGGTCGTCGAAATCATCGACCGCGACTGCCGCGTCATCATCGGGCGCGCAGCCTGCCATGTAGTAAGCCCCATCGCTGCGCACATGGACGCCGCTGGAGTCGATGGTCAGCGGCAAGGTCTGCCCCAGCGCCTCGGCAGCATCAAAGATAAAGGTCAGGCGTTTGCGCGGTTCGACCGGCAGCTCCAAGCCCGCCATGTGCGCGGTCAGGGCCGCACGGGGGCCCGAGGCGTTGACGATCAACCCGCAGCTCAGCGTGTGGCCAGCGGCGGTCACAAGTCCGGTGACGCGCGCGCCTTCGGGGCCTGATTGGCGAGTGATGCTCACCACTTCATCGTGCAGCACCTCAACGCCTGCCTCGCGCCCCAAGCGACGCCACCAATCGAACAGGGTCGCGCCTTCAAAATAGCCCTCGTTGATCGGGTTATGGCTGGCAAGCAGGATGTCGTCCAAGGCATAGAAAGGGTAGCGCGCGTCCAGCTCCTCGCGGCTCAGAAGCTGCGTGCCCGCGCCGCAACGCGCTTGCAGGGCCTGGTTCTCGCGCAGCACCTGAGCGCCGCTTTCGCTGTTAGCCAAATACATATAGCCGAAAGACTGAATGGGGCAGTCCGGCAAGCGCTCATCAGGGCCCATGTAATGTTGCAGGTCCTGGACGAAGTCAGCACCGAACTGAGACACCTTGATATTGATCTCGGTCGAAAATTGCTGGCGAATGCAGGAGTTGGTGTGGCTGGTCGAGGCAAACTCATAACTCGGGTCGCGCTCGATCACCAGTATGCGACCGCCAAAATCGTCCCGGCGCGCAAGAAACCAAGCGATGGCCGAGCCCATAATACCGCCACCCACAATGATCGCATCATAGCTGGTATGGTTGGGCGCGGCGGTGTTTGAGGTGTGGGCGTGGGTCATCTGCAATCCTTTCACGTGCGGGTTCTTCGGCAAGTGGCTCGCTGCCCCCTGCCCCCTGCCTTGGCCCTAGCTTATGGGGCGCGGTCTTGTGCCTGTCTTTCCCTTGGGCGACAGATCCAGGTCTTGCCAGTTCGCCTTGCTCCGGCATAAGCTCAGAGCATGCAAGCTGCCGTTTACGATCACACTCCGTGCGCGCTGGGCGAGGGCGCTTTGTGGCACCCTGAACGCGCCTGTTTTTTCTGGTTCGACATCCTTAATCGTGAGCTGGTGACCCGCCGCGATGAGCGCAGCCATGCGCGCTTGTTCGAGGACCCGGTCTCGGCTGCGGGTTGGATTGATGCCCAGCATTTGCTGGTGGCCAGCAGCCAAGCGCTTTTGCGGTTCAATATCGACACCGGCGCGCACGAGGATATCTGCTCGCTTGAGGCCGACAACTACGCGACGCGCTCAAACGACGGCAGAGCAGACCCCTTTGGCGGGTTTTGGATCGGGACAATGGGCAAGCGCGCTGAGCCTGGGTTGGGGGCCATCTACCGCTACTATCGCGGAGAGTTGCGCTGCCTGAATCCGGGGCTAAGCATTCCCAACGCCATTTGCTTTGCACCCGATGGCAGGCGGGCTTATTTCTGCGATTCCGTGGAGCGCAAGATCATGCAAGTGGCCTTGGACGCCGCCCACGGTTGGCCGCAGGGCGAGCCGCAGGTCTATCTGGATTTGAAAGCCGAGTGGCTGAACCCGGACGGCGCGGTGGTGGATCAAGAGGGGCGCTTGTGGAATGCCCAGTGGGGGGCAGGGCGGGTCGCCTGCTATGATGTCGATGGGCGCTTTGTAACGGCGCTGGAGTTGCCCGCCAAGCACGCGAGCTGCCCGGCCTTTGGCGGCCATGGGTTGGACCAAATGCTGGTGACCACGGCTCTGCAGGGTTTGGATGATCCAGGGCCTGCCGATGGGCTGACCTACATCGCCACCTTCTTGGACGGCACCAAGGGCCAACGCGAGCATCAAGTGCTTCTCTGATCTGGAGCAAGGCTTGCTGTGACCGACGAGGCCTAGGGAAAGATCAAACAGGCAGAGCGTAGAGCGCGTCCAGCAACCCCGAGCCTTGCGTCAAGCAAAGCGGAGACCCAGCAATAAGACTCGGCACAAAAAAGCCCTTGAGCGGTGGCTCAAGGGCTTTTGTTTGTTGGCCAGGAAGCCGCGTTGGCAGGGCACGTTGATGATGCCCGGTTAGCACGGTGGGTGCCTGATACTGGCTTAGAAGGCCACGCCCAGGGCGCGAACGGTCTCCATGGTCAGACCATATTCGCCAAGGCCGTTGGCCCGCTGGAAGGCGGAAACCGCTGCCAATGTCTTGTTACCTGGCTTGCCATCAATTGGACCGGGGTTAAAGCCGCGTGCTTTCAGGCCCTGCTGGATGCGTGAGATAATGCCCGGCGTCATGTTGGTTTCACACAGGATTGAGATCCAAGCGGTGCGTGAGGGCGAGTTGACGACGGTTTTATCAACCAAGGCGTACTCGGCGGGGATGGGGACCACCACTTCGCGCGCGGGCTCAAGAATGACGCGGCGCTGCACCGGACGGGTGACGGCGGGCTTGATGCGGCGCTCAACGCGCGCTGGCTGGTCAACAACTTGCTTTTCGATTGCGCGGGTCACGGCGGGGATGGTCTCAAGACGCGTGCCAGCGGGCTGCACCATGACGCGCTCGGTGACCGTCTTGTAGACGGCGGGTTCTTCGACCAAACACAGGATTTCGCCGGTGGCAGCATCCACCTTGGTAATGGCACCGGTGCCTTTCTTCCAGACGGTCTGGGCAGGCTTGACAAGGACTCGCTTGGTGACAGTGTCGTACTTCGGGGGAACCGGAACGACTTTTTGTGCCGCAGGGCGGACAACGATATTTTCGCGGATGGTTTTGTAGGTCGCCGGGATGGTCACGAACTCTTCGCTCGCTTGGCGCACTACCACTTGCTCAGTAACAGTGCCGTAACGTGCGGGCACGACCTTGACCTGCTGACCCGCAGGGCGAACCATGACGCGCTCTTTGACCACATTGGACTGAGCCGGGATCACCACCTTTTGATAACACTCGCCGGGCTTGGGGTTTGGCGGTGCGTCGGGTGTCGGCGCGCGCGGGATTTGATTGGTCTGCGCCTGCTGCAAGGGTTGAGCAGCTTGGGCCAATTGCAGCGATTGATCAGGGGAGTCAAAGCTCAATGGCATCAGACCCGCTTGCGCCATCTGGAAGCTGGCAACCTCGGTCTTTGGCGCTACAACCGCCTGGTCGCCGTAATAGCTGGCGAGCTGCGGTGCCGCTTGCGCGCTTGCAGGCTGCAATGCGTTGGCGTCATCTTGAACGATTTGTTGGCAGCCAGTGGCAAAGATCAAGGCGCCTAAGAGGCCCAAAGATCCGATTCTGCCGAAGCTGCGAGTGGTGACGGACATGCTCATGCCTTCTGTCCTGCTTTCCGAAAATAGACTGTCGTTTCCAATTATGGTTACAACAAGGACTGTCTGTTAAAATATACTAAAGCAAGCCCGGCTGGCTAATCACAATCCGATTCCAGCACTGCCCGCAATCTCTAGTTGAATAATGCCGCTGGAATCGAGTGTCAAGCGCGCCCTGATTTTGCCATTCTTGATAAATATCGGCAGCTTATCGCGCGTGTTTAAAGCTTTGGGTGGTTGCATTCTGCAACTGCTCTCGCGTCAATTGAGTCTCCAAAATCGGTTGCGCTGCTAGGGGGGCTTGGAGTAACACAAACGCTTCATTGCGCAAATTTACAGTCATAGGCGACTGAATTGGAGTAGATCATGGCCTGGAGCCCTCGTTCTTGGGAAACTTTTCCCGTCAAGCAAATCCCGACCTATGCGGACCCGAAGCAGGTTACGTCGGTCAATGAACGCTTGAGCGCTCAGCCTCCGCTGATCTTTGCCGAAGAAGTGCGCGCGCTGAAAGCCGACCTCGGACGGGTTGCGAATGGCGATGCTTTTTTGCTGCAAGGCGGCGATTGCGCCGAGGCTTTCGCCGAATTCTCCGCCGACATGATCCGCGATAACTTCAAGCTGATGATGCAAATGGCCGTCACCCTGACCTTTGCGGGACAAAAGCCGGTCGTCAAAATTGGCCGACTGGCGGGGCAATTCGCCAAGCCGCGGTCTGCAGACATGGAAAAGCAGGGCGATGTCGAGCTGCCGTCCTATCGCGGTGACATTATCAATGACAGCGCCTTTACGCCTGAAGCGCGCATGCCTGATCCCGAGCGCATGCTGAGCGCTTACTATCAAGCCGCTTCGACACTGAACTTGATCCGCGCCTTTGCCCAGGGCGGCATGGCGGACTTGAACAACGTACACAAGTGGAACCTGGAGTTCGTGCGCAACTCCCCGCAGGGCGAGCGCTTTGAACAATTGGCAGGCGATATCGACAAAGCCCTGAGCTTCATGAAGGCGTGCGGCATCAATTCCAGAAACGTGCCGGTTCTGCACAGCGTGGACTACTACACCAGCCACGAGGCACTGTTGCTGGAATATGAAACCGCGCTGACCCGCGTCGATTCACTGACTAACAAGTACTATGATCTGTCAGCCCATATGCTGTGGATCGGCGACCGCACCCGCCAGCCCGACCATGCCCACGTCGAGTTCCTGCGTGGCGTTGGTAACCCCTTGGGTATCAAGTGCGGGCCGTCGATGGATACTGACGATCTGAAAAAGCTACTGGATACGCTCAACCCTGAGCGTGAAGCGGGCCGCATCACCTTGATCGTGCGCATGGGCGCCGACAAGGTGCAAGAGCACATGCCAGCTCTGGTGCGCGCGGTTAAGGGTCTGGATCACCCGGTGGTTTGGTCTTGCGACCCCATGCACGGCAACACCATCAAGGCAGAGACCGGCTATAAGACCCGTCCTTTTGATCAAGTGCTGCGTGAGGTCGAGGGCTTCTTTGCTGTGCACGCGGCAGAAAGCACCATTCCCGGCGGCATCCACTTGGAGATGACCGGCAAGAATGTGACCGAGTGCATGGGCGGCGCACGCGCTGTTTCGGCTCAAGACCTGTCGAGCCGTTATCATACCCATTGCGATCCGCGCCTGAACGCTGAGCAATCGTTGGAGATGGCCTTCATGGTCTCTGACTTGTTGCGCAAATATTTGGGCGAACGCGGCGTGGCCAAGGCCGCCTAAGCCTCAAACAGACAGGGCAGGGCGAGACGAAAATGGCTCGCCCGCCGCTCGCCCAGCAAGGAAAGACCGAGGTAAGTTCGATGAGCGATAAGGGGGCAACGCCCGCCATTTTCGACGCCTGCGTGGTCGAAAGCTATGACAAGCAGGTCGAGCGCTGGACGGATCAGTACTTTAAGCGCACCAAAAAGATCGTTGGCATGTTCGGCGATAAGCGGGTGACCTATGCGATCTTTATGCGGCGGCCGGTCATGTTTGCGCCCCGGCTCATGTTGGCTTGGCTGGAACAAGTGCAGGTCGAACGCGGCATTACCTTCGATCTGAAGCTGTTGCATAAAGAAGGCGACAGCGTCGGTGCAGGTCAGCCGCTGTTGTACCTTTCTGGCTCCTTCGAGCAGTTGGCCGACCTCGAGACCTTGATTTTGCAAAAGCTCGGTCCGCCCTGTGTGGCGGCCTACAACGCCTACCTTATGTGCTGCGATTTGCCCAAGGTCTCGTTCTTGGCCATGGACGGTCGTCATTGCGCCGGGCTGGAGATGGCTGAGCAAATGGCTTACGCGGCCTCGGTGGGCTCTGAGCGGGCAAAGCAGGAAATGGGTGCAGTCGGCTTCATCGGCAACGCCACCGATGCCACCGCTCCTTATTTTGGGCGCGAGACGGGGCTCGGTACCATGCCCCACGCGCTGATTGGCTATGCAGGCTCGACCCTGAAGGCCGCCCAGATGTACCACGAAGCCTTTCCAGACGAGCCTATGACCGTGCTGGTGGACTACTTTGCGCAAGAGATAACCGACAGCTTAGAGGTCTGCCAGGCTTTCCCCGAGATGGTGGAGGCCGGGCGGTTGGCGCTGCGCATTGATACGCCAGGCGGACGCTATCTTGAGGGGCTGGATTCTTATCGCTCCTACGAGGTTTTGCAGGCCAAGGTTCCGGACTCGATCCAAGGCTATCGCACCGAAGAAGAGCTGAACTATCTGGTCGGACAGGGCACCTCAGCGGCGGCAATCCATGCTTTGCGTGCGGCCCTGGACGACGCGGGCTTTGCCAAGGCTAAGATTGTGGCTTCCAGCGGTTTTGGGCCCGCCAAGTGCCGCATGATGCGCCTGGCCCAAGCGCCGATCAACGTGGTGGGCTCGGGCTCCTACCTGCCGACGCGCTGGACCGAGACCTATGCAACCGCCGATATCATCGACTATGATGGTGTTGAGCGGGTCAAGGTCGGCCGTGAATTCCTGCTGCGCTCGCGCGGTCGGTAAGGTTCCTGGACGTTTCCAAACCATCCCTTCAGCCTCCAGATCTTAGGGTGCTTACATGGCTGCTTTGACCTTTGCTTTGGCCCAACTCAACCCGACCGTCGGCGACCTGAAGGGCAACACCGATAAGATCAAGGCCGCGCACCAGCGCGCCGCTGAGGCTGGAGCGGACCTGTTCATCACCAGCGAAATGGTGCTCAGCGGCTACCAGATCGAAGATTTGGCCTTTAACGAGGGCTTCTTGCAGGCCTGTGCCAAGTCCTTGGAAGAGCTGGCTGAAATCACCGCGGGCGGACCGGCGATGCTAGTGGGCGCGCCGCGCTTGGCTCCTGCTCTGGGGGAGGCTGACAGCGATTACGCGGCTTCTGCTTTGCGGCTGCGCGGGCGGATCCATAATGCCGTGTTCTTGCTGGCCGATGGCAAGGTGATGACCCATCGCGACAAGGTCTATCTGCCGACTTACGGCGTTTTTGACGAGCTGCGCTGCTTTACGCCCGGTCAGTTCCCCAGCCCGATCTTCTTCAAGGGCGTCAAGCTGGGGCTGCCAATCTGCGAAGACGTGTGGCACGAGGACATCTGCGAGTGTCTGGCTGAGTCCGGCGCGGATATCTTCATTGCGCTCAATGGCTCGGTGTTTGCGCCTAGCTTGCGCGAACAGCGGCTCAACATGGCCGCCAAGCGCGTGGTCGAACACGGGCGGCCCTTTATCTATACCAACCTGGTCGGCGCGCAAGATCGCCTGGTGTTTGACGGTGGAGCTTTTGCGCTGGACGCGGACAAGTCGCTGGTCATGCAGGCTCCCCATTTTGAGGAGTCTTTTTGCCTGCTTCGCTATGAAGAGGGGCGGCTCACCGGCCAAGATCTGACTCCGCCGCCCAGTGCTGACGAAGCCCTCTATCAGGCCGCTGTGATGGGGCTAAGGGACTATTTGCGCAAAACCGGCTTCTCCCGGGTCATGCTGGGCTTGTCGGGCGGGATTGACTCGGCGCTGACCGCGGTGATGGCTGTAGACGCGCTGGGCGCGGACAAGGTTTCGGCCTACATGCTGCCCTCGCGCTATACCAGCCAGGAGAGCCTCGACGATGCTGAGGCGCTGGCCAAGGCGCTGGGCATTGCCTACGCCAGTCTGCCGATCTCAGATCCCGTCGATGCCTTTGAAGGCGTGTTGGCACCGCAGTTTGCGGGCCGCCCGGCGGATGAGACCGAGGAGAACTTGCAGTCGCGCAGCCGTGGCCTCATGCTGATGGCTCTGTCGAATAAGACCGGCGATCTTCTGCTAACCACCGGCAATAAGTCCGAGGTCGCGGTAGGCTATGCAACGCTCTATGGCGATATGTGCGGCGCGCTGAACCTGATCGGTGATCTTTATAAAACGCAGGTCTTTGCCCTGTCGCGTTGGCGCAATCTCACCCTGCCCAAGGGTGCGCTGGGACCCTCCGGTGCGGTTATGCCCGCCCGCATCATCACCAAGGCGCCCTCAGCAGAGTTGCGCCCCGATCAGACCGACCAAGACAGTTTGCCGCCTTATGAGGTGTTGGACGCCATCCTTTATGCTCTGGTCGAGCAGGAGCAGAGCCCAGCCGAGCTGGTGGCTGCTGGTCATGACCGCCCTGTGGTGGATCAGATCTGGCGCTTGCTGCACATCGCCGAGTTCAAGCGGCGTCAAGCGGCACCTGCTCTCAAGCTGTCCGAGCGCTGCTTTGGCCTGGATCGACGCGTTCCCATCGTCAATGCCTATTGGCGTCAGGCTGCCTTCTAAGCGTTTTCGCCCATTCCAGCCAGCCAGGAGGCCGCGATGAACATCGTTGACATGCTGCAATTGACCTCAGGGGGGCGTGCCTTGCTGGACCAGGGCGCGAGCCTGGGGCTGGCCAAGGGCGACATGGTGGGCCTGTTGGGGCGCATGGTGCCCGCCATCGGCGCAGCCTTGCAATCCCAGTGCGAGAGACAAGGCGTGTCGCTGGCGGCCGTATTGGAGCAGCTCAGCGGTGCCGCGCTGGCCGACGCAGTTGAGGCCGAAGACAGCCAAGATTTGGCGCGCTTTTCAGAGCCTGGGCAGTTGGCCTTGAGCCAACTGCTGCCTGCCGATGGCGCAGTGCAGACTTTGGCCATCCGCGCGGCCTCAGCCTCTGACTTACCCGCCGAGCCCGTGCAACAGCTATTGCCCTTGGTTGCCGGCCTGTTCATCGGCGTTTTGCAGCAAGTTGAGACCGGCAGTTTCAAGCCCAAGGGCGGCGGGATGGCGGCGATGGCCGTGAGCATGGCAGCCAACATGCTGTTATCGTCTGGGGCAGGGGCTGGCGGGCTGTTGAAGTTCATTGATATGGACCAGGCTCGGGGCCTGCTGGACGGGCTCGAGCCTTAGCTCGTGGGGGCTTCGCAGCTCTGTTCACGCCCAAGTCCAAACGAACAAAGCTTGTGACTGAACCTGGCCTGTGGCAGCCTAACTGCTACTTGTCTTGACGCCTCGCCACGCTGGCGTAGGCCCCTAGGCAAGCTAAATGGGGAGGAAAGCCATGCTCATACTACTCAAAATTATTCATATGTTTGGTCTATATGTTGGCGGAGCCGCTGGGATCGGCAACGGCTTGCTACTGACCAAAACGCTGAAGTCCGGCCAGCCGCCGTCGCCAGTTGTAGCGCAAGTCATGGGTCTGATCGGCAAGATGGGCTTTGTCGCCATTATCCTGCTCTGGCTGAGCGGGCTGGGCATGATTGCGGTCAACAATGCCTGGTCAACGCTGGACTGGGCCTTTTGGGTCAAGCTGCTCGGCGCAACCTTGGTGTTGGTGGCGGCTTCTATCATGACGGCCATGGGCGTTAAGGCCGAAAAGACTGGCGTGCCACCGGATTTGAAAAAGATCAAAGCCGTTTCAAAATTGGCCCATGTCGGCCTGCCGCTCGCGGTCATCTTTGCAGTGGTCGCTTTTTCTTAGGCTGATCGCGACGGGCGGGCGAAACCAGGCATGAGGCGTTTGGCCTGCGTGCCTGGGCAAAGGCTGTCTTGCACTCGCAAAGCTCACACTATGAGCATGCCGTGCGCTGCGAACACTCGACCATTACGCAAGCGACCGCAAACCAGCCAGGCCCCGAAACGCGCTGGCATGGGCCGTCGTGGCGTGGATTTGCGGTCACAAGTCCCGAGATCGGTTGTGGACTTCCGGCGGAGCAAATATTTACCGTGCTGGCATTGATTGTGTGCGGGCATGGCCTAGTTTTTTGCACAGTCCTATACCCGTGCAATCAAAGAATTAAATGCCGATTTTTGTTCCAGATAGCAATATAAGGATATTGCTAGGTTTAGCGTTTTGGGGATTGGCAAGCATTGCGTTAGCGCAAGGCCCGGAAGACCGCCAGCCATCCGACATTACTTCGAATTCTCATTTTAAGACTTATTTGTATCTCGATAATTCATTCGGTTCGTTCTGGGCAAACGGGCCGCGAATACGACTGGACGCAGATGATGGAAAAGTCGATCACCTGGAACTGAAAACCGGAACCGGCCTTGCCAGCAAACGGGCTTTGGGCCTCATGGCCGATACTTCCCGCGAGTCGCTGTCCGTCGCTCTGTTCTATGCGTCTGGCAGCGATGAATTCGCACGAAATCGGTATCGGCAGGATGGGTTCGGTCTGGAATTCGGATACGAACGCGATCTCATCAACAAATTTGGGATCATGACTGGGGTCGGTCTGGGGGCCGTTCGCACGAAGCTGAGGCTCGACGGCGTAGCATTTGAGGACGCATGGGCGCCAGCTCTAACCCTGTCAGCTGGCGGGGCTTACGACTTATCGGAGTGGCGGTCTTTGGCCCTAAGGATTCGCTCAGATTTGGTGGCACCGAGCAAGCATGGTTGGCCGCTGGCTGTCGCGGACCAGAACAATGCAGAGGTCCGATCGCGTTTTCACACCAATCTTGAGTTTGTGCTGCGTCGTCGCTTTTAAGATTGGCGAGGACCTAACGCAGGGCGCTGAGCCGCATGGCTCCATGCCACTGCCGCCACTGCGCGCCGTCATTGGTCTTAGTCGCGCGGCGTTCGTACCCCTAACGGGTCTGGGAAACCAAGACCGCCCTGCCGCCATCATCCAATTCAAAGATGTAGGCTGAGCGACAAAACTCGCAGACCGACACGATTTGGCCGGCCTCGTCCTGGCAATGCAGCAGCTCCTCAGCACTGAGGCTCTGCAGGACATTTTCAACGCGCCCAGCGCTGCAACGGCAGGCCGCTTCGAGCGGCTTGGGCGGTTGAACCTCAACCCCGTCTTCGTGGAACAGGCGAAACAGCAGCAAGCTCGGCTCAAGGTCCGGGTCCAAGATTTCCTCGTCGGTGGCCGAGCCCATCAAAATCACAGCGCGCCGCCAGTCCTCCAGCGCTTCTTCTTCGTTGATGACATTGCCGCCTTCAAAGGCCACGCGCTGGGCAGTCAGTGCACCCGCACGAAAGTGCCCATCTTGATAGTCGGCGGCCGTTTTGATGACGATGTCTTGCTGGTCGGACTGCTTGAAATAGTGGTGCAGTGTATCGCTGATGCTGCTGCCGACGATATCGACCACGCCTTGGTAGCGATCCATGTCGGGGCCCTGATCGACGGTAATCGCAAGATAGCCTTGTCCGACCAAAGCAGACAAAGAGGGCTTTGCACCCAGCGTTGCCAGGCGCTCGCGATCCAGGCTCACCATGGCGCGCAGCTTGCCGTCCGTGGTGACGTCGGCCACCAGGATCGACACGGGACCGTTTGACTTGGTTTGGAAGGTCAAAATGCCGTCAAACTTTAGCGTCGATGCCATAGCCGCGGCACTGACAAGGTAGTCGCACAGCAGCAAGCCAACCGACAAGGGCAAGTCATGGCGAGAGACAATCTCGTCCACTGTCGCGCCCAAACGCACCATGCGGCCTGCGATGGTTCCACCCTCGAGCATATAGGACATGACGAAGTCGCTGGATGCTTGGAACTCGCTGCCCAGTTGGTCGGGTGTCGTCATGTTTAAGCCTCGTCCAGCAAGCCAAAGCACCACAAGAGGATGGCTTTTTGAATGTGCATGCGGTTCTCAGCTTCGTCAAAAACCAGCGACTGAGGGCCGTCGATCACGCCGTCCGTAACCTCTTCGCCGCGATGGGCGGGCAGGCAGTGCAAGAAGACCGCTGACGCGCTGGCTTTGCTCATGCAAGCCTCGTTGACCTGGTAGGGGGCCAGGGTCGCCAAGCGCTGTTCGGCGTCGGCTTCATCGCCCATGGAGACCCAGGTGTCGGCGATCACCACGTCGGCGCCGGCGACAGCGCCCGGATCCTCGCTAAAGCTCACCTGATGGCCCCCTTGGTTTGCGAGCCAGTCTTGCACCTCCTGCGGGATCTGCATGGAGGCAGGGGTCGAGACCGTCATGGGGATACCAAAGGCCACGGCGGCTTGAACCCAAGACACCGCGACGTTGTTGCCGTCACCCAGCCAGACCACGCGACGGTCTTTCAGGCTGCCGAAGTGCTCTTGCACCGTCATGAGGTCGGCCATGATTTGGCAAGGGTGGCTCTTGTCGGTCAGGCCATTGATCACCGGCACCGAAGCAAAGCGCGCCATGTCTTCCAACTTATCGTGTTCGTCGGTACGCAGCATGATGGCATCGACATAACGCGACAGCACGCGGGCTGTGTCGGCGATGGTCTCACCGCGGCCGAGCTGGCTGGTGCCTGCATCAAGCACAAAGCTCTGTCCGCCTAGCTGCTGCATGGCGGCCTGAAACGAGATGCGCGTGCGGGTTGAGTTCTTCTCAAACACCAGCGCAAGGGATTTGCCTGCCAGAGCGCTGGCCTTGCTGAAACCGCGCTCACGCTTTTCTTTCAAGGCGGCGTTCAAAATCAAGCCCAAGGTCTCTGCGTTCAGCAGGTCCAGGTCCAGAAAGTGTCTCATGATAGCGTGTCTTTGCTTTGCGTCTTTTGGTAGGGGTGAAGGGCGGGGCGCGCTCCGCGTCCAGCAGTTAGGCTGAAAGCAGGCGATCAAGCGCTGCGCAGAACAGGTCAATCTCTGCAGCGCTGGTGGTGAGTGGCGGCAAGACCCGGAGGACGTTATCGCCCGCTGGGACGCTCAAGACGCGTTCCTTGCGCAAGGCCAATACCATGTCGCCCGCGGGCAAGGCGTCGGCAAAGCGCAGGCCACGGATCAGGCCCATACCGCGTATGGCGTCGATCTTGTCGCTGTGGCGCTCTTTTAGGGCAAGCAGAGCGGTCTCAAGAACAGCGGCCGTGGATTGCACCTGCTCCAGAAAGCCGGGTTCGGTCATCACGTCCAACACGGCATTGCCAACAGCCACCGCCAGGGGGTTGCCGCCATAGGTCGATCCATGGGTGCCAGGCGTCATGCCCTGGGCTGCCGTTTCGCTGGCCAGGAAAGCACCCAGCGGAAAGCCGCCGCCGATGCCCTTGGCCAGGGCCATAATGTCGGGTTCGATACCCGCCCACTGGTGGGCGAACAGCTTGCCGCTGCGTCCCATGCCGCACTGCACCTCGTCAAAGATCAGCATGAGACCGAACTCGTCGCAGGTGGCGCGCAGGGCCTTAAGGTAGTTCTCGTCCGCCGCGGTCAGGCCGCCTTCGCCCTGGATGGGCTCGATCACAACGCCGGCGGTCTCTTCGGTGATGGCCGCGCGCAGGGCATTGGTATTGCCGAAAGGCACCTGGTCAAAGCCGTCAACACGCGGGCCAAAGCCGTCCAGATGCTTGGCGTTGTTGGTGGCCGACAAGGTTGCCAAGGTGCGGCCGTGAAACGCGCCCGTCACCGAGATAATGCGCCAGCGCTGGGGATTGCCGGTTGCGCTCTGATAGCGCCGCGCGGTCTTAAAGGAGCCCTCCAAGGCTTCAGCACCGGAGTTGGTGAAGAAAACCTTGTCCGCAAAGCACAGCTCGGTCAGTCGCTGAGCCAGGCGCTCGCCTTCCGGGATGGTGTAGAGGTTTGACACGTGCCACAGCTTATCGGCTTGCGCTTTGAGCGTGGCGACAAGATGCGGGTGGCCGTGGCCCAATGCGTTGACCGCAATGCCGGTGGCGTAGTCCAGATAGGCGCTGCCGTCGGCGGTATAAAGGAAAGACCCGTCGCCGCGTTCGAACGCCAGTTCGCTGCGGGCATAGGTTGGCATCAGTGCTGTCATGGAGGGGCGAAATCCTGTTCGCAGGTTTCAAAGCGGCAAGCTAGCCAAGCCGAACCGCTTTGACAAGAGCTGGAGCGCGCTGGCGTGTCAAAAACACTAGAGTTGGCGCGCGCATCTGAGCCCCCCTAAGCCTTAAGCTTGTAGCCTGAGCGCAACAGCGCCAAGGCCGCGACCCAAAGCACAGCTGCGATCACCAAGACAAAGACTGCACCGATCAGCAATGAGCCCTCGGCCTGTCCGATGAAGCCGGCGCGAAACCCATCAATCATATAGAAGAAGGGGTTGAACTGGGACAGGCTTTGCCAGAAGGGCGGCAAGCGGTCGAGCGTATAGAAGGTGCCCGACAGAAACGACAGGGGGGTGACGATGAAATTGGTCACAGCCGAAACCTGATCGAACTTGTCGGCCCATATGCCCGCGATCAGGCCCAACAGCGCCATGATGGTATTGGCGACAAGCGCGTAATACAACAGCAAGGCTATGTTGCTGATGCTCAGATCGACCCAAAACGATATGGCGAACAAGACACTGCCGCCGCACAGCAAGCCGCGAGTGACCGCTCCACCGGCATAGCCCATCAAAAACTCGTTGGCGGAAAGGGGCGGCAATAAAACGTCGGTGATGCTGCCCTGCATCTTGCCGCCGATGATCGAAGAGCTGGAGTTTGCGAAGGCGTTTTGGATCATGGTCATCATGATCAGGCCAGGGACCAAGAAGCTGAGGTAGGGGACATCGCCCACCATGCGTGAGCCAGCCCCCAAAGCGACCGAAAAGACGATGATGAACAGCAGCGAGGACACCACAGGGCCTAAAAGCGTCTGCGACCAGACCTTCAAAAATCGTCCGACCTCTTTTTCGTACAAGGTCCACAGACCGATCCAGTTCACCGCACCGATGTGGCGGGCCTTCAGCTTGTTATCCATGAGGCAGGGCTTTCGATTCTTGACCGAGACTTGTTTTGTCTTGGATTTTGCAGGGAATTGCTCTCTATCTAGCGGTCATGGCATCGCAATCCAAGGCCCCTTGGCCTCCACAAAGTGAAATCCTTGCAGACGGCGGCGACGCGAGCCGCGCTGAAGCGCAAGATGATGGGCGCTCGGGCGGGCAGACTGCGAAGCGCGCCAAGCGGCGCAAACCGCGCAAGCTGCGTAAATTGAGCCAGGATTATTTCCGCCGCGCAGCTCTCTATTATTTGGAACGCTACAACGGCTCTCAGGGCACGCTGCGCCAGGTGCTGCACCGCCGGGTCATGCGCGCCGAGCGTGAGGGCCAGGAGTTCGAGCGCGACGAGGTGAACGGCTGGATCGAAGCGGTGATTCAGGAGCTGGTGCAGCAAGGTTTCTTGGATGATGCTCGCTTTGCCCTGACGCGCGCGCGCAGCTTCTTTGATCGCGGTCAATCGGTATCGGCCATTCGCATGAAATTGCGGGCAAAAGGCGTGGGTTCGGCTGAGATCGACGCGGCGCTTGAACGCCTGGTCGAAGAACAGGGCCAGGGCGGGGAAGAGGCGCTAGCCTTGCAGGCCGCCCGCGCCTATGTGCGCAAGCGCGGGATGGGCTGGCGTCGCCCAGACCCGGAGCAGCGCGCCGAGCGGGCGCAAAAGGACCTGGCAGCCTTGGCGCGGCGCGGCTTTGGGTATGCGGTTGCTAAGCAGGTGCTGGAGGAAGGTCTGGAGGACGGCGAACGGCTGGGCGATCTGCCCGATGATTGGGCCTGATTTTGCGCGGGGCCAGATGAGACGGCTTTCAACGTGCTACATCGACCCGATGGGTCCTGCTGACTAAGACGCGTCAATCCACCTTTGCCCGCGTCGCCGCCTGCTCAGCCCAACGGAAAGTCTGGAACATCCGCTATGCCACGCCTCGTTGTCTTGTGCTCACTCAATGCGGGCTTATACGAGCGCCGCGCCGCAGGGACCGCTGAGCCGTCAGATAGGTCGCCGCAAGACACGTCGACCCAAAGCCTTGCAGGGTATGGAGCGACGCGGCTTTGGTGGTATACGAGCGCCGCGCCGCAGGGACCGCTGAGCTGTCCGATAGGTCGCCGCAAGACACGTCGACCCAAAGCCTTGTAGGGTATGGAGCGACGCGGCTTTGGTGGTATACGAGCGCCGCGCCGCAGGGGCCGCTGAGCTGTCCGATAGGTCGCCGCAAGACACGTCGACCCAAAGCCTTGCAGGGTATGGAGCGACGCGGCTTTGGTGGTATACGAGCGCCGCGCCGCAGGGACCGCTGAGCCGTCAGATAGGTCGCCGCAAGACACGTTGACCCAAAGCTTTGCAGGGTATGGAGCGACGCGGCTTTGGCTTCTACGAATTGATCTTAAGGCAAATGCACCCCAGGGGGCTAGGCGCTTTCGGACGCGACTGCTCGGGCTTTGCGCTAGACTTTGACGCTGGCCTCATCCACTCTTGGCGTCCAGGCGGCGTCGATCAACGACGCGCTGCAGATCCGCGGCGGCCAAGGCCCTATTGCTCCGGGTTTGCCATTCCCTCAGGAGTGATCATGTCTTCAAGCCAATTCGAACACTCGCATGCACCCTCCGACGAGGCGAAGCATGGCACACATGTCGGGGGCTGCTTGTGCGGCCAAACTCGCTATAACACCAAGCAAGATCCCCTCTGGGTGACGATATGCTACTGTCGGTTTTGCCAACAGGCCACGGGCTCAGATCGGATGATCGAGCCCATCTATGACCGCGCCCCCTTTGTCTTTGTGGGCCAAGCTCCCAAGGTCTTCGAATTGACCTCGCAAGGCAGCGGCAAAGCGGTTCAAGTACATTTCTGCGCCCAGTGTGGCACCAAGCTGGCTCTGACTTTCGAGCGTTGGCCCGATCGGATCGGGCTCTACAGCGGAACGCTGGACGATCCGGCTGCTCTGGTCGTTACGCCGGAGACCGCCAAGCACATTTTCACCTCCGAGGCTCGCCCAGGGACGATCTTGCCCGCAGAGTTCAAGACCTTTGATCGCCATGCGAGCGAAAACGACGGCAGCCCGATTGAGCCCAAGATTTTCGACATGCCCTTTGCCTTAAACGGTTAATACCAAAGCCGTGTCGCTCCATACCGTGCTACGCATTGATTCGACTTGTATTGCAACACCTTAGCAATGAGCAAAGCGGTCAGTGCGACGCGGTGCTCGTATAAGGCCTTTGGCGACCAGCGCCGATTAGTCGAACACCGCCAGCGGTTGGCCCAACAGGTCCAAATCCGGCTCGATGCCCAAGCCGGGCCCGTCGGGCGCGCGGACAAAGCCCGCTTGGCGCACCGGACCATTGGGATCGACGTGCGGTGCGACATAGCCCGACAAATCACAAGTATTCAGCAGCGCGCGGCTGGGCGTGGCGGTGGCCAAGTGCAAGGCGGCGGCGGTGGTAATATCGCTGCCCCACGTGTCCTCAACGCAGAGCCGCGCGCCCAGATGCAAGCAAAGATCGCGCAAGCGACGCGAGGCGGACAGGCCACCGCTCTTCGACGTCTTGAGCGCGTAGGCGTCCAGGCAGCCCAGCGCCTGGGCTTTCAACAGGCTCTCGACGTCAAAGCCGTTTTCGTCGATCTTCATTGCCAGACCGGTCGCCGCGCGCACGGCCGCGCATTGCTCCAGGGTGGGGCAGGGCTGCTCCAGCATGATATCCAAGTGAGCCACCGCCCGGCCGACCCGCGTGCAGTCCAGCCGGTTGCCGCCGCAGTTCCAGTCGCCATAGACCAAGGGGCCGGGCCCTACGGCTTCGCGGATTTTGATCAAGCGCTCCAAATCGGTCTGCCAAGATTTATCAGCTCCCAGTTTGACCTGAAACTGGCGAATGCCCTGGGCGTAGGCCTCGTGGGCCATGCGCACCATCTCGTCGGGGGCAACGCATGTGATGGAGTGATACAGTGGCAGGTCACGGGTCTGAAGCCCGCCCAGCAAGCGATACAGCGGCAGGCCTGCAGCCTTGCCAGTCAGGTCCCACAAGGCCATATCAATCAGCGATTTGGCGTAGTTATGGCCTTGCAGGTGTCCATCAAGCAGGGCCATGAGGGCTTCTGGGCCAATTGGGTCCGCGTCGATCATCGCAGGCACCATGTCTTGCACCGCTGGTATAACGCCGTCGGCATAGGCGGGCAGATAGTGCGGGATCGGGCAGACCTCGCCCCAGCCGGACAGGCCACTGTCGGTGTCAATGCGCAAGATGGTGGTGTTGACCGTCTCGCAAGTCTTGCCATCGGCCATGTGGTAGGCCTCGTGACTGGTCAGTGGCAATTGCCACAGGCTCAAGCGGGTAATGTTGGTCACATGGGCCTCCTTTAACGATAGTGGGCGCTGGGCTGACCCAGAATATCAAGATCCGGTTCGACGCCGTGGCCTGGCAGGTCTGGAACCCGGGCAAAGCCAACCAAATTGCGCGCGCCCTGTCCTGGGCAAGGATCGAGCGCTAGATGAGCGTGTGAGAGCCATGAGGCCAAGCGGTTGGCTTGGGGAGTTGAGGCCGCAAGGTGCAGCGCAACGGTATCGGCCAGGACCGATCCGCCCACATCCTCGATGTGCATGGACCAGCCAACAGAAACGCAGAAATCGCGGATTTGGCGGCAGCGCGTCAGCCCGCCGAGCCGGTTGGGCTTGACCTTAACACCCTCGCAAGCCCCCAGCTTCCAGGCCTCTAGGTGGTCGTTGAAGTCGTGCAGGCACTCGTCGAGCATAATGGGTTGGCGCACGCGCTTGGCCACTTGCAAGCACTGGTCCAGCGTCTGGCAGGGTTGCTCGATCCAGCCCTGCGCGCGGCTGGCGTTCAAGACCTCGACCGCTACACCCGGCGTCCAGGCCCGGTTGATATCGAAGGTCACGGCCTCGCCCGGCGGCAGGGCGTCGGCGATAGCATCCATGCGTGCCAGATCCAGGGCGATGTCGCTGCCACCGATCTTGGCAGAGTGCGTGCGGTAGCCCTGGGCTGAGGCTTGGTGAATCAGCGCCACCATCTGGTCAGGCGTGCCAGTAGAGATCGAAGAATTGACGGCCACCGGGGCCGCCTCGGGCGCGCCTAGCAGGCGATAAAGCGGTAGGCCGCTGGCCTTGCCCAGAATGTCCCAACAGGCGATATCCAGGGCAGCTTTGGCGTAGGGGTGGCCGGGCAGTTGCGTATCCATCACCGCGTTGATGTGATCCAAGGCCAGGGGATCCTGCCCAATCAGCGCTGGAGCCAGCAGCGCCAAGGCCGCGCGGACCCCGCCGCCATGGGCGGGCAGGTAGGTGTGGCCCCAAGGGCAAGCCTCACCCCAGCCGACCAAACTGGTGTTGGTTTCGATTCTCACAAAGCTGCTGTCGAGCTGCTCGAACTTCAGCCGTCCGCCCGATAACCAATAGGCTTTGGTCAGGGGCAGATCGAGCTGCCAAACCTGAATATTGGTTATGATCATGCGCTCCCCCTTGGTCTGTTGGAGCGAGTTTGAACAAAAAACCCCGCCAAGGCTCGCCTGGAGGCGACCCAAAGCGGGGCGATTGTAACCGGCAGCACAGGTCTTGTGGCCCAGGCCTAGCCGAACACGCGCTGAAAAATCGTATCGACGTGCTTGGTGTGATAGCTCAGGTCGAAGGCTTCGCGCAGTTGGTCTTCGGCGATATGGCTCACTACTTCGCCATCGCTCAACAAGCTTTCCAAGAAGTCGGCGCCTTCGGTCCAGACCTTCATGGCGTTGCGCTGCACGGCGCTGTAGGCCTGCTCGCGCGACAGACCGGCTTGGGTTAGGGCCAACAAGACCCGCTGAGAGTGGACCAGGCCGCCCAGTTGATCCAGGTTGCGCTGCATGCGCTCCGGGTAGACCAGCAGCTTGTCGATTACCCCGGTCAGGCGCGACAGCGCAAAGTCCAGTGTCACGGTGGCGTCGGGGCCGATACCGCGCTCAACCGACGAATGGGAAATGTCCCGCTCGTGCCATAGGGCGACGTTTTCCAGGGCCGGCGTAACAGCGGCGCGCACCAGGCGGGCCAAGCCGGTCAGGTTTTCGGTCAGAACCGGGTTGCGCTTGTGGGGCATAGCGGACGAGCCCTTTTGACCCTTAGCGAAGAACTCTTCGGCCTCATAGACTTCGGTGCGCTGCAAGTGGCGGATCTCGGTGGCCAGGTTCTCAACGCACGAGGCGATGACGCCAAGAGTGGCGAAGAACATGGCATGGCGATCGCGCGGGATGACCTGGGTCGAGTGGGTTTCGGGCGTCAGGCCCAGCTTATCCGCGACGTAGGTCTCGACGCTGGGGTCGATGTTGGCGAAGGTTCCAACCGCTCCAGAAATGGCGCAGGTGGCCACTTCTTCGCGCGCCGCTTCCAGGCGTTTGCGGCAGCGCTGAAAAGCAGCAAAGTGGCCCGCCAGCTTGACGCCGAAGGTGGTGGGCTCAGCGTGGATGCCGTGCGAGCGACCCAGGCAGATGTGGTCTTTGTGCTCGAGAGCGCGGCGCTTGAGCGCCTCAAGCAGCTTATCGAGATCGTCCAGCAAGATGTCAGCAGCGTCGCGCATTTGCACTGCCAGCGTCGTGTCCAGCACGTCGCTAGAGGTCATGCCTTGGTGCAAAAAGCGCGCCTCGTCGCCGACCTTTTCAGCCACGTGGGTCAGAAAGGCGATCACGTCGTGCTTGGTCTCGCGCTCGATCTCGTCGATGCGCTCAATGTCGAAGGGTGGCTGGCCACGCTCCCAAATGGCGGCGGCGGCGGCGGCGGGGACAACGCCCAACTGAGCCAGGCGGTCGGTGGCGTGGGCTTCGATTTCAAACCAGATGCGGAACTTGTTCTCGGGCGTCCAAATCGACGCCATGACTTCGCGGGTATAGCGAGGGATCATGCGGTGCGGCTTTTCATTTTAAAGTTGGGGGATGAGGTTGCCCGCAGTCTAGGGGCTTGGCGCTTTGCGGCCAAGCCTTTGCTCTGCGACCCAGCGTCCTGGCGGAGCGGTCATGTGCCGAGTTGGCGAAAAAGCGTCCTGGTTGGTCCACCATCTAAGCAGACCTGGATGCAGCCGCTTGGGCTGCAGAGCAATTTCAAGCCATGGAGGATCCCATGAAGCGCATAATCGGAGCCGCACTGCTGGTGATTTGCAGTGCAGGAAGCGCGACGGCAGACATCAACACAACGGTTGAAGGGCTGCTTGCCGACGTCAAACAACTGTCACAAGCGCACGAAGCGCGCTGGGGCTACAACGCCGCCCCTGAGACGCTAGGGCAGGCCTTTGAGGCGGCTGGCATTGGCTTTTCAATGCGCTACGTCGATAGTTGGAGTGGCTGGCTCTGGCTGGATTGGAAGGACGCAACCGGCGTCTTTGGCAGCACCTCTCAGCGGCTGCGAGACTGGCGAGGCGCGGTCAATCGCGGCCAAGCCGATGAAGCCCAAACCGAGGCTATGCTGCGGGCGGGGGTGGCGCGGCTCCACGCCCTGAATGCGCGCATGCAGATTTGGTTCGAAGATGACTTGAAGAACGAGATCGAGCGAGGCCGTTGGTTGGATCTCGCCGATGCTGTCGACTGCTGCGATGAGCCCTGGACTTACTACCACACGCGCGCGGATCAATCGTTTGATGATTCCATCTCCCCCAACTACTGGCTGATTGGGCGCATTGCGCTGATCCCTCCGGTGCCCGAAGACGGTGCAGTTCCCGATCTGGCCTCTCCGAATCTTGACGCCCTCAATCAGAGCGTGGCCGAGGCCATAGCAGAAGGCGACGCTGCGGCCATACGCGGCCTGATCCGTGATGCTGAGGCCTTGTTGCATTTCAGCGATGACCCGCGCTTGTTGGAGCTGGCGCAGATTTTACGCTTAACCCGTGATCGCTTGGCTTATGCCGATGCACCTGTCACCGACTTGTTGGATCGCGCCCAAGATTTAGAGCAAGGCTCCTTGCGCGATGCGGTGCTGCAAGAGGCTCAAGACGCGCTATTGGATCGCGCCGCTCACATGGCCGAGGTGCTGGCGGGCTCGGAAGTCTCTCAGGACCAGCGTGAGTCGGCACGCTCCTGGATTTTGGCGAACGCCAAGCGATTGAGCCAATTGGTGGACGACGCCCAAGGGCGCTTCGACAAGTCCTCCGCCGCCTCGCGGCTGTTTGCGGGCCTCAGTGCCGCCTCACAAGCACTGGATGCAGGCGAGCGCGGCAGCATAACCGGCACACAGGCGGCTCAAATCTTGCAGGACCTGGCCGACAGTTTGCCGGCGGTGGTCTCGCCGATCGCGCCATTCTCCGGCCCCATGGGTGCCGTGAGCGCCCAACTTGACAGCACGCGATCTGGCTTTGAGCTTGCCGCCCAGGCATTGGATGGGGTCAGCGATGCTATTGGCGGCGATGAAAGCGGACTTGAACGTGCGCAAACGGCAGCGCGACAGCTCGAGGACGTCCTGAATCCCAAGAGGATCGTGAAAAACATGACCGACGGTTTTGTAAGTGGCGTCGTTAACAACGTGCCCTTTGCGCGATCCATTTATGAGTGGCTGAAAAGCTGAGGCAAGTATCGCGCCTCAGCGCTCGCTTGCATTGAGCAGGCGCAGCAGGCGAACAAAGGTCTCGTCGGTTTCGACAGCCGCCTTAGCGGCCTTACGCAGGGCCTTTAGGTGAACCAAGCGTACATCGTCCGGTCCGCGCATCTGCGTGGACAGAGTCAATGCCGGGTTGATCCGCAGATATTTTTCCTGCCCCAGGATCTCGCGCAGTTGGTAGTCTACGGTATCTTGCATGCCGTCGAGCGCCACGTTGAGCATTTGGCGTTGCCATTGCTCAGAATCCCAGCCGCGGGTCTGGAGCAGGGATAGGTGCTGGCGGGCCTGGCCGCTGCCCAAGGATATGACCTGGTAGTGGTCGGCTTCGGGATGCAGCTTGTGCGAGGCGACCAAAGCGCTCAGCGCCGGGTTGGCGGCAAACAAGCTGCCGTCAATCACGGTCATGCGCCGCCCCGACTGGCTGCCGATCACCTTAGGGTCAAACAAGCTTGGCTTTGCAAGGCTGGCCGAGATCAGGTCGCGCACCCGCACATTTCGGTCTTGGTAGGTCTCAGAGCGATCTTTGAGCTGCTGGCCTTGCGCTTTCCAGCTTTTGAAGAACACCGGGCGCCTTTGTTCCAAGTCATAAACCGGCAACATGAGGCCGGTCTTGGCCTCTGACAAGGTGGTGTCCATATAGTGGTGCGTCGCCCAAAGCCGCAAGCTCTTGCTGGAATAGTGAGGCTTGACGCCGCGCAGGTGCGCCGCAAACTGGCGAAGCCATGTCTTGCGATACAAGGATCGTTTGGGCTGTTCAAAGATGGTCTGCAGCTTGGCGGCGGGTAGTGGGCTGCCAGAGCGCGCGGGCATGGCCAGCCCGATAGCCAAGAGCGCGCCGGTTCCGCTGCCGGTAATCAGGTCGAAGTGCTGCCAAATCTGCTTGCCTGTCCGTGCCTCGATCTCGGTCAACAGCAGGGCAGGCAATAGGCCCCGCACGCCGCCAGCATCAATGCTCAAGATGCGCATGGTGTCGGGCATAGCTCGGTTTGATCCTTCAGGGCAGGGGTGGATTTTCTAGGTGGCAAATCGGGGTTGGCCAACCAGCGGCACACTAACGTGCGGCCATGCAAAAGCCTAGGGGGCTGCGGCGCTCGTTCGCGCATCCCCTGGGCAATGTTCTGGTCTACACAAGGCCCTTTTGGGCCGCGCAAGCTAAGGCTCTAGCGGTCGAATTTACCCGACTTCGGAAATCCGTTGGGTGCCATGCGTCCGGCCGCGCCGCGTCTTCCGATCCAGGCCATCAGGTCTTTTTCGGTGCGGGTCTTGTCGGTGCCCCAGGGCCAGGTCAAGCCTTCCTCAAGATGGAAGGTCTTGGCATCGGTCATGCCGCCGTCTTTGTACTTTTGCAGCATGACGCCCTTGCCGCGAGCCATGACGGGCAGTTCGGATGTTTGGAAAATCAACAGCTTGCGGTTCTGTCCTACAACGGCGACGTGATCGCCTGCCACCGTTCGACAAACGCTCAGCTTGGCCGGCGCGCTGGGGTTCATCACCTGCTTGCCGCCCCGAGTGCCTGCCACCAGGTCGCTTTGTGGCGCGATGAAGCCGCGTCCATCGTCGGAGGCCAGCAGCAACTGCTTGCCCTCTTCGACCACCATCAGCGCAATAATCGCCGCCTTGCTGGCCATGTCGAGCGTCAGCGATAGGGGTTCACCGAAGCCGCGACCGCCGGGCAATTTATCGGCGGACAGGGTGTAGACGCGGCCATCTGCCGCGACAGCCAGCAGCTTGTCTGTGGTTTGGCAGGCAAGCAGGTAGGCTTGGGAATCGCCCTCCTTGTACTTGACGCTTTCAGGGGCGACGCCGTGGCCGCGCATGGCGCGAATCCAACCGCGTTCGGACAAGATGACGGTGATGGGCTCTTTTTCCACCAAGGCGCTCTCGTCGAACTCGGCCTCGTCCGGCGCGGCTTGAATGAGCGTGCGGCGACCTTGATCTTTGCCTTCGCCAAAGGTCTTGCGCACGTCCTTCAGTTCGCTGGTGATATGCTGCCATTGCAAGCGGTCGTCAGCCATCAATGCGTCGAGCTGTGCTTTTTCGGCGGTCAATTCGTCCTGCTCGCGTCGAATCTCGACTTCTTCCAGCTTGTTCAAAGCCCGCAAACGTAGGTTTAAGATGGCTTCGGCTTGCACATCGCTCAGATCAAAGCGCGTGATCAAGGCCTGCTTGGGGTGATCGTCAAAGCGCACAATGCGGATCACTTCGTCCACGTTAAGGTAGGCCACCATCAGGCCGTCCAAAATCTCCAAGCGGCGCTCAATCTGACCCAAGCGATTGCGGGTGCGGCGTTGCAGAACCACCTGGCGGTGATCCAAGAAGGCGCGCAAAATCTCTTTCAGCGACATGACGCGCGGGATGTTGTTGGCATCCAGCACGTTCATGTTCAAAGACACGCGGGTCTCAAGATCACTGAACTTAAACAGGCTGGCCATCAGCATGTCGGGATCGACGTTGCGCGAGCGCGGTTCGATGACGATACGGATGTCCTCGGCGCTCTCGTCGCTGATATCGCCGATGAGCTGGGTTTTCTTGGATAGGATCAGCTCAGCGATCTTTTCGATCAGCTTGGATTTTTGCACCTGGTAAGGCACTTCGGTGATGATGATCTGGTAGGAGCCGCCCTTCAAGCGCTCGATTTCCCACTTGGCCCGCAGGCGCATGGAACCGCGCCCGGTCTCGTAGGCGTTGATGATGGTCTGCTTGTCTTCGACCAAGCTGCCGCCGGTGGGGAAGTCAGGCCCGCGCACGTGTTCGACCAAATCAGCGACGCTGCAATCGGGGTGTTTGATGATGTGCAGCGCTGCATCGCACAGCTCGCCCACGTGGTGCGGCGGGATCGAGGTGGCCATACCAACCGCGATGCCCTGGGCGCCATTGGCCAACAGGTGTGGGAAGTTGGCGGGCATAACGATGGGCTCGGAATCTTCGCCGTCGTAGGTGTCGCGAAAGTCCACCGCGTTCTCGTCCAGGCCCTGCATAAGGTACTCAGACACCAGCGTCAGGCGGCTTTCGGTGTAGCGCATGGCGGCTGCGTTATCGCCGTCCACGTTGCCAAAGTTGCCCTGGCCGTCGATCAAGGGGTAGCGCTGGGCGAAATCCTGCGCCAAGCGCACCAGCGCGTCGTAAACTGCGGTGTCGCCGTGTGGGTGGTACTTACCGATCACGTCGCCGACGACCCGCGCGCACTTCTTATAGCCTGTGTTGGGATTCAGGCGCAGCAGGCGCATGGCGTAGATCAAGCGGCGCTGCACTGGCTTCAGACCGTCGCGCACGTCAGGCAGCGAGCGCGCCATGATGGTCGAGAGCGCGTAGGACAAATAGCGCTCGGACAGCGCATCGCTGAAGGAAACCGGGCTTGGGCGGTTGGCTTCGATCTCAGTCGGGGTGTCGGTTGGGCTGCTCGCCATGGGGGCTCCAGGGAATGTGCGCGCCGCGGATGCTTGGGCGCAAAACAAGGGTGGCAGCCTATGTGCCTTGCCTAGCGGGTCAGAAAAAGATCTCTCGCGCTTAGGTTACAGCATGGCATGATAGCAGGTGTGGATAGCGTTTCGCCTTGCATTGCACCGCAGTGTGTCTGGCGCAGGCCCAGACGAGTGCAGAGGCACCACCGCTGCCAAGCGTTTGGCAAGGGCCTTGCCTGATCTGAGTGCCCGGCCCGGGCGCTCGATCCCTGTGCTAGATGATGGCGCGATCGCGCGCGATCATAGCCGCGTGCGTTCGGTTGCGGGCGTTCAGCTTCTTGCTCAGCGTCTTAACGTGCAGCTTGATCGTCACTTCCTGCAAGCCCATGTCGATAGCAATTTCTTTGTTGGATTTGCCTTCGCAAAGGCCACGCAGCACCTGCAACTCGCGGCGGCTGAGCAGCTCTTGGCCTTTTTCTTCTTCCTCGCGCGACCGCAAATAGTCTAGCGGCAGATAGGTTTCACCAGCAACCATAAAGCGCAGCGCGGTGATCATGGATTTGGGCGGCAGCGTCTTGGGAACGAATCCGGCCGCGCCCATTGCGATGGCTTTGTCCACTGTTTCACGGGCAATTGAGCCGGACAACAATGCAATTGGCGTATTGGGAGCCACCTTCATGGCCCCTTGAAGGCCGGTCAGGCCATCCATTCCTGGCATCGCATAGTCTAATACGATCAGGTCGAAGCCGCCCTGTTCGACAATAGCGGCAAGGGCGGCCTGTAGGGTATCAACGCATACCACTTCGAATGCACCTTCAGACTGTAAGAACAAGGCCAAGGTGTCGCGGACCAAGGAGTGGTCGTCAGCTAGGAGAATTTTCATACTCGAAATCGCGCTTTCAGGGTAAAATCTTGAGTTACTTACCGCCCAACGTGTTGGTACCAAACTGTTGCAAACGCGCCAAACGAAATCTGGTCTAGACATACTGAAGCTAGAATTTGTATTCCTTCGGATAAGATCCTAGCCGCATGCGCGCCCAACAGCAATGATTTGCCTGCTATAGAATATTTTTAAATGATCGTATTTCGAAAGGTGACAAGTGCTCTAATCAAGAAGGTAGGGAGGTTGCAGCTAGTATAAAGTTGTGTTGCGTGTCGTGGCAAGTCAAGCGCATGGGTAGAAAACTGGAGCTCTGCTTGGTCAATTATCTTGGCGGCAATACCCTTCTGCAGGTCCCATAGGCTCGCCCATTGCGCAAGAGAAGCCTGTCGTCTTGTACATGCTCGGCTGTTGGGTGGCGCGCTTTTTGGGCTATTGCGACCGTCCTGGCTCGAAATCAGCATGTTCTTGTGGCTATGCAGCCGCGAAGGGGCCGCAAAGGTCACGCAAATGATGGGTTTATGAACCCATGTCTCTGTCTAAAGACGGTTAAAGTAACTTGTATGTCACGCCTTTCTAAGCCGCTCGTTTTCCTTGCTCTGGTCACTTTGGTCAGTTTTGCACCTTTGGTGTTTCTCATCAAAGCTATTGGCGATGAACTCAAGTCCCTTGAGACCGCGAACACTGACAATGCCCAATGGACCATCTCCCAGGTCAATGTGGATTTGGCGGCCTTGCAGGTGGCGGTGGCCAATGCCAACGTGTCAGCACAGTCAAGCATGCTGAACGTCAAACTGCGGTTTGACATCTATTATAGCCGCGTTCAGACGCTGGCGAACGGCAACTACAGCAATGCCGAATTGACCGAAAGCCAGGGCGCAGAGGCGCTGGAACAGATGCAAGGTTTCTTGAACGAAACCGTGCCCCTGATCGACGGTCCAGAAGACAAACTGCGCGCCGCACTGCCCGAGCTGCAAATCGCCTTGAATGATCAACGTCGCATTGCCCGCGATTTTTCACTGAAGGCCCTAGAGGTTTTTGCCGCTCAGTCTGAGACCCGCCGACGTGAATTTGTTGGCCTGTTGGTCACTCTGGCTGCGGTCATTGCGGTCATGGTCTTGGCGCTTTGCGCGGCGCTTGTCGTACTGTGGTATTTGAACCGTCTGACCCGCCGCAACGCCGATATTGTTCAGGCCAGCGGCAAGCGCATGTTGGCGACGATTGCGGCCTCGTTGGACGCGATTTTGGTCTCCGATCAGCGCGGCGTGATCATCGAATATAACGGGGCCGCCGAACAGGTGTTCGGCTACAGCCGCGAGGAGGCAGTTGGCCGCGAGCTAGCGGAGTTGATCGAGCCGCTCAATACCCGCGCTGGGCATAATACGACGCTGCAAGACTACTTGAACAACAGCGACCAGAGCGACGAGGGGACGGGGCGGATACAGCAGCAGGCGCGGCGCAAGTCAGGGGATATCTTCCCGATGGAAATGTCGATCGCCGAGACCGCCCAGTCCGGTGAAATCATGTATGTGGCCTATATTCGCGACATCTCAGAGCAAAAAGAAGCGCAAGACGCGCTGCGCAAGGCGCGCGACGATGCTCTGGCGGGGGAAAAAGCTAAGTCTGAGTTCATGGCCCTCATGAGCCATGAAATGCGCAATCCGCTGAACGGCCTCATTGGTGCACTGGATTTGCTGGAACGCACGCCGCTCAACGACAAGCAATCCTCATATCTGGTCATAATGCAGAAGTCTTCGCGGCTCTTGCTCACGCACCTGAATGACGTTCTGGACATCTCCAAATTCAATGCGGGCATCGTCGAGCTTGATCTCTATCCCGTAGACTTAGACGATTTGTTGCATGAACTGGTTGACGACAACCAACCCATGGCTGAGGCGCGCGGCAATCAACTGGAGTTGATCGGGCCCGAGAGCGAGGTTGGCTTGGTTCAGGCCGATTCCGTGCGCCTGACGCAAGTGCTGTTGAACCTGGTCTCCAATGCCATCAAGTTTACCCGCGACGGCCAGGTGTCGGTCGAATACGAACTGATTAACGAGACTTTTAAGACCCGCACCGTAGAAATTCGCGTTGCCGATACTGGGGTTGGTATCAGCGATATCGACCTGGAGCGCATTTTTGATGACTTTGTAACGCTCAATGCTGCTTATGCGCGTGATGTCGGCGGCACCGGACTGGGCCTGGCAATTGTCAAACGCATCGTGCGGGCGATGGGCGGCGAGGTCGGCGCTGAGTCGGTTGAGAACGAGGGCAGCATCTTTTGGGTGCGTATTCCTTTCCGCCGGGTCAGCGGGGTGCGTGCGTTGCGCCCGGCATCGAGCCCTCAAGAAAAAGCGCCAAGAGCGCTTGTCTCGCCCTTGGATCTAGGCGGGAAGTGCGCGCTTGCGGTGGATGATTCAATTCTCAACTGCCAGATTACCAGTGATATGTTGGAAAGTGTCGGCCTGGAAGTCGATTTGGCTCATACAGGCGAAGAGGCGATCGAGGCTTGCAAGAAACGCGCCTATGATGTGATTTTCATGGATATCTCCATGCCAGTCATGGATGGGATCGAAGCCACCCGGCGCATTCGCGCTGGCAAAGAAGCGGGAACGCTCAATCAATCGACCGCAATTTTTGCCCTAACCGCGCACGCGCTGCCCGACGAGCTTGCGGAGTTTGAGGCGGCTGGCATGACCGATGTTATTACCAAGCCCCTCAGCTTTACGCATATGGACAAAAAGCTCAGGCAGCTTTTCCCTGAATCCGGGGGCGACCTGCAAGCCTCACTGGCACAAGATCCTGAGCCCAGTGGCGACGCTCTGTTGGATGAGCGGCATCTGAAAGATCTATTGACGCTGGTCAAGGCCGACGTCATGCGCCAGCGCATCGCAGCGCTCAACGAGGAGCTGCAGACCGGGCTTGAACAAATGCGGCTCTGCTTTGAAGGCTGCGACCCCGGCACTTGGGCAGAGCAAGTGCCCTCGGACGAGCTGCGCGACCAGGTTCACAAAATGGCGGGGATGAGCGCCACCTTTGGTCTGCGCCGTTTGCATCGCAGCTTGGCAGACATTGAGCGCGCACTGGAGAGCGGAGATTGCTCACAAATGGGTTGGCCCGAGCAGCGATACAAAGCTCTGGTTGACTTGAGCGAGGAGAGCTTGCAAGCCGTCCAAGAACGCATCGACGATTTTGCGCGCGTCGAAGGCGGCAAGGCTAATTCAAACAAGGCCTATGGTGGCGCAGGCGCGTTGGGATTGCCCCTGGCGGCAAATTCTGAGTCTGCTCCTCATTTACAGGTCGTTCAGACCGACAAGCCTCTGGATCTTGCCAGCGAACTTGAGGGCCTGAGTGACGGCTCCCCCAAGAATGTCGGCGGTGGTGAGGCAGATCATGAGCAACAGGTCCCGCAGCGCCCCAGCAAGTCGCCTGCCAAGGCAGGTTAAAGCGGGCTCCGACGGCGCATGATGCAACGGATCTGCGAGCGCGCAGATGTGCGGTAGGCCGCAGCCCGAAGCCACTGTGTATCAGCATTTCAGATTGTGGAGCTTGGCTTGCTTGGCCTTAGGTGTGCGCTGACCTATAAGCAGTCTGGACGAAAGCCTTAAAGTCCGGCCTAGCCAGCGTGCGCCCGTGTGATACCGCTGCACTCCTTGCAATCTGGCTGGTTCTTTATCTTTACCCTACATGCAGGAGCACCTTATATGCGCGATCTCCACTTGCCCGGTCGTACCGCGATCTACGCCAACCAGGCTGCGGTTGCGACCTCGCATTCACTGTCAAGCGCTGCCGCCTTGCGGGTCTTGGCCGAGGGGGGCAATGCTATGGATGCGGCCATAACCGCCTGCGCGGTTCAGGCGGTGGTCGAGCCCCAATCAACCGGCATCGGCGGGGACTGTTTCGCCCTGGTGGCACGCGACGGCAAGGCTCCGGTTGTGGGACTCAATGGCTCTGGCCGTGCGCCCATGGCAGCATCGAGCCAGGCTTTGCTGGCTCAAGGTATGACGCAGATCCCGCGCCACTCCGCGCATGCGGTGACCATTCCGGGCGCGCTCGACGCCTGGCATCGCTTGCTGGAGGCACACGGCACTTGGAGTCTGGCGCGCTGCCTGGAGCCCGCAATTGGCTATGCCTTTGACGGCTATATTGTGTCGGACAGGGTCAACTTCGATTGGCGCGCGCAAGAGAGCTTTTTGCGTCAAGACCCGGATGCCGCGCGCTTGCTGCTCGTCGCCGATGAAGCGCCGCAGATCGGTAGCCGCATGCGCCACCCCGAACTTGGCAAGACCCTGGAGACCGTTGCCAGCCAAGGTGCGCGCGCCTTTTATGAAGGACCGCTGGCCGATACAATGGTGGCCTTCTTGCGCGCGCGCGGCGGGCTGCACACCAGTGCGGATTTCAAGCAAGCCGAGGCCGATTGGGTCGATCCGATCTCAACCGACTACAATGGCCGCACGGTCTGGCAGATTCCGCCGAATGGCCAAGGCATGGTCGCGCTGATTATGCTCAATATCATTGAGGGCTTCGAGAACGAGGGTCTGGAGCCGCTGTCGCCCGTGCGCTTGCACCGGGAAATCGAGGCGGCGCGCTGGGCTTATGCGACCCGCGACCGCTATGTGGGGCAGCAAACTGGCTTGCCGCTTGAATGGCTGCTTTCAAAGGATTACGCCGCCGAGTGCCGGGCTAAGATCGAGGACTTCAAGGCCAGCGAACCCTTACCGCTGATCGACCCTGGCCACGCTGTCCACAAAGATACGGTCTATATCTCTGTGGTGGACGCACAGCGCAATGCCGTCAGCCTGATCAATTCGACCTTCAATTCCTTCGGCTCGGGTCTGATTTGCCCGAAGACCGGGGTGGTGTTCCAAAATCGCGGGCAATCCTTCAACCTGCAAGCAGGACATCCCAATGCTTTGGAGGGCGACAAGCGCCCCATGCACACCATTATTCCAGGCATGGTCAGCCAAGGTGATCGCATTACTCATTGCTATGGCGTCATGGGCGGGCACTATCAGCCGCTGGGCCATATGCACGTTCTGAGCAACATGTTTGATTTCGGTCTGAATCCACAGGAAGCCCTGGACCTGCCACGCTTTATGGCGGCTGCCAGCGGTGCGGTTGAGTTGGAACGCGGCATTCCCGAAGCGGCGCGCAAAGCACTGGGTGATATCGGCCATACAATGAGCGATGCCGTTGCACCGATTGGCGGCGGACAGGTGATTGCCATAGACTCCGATCATGGCTGTTTGATCGCGGGCTCAGATCCGCGCAAGGACGGCGCGGCCATGGGATTCTAGCGCTCAGCCTGCACATCAGCGATGACATGGCGGCAACTCTCGGCGGTGGGCATCTGTCCAAATAAGTACGCTGTGTATACTTGAAGTTTGTGCGCAAATTTGCCCGAATCTTCACCCATCTGAAACATCGTGCTCAAGCGGCTTGGTGTGCAAACAGAGATTTTGGGGTGCGCAAGCAGAGATTTTGGGCGATTTGATACGGCAAGGATCGCCAATCTACTAGAGCTCTGGAGACCGACTCGCACAAGCTTGTATCAGGCTGCTGGTCTAGATGCCCATAAAGGGTGCGGGCCTATGCTCTTGGTGTTACCTCAAGTCCAATCCCGCCACCATGCTAGCCGAAAGATAGGTCCGCATTTACTTGTGAATGCATGACAAAAGGCCCATTTACACAATAGAATGAGGAAGTATAAATTCGATTATCGCGGTTAGGGTTTAATGCTCGCGCCTCTCAGGAAAAGGGCGGCGGAGCGGGTTTGCTCCTTTTATGGCCTGCAGTACACAAAGAGGCAGGGCAGATTAGGACACTCGTTTGCCGGCGCTGGGTGCAAGGTGCTGAACGCAGCCAGCATTGATGCGGCGGTAGGACTGCGGTGCCCCAGACCTGCGGTACGATGGACGAAGTTAAGGAAGTGTGGCGCCTATGTGCATCACCTGTCAATTGCGTAGCCAAGCCCAGTCACAAGACGGGAATATTGGCCAAGAGGGCTCCGGTCTCTATGACGCGTTTATCGCCGCCACTGGTGCGAGCGATGGACTTGCGGCGGGCACAACCGCGGCTGCTGCCACATCAACCGAGATTACGGCGCTGGCGCGTTACCTAACCCACGGATTTTGGCAAGATCGCAACGATGTTGCGCACGCATTCGACAAGTCTGCGGGCTCTGAACTGCGGGTCGATATTACCAAGCTCACCGATGCTGGTAAGACCTTGGCACGCGCAGCTTTGGCAGAATATGCAGCCTTATTGGGCTTCACAGTGGTCGAGACCACGACCAACGTCGATATCGACTTCGATGACCGCAACGAGAGCACCTACACCGCTTACGCCTTTTCATCTGTCAGCAACACCAACCTGGGTGACAATGTCTATAAGATCGACAAGTCTTATGTGGTGATCGGAACCAACTGGATAGACAGCTCGATGGGCGACACCATCGGCTCATACGGCTATCAGACCTACATCCACGAGATTGGCCACGCGCTGGGTTTGGGTCACGCTGGCAACTACAACGGTTCGGCCAGTTATCCCGGCGATGCGACCTTCAGTTATGACTCCTGGCAAACAAGCGTCATGTCGTATTTTGCCCAGAGCGAGAACACAACGACCAACGCAAGTTTGGCCTATGTGACGACCTTGCAATGGGCCGATATTGAGGCTGTTAAGGCGCTGTATGGCCTCAGCGGGACCACGCGGACCGGTGACACTGTCTATGGCTATAATTCGACGGCTGGCAGCGGCTACAGCATGTCAACGCCGGGCGCCTATGGCTCGTCGGGCCGGATCGCGTTCAGCATTGTTGACGACGGAGGCACGGATACGCTGGATGGCAGCGGCACCAGTGCAGCCCAGACTTTCGATCTGCGCGGCGGGACCTATTCCAGCATTGGCGGCTACATCGAAAACGTCTTCATTTACACCACGACCCTGATCGAAAAGGCGCTGGGCGGTTCGGGTGCTGACTTGTTCCGCGCGGGCTCCGGCAACCATGAGATGCGCGGCAATGGCGGCAACGACACCTTTGAGGTCGGACACTTCAATACCTCGACCGGAGGCAACAATACCGTCTATGGCGGCAACGGGACGGACACGGTCAAATTTGGCTATGCCATCGCGACCTATGCTTTGGCGCTGGTAGGCGATTTCATAACCTTCACCTACCAAGGCATGACGTCTGTCTACAAAGACGTTGAGACCTTTGTTTTGGGAGGCACGAGCCTCACCCGCGACCAAGTCTTAACCTACCTCACCCCAGTTTTGATTGACGAGGTGGGTGATGTTGTTCTGAAGTTGATCGGCAGCCAATATATGCTGGAGTTTAACGGCAGCAATATCGCTGTTACCGCATCAGGTACGTTTGTCGGCCCGACCAGCTACAGCGGATGGACCGCTGTCGCCTCTGAGGAGCTGGACAGCGGTGGTTTCAAGCTTCTTTGGCAACATACGGACGGTTCTTATTTTGAATGGACCCTTGACGCATTGGGGGTCAGGTTGTCGGGCCAGAGCGTTGCAAATGTTCAAGATGTCGAAGGCTTCTATGGCAGCGATTTTGATGGCGACAATGCCATCGGCGTGGCCATGACCACGATAGAGAGCAACCTCAAGGTGACGCTGAAATCCACTCCCAGCCAGTATTTCGTCAATGATGGAAGCGGCGACGTGGGCATCACCTCGGGTGGGACAGCCGTGGGGCCATCGCGCTATGCAGGCTGGCAGATCATTCAGGCCGAAGCCGACGGCTCGAATTACAAGGTCTTGTGGATGAATTCGAGCGGCAGCTACGCCATGTGGACCTTGAACAGCTCTGGGGCCTTTGTGAGCAGTGAGCCTGTAGAAAACGTGCAGATCGTCGAAGACACCTTTGGCGTAGACATTGATGGTGACAATGCCATCGGCGTGGCCATGACCACCATCGAGAGCAACGGTGGCGTGACGCTGAAATCCATTCCTAGCCAGTATTTCGTCAATGATGGAAGCGGCGACGTGGGCATCACCTCGGGTGGGACAGCCGTGG
>JAUIBT010000029.1 GCA_030428255.1 Alphaproteobacteria bacterium | reverse complement strand
CTATGGCGGATAAGGAGGGCAGGGCAATGAAAGACGACATGTATCATTACACCGATAGCGGTCTGAAGAACGTTTGGCTCAAGGGCGTTGAGACCCGCCAGACGCCGCATGGGCCAGCGACCTTCATCCCAGACTTGGACGGCCTGCATCGCTTGATCGGCGAGCGGGTGGCAACGGCCAACCGCCAGCTATCCGGCGACGAGGTGCGCTTCATTAGGGGAGAGCTGGATCTGTCGCAGCGTGCCCTGGCTGAGTTGCTGCGGGTCAAGGAGAACACGGTTCGCCGGTGGGAGCACGGGGACGTCAAAATCCCTGGCCCGGCGCAGTTGGCCTTGTCTGGCTACTACCTGGAGATCATCCGCGAGGGCTCGCAGATGCGCCGCATGATGGAGGGGTTTGCCAGCACGGATCGAAAGCTAGCAGAGCTGGAGATCGAGCTAGAGCTGATCGACAACGATTGGCAGCCGATCGCGGCGTGATGGAAGCGAACAATGTCGAAAAGGGGCGCGCCTTCAGGCGCTCTTTTTATCCACAGCAGCCCTGACTGTCTCACGCCTATTTCTAGGTTCGTGAAATTTTTTTTGACGCATGCCAACCCCTAGGCGCGGACGGGGTTTCGTTTGTGAAACGTGTCAAAAGCGCTTTGTAAAACATTGCTAGGTTCAGCAAAAAATATCTTGCGAAATCAGCCGATTATCGGCCATTCCCCGTGTGCGGGCCAGAGCTGCGCCGCAAACGCCAAGCAGGAGCGTCTTGCAACCGCAGGTTCTTGACAGAAGCGCGAAAAATAGCGAATTTTCGGCCTGCACTCCTTGTGTATATATTTACAATTTGGCTTTTGGCTCCGCCAACATCGACAGAGTTGCGGTTGCCGCCGCCGCGTCAGCGAGCGAGCGGCAATACCGAACCCCACCCGCCGACATCGCTACTCGGTATCGACACCGAGACACAAGAACACAAGTCGTTCTTATATATAAAGGGCCTGAGGCAGAATTTTATTTTTTGCACCATCGCGGCCTTTCGCGACAAATCGCAAAGATCATCAACCCGCAGTAGCGGGTTTTTTTGTGGCCAGCCCTTTGCGCCAGGAGACCCATGTTGTGAGCATCATTATTCGCGACCTGGATCAAACGCGCATCCACTACCAGGCGGCTATCACCCGCGTCGGGCAGGGCGTTGCAGACAAGGCATTTACCCGCGCCCTAAACCGTGAGGGCGCCAAGATGACCACCCAGATCAAGCGCTCGCTTCGAAAGCAGACCGGGGCCAAATTGGCAGACGTAAGCCGCGCCCTGAAGATTGAGCGGGCCTCCTATCGCAACCTTCGCTATGCAATCATAGCCAAGGGCAGCCCAATGACGCTCAGCCACTTTGCGCCCAAGCAATTTGCCTATGGCGTTCGCGCGCGCCCTTGGGGGCGCTCGCAACGCTTTGCCCATGCCTTCATCCTGCATAAGTTCTCGGGCAACGTCTTCGTTCGAGAGAGCAAATCCCGCTACCCGATCCGGGTGCTATTCGGTCCTTCTATCCCGAAGGAGATGGTCCAAGGCGCTACCATGCAGGCGTTTGAACGCTACCAGCCGAAGATCCTTCACGAGGCCACCCGGCAGATCGACCTTCTGCTTGCGTCCAGCAAATAGGCCAGGCCGATTGCCCAGGGATTTCTTCGGGGGTTTTTTGCAGGGAAAATTCGCAGGAAGATTTCGCAGGAAGCAGACGGCGTTGGCAACAACCAGTCCCGGCCTATCCACCCTACCACGGGCCCAGCCTAGCCGTGCCTGCCTGGCCGCCCGCCTACGCGGCGCCGGGCCAGGCGCTAGCGCCCTGCTAGAGGCATGCGCCTTGGGGTCATGGCCTGGCGTCCACAATAGGATTTTTCCGCAGGAATTTGTCGGCACGTCCGCGATGCCCCCAGCAAGGCCAGCCCCACTGTGGGGAAGGCAGCCTCCCACGTTGAGTGTCGCCTAGTTGCGCACTTAGAAGCGTGAGCTGACGCTCCCCAGGGCGCGCAACTCGCCAGCAAGGCCAGCCCCACAGTGGGGAAGGTGTGCTAAATCTCGTATTAATGTCTATGCCCCAAGAAGGCCCACAAGTTCAAATTGAGCTTTCTGGCAGGCGATCCGGCTATGGCCAGAAAAGTCCGATGGGGTTGTGGAGCATTGCTGTTCCGATTTGCTAGCGTCCAACTTGCTCTCCAAAGCTCGGGACACTACCATGGCGGCAACCCTGAGTGCCTTTGCTTTGGTTTTACTGACGGGCGCAAAGCCTTGATCCGCACTGGTCGTTCATGTCACCAAGCAACGTCGAGCAAGCGCGGTCTGGTTGGCCAAGAAGTAGCGAAGAATTTGGGGACAGATATTCACAAATTGAGTTCATTGCGCAAAACGAACATATACATGTCCAGATTGTGTCGGGCCGAACGAAGCGCTGGGGTTTGGCGAAGCCGGCATAGGCGGCGCGCTGCAGAGCGCGTCAGAACAAGAAAGAGTGGGGCTCTGTGGTTGGGAATAAGACTGCGTTGGGGAATGCCAGCGACTTGAACAAGCTGCTGCTTGGGTTATGGGGCCTGGCTGTTGGCGCCCTGCTACTTGGCATGCCGAGCCTGGCCATGGCCAAGTGCGATGAGGCTGGCATCAATGTTGGCGACACCTACACCACCGGAAGCTACACGCTGGGCGACGGCAGCATCGTCTCCTGCGCGGGCTTGGAGTTGGTCGATCGTGCGAGCCTTGATGCCAAGATCGACGCAAACGACAACGTAACCCAAGTCTATACGGGCTACATCACGGATATGTCGGGCCTTTTTTTGAACCGGGACACCTTCAACCAGGACATCGGCGCTTGGGATACCTCCAGCGTGACGAGCATGGAGAGAATGTTCTGGAATTCTGCCTTCAACCAAGACATCGGGGCTTGGGATACCGCAAGCGTGACGAGCATGTGGGGAATGTTCGAGAGCGCTCGGGATTTCAACCAAGACATCGGGGCTTGGGATACCGCTAGTGTGACGGACATGAGTCTCATGTTCTTATCTGCCACTGCCTTCGACCAGGACATCGGGGCTTGGGATACCGCTGGGGTGACGAACATGAGTTTCATGTTCCAACTTGCGAGCAGCTTCAAGCAGGACATCGGTGGATGGGATACCTCCAGCGTGACGAACATGGAGAGAATGTTCCATCGCGCCGCTGCCTTCAACCAAGACATCGGGGCTTGGGATACCGCTAGTGTGACGGACATGAGTCTCATGTTCTTATCTGCCACGGCCTTCGACCAAGACATCAGCGACTGGAACGTCTGTGCGGTCAATACTTATGAGCATTTTGCCGACGGAGCAGGTTTCCAAACCCAGACCGCTAGGCAGCCCAAGTTCGGTCAGCCTGCGCCCGCCTGCGAGGATGCCTTGGGCAAACGCCCGCAAATCCTGGCCGCTGGCGCTTTGATCATCAACGAGCAGATCGCTCGCTCCTTGCAGAGCCACGTCTCCAACCGCTTTGCCCAAGCCAAAGGCGGCAATGGCCGGGTCTTTGCCAACAACCTGGCCCAATTTCAGCAGGATGCCGCCAGCAGCGAACCCGATCCCTTCGCCAGCCTTAGCCTTAGCGGCGATCTCACGAATGCCAGCGCCGATACCCCGCTGGAAGCCTTGGAGATGATTGGCCAGCGCCTGGGCTTCGTTGATGCCCAAGGCTGGGTCAGCGTCACCAGCGATGACCTGCTGTTGGCTACGAGCGAGATCAGCCGCTTCCAGTCGCAGGCGCAGGTGGCCCAGCTTGACCCCGGCATGGCCGCCAGTTTGGGCGCTTGGCAAGACGCCAGCTCTCCCTTTGAGGCCCTGCTGCCGGGCGCTGGTCTGGATGCCTTCTTCTCTTATTCCGGTGGCCATGTCTTTAAGACCGGCAGCCAAGCCTATGACGGCCTGATCCACGACTACAGCTTGGGCCTGGACGGCTTTGTCACCTCGGACCTGTTTATGGGCCTAGCGGTGGCGCACGAGGCCGCCGATCTGGACTTCAGCGGTGATCTGACCGGTAACCTGGTCAAGCAGGGCTGGCGCGCGGATGCCTATGCCGCCTGGCAAGTCTTCGAGGCCTTTAACCTGGAGGGCTTGGTGTCGTATGGCGGCTTTGCCAATACCATTACTGCCTATGGCGAGACCGGCAGCCCCGATAGCCAGCGCTGGATTGCTTCGGGCAAGGCCAGCTTGGACCTGGATTGGGACCGCTATAGCCTTAGCCCCTACGGCAGCCTCAATTATAGCCACGAGACCTTCGATGCCTATGCCACCAACCTGGGCACAGCGGTGGCCAAGGTCGGCGTTGAACAAGGCGCTTGGGCCACGGGCCTGCGCATCCAGGGCCAGCAGCCCATCCTCTATGGCCTCTCCGGCTATGTGGCGGCCTCGGCCAATGGGACTTGGCTGAACCGCGACACGGTGGCGGGCAGCCTGCCGCTGGACCTGCTGGACGAGGAGCAAGTCACCGCCGCCTGGGAGCTAGGCCTGAACGGCAGCCTGGCGGGCTTTGCCAGCGGCACCTGGTTCGGTGATGTGTTATCGCGCGCGGATACTCACCTCTCCTATGCGGAAAGCGGTATCTTCGGCGCCAACCGCGCGGTGACCTGGCGCTTGGGTCTGGCCTGGCAGTATTAGGGCCTGGCCGCCCGCCTACGCGGCGGCGGACCAGGCGCTAGAGCCCTGCTAGCGGCATGCGCCCTGGGGGAAATGGCCTGGCATCCACGATAGGATTTTTTTGCAGGAATTTGTCGGCAGGCCCTGCGCCCCACCAGCTACTACCCCGCCTATCGTGCTGGTTGCCCTCCCACGTCGAGTGCCGCCTAGTTGCGCACTTAGAAGCGTGAGCTAACGCTCCCCAGGGCGCGCAACTCGCCAGCAAGGCCAGCCCCACAGTGGGGAAGGTGGCCCGCTCATCGCTGAAATGACTATAGCTCTAGAAGGCTCACAGAAGCCCGTAGGCGGCGATGTAGTTTGAATGGCGCTTGAGTAGCAGAGGGGTGCGATACGGGCATCATACGGGGTCCTACGGGCCTCTTAGGGCGGGTCCCTTCCTGGGGTAGGGTCGGGGGCGGGGCCGCAGCAGCCCGATTTTTGGAAGTTTTTTTTAACCCCAAAAACCCACTGCACTGCACTCTAAACGACCCCAAAACCCGCACGGGGCCTAGCTCAAGAGGTAAAAAATAGTGCAATCGCAAAAACGCGTCGATCAGGCTTCTTGGCCTGCCGCGAAGGTCATGATGCGGCCAATCGAAGATCTGACACCCTACGCCCGAAATGCCCGCACGCATCCGCCCGAGCAGGTGGACCAGATCGCGGCCTCGATGGAGCGCTTTGGGTTTACGATCCCGGTCTTGGTGGCCGAGGACGGCACCATTATCGCAGGCCACGGTCGCATCCTTGCAGCAAACCAGCTCGGCGTGCCCGAGGTGCCTGTGATGGTTGCGCGCGGCTGGTCCGATGAGGACCGCCGCCTTTATACCCTGGCCGACAACCGTCTGGCGGAAACGTCGGAATGGGACCCGGCGATGCTCCGTTTCGAGTGGGACACGCTCTTGGCGGAAGGCGCAGAAGACAGCCTATCTATGATCGGGTTTTCGCAGGCCGAACTGGACGCCTTGATCCCGCAGGCGCTAAACGAGGCAGGGGTCGGGCTTACCGACCCAGACGACGTGCCTGAAGCGGACGAGGAGCAGGCAGTATCACAAGAAGGCGATGTTTGGCTCCTAGGTGGACACCGGATTGCCTGTGGCAGCTGCACCGACGAGGCCATTGTCGAGGCGGTCTTGGCCGGTGAGGTGCCGCATTTGATGGTGACTGACCCGCCTTATGGCGTGAATTACGATCCGAGTTGGCGAGCCAAAGCTGGCGTTAATAAGAACAAAAAGAAAATGGGCAAGGTGCTGAACGACGACAAGGCCGACTGGCGCGATGCTTGGGCCCTGTTCAAAGGCGATGTGGCCTACGTCTGGCACGCCAGCCTCTTTACCCGCGAGGTCTTGGAGAGCTTGGAGGCAGCCGGCTTCCGGCATCGCTCGATGATCATTTGGTCGAAAGATCGCTTTACGCTAGGCAGAGGCGACTACCATTGGCAGCACGAGCCTGCCTGGTATTGCGTGCGCGACGGCAAGACCGGCCACTACATCGGCGGGCGTAGCCAATCGACGGTCTGGAATATCCCTGCGCGCGATGATAGCGGCTTCGGCCACGGCACCCAGAAGCCGGTCGAATGCATGAAGCGTCCGATTGAGAACAACAGCGAGCCAGGCGATGCGGTCTACGAGCCCTTTTCGGGATCTGGCACGACCATCATTGCGGCCGAGATGACCGGGCGGCGCTGCCTCGCCATCGAGCTCAACCCTGCCTATGTCGATGTCGCGGTGAAGCGCTGGCAAGATTATACGGGCGAGCAGGCCATCTTGGAGAAAACCGGAGAGAGCTTTGCCCAAACGCAAACGGCCCGCCTGGGAGGCGAGCCGGTTGCAGATGCGGCTTAGGAAGGGCTTCTAGTCGGCGTGGTACACCCGGCCGCGTTCGCTTTTCTCAGAGGTGACCGTCATGCCAAGGCGGTGCTTTAGGGAAGTCGTCATGGCCCCCCTTACGGTGTTGGCTTGCCAGCCCGTCGCTTCCATGATTTCCGCGACGGTTGCTCCGTCTTTGCGTTGCAATAGGTCGATCATGATTTGCTGCTTGGTTTTGGGTTTATCGGCGGTCTTTGTCATGTTTGTCTCCAGGTGAAAGCCCCGCCGAAGCGGGGCTGGGGGATTAGATGTATCCGTACTCGTAAAGGGTGTTTGCTACGTCGCGCACAAAGGTGGTCGCGAATACGATGCACACCCCCTTGCCGTTGGGCCGCGCTTTGGCGAAGACGCCCGCTTCGGCATCCAGCAGCCCCTCAATATCGTTGAGAATGTAGTGCATTGGGCGGCCTTGCAGGTGCTCTGGCAGATCGTTGCCCTTGATTTCGATGGTGGTCATGCCTTGCTTTGTCATGCTTGTGTCTCCTTTCAGGTCTTGGCCTATTCTGCGTATTCGCCCTCTTGGAAGGCGGCGTCTGTGATGTGCTCCAGAAGATCGGCGTAGTGGCTGAGGTCGCCTACGTGACCCCAGTTGATCTCGTCGGGATCGGCGTTTAAATGGTCGTCGCTGAGGGCCTGCAGGCGGGCCAGCATGGTGTCGATTTCCGCTTTCTTTGCTGCAAAGGCCGCGAGGGCTTTTTCGTTCTTGGCCATGGTCTTGTCTCCAGGTTGGCTTTGCTTTGTTTCGGTATAAGCACCTTCGCTCTGGTGCCTGGTCAAGCCAAGTTAAATGAAGTAAAAACAGAGACCTAATCTGGAAAAGCAATGATGGAACACTGGCTAGTCAAACGGTGTTGCATTCTAAGCACGTTGAGAAATTATGACCTCGAAGCCTGGACCAGATAGCTCGCAAAACACGCTTAGCGCAGACCAGGCCGCTGCTCTTGTGGGGCGATCGCGACGTTGGATTTTCGACCTGGCGCAAAAGGGTTTCATCGAGAAAGAGAAGGGCGGGCGTTTTAGCCTGTTGGCCATCGTCCGTGGGGTCGTGGCTTACTACGAGGCGCAACTGCAGGAGAGCAACAAGGCTGCCGCTGCGAACCGGGCCACCGAGGCCCGGACGCGCGAAATCGAGCTGCGGATCAAAGAGCGATCTCGCGAGTTGATCCCGCTTGAAGATGCCAAGGCGGTGGTCGGCGAGATGGCGACGGCCGTCAAATCTGAATTTCAAGGGCTCCCGGCCCGCTACACCCGTGACATGCAGGAGCGGCGGCGCTTAGAGCAGGAAATCGATGGAGCCTTCGAACGACTATCTAGGCGCGCGGCAGAAGCAGAGCGGTCTCTGGCGGCTGGCGAGAACACTTTGGACGCCGAGCCAGAAACGTGATCCTGCCCATTGGGCTGCCGAGCACCGCGTCTATCCTGAGACAGCGGGCATCCCAGGCCCGCGCGATCCCTGGCTAACGCCCTACATGCTGCCCTGGTCGGCGGCGGTTCACCAGGGCGGCTTCCGCCGGGTTGTTGCCGTCACCTCTGCGCAGAGCGGGAAAACCGATTCCATGCTGGACGTCATTGGCGCGCGGCTGGATCAACGGCCCGCGCCCATCATTTACGTCGGCCCGACCAAAGAGTTTTTGACCGACCAGTTTGAGCCGCGCCTCATGGGGCTGCTCGACGAGGCCGAGACCCTGAAGAACAAGGTTGTTCGCGGCAGACGCATGAAAAAGACGCTGAAGCACGTTGCTGGCGTCCGCGTCCGCCTGGCGCACGCCGGTTCGTCTTCGGCGCTGAAATCCGATCCGGCCGCCTTGGCGCTGATCGATGAGTTCGACGAGATGATGGCCAACGTCAAGGGCCAGGGCGATGTGCTGGGCTTGGTCGAAGCGCGCGGTGAAACCTACGCTGACTTTGTGACCGCCATCACCTCAACACCAGCGAGGGGCCTTGTGGAGATCGAGTTGGACGAGGCAACGGGCTTCGAGTTCTGGGCGGCGTCGGCCACCGGAGATCTGGAGAGCCCGATCTGGAAACTCTGGCAAGAGGGCACGCGCCATCATTGGGCGTGGCCTTGCAAGCATTGCAATGATTACTTCATCCCGCGCTTCAAGCAGCTCCATTGGCCGGAGCGGGCCACGCCCGCCCAGGCCAAACGCGGTGCTTACCTGTCCTGCCCGCGTTGTGGCGGCATCCATACCGAGGACGACAAATCCTGGATGAACGAGCGGGGCGCTATGGTAGCGCCCGGCCAGAACGTGAGCTTGGTTGATGACGCCCCCGTCGTCACCGGCGCACCAGAGGAGAGTTCGACCCTGTCCATGTGGACCTCGGGGCTTTGTTCGCCCTTTGTCACCTGGGGCCAGCGGGCTGAGACCTATCTGACGGCTTTGGAATCGGGCGATCACGACCGCATTCAAACGGCTATGAACGCCTCATTTGGCGAGTGCTACTCTATGACGGCCTCGGGCGACGTGCCCGAATGGCAGGAGGTGATGGAGCGGCGCTTGCCTTATAAGCGGGGCGAGATCCCCGCCGGAGGCCTGCGCCTGGTCATGGCCGTCGATGTGCAGAAATTCAGCCTGATCTACGGCATTCGCGCCTTTGGCGCGCGCGGCACATCCTGGCTGATCGACGACGGTCAGCTTTACGGCCCGACGGATACGGACGATGTTTGGAGCGCGCTGGCCGATCTCATGCTGCAGCCGATTGCGGGCATGCAGATCGAGAAGGTCTTCATTGACTCAGGTTTCCGGCCGGACAAGCCGGAGCAAGGAAACGAACACAAGGTCTATGAGTTTTGCCGCCGCTATTCTTGGCTTTGCAGCCCGACCAAAGGCCGCGACGTGCAAACGCCGCCTTTTCGGGTCTCGAAAATTGAGGTCAAGCCCGACGGCAAGCGCGCCCGCTATTCGATCAACCTGGTGACGCTATCAACGGACTTTTTCAAGTCCCTGGTGGTCTCACGCATCAGAACGCCCATGGACGCACCTGGCGCCTTTTACGTGCATCAGGACGTATCCGAGGACTACGCCAAGCAGGTTACGTCTGAGGCGCGCGTTGTGGTCGAGGGCAAACCCAAATGGGTGAAGCGTTCGCGCCACAATCACCAGCTCGATGTGGAGTCCATGTTGGCGGCCATCGGCTATTCGCTCAACGTGCAGCGCATCCCAGAAGGGGTGCAGCGCCAGGGCACTCTTAGCGATTCTGCACCCAAGGAGCCCGCCGACGTCGCGGCAGGCGATGAGGGCGAGGGCGCTACCGCAAAACTGCCAGAGCAAAGCGCGGCTGGCTCATCGCGACGCCGCAAATTCGCGGGTCTCGGATCGCGCCTAAATAGGTAACAGCCCATGTCTTTGATCTCTCAAGCCCGCCAGGCAGTCGCGAAGGTGATTGCCCCGGCGACCGGCGTAGCTATGCCCGCTCGGCCCGGCGCGCGCTACATGCGCGGCGGCCGGGGCGTGACCTTTGCGGGCTGGCGTCCGGCCTTGCGCGAAAACCAGCAGGATGTCGGCGATGCTTGGGATGCCTCTGCTGCCCGCGTTGCGGACCTGCTGCACAACAACGGATGGCTATCGGGCGCGGTGGATCAGGCGGTCGCCAATACGGTCGGCACGGGCCTTCGTCTCAAGGCGCTGCCCGAGAACGAGACCTTCGGTATGACCATCCAGGAGGCCTCAGATTGGGCCAAGACGGTCGAGCGGCGCTTTGAGCTGTGGTCGCGTTCGGCGCAGGAATGCGACGTGCAGGGGCTGCGCAGCTTTGGCCAAATGCAGGCAGCCGCCTTTCGATCTTGGCTGATGACCGGCGAGATACTGGCAGAGCTGCCGTGGCGCAAACGGCCCTGGAACCGCTACGGCACCAAGGTGCGTCTGCTGCCGCCCTACCGCCTCTCCCGCAAAAGCGAAGACACGGCCCGGCTGGTCAATGGCGTCTACCTGGATCGCGACGGTATGCCGGTGGGCTACCTGGCGGTTCGCAAGGGCAAATTTGGTTATGATGAGGATGTGCGAGTGCGGGCGCGAGACGGCGCAGGCCGTCCGCGCGTCATCCATGTTTTTGATGGGCTGCCCGGCACCTACCGAGGCATCTCGCCCATGACGCCCGCATTGCAGGTGGCGCGTCAGTTCGATCAATTGGCCGATGCGACGCTGATGGCGGCCATCGTTCAAACCCTGTTCGCGGCCACCATTACCTCGGACGAGCCGACCGAGGAGGTCATGGCGGGGCTACTAACGCCCCAAGAGCAGGCCCGTATGGCAGCCGATGGGGTGTCCCCGGTCGAGACTTACATAGACATAATCGCGGGCTTTTATGACGACAGCACCCTGAATGTCGGTATCAACGGTCGCCTGGCGCACCTATTCCCCGGCCAGGAGCTGAAGTTCCACACATCCAGCCACCCAAGCTCGGATTACAAAGACTTCGCCATGCACTTGCTGCGCGAGCTTGCGCGTTGTCTGGGCCTGACCTACGAGAGCGCGACCGGCGACAGCGTTGGGGCGACCTACAGCTCATTGCAGGCGGCGACAACGGAGATTTTCGCCATCACCACCGCCCGGCGTCAGAGCATCATCGCGCCCTTCTGCCAGCCCGTCTATGAGGCCTGGCTGGAGGAGGAAATCGCGACCGGCGGCATAGCCTTCCCCGGCGGCCTCGATGGCTTCCTTGCCAATCGAACGGCGGCCTGCCGTGCCGAATGGCGTGGGGCTCCGCGCCCGACGGCCGATGACCTAAAGAAGGCCCGCGCGCACGAGGTTTGGAAAAAACTGGGAGTCATGTCGGACGCCCAAATCGCCAACGATATCGGAGCCGATATCGAGGACGTCTACCAGCAGCGCGCGCAAGAGGCGGCCATGCGGGCCGAATACGGCCTGCCTGAGCCCGATCTTGGCCAGGAGCCCGAAACGCAGGGCGAAGACGAGGCGCCAGAGGGCGAGATCCCAAAACAACTTGAGGAGGCGATCTGATGGCAGCCCCCATTGACGAGAGCGATCCCTGCGCGGCCGCAGCGGCCCTGCGGCAGGTCTACTACAGCCTGATTGCAGGCCAGGGTTCGATGATCGTGACCTTTAAGGCCGGCTCATCGGGCGTTGAACGCTCTGTCACCTATCACAAGGCCCACCCGGACCGGCTTCTGGCGGTCATCCGGGGGTTTGAGACCCAATGCGCGGCGGTGCAGGGCAAGCGCCCGCGCTGCCATGCCCTGCGTGCAGGAGGCATGCTATGAGCGGAACCACACTCGCCAATATTGCTGATCGGGTTTTGAACCGCCCGCTTCTGCTGCACCCCGACAAGGCAGAGCTGATCCTGCAGGTCTTGGACGGGCGCATTGGCGCAGAGCCTTTGGGCCAGCTTTCCCCTGAAGCCAGCCGATTTGTTGGAAGCGCGGTTCGAGAAAACGGGAGCCTGTCTAGTTACCGTGTTGAGAGCGGCGTTGCCGTGATCCCGATTGTTGGTTCCCTGGTCAATCGGGGGGCCTGGATCGGGGCATCGTCGGGTCTGGTCTCCTACGAGGGGATTGCAGCCCAACTGCGCGAGGCCGAGGCCGACCCCGATGTGAAGTCGGTCCTGCTCGATATCGACAGCGGTGGCGGCGAGGCGACCGGCATGAGCGCCCTTGCAAGCCGCATCACCGCGCTCGATGCGGTCAAGCCGGTGGTGGCTTTTGTCAACGACGTTGCCTGTTCTGCGGCTTACGGTATCGCCTCGGCCGCCCGCGAAATCGTGGTCTCTCCCACCTCTATCGTAGGCTCAATCGGGGTGCTGCTGGTCCACATGGATTATTCCAAGCAGCTCGAAGCCAAGGGCATCAAGCCTACCCTAATCCACGCTGGGGCCAACAAGGTCGATGGCAACGCCTTCGAGCCACTACCCCAGGCCGTTCGCGCCGACATGCAGGCCATGGTGTCCACTTTCTACGACGGCTTTGTCGAGCTAGTCGCACAGGGTCGGGCAGGGGCGCTTACCTCAGAGCAAATCCGCGCCACAGAGGCGCGCACTTACATCGGGGCCGAGGCAATCGCCATTGGTCTCGCTGACCGCATAGCAAGCCTCGATGAGGTCTTGGCCTCTATGCAGCAATCCAACCAGGCCCCCGCAACGGACTCAGTGGCCGATCACCAAAGGAGCGGTTTTGCTATGAGCAAGCCAAACTCAGCCGAGGCCCCGCAGGCTCAAAATGTGGGCGCAACCCAAGCCGATCACCAGGTCGCCCTAGAGGCCGCGCGCGCCGAAGGCGTGGCGGCAGGCAAGGCAGAAGCCTCGGCGCGTATCAAGGCCATTTTGCAGGCCGACGAGGCCAAGGGCCGCGAGGCCCAGGCGATGGCCATGGCGCTTGAGACCGAAATGTCGGCAGAGGACGCCATCAAGGTTTTGGGCGTTGCGCCGAAGGCCAACCCTTCAGGCTCATTCGAGCAGCGCGTGCAGGGCGACGCTGAGTTCGGCGGTAGCGATCAGCCGCAAACATCCCAGGCGCAGGCGGCGGCCGAACTTTGGGGCAATGCCATCAAGCAAGCAAACGCCAGCATTGGCGTTGCGGCCTAACCCAACACTCAATTCGGAGAATTAACCCATGCCTGTTTTTACAGAAGGCCGTCACCCCGGCGAATTCCTACTCACCGAGGCCAATGGCCAGCGCTCGCGTGAGGCCGTCACCGTTGCAAGCGGGGCTGGCATCATCGCTGCTGGCACCGTGCTCGGTAAGGTCACCGCCAGCGGCAAATATCTGGCCTCGGCGGTCGGCGCCGTGGACGGCAGCGAGGTTGCTGTCGCGGTCGCTCTGTACGGCTGCGACGCCACGTCTGCGGACGTTGAGATCGCCGCCATCGTCCGTGATGCAGAGGTCAAAGGCCCCATCCTGACCTACCACGCTGACCGCGATCTTGATGCTGAGAAAAGCGCTGCGAACGCCGATCTGGCGGGCGTTGGCATCATCGTGCGCTAACGCAGAAATCTAGAGGAACAATTCCAATGCTTGATGTATTTAACCAGGACGCCTTTAGCGTCACCCGTCTCAACCAGGCCATGCGCGAGGTGGCCTACGTGCCATCGCGCATTGGCGCTATGGGCCTGTTTACGCCGTCCAATATCGACGTGACCAGCGTCGCCATTGAAAAGGCGGACAAGAACGGCCTCATCGTGGTTCCGGCATCTGCTCGTGGCTCGCAAGGGGCGACGCGCGATATGGCCAAGCGCTCTTTGCGCCAATTGACCGTGCCGCACTTCCAGACGGATGACGCCATCTATGCCGACGAGGTCCAAGGTGTGCGCGCCTTTGGCCAAGAGGTCGCGATGGAAACCTTGGTCAGCAAGATCGCCCAAAAGGCGGCCGTGCATAGCCAGGACTTTGCTCTGACCGAGGAGTATCACCGTCTCAATCTGATCAAAACCGGCAATCTGCTGGATGCTGACGGATCAGTTTTGTTCAACTATGCCACCGAGTTTTCAGAGGCCCTGCCTGCGGAGATCGACTTCGATCTCGACAACGCAACGCCCGCCGAGGGCGCGCTGCGCAAACTCTGCGCGACCATCACTCGCTCGATGGGAGCCACCCTGGATGGCCTGCCGTTTCGCGGTATCCACGCCTTCTGTGGCGACGCCTTCTTCGACGACCTGATTGCTCACGCAGAGGTGCGCGAGACCTACAAGGGGCACGAGGCGGCAACCACCCTGCGCAACGCCTATGTCAACGACGGCGGCGGTGGCTCCTGGGGTTCTTTCGAGTTCGGCGGCATCACCTTCGAAAACTATCGTGGTGGCGGCACCATCAGCGTTGACACCAACAAGTGCCACCTGTTCCCGGTCGGCGTGCCTGGCCTGTTCCAGACCGTCTACGCCCCGGCGGACTACATCGAGACCGTCAACCGTCGTGGCCAGCGTCTCTATGCCAAGCAGTGGCGCATGCCCAATGACAAGGGCGTCAATCTGGAGTTCCAGATGAACGCGCTGCACTACTGCACGCGCCCGCGTGTGCTGATGCGCGGCAAGCGCACCTAAGCGCTAGACGGAGGGCAGCTTGATGCCAACTGTGTTTGATAAAGCCGAGGCGGACATGGCGTCCGCCTTGGCCACCGCCTTTGGCGAGGTGGCCCTTCACACCCCGCGCATTTCCTCCGGCTATACGGGTCGGATTGTCGATCCTGACCGGCCCGGCGGGACGATCCGTGGCGTCTTTTCGGCCGGAGAGGCGCTTGAGCGCCTCAAAGGCGAGGCGCAGGGCGGCGAGTTTAGCGGGCTTACCCGCAGCTCGTCCATGGCGTCTCAATTTTGGATGTCGGCCGCAGCGCGCGCGGACGCCGCAAGCGCGCTCAAAGTCGGCGATGCCATTGCCTTTACCGAACGACCTGGATCGCCTGTCTATGCCATCGCGCGCATAGAGGAGAGCGACCGGGGCGATGCTAATCTTATTCTGGCGATCGAGGACTAGCCCCCATGAGCCTTTCACGTCTTGCCATGCGCCTTGCTGCCGTTCAGGCCTTGCGGGGGCGCACGCTGGCGGGCGAACGGGTCTTTGATTCGGTCATTGATCCTATCCGGCTCACCACCGAGCAGGGCCGCCAGCCGCTCGTCATTGTCACCACCGACCAGCACGAAGCTTCTGTCTCAGGGCGAGACTTATGCGGTGGCACCCAGCAATGCTCGTTGGTCATTGAGGTGGCTATTGCCGATGCGGCCCAGGTGCCAGCCCAGGACGGGCAGGGGGCGGAGACAAGCATCGAAGTCCCGCACACCGACGAAGGCATGGAACTCATGCTCGACCTGTTGGAGCACCAGGTTTCGGTTACCTTGGCCCAGGGCACCCATGCTTGGAGCGATATTTGGATGGGGTTTGTCCCATCTGTCGCGAGCCGCATCTCGCGGCGCGGGGCCAGCTCAGATAACGGCCTACGCTTTGCTGCCCGCCAAATCATCCTGGTCTGTGACCTCATCAACACCCCGGCGGCGGTGGCCGAAATTGGGGCAACAGCCCCCTGGGGCAAGTTTCTTGCGGCCCTGGATGCTGATCCCGGCCTAACAGGGGTCGCCTCTATGCTCCGCGCAGAAATCGACGGCGATGGCCTGAGTGATTGGCAGCGCTCCGCACAGGCATTGGGCATTCCCTACGATGTGGCCGACATGATTGCCATCAAGCCGGTCGAGGCTGCAGACGGCAATCCGGTGACCTTGGATAGCGTTCAGATCGATGAGGCTGGCGCGATCACCACGCTAGATGAAGCCAGCGCTGATGCGCAAGGAGCATGACCATGGCGCTACCTGAATTGGTCGAGTTAGCCTCGCGGGTTGCTGATATCGAGCGCCGCCTTTCGGGCGCGGTGCGCCACGGTCGGGTGGCCAAGGTTGATACCAAGAAACAGCGCATGCGCCTGGACCTAGGCCCTGCCCACGGCACAGACGGGCGGTTTCTGTCGCCCTGGGTTCCCTACGCCCAGATGGCCGGAGCGCTGAAGGTCTACACGCCGCCCGCAGAGGGCCAGCAATATACCCTCATGTCGCCCTCGGGCGACTTTCGCCAGGCGGTCGCCCTACCGCTGACCTGGTCGGACAGCAATCCATCGCCGTCGGATGATCCCGACGAAAACGTGATCACCTACGGCAACGTGCGCATGACGCTGCGCGATGACCTGGTTCAAATCCAGGTTGGCGGAGTCACATTCAAGATCACCGGCGACGGCATCGATATCACCGGCGGCCATGTCTGCCATGACGGCCACAACATCGGCTCGACCCACAAGCACATCGAAGTCCTACCCGGCCCCGGCACGTCTGGCGTGCCGACCGGCTGTTCTTAAAAAGGAGAAACCCTATGCCCCGTTACGGCATCACCGAAAAAGCAGGCCGCTTTGTTGCAGGCCTCCAAAACCACGGCGTCGGTTCAGTGCTGACCCTGACCGAAAAGCAAGCCGAGCACGAGCTGCGGCTTGGCTCCTTGGTGCTGCTCGATGTGCAACGCCCCGATGACCTGCCCAAAAAGGCCCCGGCCGCAGAACCGGCCGCAGAACCGGCCAAGGAGCCGGTTGATGATCTGGAAGACATGACTGTTGCCGAGCTCAAGACCATGGCCGCCGAGATGGGCCTGGATTTGGAGAGCGACTGGCGCAAGGCCGATATCGTTGCGGCCATCGCTGCGGCGCGCGCTGACACCGAATAACCGGAGGGCCGACCCTTGCCACCGACCTACACCAGCCCATCGGTCGGCCTCAATGCCTCAACGGGAGGCGTGCTGACCGGTTGGGCGCACGTCGTCCAGTCCCTACAGGACATATTCACCACCCGCTTTGGCAGTCGCGTCATGCGCGAATGGTACGGCTCATTTGTCCCAAACCTGCTGGGCCGCAATATCACGCCCAATGAGGTCACGCCCTGGTTTGTGGCCGTCACATCGGCCATCGAACAATGGGAGCCGCGCTATCGCATCACCCGCATTGACGTGCTGGAGGTGACAAGAGACGGCCAGCTCCATTTTTTCCTTGAGGGCGAATATCGCCCGCGCGCTGTCTTCGGCGATTTTACCGTCGAGGGCGCCCGGCGCATCGACGCCTATGCCAACCCCGACGGGGTGCTGATCGAGCAGCGCCGCCAAGAGGCCGCCTCATGAGCCGATTTACCGCCATCAACCTTTCTGGCCTGATCCCGCCGGACATCATCGAGACGCTGGATTTTGAGACCATCGTCCAGGATATGCGCGACGATCTGGTGGCCCGCTTCCCGGCCATCGTTGGGGTCATTGATCTTGAGAGCGAGCCCGCTCGCAAGCTCATCGAGGCCTTTGCCTACCGCGAGACCCTGCTGCGCGCGCGCATCAATGATGGCGCGCGAGCGGTGCTGCTGGCCTCCTCATACGGCAGCAACCTAGACCATTTGGCGGCTCTGTTCGCGACCCAACGCATGCAGGTGGAGGATGCCAACGGCGACCTGGTGGATGAAGACGACGAGCGCCTGCGCCGCCGCGTCCAACTTGCCCCTGAAGCTTTCTCGGTTGCGGGGCCACAGGGCGCCTACGTCTACCACGCGCTTAGCGTTGCCACCTGGGCGCGCGATGTGTCGGCCATCATGACCAAGCCCGGCCGGGTTCGGGTGACCATTCTACGGGCTGGCAACGACCCTCAGCCCAGCTTTGAGGAGCGCGAGGCGGTCCGCCTATCGCTGGTCGCCGACGATGTGCGCCCTTTGACCGATATGGTCGAGGTCGCTGGCCCCCGCATCCACCGCACCGAGATCAAGGCCAGCCTGACGCTCTATCCTGGGCCGGACGCCGCCCTGGTCCAGTCCCGCGCCATCCAGGCCGTGACGCAGTGGCTAGAGGCCAACCGCATGCTGGGCATGAACCTGCGCCGCTCGGCGCTGTTCGCCAAGCTCCACCAAGAGGGCGTTCATTCGGTCGCCCTGGCGAGCCCGGCCAGCGATATCGTCCTCGGGCCCACCGAGGTCTACGCCATCGATGCGATCAATGTGTCGGTCGAGGCGCTACGTGACGAATAATCCATGACCCAAACCCTGCTCCCACAGAACCGCGGCCCCTTCGAAGAAGCGGCTGATCTGACCGGCGCGCGCGCCAGCGCGCTACCGGTCGATCTGCCCCTGCTGGTGCGCCCCTACCAAATCCCGGAAGGGCATCTCGCCTGGCTCTCCTGGGGCCTGTCGGTCGATCTATGGGACAAGGATTGGCCGATTGAAAAGAAGCGCTCTGTTACCGCAGGGTCGCTGCCCTGGCACCAGATCAAAGGCACCGCGACGGCTATCGCCCGCGCGCTTGAGGTCATGGACGCCAAGGCACTGAAGTTCATCGTGCCGCCTGCCAAGACCTACATGATGCGAGGCTTTAGCGAGGAGGAGCGGCAAGCCTATCTGGCGCGCTTTGCTCAGCTTCGGGTCTACCCCTATGTAGCTCGTGGCATCACCGGCAAACACGGCTGTTTCCTATCGGTCCAAGCCTGGCCGACCGACGCTAGTGACGGCTCCTTTGCTGGGCCGGTCAATCCGGTCAGCCTGGAGGGCACCAAGTACATCCGAACCGCCAAGCTGGTCGATGGGGAGAGCGAGACGGACCTTACGATCCATTCCGTGACCCCAGAGAGCGTCGGCAGCTTTGAGGCCATGGCATACGACGAGGTGGTCCTGGCGCCTAAGCCAACGGCCGCCATCCATCTGAACGCGCCGCCCAAGGCCGCGGCCTTTCTGATTGACGACTTTGGGGTACGCCAGCGTCTGGTCCGTATTCCTCGCCAGGAGAGCTATTCCTACCGCCTGGGCCGCGAACGCTACACCACGGCCTATCCGAAAGGCGAGTTGATCGACGTGCGCCCCCAGGACGTAGCCGAGCCCCACCAGGGCCAACCTGGTGCGCTCTATCCGGGCGGGGCCGGGCAGTTCATCACGGGCCACCGCCTGCCGCCGAGCATTGCCTGGCGCTATCTCTATGAGCGGTGGCACGTCCATGATCCGGCGCGCGCGCTCGATGAGCGCAGGCGCTCGACCCATTTGGGCTATACGCGCCTTGGCATGCCAGCTTATCACGCCGAGGTGCAGGCTCGCATCAAAGGCAAACGCCTGACCCGAACCGCCGGTGACTTTGTTGCCGGCTTTTTTGTTGCCCAGCCCCGCAAGCCTCTGAACGACGCCCGCCACGGGGTCAAGGTGGCCATGGCCCTGCGCGACAAGGTTTTGATCAACACCAAGACCTACCGAGCCCCGAAAGCGGGCGACCGGTTTGCTGTCGGCAGTCTTGTCGTCGGCCAATTCACCGAGATCTAAATCCCAAAGGACCATGCCCCATGGAAAGCCAAGTCATCTATCGCGACCGTCAAGAGCTGCAATCGGCAGACCTTAACAACGCCCAAGATTTCGCGCGCGACGCGCTCGATCATGTGGTGAGCGATGCCATCGACCCCGGCAAAGGATATCGCGGCTTTGCCGCCAGCAAGACGGCTGCGACCGAGGTCACCTTGACCGCGGGTCGCCTCTATGCAGGCGGCCTTGTTTACGGGCGCAACGAGGACGTAGTCGTCGATGTGTTCAATCTGCTGCCCTTGGTCACAAAGAAGCGCGTTGCCATCGTGGCCTATGGCCAGGAGGTCGAGACCGATATCCAGCCGCGCGACTTCCTGATCGATGCCCAGACCGGTTCAACCGAGCCGCAGTCCGTTGCAATGGAAAAGCACCGCCGGGCGGAGATTTCGACGGTCAGCGGCGTGGAATCGCCCGATCCCTCGTACCCGGCCACCGATGCGGGCGTGACCGTCATCGCTTACGTTTTGCTTGATACCTCGGGCATCGTGGCCATTGAGCAGTGGAAACCAACCCAACTGCCCAACCTGCGCGATGTGGCCAACCGCACCACCGCGCTAGAGAGCTGGCGGGGCCAGATCTCAGGGCAGGTTGATACCCTGCGCACCGACCTGTCGGCTATGGCCGACCGCATGCAGGCGTTTGCGTTGCGCAGTGAGGTGATTGATCTGACGAGCCAGCTCGATGAGTTGCGCGATCAGGTCAACGAGCCAGGTTCTTACATCTACTACGGCACGAACCACTTCTTGACCGAGGACGGCAGCGACACGGCCCATGCCGATTTTGACGCCGAGGTCGATGAGGGCATCCGCTTCCCCAACGCTGGTTCTGCGACATCGGCCCTGGCCCTGCTCAATCCCAACAACGCCTACGTTGAGGCCAATGGCGGATTTATCCTGCCAAAATACGACCACGCGATCCGATTGGACCTGACGGGCTACGCCTCTGAAACACGCCTGGCGCAGTACACCTACGAGACCACCTCCTACCGCCAGCTCACGCGGACCCGCACCCGCATTCGCTATGGCAGCTCGAAGCGGGTCTGCACCAATGGCGCCTGGTGGCGCTCGGGCCAGTACGACTCTGTCACGGGCATCTTTCGCCGGGCCGGGGAGACCTGGGAGGTGCTGCCCGCTGACCGACCCAATACCAAGATCAACCACCGCTGGATTCGTTTGACCCGTTTCTGGATGGACTCCTATCAGGAGCCCTATTGGGAGGCGGTGGTCAGCACCCAGACCATCAACGGCCAGCAGGTAGCGCAAACATTCCTGAATTCGCAAGACGGCTGGCTCAGCCAAGTCGGCCTATACTTCTCGCGCAAGGACAGCGCGGGCGATGTGACCGTGCTGATCTGTGAGACCGGTTACGGCATGCCCGACCTACAGCGCGTCGTCTCGGCGACGACGCTGGCGGTAGCCGATATCGAGGTCGGCGCTGTTTCGACCGGGGCGGGGCTTCCAAGCCTGGTTGAGACCCAGGTGCCGATTGTGCCGACCTACCTAAAGGCGGGCCGCCGCTATGCGGTCGTGCTGGTGACCACGGGTGACCACTACGTCGCTATGAGCAACACCGACAATGGCGTGGTGCAGGGCACCTTCTTTGTCTCGACCGACGGGGCCTTTTATGCGGGCAACCTGATCGACGACATGAAGATGCGGCTCTACTTCGCCAAGTTCGAGCGCAGCCGTGTCTCGGTGGAATTGCAGTCCTTCGAGCTAGCAGGCGGGGTCTTGGACGTCGATATCCTGACCCCAGGATCGACACCGCCAGCCTGCCGCACCGACTTTGAGGTGCAGGTGGCGGGCGCCTGGGTGGCCTTTGATGCTTACCCCAACGGGCCTGATCTTTCTGGTCTGCCAGCCTTGCTCCCGGCGCGCGTGACCCTGACCGGCACCACGGACTTGATGCCGGGCTTTGGCGCGACCGACTCCCAGGTCATCGTCAGTCGCCCCAAGACAGCCTTTACCTGGGTCTCTGACCCGCGCTCCCTGGCTTCGCCTACCGCTAGCGTCAAGGTTCAGGCCGACCTTCAGCACTTCGATGAGGCCGACCACGACTGCACCGTCACGCTGTTGACCGGCGCGGCCTTTGACGCGATCGAGAGCGCCGATGTGGTCGAGGACGTGGTGATGCCTGACGGCACCACCCGGCGCACATCGACCTTCAACGTCACGTCGGTCTCGGATTACCGCGTCAAGATCGTCGGCGGCACCGTCAGTGCCGCCAGCCTGTTCTTGGTCGGCGAGCTGGTCGAATACGCGCAATCTTAAGCCCCTGAGGCATAACCGATAGGAGGCCCTCATGGCCAAAGCACCCACCCACTACCAGGTGACCATCAAACAGCCGGTCACATTTGCAGGCGTCAGTTTTAAACCAGGCCGACGCTATACGCTGAAAGCCAAGCTGCACGACGATCTTAAGGCCGAACATCCCGACGCCTTCGAGCAGTCGGTGGCCATGAAAGCGGGGTAGGTCATGGCGCTTCGTTTTGAGGACCTTCGGGTCCGAGACGGGCAGCTCATTGACCGGGACTTCTTCAATCGGCGCTACCGCCTAATTGTTGAATCACTGGCCAAGCTTGGCGTCGATGTGGATCGCATCGACGGCGTGGTCGATAACCTGTTCGTCTTGGGCCTATCGCGGGTCGATGAGGTGCTAGGGCCTGCCCTGGCCACCGCGCAAGCCGCGGCTGAGAACGGCTTTCTGGTTGCCACATCGGCTCAAGAGCTGACCTTAACGGTCGGGCTGGAGACCACCATCGCGGTGGACGACACCCCCGCGCGGGCGTTGTTCACTCCGACCCCGCATGTCATCTTGACCCGCGAGGGCGGGGCTTCGGACGACTGGGCAATCTTCTCGGTCGATGCCTACAATCGCACCAACGGCGGCCTGGCTGGCACGGTGCTGGCCATCAACGGTGCCCTCGATGGCGCGGCCCACACGGACTGGACCATCGCGGCCAGCGCCGGTGTCTCGGTGACGATTTTGCAGGCAGCAGGCGACGTGGCCAACGCTCTAGCAACCGCGCAGTCTGCCGCCGCGCAGGCCGACCAGGCGGCCCAGGACGCCCTAGAGGTCATCGCCAACGGCCCCGTGTCGTCGGTCAACGGTCTTACGGGCATTGTCACATTTGGCATCAGCGACATTCCAAACCTGGCCGAGACGCTAGGCGGGAAGGCGGCCAGCTCACACGGTCATGCCATTGGCGATGTAAGCGACTTGCAGACCGCGCTTGATGCCAAAGCCGACGCTGCCGCCACGCAGACCGCGCTCGATGCCAAAGCCAACGCTGCCGATCTCAACGAGATCGACGGCGGCACATACTGATAGGACAGGCCCATGCGTTCAGAAATCAATCCGATCTCTCAGAAGGTCGAAATCACCCAGGTGCGAGACGTAGAGGTCACCGAGACCGTCGATGACGGCGAGGGCGGCTTCCTGCGCTCGATCAAGATTAAGGGCGAGCCAGTGGCCTCTTCAGGCCCAGGGCAGGTTCTTGAAATCCAACTCAGGTCCGACACCAAGTCGGACCTGGATATCACAACCCCAGAGCTGTCTTTCTAGGCCAGCCAACCCAAACCCAACCCGATGACCCGGCCGCGCGGACCCCATGTCCAGCGCGGTTTTTTATTTGCAGGAGAGACACATGTCTGACCCTACCTTTGGCATTTCGATCACCCGGCTCGATAGCGAGCCGCGTCCTCCGGTATGGAGCGACATGTCGGTGGTCGGCCTGATCGGCACGGCCGATGCCGCTGACGCCGCGACCTTCCCTTTGAACACGCCTGTGTTCATGTATTCAGACGACGCCACCATGCTGACCGCTCTGGGCGCTGACGGCACCTTGAAGGACGCCGTGGTTCTGATCAATAACCAGCTCGGCGAGTTCCAGGTCGCTGCTAAGATCGTAGTGGTGCGCGTGGCCGAGGGCGTCGATGCAGATGCTACCATTGCCAACATCGTGGGCGATGGCATTTCAACCGGCGTCAACGCCTTCCTGGATGCTGGACCCGCCTTGGCGGTCATCCCGCGCTTGATTTGCGCACCCGGCTATACCAGCCAGCGCGATAGCGGCGTCACCTCAATCACAGTGGCCAATGCAGGCAGCGGCTACACCTCTGCGCCGACGGTTGCAATCACCGGCGGTGGTGGCACGGGCGCGACCGCGACCGCTACCATCACGGGCGATGCCATCACCGGCTTTACCGTCACCGATCCCGGCTCGGGATATGAGACGCCTCCGACTATCACGCTGACCGGCGGTGGCGGCACAGGCGGTGCAGGCACGGCCGTTGTGGCCGATCTGGCCAACCCGGTCTGTGCGGCCTTGCCTGCGGTCTGCGACAAGCTTCTGGCCCACGCGGTGGTCGATGGCCCTGGCACCACAGAGCAGGACGCAATCAACTGGCGCGAGACCCTCAACCACTCTCGCCTCATTCCGGTCGATCCAGCGGTTAAGGTCCTGGACGGCGGCCTAACCGTGGTCCAGCCCATGTCGCCCGCCATCGTTGGCGTTGGCGTGCGCCGTGACCACGAGAAGCAAGGCCGCCCCTTCCACTCATGGGCCAACCAGCCCGTGCAGGGCATCCTCGGCCCATCGCGCCCCATCAACTTCTCTTTGACCGACGGTGCGACCGAGGGCCAACGCCTCTTGTCCAACAACATCGGCGTGCTGCTGCGCGGCGAGTTGGGGGTCGAGACGGCCATCGCCCAGGGCGGCTTCGTCTTTGTCGGCACCGATAATGCGGGCGAGGACGACCTTTGGCGTTTTTATAACGTCACGCGCGGGCGCGATTACATCCACCTCATGCTGTTGCGCACGCTTCGGTTCTATCTGGGCCGCTTCAACATCACCGGCCAGACCATCCAGGCGGTGCTCAACACCATGGAGACGGGCCTGCGCAACCTGAAAGCCGACGGCGACGTGCTGGGCTACGAGATCAAGTTTACCCGCGATCAGAACAGCCCCGAGGAGCTGCGCCAGGGCCGCTTCACGGTCAATTTCGCGGCCGAGGAGGCACCGGTGCTGCGCTACCTGGGCGTCCAGTCCTCACGCTATCGCCCGGCCTTGGACGCGCTGCTTGACGACCTGCTAGCTCAGGTCGGCGTCATCAAAGGCTAATCCGGCCACCCGTTTTTCTAAGGAGTTTCGCTCATGAGCACCATGTTCATCATGGAAGCCGCAAACCTATTTTGCGGCGACCACGACCCTACCGCCTCCAAGCACCTCACATTGACCGAGATGCAGCTTCCGAGCCTGGAGGAGATCACCCAAGAGCACCATCCCGGCGGCTCGCGTGTTCAGATCGAGCTATCGGTCGGCATCCAAAAACTGGAGGCCGGCTTCAAACTGGCTGGCTGGGACCCGGAGCTTTTGACCCAGTTCGGCCTTGGTGCTACGGCCCGCAAAAAGTTCACCGCCTACGGTTCGATCCGCGACAAGCGCTCCGGCGAGCTGCTGGAGGTCAAGGCCATCTTGGAGGGCCGCCTGGGCAAGGCTAGCCCGGAGGCATTCCAGCGCGGCGAGCTGCAAGGCTTTGAGTACTCGATCACCGAGATCATGCACTATGAGCTCTATTTCAATCTCCAGGAGAAATATTTCTGGGATTTCTTCACGACCGATTGGCGGGTGGATGGCATGTCTCAAAACGCCGATGAGCGCAATATCCTGCGCGTTCCTAACGGCTACTAGGGGGAGCGAGCATGTCTAAACAGAAAACAGTCACCGTGACCTTGGAAGAGCCCATCATCGTTGGAGGCTCAGAGCTCACGAAGGTGACGGTCCGCCGCCCGAAGGTCAAGGACCTGCGGGAGGTGAGCGCCGCCGCTGATGGTGCCAAGTCCGACATGGAGCAAGGCATTGCCATTGTTGCGACCCTGACCGGCTTGCCCGCCGAGGCCATCGACGAGCTGGATGCAGGCGACTTCGACAATATCTCTACCGTTGTTGGCGATTTTTTCCCCAAGGCTACGGCCCGCGCCTCTGGCGCAGCGTCGTAGCCGACATTGCGCATTGGCTATCGACCCCCATCACCGACCTGATGGAGATGGACTGGGACGAGGCTGTTGCTTGGCATAACGAGGCCAAACGGGTCGCCGGAGTAAAAGGAAACTAGCCCCATGACCAAGCTGACCTCGCAGCTCGAAGTTCGCTTGCAGGACCGGGTGACCGGCCCTGCTAAGCAGGTCTCGCAGTCCCTAAGCGGCATCACGCGCAAGATGCGCGAAGTGAATGCCACCCCGCTGCGCATCGGCGATAAGATCAATGCGGCCATGGCGCGCAATAGCGCGGCGCTGGCTAGCGCGCGCATGGGTCTATTCGATGCCATGGCGGGCATCTATGCCCTCAACCGCACATTCGGCGGTGCGGTTCGCTCTGCGGGTAACTTTCAAGAGTCCATGAAAATGGTCGGGGTCCTCTCTGGGGCATCGGCGGGCGACATGGCAAAGCTGAGCGACCAGGCAAAATTGCTGGGTCGCACCACAGAATTCACATCAAACCAGGCCGCTCAGGCGCAGCAATTCCTGGCGATGGCGGGCTTTGACAGCAACGAGATCCTGGGCGCTATGCCCGCCACCTTGCAGCTCGCATCGGCGGCCAGCATGGACCTGGCAAGCGCTGCCGACGTGGCCTCCAATGTGCTGACCGGCTACAGCATGACCACCGAGGAGCTGGCCCACGCCAACGACGTGATGGTGACGGCCTTTACCAGCGCCAACACCAACCTGCAGGATTTGGGCGTCGCTCTGAAATACGCTGGCCCGGTGGCCTCATCGGCGGGCCTTTCCTTTGAGGAAGCCTCGGCTGCCCTGGCCCTGATGGGTAATGCGGGCATTCAGGGCTCCATGGCGGGCACCGGTCTGCGCGGTGCCATCACCCGCATGCTTGGCCCCACCAAAGAAATGCAGAAGGCCATGAAAAAGGCCGGCCTCCAATTTACGGACGCCAACGGCCGCCTGCTGCCCATGGCTAACATCATCAAACAGCTCGAGCCGCATGCCGAAGATACCGGCCTGATGATGGAGCTGTTTGGCCAGCGCGCAGGCCCGGCCATGATGGCGCTGATCAGCCAGGGCTCGGAGGCCCTGAAAGACCTCACCCACGACATGGAGAATTCTGGCGGCGCGGCCCAGAAAGTCGCCAACGTCAAGATGGAAGGCTTCAACGGTAAGATGCGCGCCCTGCGTTCGGCCGCCGACGGCCTTTCAATGGCCATCGGCGAGGCCCTGCTGCCGAGCCTGACCGATCTGGCCGAACGCCTGACCAAGGCCATCGGCCCGCTTACCGAGTTCACCCAGGCGCACCCCGAGCTCATTAGCAATATTTCGCTTGCGGTTGCCGGTCTGGTCGGCTTCAAGGCCGCCCTTGCCGGATTGCGTTTTGTCGGCCTGATCGGGCAGGGCGGTGCTCTCTCCCTGTTGTCCCTAGGTTTTAACGGAATCGGCAGATCGGCAGGCGGGATCAAAAAGGCCGCCACTAACATGGTGGGCCTTCAGGTGGCGCTTGCAGCCATGGAAGGAAAGCAGATCGGCAAGCTGAGCCGCATGAAGTTCGCCCTCAAAGGCATCGCCCTGGCCGTGCCTGGCATTGCCCCCTTGAGCGCCGGGCTTACTGCGGCAGCAGCAGCCATGGCAACGATATCGGCGCCGTTGTGGGCGACCTTTGCTGCCATTGCAGGGGCTATCGCTGCTGCTGGTTATGCAATCTGGAAAAACTGGGACACGATCACCTCAGCCTTTTCCGGGGTGGCCGAGGCCATCGGCGAGGATCTCGCGCCCGTGCTCGAAGGGATGCGGCCTCTGTTAGATTGGTTTGCCCAGCAGGGCGAAAACATAGCTAATGCCTGGAATGCGGCGTCGCAAGCCATCGGCGGGGCGGTCGATAGCATCGGCAACTGGTTCGGTAGCCAAAACAAGCTGACGGACGAGGAGAAGGCCGCCACCAAGCAGCGCTGGAAAGAGATCACGCAATCGGTCCTCGACTTCGGGGCTGACATAGGCGAGGCCATTGAAGCCGGAGGAGAGAATGTCCGCCAAGCAGGCGCGCGCTTCGGGGCCTTCCTGGCAGAGGGGATTTCAAGCTCCATCGATGGGGTGAAAGCCTGGGTTGCCGAGGCATTCTCCAATGTCGGCGAGTGGTTTGATTTCGATGCCTGGAAGCAGGCCGGGCGCGATATGATCATGGCCCTCTGGGAGGGCATCAAAGAGGTCTTTGCCGAGCTGAAGGCTTGGATGGGCCAGCAGCTCACCAATCTGGGCAACATGGCCCGCAATGCTTTCTCAAGCATCCCGCTGGTGGGAGGGCTCGTCGGCCCAGCACCGTCGAGCGGCGGGGAGGGTGAAACAACGCCAGCCCGCGCCCAGGGCGGTCCCATCTCGCGTGGCCAGAGCTACCTTGTCGGCGAAAAAGGCCCGGAGCTCATCACCGCCAATCGCAGCGGCTACGTCAACCCGGCGGGCTCCTTTGGCGGGGCGCGACCGGTCGAGGTGACCGTCAACTCCAACTTGACCGTCAACGGGGCCAACGGCGACCCGGCCCTGATCGGGGCCGAGGTCGCGCGCCATATCCGCGAACAGATCGGGGAGGCCTTTCGGGGCGTCCAGGCCGATGCAGGAATGAGGTTTGCCTAAATGCTCATGTCGATTGGACCGGTCGAGTTTGAGGTGCTTCCCTTCAACACCGACGGCTACGGCCACACCCATGAGGCCACTTATGCCGAAAAGGCCGTGCTGGGCACCCGGCCCCCACTGGAATTCGTCGGCGAAGGGCCGGAAGCCTGGACCATCCAGGCCAAGCTCTTTCCTGAGAAGTTCGGCGGCATGGGCCACCTTAAGAAGCTCTACCAGGCGCGGTCGTCGGGTAGAGCCCAATACATGATGCGCGGTGACGGAGTGCTCATGGGCTGGGTGGTGGTCACCAATGTCTCGGAGCGCTCCTCCTATCTGGGCGCCCAGGGCGTCGGCAAGGTCATCGAGGTCGATATCTCGGTCAAGGCGGCCTCCAAGCCGTCGGCCGGGCATTACTTCTCTCTCCTCGCGGATATCTTCTTATGGAATCGGTAACTGAAACCGTCACCATCGAGGGCGACGATCTGACGGTCTCGCTCATCGTCTGGCGGCGTTTCAAACGCCCCATGCCTGGCCTGGTTGAGGCCATCTATGACCTCAACCCCGGCCTGGCTGAGCATGGCCAATATCCGCCGGTGGGCACCCGATTTGTGATGCCCATTCCCATCCCCCGAGACGAGACGGTCTTGGAGCCTATTCGCCTTTGGTAAGGACCCCGCCCGCATGTCCAAGCAAGCCCTTTTTCAGGTCACGGTCGCGGGCACCAATATCACCACCGCACTGATGCCGGTGCTGATCAGCCTCTCCGTCTCGGATAAGGCGGGCACCCACAGCGATACGGCCAATCTCAAGATCGACGACACCAACGGCCAGATCATACTGCCCAAAAAGGGCGCGCCGGTAGTCGTGGCCCTGGGCTGGAAAGGCGAAGGCATGCGGGTGGTCTTTACCGGCACAGTCGATGAGGTGAAATCCTCGGGGAGCCGTGGCTCCGGGCGCATCCTGGATATCTCGGCCAAGGGCTTCGATACCACGGCCAAGCCCAAAGAGCAGCAGCAGCGCCATTGGGACGATACCCCGGTCGAGGATATTTTGAAGGACGCAGGCGAGCATGCCGGTGTTACCGAGATCGATATTGACGCCGACCTGGCGAAGATCCGGCCCGAATACTTCGAGATGCGCGACGAGTCCTTTGTGGCCGCAGGCGAGCGGATTGCCCGCGAGACTGGCGGCAACTTTCGGGTTAGCGGCAAGCGCGCCACATTGAGCAAGCGCAACGGCTCCTATCCGGCGACCGTCATCGCTGCCTGGGGCTCCAATTTGCACTCTTGGTCGATTTCACCCCAGCTCGGTCGCCCGCAGTTCAAAAAGACCAAGGCGCGCTATTACGACATGGCCAAGGCCGACACGCTAGAGGCCAGTCAGGACACGCCGCTCGATGCGGACGCTGAATGGGAGGCCCGCCATCTAGAGGCCGATGAACCTGCAGCTAAGCGGCGCGCCAAGAGCGATGCTGCGACCAGTGAACGCGATGCTGGCGGCGGCAGCGTCACCATCGAGGGCAACACCAGCGCCATACCAGACGGGCTCTGCATCGTGCAGGGCACCCGGCCGGGCGTCGATGGGGCCTACAGCATCGAGACGGTCAACCACAGCTACAGCCGCAGCGGCGGCTTTACCACCTCTCTTGAATTGAAGCACCCCCAGCAGGGTGCCGGAACGGACGCACGCTAGGAGTTTATTGATGGACAGCGGAAACGGTCTGATCGAGGCGATCAATAATCTCTGGGGCGGGATGGCAACCACCCTACTTAGCGCCGGAATAGGTCGCCTCATGTGGCACTCAGGAGAAGTGAAAATGGGCAGACGACGCTTTTTCGGCAAAGAGCTGATTTGGGAGATCCCGGTCGCCTTTGGCATGGCCATCATCGGCGAGGCGGTTTCGAGCTATCTCATGCTGGAGCAGCCGGTCAGTACCGGCGTGGTCGCAACGCTGGCCTACCTCGGCCCTCGCGGCACAGAGGCCGTCTTCGAGGCCTGGCGGGGCAAGAAGTAAGTTCTACCCCCATTGAGCCATGCGCCAGAAAAGGCCGCCAGCGAGCGGCTGTGCGCCGTCCAGGCCCTATCAAGGAAAATCGTCATGACCCCTTACGAAATGGCGCTGGCCTACTTGGGCGAGCGAGAGGGCGCTGCTGCGCTCGATAACCCCGTGATCCTGGAGATGTACGCCAGCGTTGGCCACCCCGAGGTGCGTTCAGACGACGTGGCCTGGTGCGCCGCTTTCGTCGGACACTGCATCGAGCTGGTGGGGCTGCAATCGACCCGATCCCTGGCCGCGCGATCCTACCTGGACTGGGGCGTAGAGGTCGAACCTGACGATGCCAGAGAGGGCGATATCGTCGTGTTCTGGCGTGGTTCGCGCTCTTCCTGGCAAGGCCATGTAGCATTTTTTATTCGCCGCCTGGGTAACCAAATCGAGGTGCTGGGCGGCAACCAGGGCGATGCCGTCAGCATCGCCCGCTACCCCGCAGCACGGCTGCTAGCCATAAGGAGGCCCCCTCATGCTCCGAGTTCTGTTCCTATCCTTGGCGATCCTTCTGAGCCTTATCGCCTCGAAGGCGAGCGCAAGTGACCCGCTCAACCGATGGCCGATCCCGGCTACGATTGTGCGGGTGATCGACGGCGACACGGTTGTCGTGGACGCCCATATCTGGCCGCAGATGGTGGCGGCCGGGGTCTCGATCCGCGTGCTGGGCATCGATACGCCCGAGCGGCGCGGCAAGTGCGCCCTAGAAAAACAGCGCGCCGAGCAGGCCAAGGCCATCATGGCCGAAGCCTTCCCGGTGGGCGATCCGGTGCTTTTGGTCGGCGTTAAACCCGACAAATTCGGGGGCCGCTTTAACGCCCGCGTGCTGACCGCAGGCGGCAAGGACTGGGGCGATCTCATCCAGGCAGAGGGTCTGGCAGCCCCCTACACCGGGCAAGGCCCCAAACGCGACTGGTGCGCCGATACTCTCCCCGATCCTCCCAACTAAAGGAACAATCTCATGCCTACACAATTTCCCGGCACCCGTGGCTCCCACCAGGCCGAGCCTTCCCACGACGATCTCAACTTTGTTGATATCCTCCTGGCCATCGGCATCACGCCCATCGCCCGCTTTCTGAAGGGCAAGAAAACCGCCGCGGGCGCTATCCTGGCCGTGCTGGCCTACCTGACCCCGTTGCGCGATGCCGCCGACGGGACCGACTTCGAGCAAGCCCTGAACCTGGGTGTTGCGATCCTTGAGTTCGCATCGGCCTGGCTCGGCGGCGGCGGCCTGATCTCCTGGGTTTTGGCCGCCCGTCGTTCTGGCGGGGCCTTGCTGAAAGGCTAGCCCGGCCCAAGACCCCGCAAGGGGCCATCGCCACGCATTCTTGGGCGGACGTGGCCGATGCGCTGGGCCGTCACCTATCTGGGTGGCGGCCCTCTTTATTTGCGTCATCCTTGGAAAGAGCAACCACATGCAGGTGCCAATCAAACACAAACGATCCGCAGTTGCAGGGAGCGTGCCTGCTCTGGCAGACATTGCTGCGGGCGAATTTGCGATCAATACCCACGACGGTAAGGTCTACTTCAAGAAGACCGATAGTGGCGGCGAAACCCTTGTTTCCATCCTGCGCGACACTGACGTCGGCAGCGTTGTCCAGGAGCACATGCCAGAGGCAACTCAAACGGAAGCTGAGGCGGGGACACTATCGACGATCAGGTCGTTTTCGCCTCTTCGGCTGTCACAGGCGATAGCGTCACTCGCGCCTGATAGCACTCCCGCAGGGGCCGTCATTTATGTCGCCCGCAATACCGCTCCGGCGGGCTGGCTACACGCAAACGGAACCACTTTATCTCGAACAACATATAGTGATCTTTTTGCTGCTATCGGCACGACTTTTGGCGCAGGAGACGGCTCAACTACGTTCAACATTCCCGATCTCCGTGGTGAATTTATTCGAGGGTGGGCCGCTGCTAGGGGAGTGGATACTGGAAGAGGTCTTGGGACATTTCAGGATCAACGGACCGGCTCTAAAGGCCTGGAGGATTTTATGGAAATCAGAAAACCTTATGCTTATGGCAATCTTAACATGAATGTTTTTGCCCCAAAGGGGGGCGTGCATCCGAATTATGGCGGCTCAACAGGCGGCTATCGCGCGACTTTGACCGCATCGGCAATTGGTGAAACACGACCCCGAAATATCGCCCTTATGGCCTGTATTAAATACTGAGTAGAAGTTGTGAAAATTGTTTATCAAACTGCACCCGATGGTCGATTTATCGGTCAGACAAAGGCTGATGAGAGCCCATTAGAGCCTGGAGTTTTTCTCATTCCAGCTGGCTGCGTTGAGGCCGAGCCACCGACCTTTGATAAAGGCTATTTTGCTAGATGGGACGGGGCAAACTGGCAAATAGAAGCCGAGCCGGCAATAGCGCAGGAAGAAGATCCAAGCCTCGTTTCTGAGCAAGCGATCCGCTTTGAAGCTGCACGGAGGATATCGGCCTTAAGCATCGACTACATGCCACAGGAGCGCGAGACTTGGCCGCTTCAACTCATTGAGGCGAAGTCCGTTATAGCTGACGCCAACGCTCTCGCGCCATTGCTATCAGCCATTGGTTTTGCCCGTGGGTTGTCAGTTGTGGATACGGCACAACTCGTTTTGGCCAAAGCACAACAGCTAGCAACTGATTCGGGAGCAATCCTGGCTGCACAGGCGGTGCTCCTGGCCCAAGAGCCATTGCCTGACGACTACGCCGACGACAAGCACTGGCCAGCTCTGCCCTGATTGGTCCGCCCCCTTGGCTTCGGCCGAGGGGGCGCTTTTTTGCGTTTGGGGATTTGGATCGCCTATCGCTACAATCGGCCGATGGCCCAGAAATACGGCACATTCCTTTCCATGATCGATGGGCATCACATCTACCTGCAATGCGAATGCGGGCGGCAAGCCGAGGTGCCTGTATTGGCCATGATCGAGGCCCTGGGGCCGGAGGCAAGGCTGAAGGATGTGGCGGAGCGCTCGCGATGCAATGGGTGCGGGCGACGTGGGGCGATTGCCGAGCTGCGCATCTTCTACAAGGTCAAACAAACATAGCCAAAACCGCCGCCCCAAGGTGCGGGCGGCCCCCAAAAAAACCTAAAGAAATCAAAGGGCCTTTTTCGCCCGCACTTTGAAATAAGTCTTTGATATCTTGTTGTCAAAACACCCCGGCCGGGGCTACCAAGCGCCCATCGCGAGCGCTTAACCGATTGAAAAACTACGAATAAGTTTTAGGCGCGGGCGACCGAAGTAAAGATGCGGGCGATCAGCCTGTTTTTTTGTGCCGTCTCGGCCCAGCCTTCCAAGGCTAGCATCGCTCGACACACGCTCCTTGTCTGATGGGCCGACATATGCCCGCCGCTGCACCCAAACACGGCTCCTAGAGTCGCTACGAAGGCCCCGGCCTGTGCTGTTGCACCAGGGGCGATTTTGACGCTAGCGGCCTAGGGCTCTGCCAACTGCTTGTCGAGTGTAGCCAGGAAATGCGGGCAGGGCTGGAAGAGGAGCCGGCCATGCTGCTGAGGCAATCAGCGATCGAGGAGACGCTGGTCAACTATGCCGAGATGCGGGAGTATGCGCGGGGTAGGCGAGCGCAAATCACTCAAGCCGCGTGTTCGCGCGCGTTGTCTCTGTAGCTCTACGGATTCCAACAAACAGTCAGAGCCTTATGCTATCATTCCCAGTGTCACTCGATTATCGCATCGACTTGTTGGACGGATAAGTGAAGACCAAAAACATCTCCATTCAAGGTCGCGCACCATTGTCCCGGGCTTGGGTGGCAAGCTGGCTCTTGGCCTGTTGCACAGCTGTTGCCGTCGTCGCGCTTTGGGAGCACCGCGCCCAGCTTTCCGAGATCACGGTAGAAAGCGAGCGGCTTCATGCTGTGGCTTCGCAGCGCGCTGATCAACATGATGCCCACCTGACCGCCTTGTCGGCGATTGCTGTTGCAGGCGGGGAGCAGCGCCGCGACCTGTTTCGCGAGGTGTCCGGCGCGATCATGCGGTTCTATCCGCGGATCATCGGCATCTCGCTTGTGTCGCTTCAAGGGGACGTCGATGCGCTCGACATCGGTACGTTCGATACCGAGGCCCATGGCCTCATCCGCGAAGCTGCGCAGGAATCCAGCGCTTCGCCGGTCCTTCTGCGATATCCCTCAGAGCCGCCAGCCTACATGATCTTCAAAAGAAGTCCGAATACTGAGGTTGCGCGCTACGGTCTGGCGCTGGTGATTGATGCGGCCGCGCTCCTCGACGGCGATTCCGCATTCTGGGCCCGGCGCGGGACCGCTCGCGGGCTAACTTTACCGGACGGGACGGCGATACTCGGCGGCGGAGCAGATCTCGGCAGTCCACAATACGCGCGCGCGCTGGCGAGCAACACGCAACCGTTGCGCCTTGAGACCGGTACGACATTGACGGCAGCGGACCTGCTGCCCGCCGGAATGATCGCCCTGATGATCGCAGGGGTCACGCTGGTGACCCTTGTCCTGCACGCCACGACACGCCAGTGGGCACGGGTCCGCGCGGCCGAGCGGCGCGCCGAGCTCAGTGGTCTAGAGACCCGTCTCAGCCATGCCTCCCGGGTGAACGCGCTCGGTGAGATGGCAAGTGGCATGGCCCATGAATTGACCCAGCCATTGACGGCGATCCTGGCCCAGGCGCAGGCAGCCAGGCGCTTGGCCGCGCGGGGCGACGGCGAGCGCGTCGCGGGCATCCTGGAGGACCTGATCGGGCAGACGCGGCGCGCTTCCGCCATCCTTGAGCGGCTGCGAACGTGGACCAGACCAGGGGAACACAAGACGGAGCTGATTGACCTCAGGGAGTGCATTCGCGTCGCCGAAACCCTGTTAGCAGGGCAGGCCTCGCAGCTTGACGCCCGGCTGGCCGTGGTGGTGCCACCATCGCCGCTGCTGGTGGTGGGCGATCGGGTTGAGTTGGAACAGGTCCTCTTCAACCTTATCCGGAACGCCCTGGATGCGGTTGCCGAGACCGTGGGCGCGCGCAAGGTCGCTGTCGACGCAGCACAGCTTACAGACCAGGTGGTGATCGATGTCAGCGATACCGGTCCAGGCGTCCAGCCCGACGTGCGAGACCGGCTGTTCACCCCATTCGTGACGACCCGAGAGAAAGGAACTGGCCTTGGCCTCGCGCTCAGCCAACGCCTTGTCGAGCGGGCTGGCGGCGATCTGACGCTTGTCGAGGCCCGCGAGGGCGCACGGTTCAGGGTCAGCCTGCCGCTGGCCCACGCCGCCCGGGAGGCCGCCTCATGACTGCACCAGTCTATCTCGTCGACGACGATGAGGCGGTTCGCGATGCGCTCTCGCTGCTCCTCTCGACTGTAGGGATCGACGTGCGCGCGTTCCCCGGACCTGAGGATTTCCTTTTGACCCTGCCGAAACTGGACCCGGGCTGCTTGATCCTCGATATCCGGATGCCAGCCATTTCTGGATTGAAGCTACAGGAGCGGTTGGTGGCATCTGGCCTAGCCTGGCCAACCGTCGTGATCTCAGGACACGGCGACATCGAGGCCTGCCGGAAGGCCTTCCGCAACGGTGCCATTGATTTCCTGTCGAAGCCAGTGGACGAGCAAGACCTGATCGACGCGATCCAGAAGGGCCAAGCGGCTCTTGACCGGTTGGCCTCACTGGAAGCCGAACGCCGCGAAACGCTGACTCTCATATCCGGGCTGACCCCGCGCGAACGCGAGATTCTCTCGCTCGTAGCGCGCGGCTTTGCGACCCGTGAGATAGCCGGGGCGCTTGACGTTTCGCCCCGGACCGTTGAAAGCCATCGCGCGGCGATCGGCGCCAAACTGGGAACCACGTCCCCGGCGGAGTTGACACGCCTCTGGATCGAAGCGGAGGGCGCTCTGTAGTTCTACGGAGGTGTCGGGCCCGCCTACGAATGGGGCATAGGCCCACGATGGCGTAGGTGTCACCGGGTCAACATCAAAGGAGAACCCGACATGCTCAGAACCACCGCTCTTCTCGCTGCACTTGCTGCTCCCCTGGCCGCGATGGCACAGGACCTGCCGACCAGCCCCTATCTGCCGCTCGTCATGGCGAGCGAAGCCGCAACCGCCGCCCTTGCGGCCTGCGCCGCCGAAGGGCACAAGGTCAGCGTTGCGATTGTCGCGCGCGACGGAAATACCAAGGTGCTGCTGAAAGCCGACAATTCTGGCCCTCATACGGCGTCCAGCGCAACGGGTAAGGCCTTCGCCTCTGCCGGTCTTGGACGCGACACCGCAGGGCTTGCTGCGTTCATTGCCGGCAATCCACAGAACAATGGCCTGCGCGATATGGACGGGCGGCTGGTGATCCAAGCCGGAGGTCTGCCGATCCGCATAGGTGGCGCGCTCGTTGGCGGTATTGGCGTCGGTGGCGCCCCGTCGGGTGCAATCGACGCGGATTGCGCCCGGGTCGGCCTCGACGCGATCGGTGCCGAGTGAGCACCTTCAGGTCCGTGCGGCAGCGTGCGGACCTGGACAACCCGAATTTGAGAGGAGATACACCCGAATGATCCGATTTTTCATGATCGTAATTCTGGCCGGACTCGCAGCAGCGGCCTCGGCACAGACGGCTCCATCTAGCCGCGAGGTCGCGGCCTATGAGGGGCTGTTTCTAGCCGCGCACCAGGGCGATGTCGCGGGGATCGAAAGGCTGGTTGCCGAAGGCGCTGACGTCAATGCGCGTGACCCGAAGGGCCGGACACCAGTGCATGTGGCTGCCTTCGCCTCTGCGGACGAAGCCCTGCGGGCGCTGGCTGGGGCCGGTGCCGACATGAACGCGCTGGAGCATCAAGCATACGATGTCGTGACCATCGCCGCCGTGGCCGACGATCCGGAGCTGATGTCGCTGGCCATCGAACTCGGCAATGATCCCGGCCTGGTGACCAGTCCCTACGATGGTACCGCACTGATTGCCGCCGCGCATCTGGGCCATGTCGAGGTGGTGAAGCGCCTGATCGCCGCTGGTGCGCCGCTCGATCACGTCAACAACCTGCACTGGACGGCTGTCATCGAAGCCGTGGTGCTGGGCGATGGCGGTTCGGATCACCAAGCCGTGCTCGATGCCCTCCTGTCCGCCGGAGCTGATCGAAGCTTGGCGGATCGCGGCGGCGTTACGCCGCTCCAACATGCTGCCGCGCGAGGGTTTGCGGCGATGGTTGAGCGACTGCGGCAGCCGAATTAAATGGCCCGCTCTCAGGCGGTCAGACCGGATTGACCAAGAGCGCGTTTTACTGGATTTCATTCAGCCTAGGCGCTCTATCTGTTTGATATTATCGCAAATGCACCATGCGGATCTTTGGCACAATCGAGGGCGATTGCTCGGGCTTTGCTCGCGCCGTCTGAGGCGCGGCGATCAAAAACGCGATACGGGCGCTACCTAAGGCGCTGTTCGGTCTTTGCATCGAAGTAGAGTGCATCGCTTTGGTCGAAGCCAAGGGTCACAGGGGTGCCAGATGCAATAGGATCGTTGCTTTTGGTTTCCACCACGATGCGCTCGCTGGTCGGGGTCGATAGGTAGTCATAGGCCCCACCGCCAAGGCGCTCGCGCGAATTTCAACCTTCAGAGGGGATGGGGCCTGGGTCACGGTCAGGTGCTGCGGGCGCAGCCCAATGACGATTTCGCTACCATCGGCAGGCAAAGCAATTGAAGTTTCGAGCCTTTGGTCTCCCTAATCGGGTACCCGCACCGCGACACTTTCAACAACCCCTGCCAAAAATTCATGGACGGCGAGCCGATAAATCCCGCAACGAACTTGTTGCTTGGATCCTGGTACAGCTCCATCGGGCTGCCGACTTGCTCGATTGTGGCATTTGCAAGATCGAAGTGCCTTTGAACTCGCCAGACCCTTTTGACAGCATAGAAGCCAGGGCAAAAGCGTTTGGCGGCGCGGCGCGGCGCTTATCGGAGCGGGTACCGTGTTGACGACAGACGACGTTGCGCGGGTTGCGAACGCCGGCGGGTGGCTGGGCGCGCGCCTCTTCTCAGCGCTCATCGCTTCAGCGCGTCGGACAAAAAATCGTTCTCGACCGTCAGCCCTGCGATCTTCGCGCGCAGCCCTGTCACATCAACCTCGCTCGGGCCATGGTGTTTGCCGCAACGGGCAAACCCATTGACCAGCCCCCTCGACCGCTTGGCGTTTGCATGTACTGACCTGGTTCGGGTGCCCCTGATGCTCTGCGGCAATCGCTTGCATCGTCTTGTAGCCGCGCCGCGCTTCCACCGGAACCCTGGCCATAATGTGGTCTCCAACTTCCGACGCTTCGCCATGCTCGTATCCCTTCATAGTATTGGGATATACCTTTGCCGACTGTTCGGTTTCATCGGATTACTTTGGACAGCCGCAGCAGATCCGCCAAAAAAAGCGTGCAGGCAGCTCTAAAAAAGACAAAAAACAATGAGATAGCCTCGCTTTGATCTTCGGGTAGGTGTCTGCTATACAGAGGTGAAACCACACCGACCGGGCTACCATTTTTGTCGATTTCATGACAAGCTGGTTGACAAAACGACTATTTGTCAGCCACTATTTCACTAGGGTCCGGACTCATTAGAGCCACCATGTGACGAAGGCTGCGATGGCGATAGTGGCCATGAAGGTCTTGATGTTGCGGTCGAACCGGGTCGCTACGCGGCGCCAGTCCTTGAACCGGCAGAACA
>JAUIBT010000028.1 GCA_030428255.1 Alphaproteobacteria bacterium | reverse complement strand
CGCCTACCTAAAGGCAACCCTTGAGGCAATCGCCGCGGGCCACCCCGCTAGCAGGCTTGACGAATTGCTGCCTTGGAACTTCCAGCAGTCAAGATGAAATCCCTGTGGGACCCAGGCAACGCATACAGATATCCTCAAGCTGCTTGATCTGCTGGCTGACGGCTTGCGGAGAGACCAACAGCTCCTCAGACGCGGCGCGAAAACTGCCCATGCGCATCACCGCCCAGAAGACCCGCAGCGCATTCAGCGGCGGCAATCGAAACGTCTGTGGCGGCTTGCCCATGCTTGTTCGTGCCCTAAGCGTCTTCGTCCAGGTAGCCGCCGCGTTGATCGCCTGCCTGGGCTTCTGCGTCGCGCGCAGCCGGGTCGCCAAAGCCGCCGCCGCCCGGAGCCTTGAGGATCAGCCGCCGCCCTGCGGGCACGAACTGCCAGCCTTTGGGTCGCAACCGGGTGCCATCGTCCAGCATCACGCTTCCCGCCGCCCCGTCTTGGCCGCCGTCGCGCCCGCGTGGAGGCGTATTGACCCGATCAAACATGGCCGAGAACTCGAACTCATGGCCTTCCATGGGCGCGATTTCGATCACCTGCCCCAGGCCGCCGCGATACTGGCCGTCGCCACCCGATCCGGGCCGCAACTCCTTGCGCCAAATGACAATGGGTCCGGTGTGCTCGGTGGCCTCGATGGGCATGGTGTGGACGCCCGACGGAAAGGCCGTCGCCGACAGGCCGTCCACACTGGGCCGCGCACCGCCGCCGCCTGAGTTGAACATCAGCACCTCGGCCCGCCTGCCCTCTTGGCCTGCCGCTGGCCGCGCAGAGATGTGAATGTTCCAAAGCGCGCCTGCGCCCTCGGCCTGGATCTGCCCCGGCAGCGCTTGGGCCAGGGCCCCCAACACCACGTCGGGCACCATGTGGCCAATGACATGACGCAGCGAGACCGGCGACGGGCGCTGCGCATTGACGATATTGACCGGTGAGGCAATGTCAATCGCCGCCAAAGAGGCTGAGTTGTTGGGTATGTCAGGAGCCACCACGCACTTGATCGCGTAGCAAGCATAAGCCTTGGTGTAGATCAGCGGGCAATTGATACCCCAACGACTGACAGGCGCACAGCCGTCGAAGTCCACCAAGACGCGCGTATCTTCGATGGTCACTTTGGCGGCCAACAAGATGGGATCGTCATAACCATCGGTCAGCATTTCGTTCGACCAAGACCCTTTGGGCAGCGCTGCAATCCGCTCCATCATGGCCGCATGGGTGCGGGTCAAAATGAAGTCGCCTAGCGCTTCCAGGTCGGGCAAGCCGATCTCGTCCAGCATATCGATTAAGCGGCGATGGCCCACGTCGTTGCAGGCAGCCAGCGAATAGAAATCACCAATCACCTGGTTGGGCTCGCGGATATTGGCCCGCAACAGCTTGAGCAGGGTGGGGTTGACCTGGCCGCGTTCGGCAAACTTCATGATCGGAAGCTGGATGCCCTCCTCATAGACCGACTTGCCGTCCGCGCCAAAGCCGCGCCCGCCCACGTCCACCACGTGCGCCGTGCAGGCAAAGAAGCCCACCAGCTCGTTGCCCTTGAACGAGGGCGTGACCATGGTGATGTCGTGCAAATGGCCCGTTCCCAGCCAAGGGTCATTGGTGACATAGGTATCGCCAGGGAACATGTCTTCGCGGGGGATTTCTGCAATGAAGTTCCGCACGGCCTCAGCCATGGTGTTAACGTGACCCGGCGTTCCGGTCACCGCTTGGGCCAACATGCGCCCTTGCGGGTCATAGACCCCGGCGGACAGATCGCCCGCCTCGCGCACCGAGGTAGAAAAGGCGGTGCGCAGCAGGGTCATGGCCTGCTCCTCGACCACCGAGATCAGCCGGTTCCACATGACCTGCATGCGGATTTCTTCAACTTGGCTCAGGTTTGATGGGTGGCTAGCGGCGTGGCTCATGGTTCAGGCTCCTTTGCGCAGCAACAAGATGCTGCCGTCAGCTTGCATGATGGCATCGAACGGGGTTGTGACGATGGTTGAGGTTTCGTCCTCGACGATGACCGCTGGCCCCGACAGGCGTTGCCCGGCGCTCAACTGGTTGCGTTCGACGATTTGGCTGTCCTGCGGTGCGCCCTTGGCGGCGTCGAAGACCGCACGCAGGTTGCCCAGAGCGCCAACCTGCCCGCCCTGGCCACGCCAGTCCAGTGTCACTGCCTCGGGCGCTGGCCGCTGGTCTTGGGCTTTGACCGACCAGGTGACGAACTCGATCTCTGGCCCCTCGACTGGGCGGCCAAAGAACTGAGCATAGCGCTGGCGGAAGCTGTCCTTGATCATGGCCGCATCATCGGCTGTAAAGGCGCGATCCGGCAACGGCACCGGGATCTCCCAGCCCTGCCCGGCATAGCGCATATAAGCCACAACTTCGCGCTCGATGGCACCGCTGGCACCCTGAAGCACAAAGCTCTCAGCCGTGTGCTTCAGCTCATCCAACAAGGTGTTGATGCTGGCGGCGTCAAAGCGCGACAGGGCGGTGATCTGAGAGCTGAGCGCCTCATAGCCAAAGGGTGCTTTCAGGAAGCCAATCGCCGACCCTACGCCTGCGCCTTGCGGGATCAAGCAGGCCTCAATGCCCAGCTTTTCGCACAAGCGCGCGGCGTGCAACGGGGCCGCGCCGCCAAAGGCCACCATCAGATTGTCGCTGATATTCTTGCCGTTTTCGACCGCATGGACGCGCGCGGCATTGGCCATATTCTCGTCCACCACTTCCACGATACCGAAGGCGGCGGCCTCAGCGTTCAGGCCGAGCTTGTCGCCGACCTCACGCGCGATGGCGCCCTCTGCTGCGGTCTTAGATAGTTTGATCTTACCGCCCGCAAAGTTGTCGGGGTCCAGCTTGCCCAGCGCCAGGTCAGCGTCGGTAATCGCCGGGCGCTTGCCATCGCGGCCATAGCAAGCCGGTCCCGGTTCAGAGCCCGCCGACTCAGGGCCGGTTTGAATGCGGCCCATGGCGTCAACCCAAGCCAGGGAGCCCCCGCCCGCGCCGATCTCAATCATCTCGATCACCGGGATCGAGATGGGCATGCCCGAGCCCTTGCAGAAGCGATAGGAGCGTGCGACCTCAAAGGTGCGTGCGGTTTGCGGTTGGAAGTCTTCGATCAGGCAGATTTTGGCAGTGGTTCCGCCCATATCATAGGAGACCACACGCTGAATGCCAAAGCGCTGAGCGATGTCAGCGGCAAAGATTGCGCCGCCCGCCGGGCCCGATTCCACCAGCCGCACCGGAAAGGCCGCTGCGGTTTCAACCGAAATTAGCCCGCCGCCGGAGTGGATCATGAACAAGGGACAACCCGCGCCCATGTCCTTCAATCGCTGTTGCAAGCGGTAGAGGTAGGTTTCCATCTGCGGGCGCACATAGGCATTGGCGCAGACCGTGTTGAAGCGCTCAAACTCGCGCATCTGCGGCGAGACTTCCGATGAGATGGAAATCGGAACGTCCAGCTTGGCGGCCAGGATGTCCCGCGCGCGCTGCTCGTGCGCGGGGTTCAGGTAAGAATGGATGAAGCCGATCGCCACCGCGCCGAAGCCCTCAGCCTTGAGGGTGTCCGCCAGCTCCTCCAACGCTGCTTCATCCAGCGCTTGCAGCTCTTGGCCCTGCGCGCCGATCCGACCTGCCACGACAAAACGATCCTCGCGCGGGATCAAGGGCAAGGGCAGTTTGAGGTTCAGATCGTACTGCTCAAAGCGGCTTTCGGTGCGCATTTCGATGACATCGCGAAAGCCTTGGGTCGTCACCAGCGCCGTGCGTGCGCCACGGCGTTCGATCAGCGCGTTGGTGGCCAGCGTGGTGCCGTGGATCACCAGCTCGATCTCGCTGGCGGCAATGCCAGCCTGCTCGATCACCACTGCGATGCCATCCAAAATGGCCTGCTCGGGCGCGCTGTATGTGGTCAGTACCTTGGTCGAGAAGAGCTGCCCCCGGCAGTCGAGAGCCACGTCGGTGAAGGTGCCGCCGATGTCCGCACCAAGGCGGATAGACTGGCCGGTCATCTGAGTGCTGGTCATCTGAGTGCTGGTTATCTGGGTGCTGGTCATGCCTGCTCCTGTGCTTTCAAAGCTGCTGCGCGCATCTGGCTGAGGGTCAGGCGCGGGGTAATGGCGTCGGCCGCAATGGCCAGGTCCAAGAGCGCGCCTGTTTTCGAGGCCAAGGCGCGCTCAAAGGCAGGGGCGAAATCTGCCGTGGTCTCGACTCGCTCCGCGTGGAAGCCATAGGCGCGAGCCAGCGCCGAGAAGTCGGGGCTCACCATGTCGGTGCCCGACACACGAGCGGGATAGTTGCGCTCCTGGTGGGCGCGGATGGTGCCATAGGTGCCATTGTTCAATACCAAGATGATCGGTTGCGCCCCGGCTTGCAGAGCGCTGGCCAACTCCTGGCAATTCATCTGGAAATCCCCATCTCCGGCAAAGCAAACCACGGTCTTGTTGGGCTCGGCCACCTTGGCTGCGATGGCCGCGGGCAGGCCATAGCCCATGGCTCCGGCTTGCGGGGCTAGCAAGCGCGCCTTGGGGCCAAATTTGAAGACCTTGTTGGGCCAAATGGTAAAGTTGCCCGCGCCGTTGGTGAGGATGACATCCTCGGGCAGACCCTTGGCCAACTGCGCCATGACCTGGCCCATATCCACCGGCGAAGGCTGTGGCGGCAGGTCAAATCCCGCCTCATAGGCTGCGCGACCTTGCGCGCACCAGTCAGCCCAATCGCCGCTCACTGGGCCAAGCGTAGCCAGGGCCTCGGCGAAGGCATTGGGCCCCGCTTGGATGCCGAGCTCGGGCTGATAAATCTTGCCGATTTCCGCGTCTGAGGCATGGACGTGGATCAGGCGTTGCTTGGGCTGCGGCACGCTCAGCAAGCTGTAGCCGTCGGTTGAGTTCTCGCCGAAGCGGTTGTTGATGGCCAAGATCACGTCGGCCTCGCCCAGCAGGCGCTTGACCCCAGGCGCCATGCCCACCCCAGCCTCGCCGCAGAAGACCGGCGCGTGGTTGTCGAACTGGTCGATATAGCGGAACACCGACACCACCGGGATGCTCGATCCTTCGGCAAAGGCTTGCAGCGCCGCGCTGGCCTGGGGCTGCCAATTGCAGCCGCCATAGAGGATCACAGGCCGCTTGGCCGCGCTCAAAATGCGGGCCACTTCAGCCATAGTGGCGGCGCTGGGCGCGGGCTCGGCGATGGGTTGCAGGCGGCTCAGGGGCTCAACGTCGGTCAGGCTGGTCAGCATATCTTCGGGCAGGGCAATGACCACCGGGCCTGGTCGACCGGTGGTGGCAGTCTTCCAGGCGCGCGCCAGGATTTCGGGAATGCGCTCAACGCGGTCGATCTCAACCGTCCACTTGGCAACCGTGCCAAACATGGCCCGATAATCGATCTCCTGGAAGGCCTCGCGCCCCTTCATGTCGGTGCCAACTTGGCCAACGAACACGATCATAGGCGCCGAGTCTTGCATGGCCGTATGAATGCCAATCGAGGCATTGGTCACCCCAGGCCCGCGGGTCACCATGCAAATGCCAGGGCTGCCGGTCAGCTTACCGTAGGCGGCGGCCATGAAGCCCGCCCCGCCTTCGTTGCGGCACAACACAAAGTCAAGCTGACCTTGGGTGTCATAGAGCGCATCCAACACCGCCAGATAGGATTCGCCCGGCACGCCAAATGCCTTGCGTGCCCCCAGAGCCATGAGGCTCGCGACCAAAAGCTGACCACCGTTGCGTTGATTGGGTGTTGCCATCATGATTCTCTTGCTTCCCGCTATGACGTTGACCGGCGCCGCACCTGGTCGCAGCCTGCTTTGCGGCTTAAGTTTGCCCGCCCCTGCATCTTTGATCTGGGTACAGGCCAACCAGCCCGGACACGCCGAACCAGGCCATGATGCGGACTCTGCGCCGTTCAGGGAAACAAGAAAATCAAACGACTGACAAGTTTTTCTTTACTAATGCCAAAGTTGGATCGAAGGCGCTTGGCCCCGTTGCAGCGGGCAAGCGCCTGCGGTCACAGCTCCCCGCCCTCTTGACCTTCGGCAATGGTCGCGATTAGCCAGCGAACAGGTAGGAGGTCTTCACGCCGGTGTAGAATTCCATGGCCATAGCGCCTTGTTCGCGGTTGCCCAGGCTGGAGCCCTTGCGCCCGCCGAATGGCACGTGGTAGTCAACGCCTGCCGTCGGCAGATTGACCATGACCATGCCCGCTTGCGAGCCGCGCTTAAAGGCAGTGGCGTGCTTGAGCGAGCCGGTGCAGATGCCCGATGACAGACCGAAGTCGGTATCGTTGGCCACAGCCAGAGCCTGGTCAAAATCGGCGACCTTGATGACGCTGGCGCAAGGACCAAAAATTTCCTCGCGCGCGCTGCGCATGGCGTTGCTTGCGCCCAAGAACAGCGCAGGCGTCTGGAACGTGCCGGGGCGGTTGAGCCGCTCACCACCGCGCACCTCGCAGCCGTCTTGGGCCGCCAGTGCGACGTATTCCAGATTGCCGGCAAGTTGCTGTTCCGACACGACCGGGCCGATCTGCGTGGCCTCATCCAGCGGATCGCCGACCCGCAAGGCCGCGCGCGCCGCATCCAGCTTGTCAACAAAGGCGTCGTGAATGCCCGCCTGAACGATCAGTCGCGAGGAGGCCGTACAGCGTTGCCCAGTTGAGAAAAAGGCTCCGTTGAGCGCGCAGTTGACCGCGATCTCCAGGTCCGCGTCGTCCAGCACCACCAGCGGATTCTTGCCGCCCATTTCAAGCTGCACTTTCTTCATGCCCGCAGCGCAACCGGCCGCGATCCCGCGCCCGACCGGCACCGAGCCAGTGAAGGATATGCCCGCCACATCGCGGTGCTCGACCAGCGCCTGACCGACCACCGAACCCGCGCCCATCACCAGGTTAAAGACACCCTCGGGCAGCCCGGCTTCGACCAGGATTTGGGTCAGAACGTGGGCGCATGCGGGTGTCAGGTCAGCGGGCTTCAGCACCACGGCGTTGCCCGCAGCCAGTGCTGGCGCTGCCTTCCAAGCCGGAATGGCAATCGGGAAATTCCAGGGGGTAATCAATCCCACGACGCCCAGCGGCTCGCGGGTGACTTCGACCTCCACGCCAGGGCGGATGGACGCCACCTTCAGGCCAGCCAACCGCACACACTCACCGGCGAAGAACTGAAAGATTTGCCCGGCGCGCGCTGCCTCGCCCTCGGCTTCGGCCAAGCTCTTGCCCTCCTCGCGGGCCAACAAGCGGCCGATGTCTTGGGCGCGCTCCAGGATCAAGCCACCTGCGCGCGCCAGCACGTCGGCGCGCTGTTGCGGGCTGGCGGCGGCCCACGCGGGTTGTGCCGCCTTAGCAGCCGCCACCGCCGCGTCAAGCTGGTCGCGTCCGGCTTTGGCATAGAGCCCCACCAAATCGTCGGGATTGGCCGGGCTGCGATTCTCGCTCACCGCCTCGCCTTCGACCCAAGCGCCGCCGATATAGTTCTTGTTTAGCTCTGTCATAGCCGGTTCCTTCTGATGCAAGCCCTGGCCACGGCCGCCCGCATGCAGCCCAACCTTCAGGCAAGCCTAACGCGCCGCAAGCGTTAGGACCACAGCAAAACACAGGAAGCAAGAAGCCGGGCGGCAGCGCAGCCAGAGCGGGTCAAGTGCCGTCGATTAAAACAAAAGTTGATCTTCGATGACGGACAGGCCGACCTCTGCGCACTCGTGATCCATCTCACCGCCAGGTGCGCCAGAGACGCCGACCGCACCCAACAAGGCCCCCTCGCCGTTCTCAATAAAGATGCCACCACCCAGCGGCAGAGCGTTTGTCACCACGCGCAGCGCCCACATCTCGCCGCCCTCTTTGGCCACCTCGCTCAGGTCCAGCGTCGAGGTCTTGAAGCTGGCTGCTGTCCAAGCCTTGCGGGTGGCTGTGTCCACCGTGTGAATCCCCGCATAGCGGTCGCGCAGAATGACTTGCGGCAAGCCTGAGCGATCCACAACGGCAACGGCGATTTGAAAGCCACGCTCTCGGCAGGCGTCCAGCGTCGCTTGCGCCAGCTCCAGCGCCAGTTCGGGCGTCAGAGCTTCATAGCTGACGGTGGCGTCTTGGGCTTGTGCGCCGTCGCTGCCAAGGGGTCCAGACCAAAGGGCTCCGGCAACAAGCGCTGTCGCCAAGCCGTGAGTGAATGAGCGAAAAACTGAGGTCATAAGGGGTCCTTCCAAACTAAAACAGTCCAGGGATCGGTCGAGCGCGCACTGACAGCCCCAACTAAGGGCCTAGCTATTGCTTTCAGCGGCCTTGAGGGCTTTGCGGATCTCTGGGGTGCGCTCCAGCAAATAGCGCTGCAAGTTTTGCTGTTCGGTCAGGTTGTTGAGCACCCACTCGAAGGTCGCGGTAAAGGTGATCTTGCCAAAGGCACCATCCATGCGATGCACCCAAAGATCGCGGCCTGAGGGCGTATTGTCCTCCGGAACTTCGGTGGGAAAGAAGAAGACGCCCGGCGTATAGTTGGCGCGCCATTTGCGCGCTAAGGCTTTTTCTTCCAGCTCCTCGCCGTCAAAATCGGTCACGATGCGCGGTCCCCACATATCCAGTTGCACGACCCGGAAATTGTCTCTCACGAAGTCGCGAATATAGGGGTGGGACAACACCTCTTCGTGCATTTTTTCGCAGTAAATACAGCCCTTTTGCTCAAAAACCACGATCAAACGCTTGCCTTCTTCGTTGGCGACTTCCAGATCGTCTGCCAGCTCCAGGAAGGAGTCATGGGCGAACCAAGGCTCCGTGTGCATGCCGTTGTCGGTAAAGGTTTGCTCGGCCTGCGCATCGCCAGCAGGCAAACTTGCAATCAAAGCGCTGGCGGTGAGCACGACAGCGAAAAGACCAGATTTCAACATAGACTTCCTGCCTCCTAAGCAAGACAAAGGTTCAACATCATCAAAGCGCGGGGATGAAGCGCTCCATCCACAGCGCAACAACCCTGATCCAGCCCGCATAGAGCGCCAGACCGGTCAGCATCAACAAGGCCGCCGCGATCAATTCGATCACCGAAAGATACTTGCGGACCTGAGCGAAAAATTTCAGCGCCCGCCCCACGGCCACGGCGGTCAGCACAAAGGGAACCCCAAGCCCAGCCGCAAAGCCCAGCATGGTCAACGCGCCTTGCAGCTCGTTCTGCGCGCTTTCCGCGGTGACGGCCAGCACGGCAGCCAATAGGGGCCCAGTGCAAGCGGTCCAGCCGAAGGCGAAGGCCAAGCCCATCAGAAAGGCTTTCAGCAAACCGGTGTTTTGGCCCTTGGCTTCAAAGCGCATGTCCGAATAGAGCGCGGGCCAAGAAAAAAAGCCAACCAGCAGCAGGGCAACGGCCACCAGCACAGGGCCCAAGATGGCATTCGCGGGCGCATATCCAAGGGCTGCCGCAACCATAATCAGCGCCGCAGCCCATCGCAGAACTGCCTTTTGCCGCTCGCCAAGCAAAGGCGGCTTTAAGATAATAACCCCCATGACGAAGATCATAACCCCCGCAAAGGACTGCAAGGAGCCTAAGTAGCTGCGCAATATCTGACTGACAGACGTGAAGGCCAGGCCCAAGGTGACAAAAACGATCGAAAAGCCCAGGACGAAGGCCAGGGCCGCGACCAGTACCCGCCCTTTCTTAACATCCGCTGTCTGATCTTGAAGATTGCCGACGCTATATCCCGTCATAAAGGCAAGATAGGGCGGCACAATCGGCAACACGCAGGGGGTAAAGAAGGTCAGTATACCGCCCAAAAAGGCGAGGAGAACGGCAAAAAACCCACCTCCCAAGATGACAAGCTGCAGCTCTTCCATCGATACCATCGAAATGCCCTTCTTCAGCCTCCCTAAGAGGCGCTGCCCATAAATCGCGCCTTAGGTGATGACCCTGACCGACTCGTTGACCGGAATTTCCACCTGTCGGTGATCGGCGAAATAATCGCGCATCAAGTCCCAGATCGCCGGACCTTCTGTGCCCTCATTCACCGATGCCCAGCCCGCAACGACATAGGACCGGCTTGGATCAACGGCTGAACCGTCGCTTAAGGTCATGTGAGTAATCCGGTTGCCGATGGTCTTGTTGACATCAATGGTATAGCCCATGCCGCCGACTCGCACCATGTCGCCGCCCTGCTGGAAGTAGGGGTCTGGGTTGAACAGGTTGTCCGCCACATCTTCGAAGATGTCTTTGAGCTGCTGGCCGGTAAACTCCAAGCGATAGACGGCAGGATAGGTCATAGCAGTCTGGTTCAACAGATCGTCGTTTGTGATCTCCATACCCGGCAACAGACTGGTGCCCCAGCGGAAGCCTGGCGACAGCGCGATCTCTGCATCGCGCTGCTCCAGCATGCCTTGACACAGCAAGTCGTCAAAAGTGCCGTTGAAGTTGCCACGGCGGTAGAGCAGCGACTGGGTGGTTGCCAAAGGCGTCGCCAGCATGCCTGCGTGGGGTGCGCGCACCTGAGCCACGGCGGCGGCCATCTGCGGATCCGGCGCGATGACATCGCTCAAGATTGGCATGAGCTTATAGGAATAATCGACCATCCGCCCGCCTTCGACCTTCACATCAAGGCGCGATAGGAATTTGCCGTTCGACCCTGAAGCGATCATCAGGGTATCGCCGATTTGCTCGGGCTGGGGAATGGCATCATGGGTGTGGCCGGTCATCAGCACGTCCAGTCCACTCAAGCGACCAGCCAGCTTGCGATCCACGTCAAAGCCGTTGTGCGAGAGCAGCACCACCAGCTCGGCACCCTCGGCGCGCGCGGCATCAATGCGCTCTTGTACCAGGTCCTCACGAATGCCGAAGGACCAGCCCGGGATCATATAGCGCGGGTTGGCGACCGGCGTGTAGGGGAAGGCCTGGCCGATCACCGCGATCTTCACGCCGCCCTTTTCGTAAAAGGCGGTGTGCTCAAACACCTCCTCGTCCCACTCATTGTCACGCACGTTTTGAGCCAAAAACGTCCCGTTGAAGGCCTCGACCAGTTCCTCAACTCGTTCGTCGCCCAACGTAAATTCCCAGTGCCCGGTCATGGCATCGACGCCCAACAGGTTCATCAAATCCACCATGTCCTGACCGCGCGTTTCCAACGCAGTGAAGGAGCCGTGCCAGGTGTCGCCGCCATCCAGCAGCAAGCAGCGCTCAGAGCCGCGCTCGGCACGAATGGCCTTAACCAGAGTTGCAATGCGATCGAGCCCGCCAACCCGGCCATAGCTGCGCGCCATGGCTTCGAAATCAGCGCTGGTCAGCATGTAGGCCTGCGGGGTTTTGGCCTTGATGCCGAAGTGCGACAGGAAGGAATCGCCGGTCAAGTGGGGCGGCAGACCGAAGACCTGGCCGACCCCCAGATTGATCGACGGTTCACGGAAATATACCGGCACGATTTGAGCGTGAATGTCCGTCAGATTCATCAGCGTCACTTGGCCCTTGGCCTCGAACGACAAAATATCATCTTGGGTAATGGACTGGTGAGCAGCAGCTCGGCTGAGGCTGGGCAGGCCGGTCATAGCGGCGGTTGCCAGGGCGAGCTGCATAAACTCTCGGCGTTCAAACATCGTGGTATATTCCGTTTTCCGAATGTTCAAATATTGGGAGAAAAAAGGCGGGGCTATGAAGTGCCCCGCCCGTTTAGGTTCGGCTTTGCACCTTAGTTGCGCACAGCGGGCGTCTCGACCGGCAGGCCTTTGCCGCGATGTGCGATGTAGAGCTCAAGTACCGTGTTCTCGTGCGAGCCATAGGGGTACTTGGCGCCTCGGATATTTCCCATACACCCACGTATCCGCCGATGGATCGAGCCAACCTTGCCCCATTTCTGGCGATAGGTCGGGAAGCCATTGGATTGACCCTGGCTCAGGAAGTCAGCGCGAATGTAGTTGCCATAGTAGTCTTCGTGGCAATGCTTGCACGCCATATCCAACTGACCCACACGCTTGTTGTACAGTGCCTTGCCTTCTTCAAAGAAGGGCGCGGCGGGGCCGTCAACGGCGACATTGACCGGCTTACCGCGCGACTGATGCCGCACATATACGGTCATAGTCAGCATGCCCTGCGATTCCCACTTATAGGCCTCCGCACCCATGTTTTCCGTACGACACTTGTTGATGCGGTGCTCCAAGGCCAGCAACTCGCCGGACTCGGCGTCTACCTTGGGATACTCCGTGCCGACAGTGGCCATGGACTCGGCTGCATCGCCGTGACAGTCCGCGCAGGATTTGCCCTCGCTGCCTTCGGGCGTAGACCAAGCGATCTCGCCCTCATCGACGCGCCAAAACGCAGGGTTTGCGAAGTCGTCTTCCTGCATCGCCTGGGTTCCGGGGGTCCGGAACGTAAAGCCCGAGCGAATAAGGTCCCCGTCTTCATTTTCGTAGGCCAAAGGAACTTCGAAGCCTTCCAAAGTGACCTTGGTCCAATCTATGTCTTGCGCCTGTGCTGCACCCAGGCTCAATCCTAATGCAGCCAGACCAACCAAAAAGAGTTTCATGGTTTCTCCCTCCCGTGTTGTGCGAAGAAGAGGGACCGCGCCCTCCCCTCCCATGGCTTAGGCCACTGTGATAGTTTTCTTGGTGGAAACGGTTTCACCCTGATCATCGGTCCAGCTGAACACCACCTCTGAGGTTTCGTCGATCTTCAGCGGGAATGCCAGGTAAGGGTTGGCCGAAACGGCGGACTCCCAGTTTGAGCGCAGCACTTCCTTACCGTTCACGGTGCAAACGAAGGTGTGGATGATATCGCGTGGGATCTTGTTGCCGTCGGCATCCTTGCGCTGACCGGTTTCCATTGCGTGACGCACCAAGGTCTTGATGGTCACAATTTCGCCCGCCGCAGCGGACTTGGGGGCTTTTACGCGTGGCTTAGCTGCCATGATGAATTTCCTTGTATTCGTATCTAACCTGATCGACAGGGGCCGCTGCAGGCAGCCCGAGCTGCGGCCTTAGCCACCGCATCCGCCGATGGTCACCTTAACGGTGGTAGTTACGCCATAGACCGAGCCGTCGCTCATCTCCGCAACCGCGATGACTTCTTGGGTCTTGCCCAGTCGCATGCGTGAGGAGACGGTCGCCTCGCCCATACCGGGCGACATCATATAGGAGGCCACGCCTGGGGTCGGGTTACCAGTGGCTACAACGTGAACAGCCTTCACGTAGTCCGCGTCGGTCATGGGGCTATCAACGGTCACATCAAAGGGGACCACATTGCCGTTTTCCGCGATTTCGGGCATCGCCAAATCCACGCGACCTTCAGCAGGCGATGACGTGCCAACCAGCCCTTCAAGAGCGGCCTGCCATTCGTTTGCGGACGCCGCCTGCGGCAGAGCCAGCAGAGCCGCCAGACCGCCGGTTCCCAGAACGAAGGAGCGTCGAGAGACAAGAGTAATTTGGTTCATGTCAATTAGACCTTTTCGTATATTTTCCGTATGTTACGACTTGAGAGTCAACAGATAAGCGATGATGTCCTCGACCTCTTGCGCCGAAAGGATTGTCTTATCTTTAAATTTCTTGCCAACATTGCTCAGGCCAGTTGAGCGGAAAAATGCCGGCATGATCACATCGTCATTGATGACCTTATAATCTACAATGCGCAGACGCAGTTCTTCGGCGCTGTAGGAGTTGCCAACATCACTCAAATCCGGGCCCACTTCACCGTGAAAGAGCTGCGAGTCCTTGAGCTGCTCAACCGCATGACACGCAAGGCAATTGCCCTTCTTGCGACCCACGAAGGCCGCCTGACCTGCACCTGCATCGCCCGGCACTCCCGTAAGCGACTTTTCAATGGTGTAGTCATCATCATTGACCACATAGGCCATGTCCTGAGCTGATGCTGAAACCGCAAAGGTCGTCGCAACCACCAGCGCTGTGATTAGAGTTTTCACGCGTTCTCCTCCCGCATGCGTTGTTACATTCGTTATTCGTGCCAGCCCGTTCTCGTGTCAGCGTCGCCCAATTCAGGCGCACCACCACGTCCCGCTCATTTCGCTTACTGACTTCCCCCCGGAAGCCCCGCAGCCATCTCAACGAGCGCCATGCACAAGAGGTGTGACCTGCGGCGAAAAGGAGGGCTAACTTTCAAGAAAACGTTATCACATTCGATTATAGGAATACAATGATAAATCAAGCCCAATTGTCGATACATTCAAAAATGTGAATGGAAATCTGTTAAGCGAATCGCTATGTAGGTCAAACTGCATGGCGGTCGCGCGTCCAAGCGAGACAGCCGTGCTGATTGACCCTGCCTTTTGGTTTGCCCCGCTTCTTGTTGAGATCACCGCCCATGCTGAGCATCACCGCACCGACCTGGCTGGCCCGCACCACTGCAAGGCCCGCCTCACGCAATCGCCGAGCAACGATGGTTGCTGTGATTGCTTGCGCCCTAAGCCTGCCCGTCCTTGCCCCGCCCGGTCTGGGCCTGGCAGATCAAGCGAAACCACGCATCGAGCTGTTGGTCATGGAGCAAATCGGTTGCGCCTACTGCGAACAATGGCGCGACGAAGTGGGCACCAACTTTCACAAGTCCGACGAGGCCCAACGTGCCACGCTGCGCTATGTGGACATCCATCAGCCCTTACCAGACGACCTCAAGGTAAAGGGCACTGCATTTACGCCCAGTTTCGTTTTGGCCGTAGACGGCGCGGAGGTCTCTCGCATGGAAGGATACCTGAACGAGAGCTTCTTTTGGGGCTATCTCGACGCTATGCTCGACAAGCATTTGGGACCCAACGACTAGCCGTGTCGGCCCATTTGTCCGATCCCTGGGCGTCGGTAGAGGCCCCCAAAATAAAGCGGCCTTAGAAGATCTTTGCGCCCGCTGTCGAGCCGTCTCGCTCTGTCGTAATATAACCGCTCTCGTCAGTATAGGTCTGCTCGAACTCGCGGTCGCTACGGGTGGCCTCCATCAGAACATCGCCCAAGATGCCATCGGTACCTTCTGCAATCATGCCGGTGCTGGGATCAACACCGGTCAAGACGATACCGCGTGGAATTCGAAAATCTTGCGGCGGCGTGCCGTCAAGCGCGCGGTTGACAAACTCAGCGAACATGGGTGCAGCCGCAGATCCGCCCCCCTCGCCGCGCCCCAGGGTGCGTGGTGTATCAAAGCCAATGTAGGTCCCCACAACCAAGTCCGGGGTGAAGCCAACGAACCAAGCGTCCTGGTACTTGTTGGTGGTGCCTGTTTTGCCCGCCACCGGGCGATCCACCACTTTGCCCACTGTGTTGCGCGCCGTGCCGCGCTCAACGACGCCGCGCAGCATGGACTGAATTTGGAATATGGACACTGGATCGGCCATCTGTACACGGTCGTCCAACAGCACGGGCATGGCCTGGTCTTGCCATTGACCGCCACTGCAGCTTGAGCACGGTCTCTGGTCATGCCGGAACAGGGTCTTGCCCTTGCGATCCTGGATACGGTCAACAAAGGTCGGCACGATTTGCCGCCCGCCGTTGGCCAGCATGGCATAGGCGGTGGTCATATCGATCAAGGTCGCCTCGGTCGCGCCCAAGGCTGACGACAAGTAGGGCTTAAAGCCGTCGCCTATGCCAAACCGCTTGGCATAGGTTGTTACGGTATCCATGCCGACAGCCGAAGCAAGGCGAACAGTCATCAAGTTGCGCGACTTCTCCAGGCCAACGCGCATGGGCTGTTGCCCCAAGAATCTGCCATCATAGTTGCCTGGCCGCCATATAGTACCGTCTGGCTGCTCATAGACCACGGGGCTGTCCAAGATCTGACTGCGCGGTGAGAAGCCTTGATCCAAGGCGGCCAAAAAGACAAAGGGCTTGATGGTTGAGCCGGGCTGACGGCGGGCCTGCACCGCGCGGTTCCACTCAGAATCCGCAAAAGACCAGCCACCGGACATCGCGACAACTCGGCCGGTGTGCGGACTCATAGCGACTAGAGCGCCGTTGACCTCGGGCTTTTGCTGCAGCAGGGCCAGCCGGCGATCACCGGCCAAGCTTTCGGCCAGCTCCACCATCACCACGTCACCGGGCTGAACGATTTGATCCATGGCGTCGGGTTCATCGCCGACCGCCCCCTTGTCGCGCGGCTCGGCGGCCCACAGGCTATCCTCCAAGCGAATGCGCGCTTGGCTGCCGTCTTCCAGCTCAACGATGGCTGAGCGCGCGCCAACATCCAGAACAGCGGCCATGTGCCAGCCATCGCAGCCTTTGGGGCGCTCTATTTCGCTCAAAGCTTGGGGTATGCGCTGCTGCCATCCGTTCACGCTCATGTCGAGCTGCGCGAGCGGTCCGCGATATCCGTGGCGCTTGTCATAATCCAATAGGCCGCTGCGCAACACATCGTCGGCGATGGCCTGCATCTCAAGATCGACCGTCGTGCGAACCGACAGCCCGCCTTCGTTGACTTCAGAAATGCCGTAGTCGCGCACCAGCTCTTTGCGGACCTCTTCGGCAAAGTAGGGCGCACTATCGACAATGACTTTGCGATAGGCACCTAACTTTGCACCGATTGGCATGGCTTGCGCTGCTTCAGCTTCGGCCTTTGACACAAAGCCGTTTTCCAGCATTTGGCCGATGACCCAATTGCGGCGTTCGATGGCGCGCTCTGCGTCCTCAATCGGGTGATAGTTCTCAGGGCCCTTGATCACCGCCGCCAGGTAGGCCGCCTCGTGCAGCTCAAGTTCTTCGACCGATTTATTGAAGATTAACAGCGCAGCCGCCGCTATCCCGTATGCTCGCTGGCCGAAATAGATCTCATTCAAGTAGATCTCTAAGATATCGTTTTTGGAGATTTCCTTTTCGATCTCCAAAGCCGTGAACAGCTCACGCAACTTGCGCGAAATGGCGCGCGCATCGCCCACAACAAAGTTCTTGGCAACCTGTTGTGTGATGGTCGAGGAGCCGACCAGTCGGCGTCCCTGCAAGGTGCGGTGCAGGTTGTTGGGGATCGATTTGGCCACAGCCATCAGATTGATGCCAGGGTGCTCAAAGAAAGACTTGTCCTCGGCGGAGATAAAGGCCTGTTGCACGCGCTTGGGAATGGCCTCAATCGGGATAAAAAGGCGGTGCTTTGAGGCGTACTCAGCAATCAGCGTACCATCGGCAGCGTGCAGACGCGTAATGGTAGCGGGCTGGTGATTGACCACCGCTTCACGCGACGGCAGTTCGTTGCCGTAGGTTTCTATGATCCAGAACAGCCCAGCGCCTGCGACCATGCCGCCAAGCAGCACATAGGTCACAAACAGCGAGATAATGCGTGCAATCCACAAAGGGACGACTCCTGCTTTTCTTTGTCCGACGCGGGCGCATTGAGCCGCCGCAGGTCGGCAAAGCCGGAGCCAAGCAGCAGCTAGCGCGCGAAGTAGTCGTTGAGCCCCTTTTCGATCAGGGCTGCGAAACGTCTATGCTCAAACGGCGAGGCCATCAACGCCAAATCATACCGATTGGACATATAGCCCACTTCGATCAACAAAGAGGGCACGTCTGGCGACTTTAGCACCTTGAATCCGGCAGATTTGAGGGGTTTTTTGTGCAAAGGCCATTGAGAGCGCAAATGATCCACAAGCAATTTGGCGGCAAAGTCCGCTTCGTTCTTTTGACTTTGGAATCCCATCGACAGCAATTCTTGCGCCGCCTCCGGGTCTTGCGACAAGGAGGCGTGGAGATCATCGTGTGCATTTTCGCGCCGTGCGGAGGCTAGGGCCTCCGGGTCTGACGCTTCTTGTGACAGGGTGTAGATCGTCGCTCCGCTCACCTCGCCATGCTTTAGGAAGTCCGCGTGGATGGAGATAAACAGATCCGCCTGCACCGCTGCGCCAAAGCTGCGACGCTCCGCCAGACTGATAGCGCGATCATCGGCGCGCGACAGATGAACGCGATAGCGCCCGCTTGCCTTTAAGCGCGCATAGAGCGCCTTTGCAAAGACCAGCGTGACATCCTTTTCCAACAGCCCGCGCCGCGAACGCGTGCCGGGGTCCTTGCCGCCGTGACCCGCGTCTATGACGATGACCGGTTTGGCCTGCTGGTGCGAACCGCGAAGTCCTGCTTTGGTGTTCAAACGCGGCTTGAGCGCAGGCACCCGCTGGCCATTGGGCAAGAGTATGCCTGTGGGTTGGCTTGGCGCTCGCTGAACCTGAGGACTCGCGGGACGACGCTCTGCGCGGATCGGCAAAGAGCGGCGCGCAATCGTGGTTGGCTTGGACTGTGGCTTGGGCGCCAACAGTGGCGCGGCATTGCCCAATCCTCCTAAGGAGGCGCTGGCCTTGACCAATAACTGACCCAAGGGCGACGCACTTGCCTCGATCACTGTGCCACCCTGCCCCACGGCGGGCGCTGGTGGGCGCGCCACCAGGGTGTGCATCTTGGCGGTCTGACGCGTGTCGCTGGGCGTCAAAGCGAATCGCAACTCGACCCGACCCTGCCACAAGACCGCTTGCATGTCGCTGACCCGACTTTGACGCGAAAGCTCAAATACAAAGCGCGTGATGCTGTCTGAATATTGGCCAAAGCGAAATCCCTGGATCATGCCAGCCTCACTGCGCAGCGCGGCGCTGGGCACCTGCCAGGCGGCCTTGGGAATATCGACCACCAGGCGATGCGGTTGGCCGGCGTCTGGCGGCAGAACAAAGTACTGGGCTTTGACCCCGCGCCGCTCGAGCGCTTGCTGGCCGGCAAGATTACCGGCCAAGGACGGTGCGACCAGACCAATTTCGACTTGGGTTTCGGACTTGGCCAAGGCTGCCACCTGCAACCGCTGTACCTGCCAATCTAGCGCCCAAGCGGGCGCGGCAAAACCTAGGGCTGCAAAACTCGCAACCAATGGCACCACTGGCGTAAGGTTGATCCCACCTTCAACCGGCGACCCGAGCGGGCGGCAGGTCCTAAAAATCCGGCGGAAGCAACGAAGAAATGGCTGAATCAGGTTCGCTAACAGCATGAAAATCGCTTAAACTATAGAGTGCCAAATACGGCATGCAAAACAGCCTAAGGTTTAAAAACCAGCTAAGGCAAGGACGCGAGGAAAATGCGTCAAACCTGTGGCAAGAGGGTCTGGCTTGCATTTAGGCCATTGTTAATTGGCGAAGAAATGATTACAGTAGAACTGTCGAGGGCTAAACCAACGTCTTCGGCCCTGTTCGTGGCGTTTTTTGCCGCGTTCTTCCCGCGACATTCCAGCCGTTTGCGTCGCTGCCCCCGCCCCAATAAGCGGCCCAGCAGCAATCCAAAGGCAGAGCGGTGCGAAGTTTCGCCACCGAGCCAAAGAAGTGCGGTCCAGAACGTCGGCGTGTGATGTTCGAACAGCGCTGCCCCATTTGGGCAGACTTGGTGCGGTCCCGGTGACCGGATCAAAACGGTAATGACAGGTTACTTGCCTGGTTCCGGCGCCCTCGCATTTCAAAGGGACGCTTCAGGCAAGACCATAACAGACCATCGCGCCATGGGGCGTCTCGAGCGCAAGGACTCCGCTGAAGAGCAGGTTCTGGACGCCGACGCCCGCACCAGGCTGCGAGGAAAGGACAATACAATGAGCAAAAAAATGCTCATCGATGCCTCTGTGCCAGATGAAACCCGTGTGGTTTTGGCTGGCGACAACGGCAAGATTTTGGACGTTGATTTCGACAATGTCGAAAGAAGACAAATAAAATCAAATATATATCTGGCGCGCGTCACCAGGGTCGAACCGTCCCTACAGGCCGCATTTGTCGACTACGGCGGCAATCGCCACGGCTTCTTGCCCTTCAGCGAGATCCATCCAGACTACTTCCAAATCCCCATCGCCGACCGCGAACGCCTGATGGAAGAGGCCCGCGAACATCGCGAAAGCAAACGGCGCAGCAAAGACAAAAGCGACGACGAACCCGCCGAAACCAAGGACTCTGGCAAGGAGCGCCGCCGATCGGACAAGCGCAGCTCACGCGCTTCTGACACCCGCCGCCGCCGCCGCCCCAGCATCGCCGAAGAAGCCGCAGCGCGCGATAACGATGCCAGCTCAGTAGATGCAAAGTCGAGCGATGCAAGCCAAGTCGAGGGCTCTCAAGGCACCGAACGCCTAGACATTCCGGTCTATCAAGACGACAGCGAACAGCCCCATGTCCCCCTGCCCGTTTCTCCAGCCGATCTTGAGGCCACACCGGAGCCAGAGGCGCGCGCGAGTGATGCGACCGAAAATGGCGGAGATAATGCGGAAGACTCGCCAAAGGGTAGCATGGCGATGGCCACTCGCCCCGAAGATCTCAGCGACAGTTTGAGCGCTGATGTCCAAGACGGGCAGATCGAAGCTGCGACGCATGAGCAGACCGCTGACCAAGATCAAGATGTAGATCAGCAAGCGTCAAACGAATCAGAAGACTCGGATTCTACAGACGACAAAGGCGAGCCCAATCTGGCCCAAGAGCTGGAACAGATGATCGAGCCGCGCGGCCGCACCCGCCGCCGTCCTGGCGCAAAATCGCCGCGCCGCAGCAAGTCTGACGCCAAGCGCAAAGCAACCGACGAACCGGAAGCCGAAGCGATCAAGGCCAATGCCGCCGACCAGAGCGAAGACGAGGCCAAGACGCGCAATGCCGGCGCCATGGGCGACAGCGCCCCCGCCGACAAGCAGACTGCCGAAGACCAGACTGCCGAAGACCAGACTGCTGCAAACCAGACTCATGCCCCAGACGTCAGCACCGACCCAGACGAGGCCGACGATGAAGACGAAGCTCTGGCGCGCGCGTATCGCGACGACGTTGACGGTGACGGTGACGCCGACGACCTTGACGACGAAGACGACGACGACAAGGACGACGCCCAAGACGAAGTCCGCTTGTCCCACGCCTTCTTGGCGCGCCGCTATAAGATCCAAGAAGTGATCAAGCGCCGCCAAATTATGCTGATCCAAATCAACAAGGAAGAGCGCGGCAACAAAGGTGCAGCCCTGACCACCTACCTTTCCCTGCCGGGCCGATATTGCGTGCTGATGCCCAACACCCCCAAAGGCGGTGGCATCTCGCGCAAGATTTCCAACCCACGCGACCGCCGCAAGCTCAAGCAAATTCTTGAAGAATTGAACCTGCCCACCAGCCTGTCGGTCATTGTCCGTACCGCAGGCAGCAAGCAGGACAAGCCCGAGATCCAGCGTGATTATGACTACTTGCTGCGCACCTGGGACGAGATTCGCAAGACCACCTTGGAGTCCACCGCACCTGCTCTGATCTATGAGGAGGGCAACATCATCAAACGGGCCGTGCGCGACATGTACACCACCGATTGTTCTGAGATCGTGGTCGAGGGCAAACGCGGCTATGACATCGCGCGCAAAATGATGGGCAACCTCATGCCCGACCAGCTCGACAAAGTGCGCCTGCACGATGATTCGCGCCAGTCGGTGATGCAGGTTCATGGTGTGGAATCCAAGCTGGAGGAACTGCATAAGCCCAGCGTCTCGCTGAAATCCGGCGGCTATTTGGTCATCAACCAGACCGAAGCCCTAGTGGCAATTGACATCAACTCAGGCAAGGCCACCCGCGAGCGTTCGATCGAGGACACCGCGCTCAAAACCAACCTTGAGGCCGCCGACGAAATCGCGCGCCAACTGCGCCTGCGCCAAATGGCGGGCCTGGTGGTGATCGACTTCATCGACATGGAAGAGCGCAAGCACAACCGCCAGGTCGAAAAGCGCTTGCGCGACGCCTTGGCGGGTGACAGAGCGCGCATTCAGGTCGGCCAAATCTCCAGCTTTGGCTTGCTGGAGCTGTCCCGCCAGCGCTTGGGTCCGTCGTTGCACGAAATCTATCGCAGCACCTGCGACCATTGCGGTGGCTTGGGCCACGTGCGCGGCAGCTCAGCGGTGGTGCGTGCGATTCTACGCTCCTTGGAGTCGGCTATGCGCCAACAGGATGAGGGTGAGACCATCGCACTAACCTGTTCAACGCGCCTGGGCATGGACCTGCTCAACAATTATCGCAGGCAGCTCGGTGAGTTGGAAGAACGCTATGGCTTGCGAGTCGAGGTGCGCCTGAACAGCGAGTTCCACGCCGAAGACTTTGACATCGCTGGCAGCAGCACCGACAAGCCCGCGCCCAGAGCGCGCCGCCGCAGTGACGAGCAAGAGGCCAAGGACGAACGCCGCAGCCGACCCAGCCGCACAAAGGATGAGCGCCCCAATAAGGGACGCCCCGAAGCGCGCGAAGAGGACGATGACGCCAACGATGATGAGGATGAGGACAGCAAGGCGCGCCGCCGTCGCGGTCGTCGCGGGGGGCGCAAGCGCCGCCGCTCAGACGAAGATGGTGAGCTAGACGGCAACGAGAGCCTCGACGCTTCCTCAGACGAGCGCAACGACGAGGACGAGGCCAACGAACGCGGTGGACGTAACGGACGCCGGGGTCGTGGTCAGCGCAACGGCCGCCGCCGTGACGAGCGCCGCGTTTTCTTTGCCCGCAGCTTCGACGAACTGCTCAACACCGATCGCGAACCCCGTGATCGCCGCCAACGCAATCAAGAGCCGCGCGGGCGTCGCAAGCGCGAGGATCAAGCCCCCGCCTTTGCCGACAGCTTTGATACCTTGTTGGATACGGACCAAGAGCTGCGCGAACGTCGGTCCCGAAGCGACCGCCGCCGACGCGATTCGGACGGACCCTCGGAAGAACGCAGCACGGGCCGCGACAAGCGGAGAAACCGCCGCAATGATCAGCCCAACGCTGAGCGCCAAGGCGAGCTGACAGGCCAGGAGCAGGCGGTTCAGGAGCAGGCGGTTCAGGAGCAGGCCCTGGCTCAAGAGGCAAGTGCATCAGAAGCAGCGAACCTTGCAGCTGAGGTGTCGAGCGAAGCCATTCAAGCAAGCGCCGCTCCGGTCGATCAGGCTGCAGACACTGGCGAGGTAGCCGCAGCAGCCGAACCGAGCGAACAAGACGCAGCAGGGGCCAGCACCGTACCTGACGAGAGTGCAACCGCTGCGACTGTTGAGCCAGAGCCCAGCGGACCTCCCAAGCCCAAGCGTAAGGGCTGGTGGAGCCTCGGCCGCTAGAGCAAACCAAAAAAAGCCGAGCGGCCCCCTGCTCGGCTTTTTCTTTGTCCCCCATAGGCCATCGCGGCCCCTGTCCAGATTGACGAGGTACCCATGTCCAGCAACCAATATCACCACGCCATGCGCGCCCGGCTCGACGGTCTTGACGGCCTGGCGCTCTTGCGTGAGGTCATGGCCTGCTTGCGCGACCCGAACGGGGGCTGTCCTTGGGATCTGGAGCAAGACTTTGCCAGCATCGCACCCTATACCATCGAAGAGGCCTATGAAGTTGCCGATGCCATTGAGCGCAACGACCTTGCAGACCTGAAGGGCGAGCTGGGTGACTTGTTGCTGCAGGTGGTCTACCACGCACAAATGGCCGACGAGGCGGGCGCATTCGACCTGGCCGCTGTCACCCAGTCCATCAGCGAAAAGATGATCCGCCGCCACCCGCATGTCTTTGGCCCCAATCCCCAAGATATCAGCCAAAGCCAGGCCTTAAGCCGGCGCGGCAGCGATGGCAACGCTCAGGAAACCGGCGAGATCAAAGCCAACTGGGAAGCGATCAAGGCCGCTGAGCACAAGAACAGCCAACGCCAAGACGCTTCGATCTTAGCCGATGTGGGCCGCGCCCTGCCCGCTCTGCTGCGCGCCGAGAAGATCCAAAAGCGGGTTGTGCGCGTGGGGTTCGACTGGCCGGAAATGGAAGGCATCGAGGCCAAGGTGCAAGAAGAGCTGTTGGAGCTGCGCGAAGCCCGCCAGACAGGGAACAGCGACGCCATAGAAGACGAATTCGGTGACCTGCTGTTTACCCTGGTCAATTGGGCGCGCCGCATGGGCGTATCCAGCGAGGAAGCTTTACGCCGCGCCAACGCCAAGTTTGAGCGCCGTTTTCGCTTGATGGAACAAGAGCCGGGCGATCTGGCTGACAAAGATTTGCGCGAACTGGAAGCCGCCTGGCAACGCGCCAAAGCCAAGCTGGCCGCAGGCTCGCCTGACTGACGCGCGCAGGCGCTTTGGCCGCGCCAGCCCTTCAGCCGGTCCAGACTTCGGGGTTGATCATGTTGATGGGTGCGCCCGCCGCATAGGCTTGGATTTGCTCGAAAATGTCGTTGAACTGGAAGTCGAATTCATCTTCGGTCACAAAACCAATATGCGGCGTCGCGATCAAGCGCGGATGCGCCAGCAAAGGGTCGTTTGGATCGGTTAACGGCTCGCTGTCGAACACGTCGGTCGCAGCCGTTCCGGGCCGCCCGGCATCAAGCGCAGCCAACAAGGCCCCCGCTTCGATCAAGCCCGCGCGCGAGGTATTGACCAGCAGAGCGCCCGGCTGCATGGCGGCCAAGTCTTGTGCGGTGATCAAACCCTTACTAGCTGGCGTCAAGCGCAGGTGCAGGCTGACCACATCGCTGGCGGCAAAGAAGTCGTCGCGGCTGGCAGCAACTGTTTCGCCCGCCGCTGTGGCCCGCGCCCGCCCTTCATCTGAACCCCACCAGACCACGCGCATACCGAAAGCGCGTGCATAGTCCGCTACCACTTTGCCAATGCGACCATAGCCGTAGAGCCCCAACTGGCGACCACGGAGGGTCTTACCGACGCCCATTTGCCACTGCCCCGCTTTGGCCGACGCCATTTGCTGGGGCAACTGGCGCATCCCGGCCAAGATCAACGCAAAGGTCAGCTCAGCAGCGGCATAGGAGGGCAGCCCCACCTGGGTGTTTGAGCAGAACAACACGCCCTGATCGCTACAGGCTGCCACGCCCACGTGCGGATAGACGCCGCGTTGGGAGATGAGCTTTAGATTGCGCAAGCGCTGCAACAAACTGCGTGTCACCGGGCTGCGCTCGCGGAACAGCACCAGCGCCTCGGCGTCCTGAATCCGGTCCGCTAAGGCCGCTTCGTCGGCGACATGATCGGTCCAGACCTTGACTTCATGGCCTGCCAGGCGTTCAAAGCAGGGCAGATTGCGCAAGGTATCAAACCAATCGTCTAAGATGTGAACCTTCATGGCCGCTTCCTTTGTGGGCATGACCGCTCAAGTCACCCGTGACTTGACTTGGTATTTGGGATCTTGCCACAGGCCCTGATTGATGACCTGCTCGATAATCTCGGCGGCCGCCACCACGTCGCCCTCATCCAAATAGAGCGGCGTAAAGCCAAAACGCATGATGTCGGGCGCGCGGAAATCACCGATGACGCCGCGGTCGATCAGCGCTTGCATGGCCGCATAGCCCTGCTCAAAGGCAAAGGAAACCTGGCTGCCACGCTGCCCCGGATCGCGCGGCGAGGCCAGCGTCAAACTCGGACAGCGGGCCTCGACTTCGGCGATGAAGCGCTCCGACAGGGCCAGCGAGGCTGCGCGCAGAGCCTGCATGTCCACCCCCTCCCAAGCGTCCATAGCCGCATCCAGCAAAGCGAGCTGAACAATGGGTGGTGTGCCCACCCGCAGGCGCTCGGTGGACATGGCCGGGCGATACCCCAGTTCCATGGCAAAGGGGCTGGCATGTCCCAACCAGCCAGCCAAGGCGGGCTGAATACTTTCAACCAAGTCGGGCCGGGCATAGATAAAGGCTGGTGCACCGGGCCCGCCATTCAAGTACTTGTAGCTGCAACCGACCGCAAACTCGGCTTCGCAGCCAGCGATATCGACCGGCACGGCCCCCGCAGAGTGGGCTAAGTCCCAGATCATCACCGCCCCTACCGCATGAGCCTTTTGGGTTATGGCCTGCATGTCGTGCATGCGCCCGCTGCGGTAATCGACCTGGGTCAGCATGACCACCGCCACCTCCTCAGTGATAGCATCGGCCACCGCCTCGGGCTCAGGCGTTCGCAGCTCATAGCCCTTGTCGATGGTGTCGATCAGGCCTTGCGCCATATACAGATCGCTGGGGAAGTTGCCTTTGTCCGACAAGATCACGCGGCGCTCTGGGCGCATTTTCAGAGCCGCCGCCAGCGCTTGATAGACCTTGATCGACAGCGTGTCCCCGGTCGCCACCGAGCCGTGAGGCGCACCGATCAGCCCCGCGATGCGATCGCCGATGCGCTTGGGCATGTCCATCCAGCCTGCGGTGTTCCAGGCGCGGATCAGCTCGCCGCCCCACTCCTGTTCGATGGTGCGCATGGCGCGCGCAGCCGCGCCCTTGGGGAGCGGCCCCAGGGAGTTGCCATCCAAATAGATCAGCCCTTCAGGCAGTTCAAATAAGTCTTTGCGGGGTAGGCTCACAGTTCACCTCTGACGTGCCAAAGTTCTGGGAATAGCTCGACACCGAGCATACGGCGCAGGTATTGCACGCCCGAGGTGCCCCCCGTACCGCACTTAAAGCCGATGACGCGTTCAACCGTGGTTGCGTGGTTAAAGCGCCAGCGACGGAAATAGTCCTCCAGGTCCACCAGCTTTTCGCCCAGTTCATAGAGCGTCCAGTGGGTCTCAACATCTTGATAGACCTGCTTCCAACGAGCCTGAATTTCGGGTTGCGCTTCGTGCGGCTTGTCCAACTGCGGGGCTGGCATGCGGTCCAAATTTCCGTCGAGCGTTTGGAACAAATAGACCACCACCTCGTCATAAAAGCTCGGCTGTGTTAGCTCGTGGGCGAGCTGATCGCGGATCGCTGGCATGTGCTCGTGCGGGCGCAGCATGTTGGGGTTGCGGTTGCCCAGCACGTATTCGATCATGCGGTATTGCCAGGACTGAAAGCCCGACGATGGCCCCAGAGACTCGCGAAAATGGCTGTAGTCGGCGGGCGTCATGGTGCGCAGCACCTCCCACTGACCATTGAGCTGCTCAAAGATGCGACTGACACGCGCCAGCATCTTGAACATGGGCGTCACCTGCCCAGCCTTCAGCGCCTGGCGGGCCGCCGACATCTCATGCAGCACAAGCTTCATCCACAGCTCAGAGGTTTGATGCTGGATGATGAACAGCAGTTCATCGTGGGCCTTGCTGAGCGGGTGCTGTTGGTCAAGGACTGTCTGGAGGTGCAGATAATCGCCATAGGACATGGCGTCGGCAAAGCCCATCTTGGCGCCGTCGGTTTCGGGGTTATAGGCCTGCTTGTTTGTCTGATCGCTCACACCGCGCTCCTGTTGCAAATCGTTGGATCCTCGCACCGCCAAGCAGTGCCAGCCCACCCCGGCCACACTGCAACCGATATGGACATCAAAGTCAATCGGCATGCACGGCTTGACCTCACCCCAGACGAGCGGCTAAGAAGCCAGTCCCTTCTTCCCTGTTTTGCTAGCACCTTGCAGACGCCAAGCCGCGCTGACCTAGCGCCCTCTGCTTTGGCCCTGCGGGTTTGCATGGCAACCGTAAACCCAAAAATAATCGCCTCACGAGCCACACCTGGCCAGCAATAGGTCACCAAGCGTGGCCGCCAGCTAAGGGTCTGGATCGCAAGCCCGAACGCGCGGCTTCGACCAAGCGCCCGGCTGGCTGCACACCCAAGCCAAGCTCAGCGAGGCGCAAACGATGGACACCCATGATTTCTCTTGAAACCTACCGCCGGCAATGGTTCGGCAACGTGCGCGGCGACCTGCTGTCCGGTCTGGTCGTAGCCCTGGCCCTGATCCCTGAAGCCATCGCCTTTTCGATCATCGCAGGCGTTGACCCCAAGGTCGGCCTCTATGCCAGCTTTTCCATCGCGGTCATCTGCGCGATTACCGGTGGCCGCCCCGCCATGATCTCAGCCGCCACGGCCGCTACCGCGGTGCTGATGGTCACATTGGTTCGCGATCACGGCTTGCAATACCTGCTGGCCGCAACGGTCTTGGCGGGCCTGTTTCAGATTGCTGCGGGCTTCTTGAAACTCGGCAGCATCATGCGGTTCGTCTCCAAGTCAGTCATGACGGGTTTTGTCAATGCGCTGGCAATCTTGATCTTCTTGGCACAGCTGCCAGAGCTAGACCCGCGCCACGTCACCTGGCTGACCTATGTGCTGGTGGCGGCGGGTTTGGCCATCATCTACCTGTTCCCCCTGCTCACCAAGGCGGTGCCCTCACCGCTGGTGACCATTGTCGTGCTGACCGCTCTGACATTAGCGTTTGGCTGGGACGTGCGCACCGTGGCCGACATGGGCCAGTTGCCCGATACGCTGCCGGTCTTCTTGATCCCGCAAATTCCCTTGACGTTTGAAACGCTGCAAATCATTGCCCCCTACTCGCTGGCGGTCGCAGCGGTGGGCTTGCTCGAAAGCCTCATGACGCAAAACATCGTTGATGATCTGACCGACACGACATCAGATCGCAACCAAGAGTGCATAGGACAGGGCTTGGCCAACACCGCGACCGGTTTTATCGGCGGCATGGCAGGTTGCGCAATGATCGGCCAAAGCATGATCAACGTGAAGTCTGGTGGCCGCGGGCGCCTATCCACCTTCTTTGCAGGCGCGATGCTGTTGGTGTTCTGCGTGGGCTTGGGCGACTGGGTTGGACGCATCCCTATGCCGGCTTTGGTGGCCATTATGATCATGGTCAGCATCGGCACCTTTTCTTGGTCCTCGCTTAAGGCGTTGCGCTCACACCCCAAGTCCTCGTCGGTGGTCATGCTTGCGACCGTGGCCTTTGTAATCTTCACCCACAACTTGGCGATTGGCGTGGGCGTCGGCGTGCTGTTGTCCGGCATCTTCTTTGCCGCAAAGATTGCCCAGCTCTTCCGCGTCACCTCCAGCATTTCGGCGGACGGGCGCGCGCGCACCTACCGGGTTGAGGGCCAGTTGTTCTTTGCCAGCGTCGAGCGCTTCATGGCCGCCTTTGACTTCAAGGAAGCCCTTGAGCAAGTGACCATCGACGTCAGTCAGGCTCATATCTGGGATATCTCTTCGGTGGCGGCGTTGGACATGGCGGTCTTGAAGTTCCGCCGTGATGGTGCTGAGGTCAAGATCGTTGGCATGAACCGCGCGTCGGAGACCATCGTAGACCGCCTGGCGATCCACGATAAACCCGGCGCTCTTGATCAGTTGACAGCGCACTAAGGAGACAGGCCCATGTCTGATAAAATCATCGCCCTGATCGACGGATCAATCTACGCCCAGAGCGTTTGCGATCACGCCGTTTGGCTGGCCCAGCGCCTCAAGGCCCCGGTGGAGCTGATGCACGTGTTGGGCCGCCGAGAGGCCACCCAAACCGGCGATCTATCCGGCGCGATCCGTCTGGGGGCACGTAGCGCTTTGCTGGAGCAGCTCTCGACCCTGGACGAACAGCGCGCCAAGCTGGTCGGTCAACAAGGCCGCGCCATTCTGGAAGACGCCGAGGCCATTTTGCGCGAAGGTGGCATTACCGACATCACAGAGCGCCTGCGCCACGGCGATTTGGTTGAGGCCGTCGGCCAGGTCGAGACGGAAGCCGCCCTCATCCTGATCGGCAAACGCGGTGAGGCCGCCGACTTTGCCAAGGGCCACTTAGGCTCCAACCTTGAGCGCATCGTGCGCGCCAGCCACAAACCGGTGTTTGTCGCCTCGCGCCAGTTCCGCCCCATCTCCTCGCTGTTGCTGGCCTTTGACGGCGGTGCTTCCGCGCAAGCTGCGGTGGACTATCTGGCGACCAGTCCGCTGGCTCAAGGGCTGGCGGTTGAGCTGGTCGTGGTGGGCAATCCACCGGGCGCAACGGACCGAGGCCTTAACGACGCCTTGGCGCGCCTTCAAAACGCAGGACTGGCCGCCAAAGCACGCCGCATTGACGGCCAGCCCGAAGCGGCACTTGGCGCACTGGTTGAAGCCGAGGGCTTTGACATGGTGGTGATGGGAGCCTTTGGCCACTCGCGCATTCGCAGCCTGATTATTGGCTCGACGACGACAGCGATGGTACGGGCCTGCAAGGTGCCGATCTTGCTGCTTCGCTGACGCGCAACGCGCCGGATCGCCTGCCAGAGTCCTGATCGCCCGCCAAAGCAATGTCGGGCAGGCTCAGCAGGTACGATCTTCATGCTTATGCAGCGCAGCGGCGGTTACGATTGCCGCCTTCAAGTGTCGCCCTCAAGGTCCGCCATCAAGGGCTGCTGTCCTGCATCGGGCCGGGGACGGCACTATCGGTTTGCGGGCGCAGGCGACTGAGGCCTTAGGCTTGGTCGAGCAACTCGCTGCGCCAAAGCTGGTCGAGCTGGTAAAAGTCGCGCACCTCTGGGCGGAACAAATGGACCACCACGTCGCCGAGATCCAACAAGACCCAGTCGCCGTTGCCTTGACCGGCCACGTTTTGGGTCTTGCGGCCACCTTTCTTGATCGCGCGTTGCACGTTGTCAGACATAGCCTTGACGTGCGGTGCCGCACGGCCTGAGGCGATGATCATATAATCAGCCAGAGCGGACTTGCCCGCTAGATCAACGACGTTGACATCCTCAGCCTTGTTGTCTTCAAGAATCGACAGCACCAGATCGCGCATGTCCTCTGGCGTTTTGATTTTAACGCGTTCTTCGGCTTTGGGCGCTTGGCCGCCCACCACCACACCGCCGCGTTGGCGCGGCATGTCCACCAGAGCGCGCTGCTCGGCCTCAAAGCGCTCAGCCCGCAAACGGGTCGAGGAGATGTCTTTCATCGAAGCGGGCACCAGGGTCCAAGCCGGCGCGTCGAACTCCATGAAGCCATTGGCAGGCCCCTCATAGCGAACGTGCGCTAACTTGCGCGCCATGACGCTGTTCAAGGCCGCCATGACCGATCCAGGACGCGGGAAGACCGCCATGGGAACTTGGGCCACGAAGTCTTCGGCCATCTCCCATTCGTGCAATTCGGCCAGAATGTCGCTGCCCATAATCCACACGAAATCGGTCTCTGGGAAGGAGGCGTGCAAGGCCTGCATGGTGTCGGCTGACATTTGCAAATCCAACAGCTCTTCAAAGTCGCTGACTACGATGCGACGGTCATGTTCCGTCAAGGCCAAGCACTCTTCAAAGCGCTCCCCGAACGGACGCGTGACATCGCTGGGCTTCATGGGGTTTTGAGGACTAACCAGCCACCAGACCTGATCCAGACCCAAGCGCTTGATAGCCTCGCGCGAGATGTGCAGATGGCCCGCGTGCGGTGGATTAAAAGAGCCGCCCATCAGGCCGACGCGGCGGGGGGCTAGGCCGGGGTGAAGCTCAGCGCGGGTGAAACCGAAAGGCAAGGTAGACCTCGAAAAGGCAATGCCGCTGGGGCGCGGCGAAGGAAGGATCACTGGTCGGCGGGCGCTTTCACGCAGCCTGCGGGCCCAGTTCTAGATAAAAGCAACGAACCCGACAAGCCGCCAGACGCAGGGCGCCTTGGGCTGGTCGGGTTGCAATAATCGAGCTGGAGCGCTTGCCCGCCGATGACCGGCAGCAAGCGCGGAGCCGTTTATTTGTTGGCAGCGCGCGCCTGACGCTCAGCAGCGTTCAGCTTTGCCGCCCAGCCGGTTGTCTTCTCTTTAATACGAGCAGACTTACCACGGCGACCACGCAGGTAGTAGAGCTTCGCGCGACGCACGCGACCACGACGGATCACTTCGATGCTGTCAACGCGGGGGCTGTACAGTGGGAAGATACGCTCAACGCCTTCGCCGTAAGACAGCTTGCGGACGGTGAAAGACGAGTTCAGGCCGCGGTTCTTGCGCGCAATGCAGACACCTTCATAGGCCTGGATACGCTCGCGAGTGCCCTCGACAACCTTCACGTTGATTTTGACAGTGTCGCCCGGTGCAAAATCCGGAATTTCCTTACCGGCTGACACACGGTTCATTTCTTCTTGCTCAAGCTGTTGCAGCAAGTTCATGGTTTCAGTTCCTAAATCGCTGGTAGCGCGCCCAAAGATCGGGTCGTCGCTCCTGTGTTATTGTTTCGGCCTGGTTTGTGCGCCAGGCATCGATCTGCGCGTGGTGTCCTGACAGCAGCACAGGAGGCACCGCCCTGCCCTGCCACTCAGCGGGCCGGGTATAGTGCGGATATTCCAGTAGACCGCTCTCAAAGCTTTCGTCTTGGCCGCTGTCCACATTCCCCATGACCGAAGGCAGGAGACGTACACAAGCATCCAAGAGGATCATGGCCGCCAGCTCACCGCCAGACAGGACATAATCGCCGACCGAGACTTCGGTGACCTTGTGGTGATCAAGCACCCTTTGGTCCACGCCTTCATACCGGCCGCAAAGCAGTTTCACGCCAGGCGCTGAGGTATAGGAGCGGACAAGCGCCTGATCAAGCACTTTGCCGCGCGGAGACAGATAAATCAGCTCTCCGGGCTGATCGGCCAGGCTTTCGATGGCCCCATGCACCACATCGGGCATAATTACCATGCCAGCGCCCCCACCATAGGGCACATCATCGACCCGATTGTGCTTGTTGGTGGCGAAATCGCGCAGGTTCAGCGTGTTGAGTTGCCACCGATTCGCTTCCAGAGCCTTGCCGGCCAGCGCTTGGCCCAGTGGCCCTGGGAACATCTCGGGAAACAGCGTGATAACGGTTGCTCGCCAAGGCGCGGTCACAGCGGGGTGGTTCGAGCCGCTGTCGTTCGGGGCGCTGTCGTTAAAAGCGCTGTCATCCGCCATCAGTGCACGCCCTCTTCATCGCGGGAGATCACCTCGCCCGGCGGGTCGATCACCAAATAACCTTCGGCCACCTTGACCTCGGGCACCACGGCCTTTGTGAAGGCAAACAGCTCCTGCTTGCCGGTCTCAGCCAGGCGTACATTCAGCAGGTCGCCTGCACCGTAGTCGCGCAGGTTCACCACTTCGCCGAACAGCGATCCGTCCGGGCGCAGGGCGCGCAGGCCTTCTAACTCGTGCGGATAGAATTCGTCATCGTCGGTCTCGGGCAGTGCCGAAGCAGGCACAAACAGCTTGAGCCCCTTTAAGGCTTCAACCTGATCGCGATAACGCAGGTCGCCCACTTGGGCGATCAGCACACCCTTAGCAAAGGTCTGAGGTTTCAGCCGCCAGGTCTTGCCATGCGCGTCCAGGATGGGAGAAAGATCGCCCAGCGCCAAGGGATCTTCGATGAAAACCTTCAGCCGTGCCTGCCCCTTGATACCATGGCCGCCCAAGATCACCGCCACTTGCAGCATACGCTCTTGTGCGCTTTGTTCGGCGCCAAGATTTGCCGGCGGTCTTGTAGCCAGATTTGCGGGAGACGACATACCGCCCGTCGGCGTTTTGCCAGCAGGCAGGCCAGCGCTCGCGCCCGGCCTGGCGCGAGCAGCACCAGCGCGGCGCGGCGGTTTGGTCTCCTGTGCCTTGCGGCGGCGGGTCGGCTTGGGGCCCGAAGGCTTGGTCATGGTCTTCGGCTCGCTGGCTAAAGGATGGTTGCGCGGATCAACCTGGCTGTAAATTGCAGGGGCCTCCCCGCTTCGGCACTGGAGCCTAGCGGTTGACACCTTGGTCGCTATGGCAGGCATATGGGCTAAGTGGAGACAAAAAAGCAAGTCGCGGAGTGCAAAAGCCTCTTGCCTTTTGTCCCGGCATTGGTTAGCAAACGACCTCGCTTATGCCGGCTTAGCTCAGCTGGTAGAGCAGTTGATTTGTAATCATCAGGTCGCGGGTTCGACTCCTGCAGCCGGCACCACCTTTCCCAAGGTGGCGCGAGACCTGTCATCCAACTGCGTTTGATACCGCGTGAGCCACCATGGGGCCCCGAAAGGGGAGCCAAGCCCCCGACCCTTTCAAATTCTCGCGACTATTCAGCGGCTTGTGCCAAAACCGCCGCGCGCAACCCTTGCGCAATCGCCGCCTGGTCCAGGCCGTGCGCACCAATCACCACCAGGCGGGTAGCCCGGGTCTCGTCGGCCTGCCAAGGGCGGTCAAAATAGCTCTCCAAACGCGGCCCCACGCCTTGCAACGTCAGGCGCATGGGCTTGCCCAGTACCTCGGCGAAGCCTTTGATGCGATAGATGGGGTGGCGGGCGACCAAATCGGCAATCGCCGCTCGCAGAGGCTCCAGCGCGTCTTGCGAAGCCAGCGGGGCCAGTTCAACGATAAAGGTCTCGAAATCCTCGTGGTCGTGCTCGTGTCCATCGTCGTGGTGCGAGGGGCGCGAGTCCAGATCATCCTCGGCAGCTGCTTCTAGCCCCAGCACGACGGCGGAATCGACCGCTGCCCCCTGGGCTTGCAGGATTTGCGCACCCGGGCGGATCATAGGCCGGAGCTTGGCCAGCAGAGCGTCGGCCTGATCGGACACCAGATCCATCTTGTTCAAGATCACCAGATCCGCGCAGCCCAATTGCTCTTCGAACAGCTCTTCAATCGGGCTTTCGTGGTCCAGGGTCTCATCGGCGGCGCGCTGAGCCTCCAAAGCGGCCAAGTCGTCGGCGATGCGTCCGGCGGCCAAGGCCGCAGCGTCCAGCACCGTTACCACGCCATCAACCGTCACCGCCGCTTTGACATCGGGCCAAGCGAAGGCTTTCACCAAGGGCTTGGGCAATGCCAGCCCCGAAGTCTCAACGATGATGTGATCGGGCTTGGGCTCGCGCGCCAGCAAGGCCTCAATCGCCGGCAAAAAATCGTCGGCCACCGTGCAGCAGATACAGCCATTGGCCAGCTCGATGATATCGTCTTGGCTGCAAGAGGGCGCGCCGCAAGCCTTCAATATTTCGCCGTCAACGCCGACATCGCCGAACTCGTTGATCAGCAGTGCGATCCGTTTGCCGCTGGCATGGGTCAGCAGGTGGCGGATCAGACTGGTCTTGCCTGCCCCAAGAAAGCCCGTGATGACCGTGGCTGGAATGCGCGCCATGAGGCCTACCCCTTCAATTTGAGCGGCAAGCCTGCCGCCATGAAAAACACCTGGTCTGACATGCCAGCAACCCGTTGATTGAGCAAGCCCAGGGTGTCGGCAAAGCGTCGTTGTAAAGCATTGGCCGAGATCCCGCCCAACCCCACTTCGTTGCTGACGCAAATTATGGCCTGATCGCTGGCTTGCAGGGCCGCAACCAGCGCCTCGAAAGCGGGCTCAAGGGGCCGTTCTGCTAACAAAAGATTGCTTACCCACATGGACAAACAGTCCACCAAGACAGGCTGACGCGCAGAACGAACGGCGTCGGGTAGGTCCAAAGGGGTTTCGCACAAGCGCCAATCCCCGCCACGGCGGGCTTGATGCTGGGTGACACGCTGGCGCATGCCATCGTCATGCTGCTCGGCGGTTGCGATATACAGATAGGGCGGTGCCGTGCTCGCCATCAGGCTTTCAGCCAAGGTCGATTTTCCCGAACGAATGCCACCCAGAACCAGCGTCTTAGTTGCCATCTTAGGCAACCTCTTTCAGCGCCTCGTCAGTTCGGCGCGTTTGTGCGGCCAACCGTTGCTCTGCGTCATGCAGGCTCTGGGTTTTCTCGTCGGCGGTCATAATAATCCAAGCACGAATATCATCGACGCTGCGTCCACAGCCAACGCAGATATCGTTTTCCACCTGGCATACTTGGATGCAAGGCGAGGGAATACTGGTGTCCACCATGCGCCGACGTGGGCGACGCTTGCGGGTCAGGAGGCGCAAGTCTTCAGTCATGTCTCTAGCTTGGCAGTTTGCCACAAGCGTGGCCAGCCCGAACCGACTGTCGCCATCTTGCCTGCGACATTCTGGCAAGAAAACGCCACATCGCCTAGAGCTGGGCGACCCAGGCCAAAGCCTGATCGCGACTGGCGGCCAGACTGGTTGGCGGCAGGGCTGGCGGCTCCAGAAGCCAGACTTCGCGGCCAAGCGTCCGCGCGGCCTGCAGCTTGCTGTAGCCAGATTGGCCGCCCGCGTTCTTGGCAATGACCAGATCCACGCCTTGATCGCGCAGCAACGCCTCTTCGTCTTCCGGCGAGAAAGGGCCGCGTGCTAATAAAGCTTGGCTGTCGGGCGGATATCGTGGGGGCGGCTCAACCGAGCGAACCAAGAAATGATGCTGCTTAAGGGGAACAAAGCGAAAGACATCTTGGCGGCCAATGGCCAGCAACACACGCCGACCGGACATGTCCGCCAAGCTCAACACCATGTCGTCCAAACGCGCGTAGAGCGTCCAGGCGTCGCCCGGCTCCGCGCGCCAAATCTCGCGCTCCAGACGCAGGCAGGGCAGGTTCAGCATCAGCGCTGCTTTAACGGCATTGCGGCTCATGCGTGCTGCAAAGGGGTGGGTCGCATCGATCAAGGCGCGCACGTCGTTCAAGAGGCACCAGCCGACCAAGCCATCAACGCCACCGAAGCCGCCTCGGCGCATGTGCACGCCATCAGGCACACGCGGATCTTGCGTCGCACCAGCTAAGGAGTAGGTAAGGTCGTGGCCTTGGTCTGCAAGCGCACTCGCCAACGCGCGCGCGTCTTGCGTTCCGCCCAGAATCAGAAGTCTGCTCATGGGCGCAACTATATCAAACCTGTCGTGCCGAAACTATGGCTGCGCGCCTTGGGGCCTTAGACTGGGCCGTCCAAATAGCGCAGTTTCACATAGCGCATGCGATGCTGCACCAAAATGCTTTGATAGCGCTTCATGGGCTCGGCGCTGGGCGCGAAGTTGGGGGCTTGCGGGGCCAGGGCGCGCTCCAGGCCTGAGACACCTGAGGTCAGCGCAAACAACAAGAGACCTAGGAAGGTCAAAGCGGCGGCCAAACGACCTAGGCGTTGTGCAATCTTCGGCATGGTGACTTTCATGAGCGATCCCTCTTGCGTTTCTTATCGGCGTTTTTCGACAAGCCAGCGCTGAAGTCGCGCTCAAGCCCGTTGTGTTGAGCCTGGTGTAACGACAAGATGTGCAAGAGTTACGCAAAGGATTGTGCTAAAGCGTGTCCTTGGCGATCAAAAAGGTGGATTTCCACACGAACCGCGTCACCAACCACAGATTGCGCCTGGGCGCGGGCCCGATCAGCGATGGCCTGGCAGAGGCGCTCCGCCAAGTTCTCGCCATAATCTCGGCAAATCCCCAAGATCTGGGCCGCGGTCTGCGACTCCGCGACGGCTCTCAACACAGGCTCTGGCGCAGCCAGTTCGCGACACAGAGCCAGCATCCAATCAATGTCGAGTTGCGAACGATGGGCGTGCAGGTCCATGAAGCCCTGAGCCAGCTTAGCAAACTTGCCGACCCCCCCCGCCAGCGACAAGCGCGCCACAGGATGATCGCGCAGATATTTCAGCGTGCCGCCCGCAAAATCGCCCATGTCGATCAGCGCTTGGTCCGGCAGATCATACAGCGCCTGAATGCGCGCTTCGCTGGTCGAGCCCGTCGAGGCCGCCACGTGGGTCAGCCCAGCGGCCCGCGCCACGTCGATGCCGCGATGGATGGAATGAATCCACGAGCTGCAGGAATAGGGAATGACGATGCCTGTGGTGCCCAAGATCGACAGGCCGCCAAGGATGCCCAGGCGCGGGTTCAGCGTCTTTTCCGCCAGCGCCTGCCCACCTGGAATCGAGACCGTGGCCGTGAAATCCGACGCGCAGCCCTGTTGATGACAGACCTGCTCGACCACTGCCTGCATCATGGCGCGTGGCACCGGCGTGATCGAGGCCTGCCCAACCGCAATCGGCAGCCCGGCGCGCGTCACCACACCGACGCCCTCGCCTGCCTCCAGCAGCAGCCCTTGCCCCGCTGAGCCCGCTCGCACGGTGACTTTCACCAACGCGCCGTGGGTCACATCGGGATCATCGCCCGCATCTTTGATAATGCCGCAAGTCACGCGGCCCGGCTCGATGTGCTCCAGCGCCAGAGCAAAGGCTGGCTCCTGACCCTTGGGCAAGCGAATCGTCACCGGGTCCGGGCAACGCCCGCTCAGCAACCCCGTCAAAGCCGCCTTGAGCGCAGCGGTTGCACAGGCCCCTGTCGTCCAGCCACGCCGCAGTGCTGTAGCGGCCTCGGGCTGCGGTTTTGCGTTGCTGTCGGGCTTTGGCATAAGCGCGCCGCTTTTCCTCTTTGTCCTCATCCGCCTTGCGCTTATGACGAAGACATGACCGATATACTTGATACCCTGCCCTCGTTCGAGCCGGGCTGGGTCTGGCTCTGTGGTGCCGGGCCTGGCGACCCCGGCCTGCTCACGCTGCATGCTTATCATGCGCTGCGTTCGTGTGACCACCTTGTTTATGACGCCTTGGTCGATGAGCGCTGCTTGGATCTGGTCAACCCAGAGGCCAGCCGCGAATACGCGGGCAAGCGTGGCGGCAAACCCAGCGCGCTCCAGGCCGATATCTCAGCGCGCTTGGTCGAGCTGGCGCGGGCGGGCAAGCGGGTCTTGCGCCTGAAGGGCGGCGATCCCTTTGTTTTCGGCCGCGGCGGCGAAGAGGCCCTGGCCCTGGTCGAGCATGATGTGCCATTTCGCGTCATACCGGGCATCTCTGCCGGTCTGGGCGGCCTGGCTTATGCGGGCATTCCGCTGACCCATCGCCAGGTCAACACGGCAGTCACCTTTATCACGGGCCACTCCATGGCGGGCGACGTTCCGGACGATATCGACTGGCAGGCGCTGGTCAAGAGCGCCCCGGTACTGGTCTTTTATATGGGCATGAAGCACCTGCCGGAGATCGTCGAGCAGTTGCGCCGCGCGGGGCGCCCTGACAGCGAGCCCGTGGCGCTGGTCTGCAACGCAACCTTGCCCAGCATGCAGGTGCTTGAGACCAGTCTTTCCGCTTGCGTTGAGGACGTGGCCGCCGCTGGCCTGGAGCCGCCCGCCATCATCGTGGTTGGTGATGTTGTGCGCCTGCGCGCTGGCTTGGACTGGCAAGGCGCGCTTGATGGTCGACGCCTGGTGGCAAATCCTCTAGGCTAAGCCCCCATCGGCCTATGGCCTTGCTTGCAACGGAGCCCCTATGACCTTGCTACTAATCGGCCTGTTGGTCTTTTCCCTAATCCACCTGCTGCCCTCCGTGCCGCCCTTGCACCGCGCAGTGAAGGCCAAGCTGGGCGACAAAGCTTATCGCGGTGTCTTCAGCCTGCTGTCACTCGCCAGCCTGGCCCTGGTGATCTGGGGCTTCATCATTGCGCCCGCCGACAGCTTTCGCGAGCCCGCCACTTGGGCGCGTCACCTAACGCTGGCGCTCATGCCGCTGGTCTTCATCCTGCTGGCCAGCAATGGCACCAAAACGCCGCTTCGCCGCTTTATCCCGCATCCCATGACCACCGGCGTCATGCTCTGGGGCTTGCTGCACTACCTGGCCAATGGCGAGACCCGTTCGGCCTGGCTTTTCGGCACCTTTGCCCTGCTGTCCGCCCTGCAATTGCTGTCGCGTCTGTGGCGGCCCAAGGGCCCGACCCCGGTCTATAGCCAGCGCGCCCTGATTACGACCGTCGTTGCGGGCCTGGTAGCCTATGTCGTGCTGCTGCTAGCCCACCCCTTCCTGTTCGGCGTGAGCCCTCTCTATGGCTGAGGACAAACGCGCGCAACTTGACCAAGCCTGTTACGCTGCGCGGCTGCAATGCGCGGGTGAAGACGACGCCATCGCCTGCATGGCCACCGTCGCCTGTGAGTTGTATCAAGGCGTTGAGGGTTTCGATTGGGTCGGATTCTACCGCGTTGTCGCGCCCGATCTGCTGAAGATTGGCCCCTATCAGGGCGGCCACGGCTGCCTGGCCATCCCCTTTGCACGCGGGGTCTGCGGCGCGGCGGCGCGCGAGCAGGCCACCCAGCTCGTACCCGATGTCAACGCCTTTGCAGGCCACATCGCTTGCGCCAGCTCGACCCAATCTGAGCTAGTGCTGCCGGTCTGGGATCGCAACGGGGACTTGATCGCCGTGTTCGACATCGACAGCGACCAGCCTGATTTCTTTGACAAACAAGATGCCCGCACGATCGAGGCGCTGCTCGCGGAGATTTTCGGCGCGCGGCCAGAGGGTCTTACAGAGGCCTAACAGAGGCTTAGCGGCGGCACCACGCGAGGCACTTCACCTAGGATGCACAGGTCCCGTTAGATAATAAATCACCGCGCGATTATCACGGCGTCCACACCCGTTGCTGCCCCGCCGCCTTACCGACTGCTGGACTGCTGGTCGTTACGCCCACAAGGACACCCATACCGTATCCGAGAGCAACATCGTCAGCAGCCTTCAGTCCGCCAATAGTTGCTGCTGCGATTTTCTTGTGAGCTTCGTCGTTGGTTGGGCAATTGCTGAGGCGTCAAGCCCGTGACCCAGCCATGTAGCAAGGAATTTGGTGCTTCTCGCTCCTGTCTCCCAAATTCTTCGCGCCATCCCACTCATAACTGCCACACCAGCCCAGTACAGTAAAGGGGCCTGCCAGCGCGTGGCAAACCCCTTGCATGCATCCCTAGGCGGAGCTGCACCGCTCGACTAGGGTTCGGACTCAATTGGCCCACCAGACCACGGCCGCCACGAGATAGACAGCGGAGAGGAAGACGTCTGCCCGTTTGTCATAGCGCGTTGCTATTCTGCGGAAATCCTTGAGGCGGCAGAACA
>JAUIBT010000053.1 GCA_030428255.1 Alphaproteobacteria bacterium | reverse complement strand
CATCGCTCAGCAACCTCACGCCTCGTGAGTTTGCAGCGAACATGACATTGAAAAGCCTGGCTGCATAGGGCTAAATCTCAACAACAGATTCTGCCGAAGAATGGAGGGAACATGGGGCTCAGGTCACTGCGACCAGCGTAAAAGTCTGCTTTTTGGGGTCGTGGCCCGCAAAGAAAAATTTGGCGTCCGCAGTTTGAAACGCTCGCCAACTGCAGGCATTCAGGCGTCCTGCTTTACCCAAGGTGCTTGTTTGGTATCCAAATTCGTAGCAAGGTATTGGCATGAGCACGAAAATTTCCGATTTTGCCAGTCCAACGACGCCAGCGATGCGGCTCTTGTTGCTAGTCGCGTCCATCCTCGTCTTGATTATCGGTTTACCGCTGTGTCTGGCGCCAGGGCGCACCGACCTGCTCTTTTCATGGACGGTTAATCCTCCGATGACCGCGGCCTTCTTGGGCAGTGGGTATCTGTCAGCATTTGTTATCGAGTTTTCCTCGGCCCGCGAAGCCAGTTGGGAACGGGCGCGAATTTCTGTGCCCGCTGTGCTGGTTTTTACGACGATGACGCTGATCGCGACGCTGCTCCATTTGGACAAGTTTCACTTCGGCTCGCAGTTCCCTGCGATCACGCGGTTCGTGACCTATGTTTGGCTGGTCGTCTATGCCTTTGTCCCGGTCATTATGGCTGTTCTGTTGCTGCTGCAAGTTAGGCAAGTCAGGCAAGTCAGGCAAGTTAGGCAAGTCGGCAAGGATCGGGCACGGATTGCGCCCATGCCAGCCTGGAGCCGCACTATCTATATCTTACAAGGTCTTGTCCTGCTGTTGATCGGGGCTGCGCTTTTCTTCTTTCCTGGCTTGATGAAGGACATGACCTGGCCATGGGCGCTCAGCGCGCTCACTGCACGGGCCATCGGTGCCTGGTGCTTGGGCAACGGCGTCCTGTTCGTGCATATCGCTTGGGAGCGAGATTACTGGCGCGTGAAGAATGCACTGCTTGCGCTCTTCATCTACGCAATACTGCTCCTGGTGTCGTTCGGCAGACTGGCAGGTGATGTTTCTGCATCTGGCACGTCGATCCTCGATCAGACAGATCCGACGCTCTGGACCTATCTCGCCTTTGTCGTCTCCATTCTCATCATGACCGGACACGGATGGATGAGGACACGCGGCATGAGACCTCGAACCTAGTCAGACCTTCGGCTGGAAAGCGACGCATTGTGCAACTCTTGAATGCGCGCAGACCACAAGGGCTTTTGCCAAGGCATCAGGGCAAATCGATCCGTGATCTGATGGAAGGTCTTCCCGGCGGCATAGCCTTTGATCAAGCCCGCTCCGACCACCGGGTTTTTCAGAATTTTGAAACCAAACCCTTCCAGGGTGCTGTAAAACACGTTCGACACGAGCGTGCTACGTCTCAGATCCCGCCGAATTGGTCGAAGCGCGGCATTGTAGGCCTTTTTTGCAGACCGTCCTTCGCAAAGCGCTCTAGCCACTGCCAGTCCCGACAACTCGCCAGATCTCAGCGCATTGTAAATGCCCTCGCCCAACAGAGGTTCAGCCAGTCCGGCAGCGTCACCAGCAAACAATAGCCTTTCCTGCGTTTGCTTATAGGAGTTCCCGCCAAATCCAAGGGGAAAACCCACGATATCCTTGACGGCGTTGGTTCCCAGCGTCTTGAACGCATAGTCACGGAGCAAATCCTTACCCAAGCGGACCAGGTCTCGGCAGGTGTAGAGCCCCACGTTCACATGATCGCCTTTCGGGAAGACCCAGCCATAGCCATACTTGAGACACCCGAAGCTAAATTCCATCTCGGGCGCGAAAGACAAATTGGCCCGCGCGACGCGGCCTTCAACCGCGAAGCCACGCGAAAAACGACCATACGGCATCGTGAGCCGCCGGACCTGACTGTTGGCTCCGTCTGCTGCAATGAGGTATCTCGCACGAACGGTTTCTCGCTCGTTCAGGACGAGGTGAACCGCGCCCGGTTCAATAGCGATGCTGGTAATCTTGTCGATTTTTCGAAAATGCGCGCCAACACGCTGCGCGTGCTTCAACAAAAGGCAATCAAACGCCTTCCGATCGACGAATCCGCAAATCACGCCTTGCGCAGAAAGCGCTGTGCTTGTGGCGTAGCGGAGCCCGATTTTGACGCGATTTGTGTGGCTTTCGACAACCTCGGAAACCGAAAAGGGCAGGCGAGCGAGAGCCTTGGTCGATAACCCCCCGGCACAGGGTTTGACCCGGCCAATAGGCGCCCGATCCATAACGACCACGTCCAATCCTGCTGCCGCTGCGTGGTAGGCCGCCATGGAGCCAGCCGGGCCCGCGCCAACGACAATCAAATCGTGCATGGTTGGCAGGGTCATATCATGCCCCGCCTTCCGGTCGAGGAGCCCGTGTCCGCTGAGCCATGCCAGATGCAAGGCGCCGTTCCATCCAGAGATACAAGATGATCATGGCGATCAGGATTGCGACCACGCTCGCCAGATACCAGTTCACAAGTCCATGGTCCCCAAAGTCGTCGCGGTTCAGCACAGCAGAGGCGAGAAACAGGGCATGCCACAATGCCATGCTCTGGACGCCGATGCGCCAGGAGGACCAGCGGCTGTCAAAGGAAATGAAGATATTTGAGACCGCGAGCAACATGCCCCACCCTGCGAGGAGACGAGCCGTCAATGGCCAAAGCGTCCAAGGCCAGATGTCGATCAAAAGCTGTGGCGCAGCGAAGCCAACCAGAGCCAAAATCCCAACAACAAGTCCCAAGGTTCTCACGGCCAACCGCACGGACACGGGAACCACGGCGTCATTCGCTTCCGCGCCCCCCGGATCAGTACGTCGGTTGAAAACCCAGAGTAAGGGGACGATGACTGGCGTGACCAGGTAGAGAATCAACCAGATTTGGAATGCCAGATTCCCTGCATGGTACCTGTTCCAGTGCAAGAAGGTCACCAGCGCCATGCTGAGCGTGAAGGCTGTGACCGCCGGAAACCCTGCCGCGACGCGGTGCCATTGCTTTGCGATCAAGACATGAAGAAACAGGTATGCACCGCCCAGATAGCCAGCCCCGACATAGGCCGCCATAACAGGCGGGTTAATCCGATAGGAGAAGCGTTGGCCTGTTTCCTCTGGGTAGAAATAGAGGATGAGGAATGCGAGCACTAGGAACGGAATAATAAGCGCAGCAACAATCCGAGTTACGGGATATATCCTGTCGCTTGTGTCAATATCCATCGACCTTTGTCCTCGTTCCTAATCCACTGGGACTATGCGCTATTTTCAGACCCGACGTTCACCGACGCGCCCAATGACGGTCAAATAGACCCTAGCATAAATCTGGACGAATTACCGGAATATCGTTCAAGCGCTCGTCTCGAGCGAGATCTGTTCTGGGGAGCAACGGCCGAGAACGACACACCTTGGCCTGTCAGTCGCGTTCGAACCGGATCTCAGGCTCTCTTTTCCAGCCTGCACTTGCGGCCATACGGTGGGATCAGCAAGAGGGGCTGCTTTGGGGCGCGCCTAGCAACACCAATGCTAGCAATCGGAACTTCCCGGCTGTTTGTCCAAGATGCCACATGGAGCGCCCAGGGTTCTGACCCGGCATTGGCCGCGCCGGGTACTTTTAGGCCGGTGTCAGGCAAGAACCGCGGGTCATAGTAGGGCTGAAAATGCCGCAGCAACTGGCCGCGCGCCTGACACGCCGACCCAACTCAAGCCGGATCAGGGTCTGGCCTTGCTTGGAGCGACGCGGTTTGATCCTACGAGTGGGTGTTCCGCCCAAGGCAGTCGCCGAGCAGGCTCTAACCTAGAGAATCATCCGCAAGTCCACCCCGAGCGCGCCAGGCGCAATTGAAGCCCAGTGCTCGGGGTTTGTGCGAGGGTCTGCGCGCTAGGCCGGCCGCGTCGCAAGTCCCTCTGCCAACAGGGCCTGCATGCCGCCATCGACATAGGCCACATCCTTAAAGCCCATCTTGGTCAGCAAGTTGGCAGCCTTGGCTCCACGATAGCAGGGCGACATGCCACATGTGGTGATCAAACGCCGGTTACGGTCCTGCAAAGCTGGCTCGCGCCACTGGTTATCGGGCGCGGTATCGGCCAACCAAGCAATGGACCGCCCTGGCGCGTTGATGGCCTGGGTGCCCAGCCCTGAGGCCCGCACTTCTTCGGCGTCGCGAACATCGACCAGCAAAGCGTCACCATTGGCCGCTAGCTCCTGGATGGCGTCCTGCGCGCTGATGACCTGGGCTTGGGCCATGGCCTCATCGGCCATCTGTTTGAAGGTTGCAGACATGGGGGGTTCCTTTCTTTAGCTCAAAGGGGGGAAATTTGAAACGACAGCGCCATCGCGCGCGCGGTGACCCAGCGCTCGGTCAAACAACTGGATTGGTCAAACCATTGGCGGCGGCGTAGGGCACGCGATGCGGGGTCAAAGTGGCTATGCCCGACGCGGCTGGGAGCGAGCGGCCCAGGCTTAGCTGAGACTTAGGTGAGGCTTGGCTGAGGCTTAAAGGGAGCCATCCTCGTCGTGGCGCTCATGACCGGTCAGCGCGGGCACAAAGGTGCAAATCAAACGGGTGCGTTCAAAGATGCGGATGCGGTGACGGTCGTGCGCATCCATGGCGTAGAGGGTGCCAGGGCGAATGTCATGCAAGCTGCCGGTCTCCAGCTCCTCCAGTTGGCCGCGCCCTTCAAGGCAATAGCAGGCCTCCAAATGGTGCTTTTGCCACACGATCATCTCAAACCCAGCCTCCAAGATGCTGTCGGTGAGTGTGACGCCCATGCCATCTTCGGCGTGCAGAAGGCGCAAGGAGTGCCAGTTGTCGCCCCGCGCATCGCCTTTGGTGCCGGCCACTTGGTCACGGTGTTTAACAAACATGATCGGCCTTTCTTCAGGGCGTCAAGCGCAGCTGGACTAGGGAAACTCGTGGTAGTTTTTCAGCGCCGGGTCCAAGGCAATCCAGGGCTGGCAATCCTTGGTATAGGCGTTGGCGGTTGGCGCGGCGGCCGATGGGTCGTCCAGGGTGGCGGACATGATGGCAAAATCGTCCCAATCGTCGCCCGCATAGGACAAGGAGGTGCCGCACTGGCGACAAAAGCCGCGCTCGACGCCGGGCGAGGAGCGATAGATGGCCATGTCGCCTTGCAGAAGTTCGAAGTTCTTGGCCTTGACCGCTGAGTAGGTCGCAAATCCTGCGCCGACCGCGCGTTGACAGGATCGGCAGTGGCAATGCGCGGAATAGGTGAAGGGTCCGTGAAGGCGATAGCGCACCGCGCCACACATGCAGCCTCCGTCGTGGGTTTGAGCCTCTTTTGACATGTCGCCTCGCAATCTGTAAGTTTTCCTGCCAGCGGATAAGCGGTGATATCCAATACCTTAGCTATTTATCGCATTCTTGCTGTTAGCGCGACTCAACAATTCTGCCGATACGTTAGGAAATCTAACATAATGGAGTGGCGAAATTTCCCATCTCTAAACGCACTGCGCGCCTTTTCGGTCGTGGCAGAGACCGGTTCCTACACCCAAGCAGGTGAACGCTTGAACGTCACTCACGCCGCGGTCATGCAACAAATCCGCGGCCTTGAGGCTTTCCTAGACGTTCAGCTTGTCGAACGGTCTGGCCGCAAGCTGGAGCTTAGCCAGGCTGGGCGTCAGCTTGCGCGCGATTTGCACGACGGGTTTCGGGTCATCCATCAAGGTGTCGATGCGCTGACCCGCACGCAAGCCGCCCGCCCGCTGCATGTCACCATGTCGCCGGTGTTTGCGGTCAAGTGGCTGATGCCGCGCTTGGCTGAGTTCCAAATCCGCCATCCAGAGGTAACCTTGCTGCTCAACCCCAACGGCAAGATCGTCGATGTTGAGAGGGACGATATGGACCTGGCCATCCGCTATAGCCGCTTGGAGGATCTGCCGCCGGGCGCGGAGGTGCTGATCGTGCTTGATTTGGCGATTGTTGGCACGCCCGAGCTGTTGGCCAGCACTCCTGTCGTAAGCCCGGCGGACCTGGCCCGCTTGCCCTGGCTGATGGAGCTGGGCACCCAAGAGGTGCCCGAGTGGTTTGCCCGCCAGGGCGTCACCCCTGCGGGCCCTCTGACAATTTCGCACATGCCCGGCAATCTGATCATGGAGGCCGTCAAGCAGGGCGAGGGCATTACCTATACCGCGCGCCAATGGGTGAGCGAAGAGCTGGCCTCGGGTGTGCTGGTTGATGTGTTTGCCGAAGTGCAGGCCGGGGCCTTTTATCTGCACCCGCGATCAGGGCCGCAACGTCCAGCCCTACGCGCCTTCATGGCCTGGCTTCGCAGCGCCAGCCAAAGCGAGCGCAATCTCTAGGCCATCTTGCTTGATGGAGCGGCAGGCGCTGAGGAAATCGGGCCACCGCAGGACCCTCACGGACTAAGCATTTGACATCGGTCGGGTTAGGCCGGACACTGGGCGGCAAGTCACCGAACTCCTTTCAATTGGGGCAGCGTCAGCGCAGAGGGCATTCGTCCGCGCGAACGCAATGTTTTTGGTGCAAGGTCTCGCTCACAAATGGCAGTCGGCCTGCGCATCTCGCGCCGACCGGAAATCCAGAAGTTGGCGCCCGATCATCAATGGTGAGAGGGCCCTTAGAAGTGAAAGACACCAAAAAATGATAAAATTCGCACTAAGAGTCGGGATGGCGGCGGCAGTGCTGGCCTTTGTATCGGCAGGGGCAGCCATGGCGCATCATGAACAGGGACACAGAATCGGCAATCCTCAAGCAAGCGGGCCTAGCACATTTAAGTGCAATAACTTAGCGTCTATTTGCTTCATGAACTCAACAGGATCGGGTTCTCCTGGCACCCAATATCTCGGGTCAGGCGTCAGCAATAATTTGCAAAGGTCGAACAGCCATAAGCTTCGCGCTCGGCAAATCAGACGGAACAATAGCCCTGCCTTCTAGGGTCCGGACCCATAAACGGGATTCACAGCGGCTTCGTGTTGTGATTCAACTGCCTCCAGCGAGGAGGCACGATGAATGACAGATTTCTTCTGGTTTTCTGATGAGCAGTGGGCGCGGATTG
>JAUIBT010000027.1 GCA_030428255.1 Alphaproteobacteria bacterium | reverse complement strand
GTGGATTTGCGGAAGCAAACCCGCAAACCCCGAGCGTAGCGGCGGTGGATTTGCGGAAGCAAACCCGCAAACCCCGAGCGTAGCGGCGGTGGATTTGCGGAAGAAAACCCGCAAACCCCGAGCGTAGCGGCGGTGGATACGCCGCCGGCGCTCCCAAAGGCGCGCGCCCCACTTGCAACCCAGTCGCGCCAGAACAGGCCAACAGACCAGTCGGCAGTTACCTGATCATCGTCCAAGAAACGACCGGCTGGGCGCTAAGGGGATTGCTCTGCCGACTCTAGGCCGAGTGGGGCACGACCTGGAGCGAGTCAGCCTTGGTGTTAGGCCAAGATCGCCTCGATCCGCGCCAAGGTCGCCACGTTGACCGCGACCCCAGCCTCCTGCGCTTTTCGGCGCTTGCCACCGCGCCCGTCGCCTGGCAGGTGCGCGCCCTCTTGCCCATGAATCGCCGCGACCAAATCCGCCATGCGCTGAGCAAAGCCATGGCCCGAGGTTGCCGCCGGATCAATCGCCAAGAAAAACTGGCCGGTCTTGGGCGGCCCGCCCGCAGTGCCCGAGAAGGGCGAGGCATGAATGCCCAGCGTCGCACCTGTCATCGCCGCAGCCATAATCTCGACCAGCAAGGCTATGCCGACGCCCTTATAGCCACCAGACGGCGCCATAGAGCCCTTCAGGCCGACGTTGGGATCGGTGGTGGGATTGCCCTCAGGGTCCAAAGCCCAGCCGACCGGAATCGGTCGACCTTCGCGGGCATGCTTCATGACTTCGCTTTTGGCGATGGTGCTGGCGCTCTGGTCAATCAGCACGACCGGCGCGCCATCCGGCCCAGGAGCGGCCAGCGAGAAAGGATTGGTGCCAACGACAGGCTTTGACCCGCCCGACGGCGCAATCGAGGCCGGTGCGTTGGTAAAGCCCAGCCCCAGCAGCCCGGCCTTGGCAAGGCGGTGGGTGTGGTAGCCCAGCACGCCACAGTTGTAGCTGTTGGAGATGGCCAAGGCAGCGACGCCCTGTTCACGTGCCAGCGGGATTAAGGCCTCAAAGCCGACATCAATGGCCGAGTGGGCAAAGCCGGTCGCAGCATCCACCGCAACCACGCCAGGACGTGGGCGGCTGAGCAGCGGCACGGCTTGGCCATCGACCTTGCCGCACTGGACGTGCTCGCAATAGATGGGGATGTAAGCCAGGCCATGGCTGGCAACGCCGTCCGCCTCAGTGGCCGCCGTTGCGACCGCCAGAGGCCGGGCGTTTTGTTCCGACGTGCCCGCCGCCATCAGCGCCCTCAGGCTCAAATCTTCGATCTCGCTCAGGCTCAAGGTTTTGGTCTCGATCATCGGGCGCTCCCAGTTTGTCGGTTAGTCGTTGTCGTTGAGGCCAGCTCCAGCCCCCTTAAGGCGCGATTCCTCGCTGGCGGGGGCGTAGGTGCGCTGCGCCAAATCGGCGAGCTGCTGCCAGTCCGCCGCATCAGGCTCCGCGCGAGTCCGGTGCTCCTGCGGCTCGCCCAGTGTACCGCCTATGCGGATGGCAACCTGCCCTAGTGAATGCAGGAGATCCTGGGGTTGCAAATCCTCCAGGCAGAGGCGGTGACCGTCCGTGACAGCGCTCCCACCCTGCCAGCTCAGCGTCACCGGCTGAGCAACTTGGCGCGCCGCATAGGCCGCAAAGGGCAGCAGCAAGGCCGGTACGAATGCCACCTCCAGCCTCATGCCCTCTGGCGGCCAGGCGCCCGCAGTGTCAGAAATGGCAACCGCTGCCGCCAAGGCATCGCCCTGCCCTGCATCGCTACCAAGCGCACACGCCAAGGCCGCAACGCCATCCAGGTTTTGCGCACAGAGCCAACTTGCCGCTTTGGCTGCCTCCTCGGCCATGCCCCAGCTTTGCCCCGCGCCACGCGCGGCCTTCTTGGCCATAGCCTCAACTTCGATCAATGCGTAGCTCATGACTGCGTTATTCATGACTGCGTTTTTCATGGCTGGGCCTCCGGATAGACCCAAAGGTCGGCATTGTCGGGGCTGAGCGCCTCGGGATAGGGTGCGTTGCCAAACATGGTGATGCGCAGCCAGCGATCTGAGCGCGGGTCGAAATGGGTCGCGCCAAAGAAAGCCAGCTTCACCCGCAGCAGGTCCACCGGGAATAGCTCGGCCGAAATGGTGTTGTCCCTGATCTCACTGTAGGGCGCGCGAGCGGAGATTTGGGAGCGGCGCACTGTATAGCGATGTTCGGGGTGGCGCATCAAGAAGGCCGCGATGGGCTCGTCATTTGGCCAGTCCTCTAGGTCGCCGTAGGCCGTCGCTGCGTCACGTGCCGGTGCCAGGGGCGTTTCATAGGGCTCGATGGGCTCTTCAAAGCGCTCGCCCAGGCGGGGCTCCAGCTTCTCCGCTGAAACGTACCAGGCGCGCGCGCGTTGCTCGGGCGCCGACCAATCCAGCGGCAAAGCCCAGCCATAGCTGGCTTCCAGCAGGGCCCGCAGCTCGCCCACGGGCATAGAGCCGTCGATGCGAAAGCCATCGGGGTCCCGATCCGCCATGCTGGGCGCAAGATCGTCTACCAGCGCGCCATAGGGCTCTAGCACCAGCGAGGCCAAAAGCTCGCGGCCTTCAAGGCTCAGGGCCTCTTCGCTCCAGGTCAAAAGCGCGTCCCAGGGCGCGGCGCTATTCAGATCAAACTCTGCCAGCTGTACTTTGAGCAAGGCCATGTCCTGCCGCAGGTCGGCGATCTTGGCCTGCTGCACCGGGTGCTCCGAACGCCAGCGCGCAATCGACAGTTCGCTGCGGGCCACCAGGTCTTTGAACACGGCCTGAGCGTCCGCCGAGGCGCTGCCCAGTGCGCGCACGCGGGCAATGGCCTCTTCGCGCGCGGCGATCCAATTGTTGAACAGCACCGGGTGGTTGATGATGAAAGGCCCGAGCCCCAGACCGGTCGAGTTGCCGATGCCCAAAGAGCCCGCGATGTCGGGCGCAAGCTCCACAGCCGCAGCACCGCCTTGCGTGCGGGCCATATGGTTGACCAGATCGCGAACAAACGCACGGGTTAGATAGACCGACAGCATCTCGGCCTGGAAGGGCACCCCCATTTCTGGCCGGTCGGCGATGACGCTGTAATCTGCCGCCCCGAACTTGCCCGAACCATAGACCGCGGTGGTGCGCATCAGGTAGCCCACCGCATCAATTTGCGCGCGGTCCGGCTGCTCGCCTTTCGCCAGGGCGCTTACCACGTGCTGCCAAAGGCGCACCGAGCGATTGGCGCGTGACAGCGACAGCTCGCGCTCGGATATGCGGCCTGCCTCTTGATAGGGCACATTCTTGGACAAGCGCGCGATGTCCTCGGCGCTAGGAATGCCATCGTACAGCGCAAAGGTGGCGTCCCAAGCCGTGGCGATCACGCGGTCCGAGCGCATTTCGTCCGGCAGGTCGTGGGCAAAAGCGACCAGGGAGTAAGCCCGCTCGGGCCCTTGAGCCACATAAACCGCGTGGCCGACGCCATCGGGGCCAACCGCAAACTCTTTGCGCGAAAATTGCCAGCCATCGCTTGCCATGCGCCGCATCAGCACCCGCATAAAGCTGAGCCGACACTGATGCATAGAGCCCAGCCGCGCCAAACGCATCACCTGATCGGGACTGCGCCTGGCCACCGCCATTTGCCTGTTATCTGACATAAGACTTATCCTTGTGGACCAAAGTTCTCAGCAAAGAACCGATACCAGTTCTTGCCCATGATCCCCCCAACGTCTTCATCGCTCAGGCCCGTCGCACGCAAGCCTTGCTCGAGCGTGCCAAAGTGGCGATTATCTTGAAACCAAGCCGGCATGTCGGGAAAGCCCGGTGCGGAAGCCGAGCCCTCTCCATAGTCAATTCGCTTGGTCCAGCGCCCCACACGCATCCATTCGACCACGCTATCCGGTTGATCTTGGCACAGGTCCGAGCCGATGCCCAAGTGTTGTGCGCCATAAGTGTCGGCTGCACGCGCGACCATGTCGCAAAAGCTTTGCAGCGTACAGGCGGACTTGTCCTTCAGATGGTGCGGGTAGAGCGAAAAACCCAGCATGCCGCCTTTGTCCACCACGGCCTGAATCACCTCGTGACGCTTGTTGCGCAGCGCGGGCTGCCAGGCGTAAGGGTTGGCGTGGGTGATGGCAATGGGGCGCTGAGAATATTCGGCCGCCTCAATGGTTGAACGATCGCCCGAGTGGCTCATATCCACCACCAATCCGACGCGGTTCATTTCGTCAATGACCTCGCGGCCCATGCGGGTCAACCCGCTGTCTTCGGCCTCATAGCAGCCAGTGGCCAGCAGCGACTGGTTGTTGTAGGTCAGCTGCATAAAGCGCGCACCCAAGGTGTGCAGGATTTCCACCAGCCCGATGTCATCTTCCATCGGCGACGGGTTTTGGAAGCCAAAGAAGATTGCAGTTCGCCCGCTCTCGCGCGCCCGGTCTATGTCCTGCGCCCATAGTCCTTTCATGATCAGGTCAGGATACTGCTCAAACCAGCGGTTCCAACGTTCGAAATTCAGCACGGTCTCGCGAAAGCTCTCGTGATAGGCGATGGTGACATGCACCGCATCGACCCCGCCCTCGCGCAGTTGGCGGAAGATCTTTTCCGACCAATTGGCGTACTGAAGTCCGTCGATCCGCATTACTCGGGCTCTCCAGCGCTGATGTAGGCCGTTTTGACTGTGGTATAGAACTCAGCAGCCGAGCGACCCTGTTCGCGCGGACCATAGGAGCTGTCCCCGCGCCCGCCAAAGGGGACGTGGTAGTCGGTGCCCGCGGTCGGCAGGTTGACGGTCACAACACCGGTTTTGGCGTTACGACGGAAGTGGGTGGCGCGGGCCAAGTTCTGGGTCACAATCCCTGATGTCAGGCCAAATTTTGTGTCATTGACCACCGCCAGCGCCTCGTCATAGCCGTCAACCTTGATGACTGAGGTTAAGGGCGCGAACATTTCCTCGCGATTGATGCGCATGTCGTTGCGGGTGTTCACGAAGACGCCCGGCGCCATGTAATAGCCCTGGTGCTCCAGTTCCAACCGCTGGCCGCCACAAACCAGCTCTGCGCCCTCGGTGCGGCCCAGCTCGGCGTAGGCCAAATTCTCGGCCAACTGCTGTTCACTGACCACAGGGCCCATCTGCGTGTCGGCTGCCAGAGCGTGGCCAACCCGCATCGCGCTTGCACCGGCGATCAGCTTTTCAACAAAGGCATCGTGGACACTCGCATGCACCACCAAGCGAGAGCTGGCCGTACACTTCTGCCCGGTGCCCCCAAAGGCGCCGCCCAAGGCCAGCGCAACGGCCAAATCCAAATTGGCGTCGTCCATCACCGCCAAAGCGTTTTTCGAGCCCATCTCCATCTGAACCTTGGTCAGATTTTGGATGGCCGCCGTCGCGATCTGCTTGCCCACTGGCACCGAGCCGGTAAAGGAGATCGCATCCACCTCTGGGCTTTCGACCAGGCGCTGGCCGATGCTGCCGCCCGAGCCCATAACCAGGTTGAACAGGCCTTTGGGAATGTCCTGACGGGCAATAATCTGGGTCAATGCCACCGCAGAGGCTGGCGTCGCGTTCGCGGGCTTCCAAATCACCGCGTTGCCATAACACAAAGCTGGCGCGATCTTCCAAGATGCGGTCGCAGTGGGGAAGTTCCAGGGGCTGATCACGGCCACCACACCCACGGGTTCGCGCCGCACGTCAATCTCAACGCCCGCACGCACGCTGTCGGCGTTTTCGCCCAGTTGGCGCAGGCATTCAGCGGCGTAGTAGGTGAAGAACTGACCAGCGCGATAGACCTCGCCCTTGCCTTCTGCCAGCGGTTTGCCTTCTTCGCGGCTCAGCAGGGTGCCCAGCTCTTCAGCGTGGGCCATCAACTCGTTGCCGATGGACATCAGCACCGCCTGCTTGCGCTCCAGGCCATAGCCTGCCCACTCTTGCTGAGCCTTTCGCGCTTGCGCCAGGGCGTCGTCCAAATCCGATGGGCCTGCCTGCGCATAGAGGCCAACCAAATCGCTCAAATCTGAGGGGTTGCGGTTCTCGATCACGTCTTGGCCGTTGCGCCATTCGCCCGCGATGAAATTTTGCTGTGTCGTGGTCATCAAATGCCTCAGAGATCTAGGGGTAGGCAAACTTTAGGACTGGGGTTATATAAGTCAAATTCAATTCCTTGAAGGCAATTTCAGAAAATTTGACCTATGGCAATCAAGATCGAGATGTTGCGCTGCTTTGCAACCGTGGCTCAGACCGGCAATCTGGCCGAGGCGGCCAGCCGCCTGGGCCGAACCCAATCCGCGCTGTCCATGACGCTTAAGCAGCTTGAAGAAACCTTGGGCCAACGCCTGTTTGAGAGCGATCGCAAGAACCGGCTGACCCAGTTGGGCGAGCAGGTTTTTGAGTTGGCCCAAACCGAGTTGCGCCAATTCGACTACACGATTGAGGCCATCCAAGCCTGCGCTAAGTCACGCGCTGGGCTGATCAGGGTCGCCTCCGTGCCCTCAATAGCGGCCCAGGTCTTTCCGATTGCCATCCGCAGCCTGACCGAACGCCATCCCGGCCTCCGGATCGAGTTGCGCGACACCGACAGCCAGCAAGTCGTTGATGCCCTAACCCGTGGGCGGGTGGATTTGGGCATCGCCTCAGGCGAGCACAGCCTGAACGACGTGCGCTCGACCCTGCTCTTCAGCGATACCTATGGCCTGATTTGCGCACCCGATCACGCCTTGGCCCAACAGCCCGAACCGCCCAGCATCGAGCAAATCAAGACCACGCCTTTCATTCGCAATAATTTGCTGGGCTTGATCGAAACCAGTGCGTTTCAAGAGGCCATCGCCGATACCAGGGTCAGCGTTCATAATACCATGTCGCTGACCGCCATGGTGCGTACAGGGGCATGGGTTACGGTGCTGCCGCAATCCGTAGTCCGCTTCATGAGCCCGGATCTGGTCTTTCGCCCGCTCCAAGACCTACCTGACCGCCGCAAGGTTAGCCTCCTGATGCGCAACCGAGCCTCGTTCCCCGAATTTTGCCAAGAGTTGTGGGACCTGCTGACCGCCTATGATTGGCAAGCAGACTTGAACCGCGCGCGCTAATCCGAGCGCAGCGCTGTAGCCTTTGCCCTGCCGATGGATATGCCAAGGCCGCGTCGCTCGCAGTTTGCGGTTACGCCAGCGCTGCGAGCCGCTGGTCTTGGCGTTCCATCAAGCGCTCGACCTCGCTTAGGGCTGACGTAGACAAGCCCGCACCAGGCGCCCGCACCGCTGAGCAGGCAATCGCGCCGCGACGAGCCAGGACGTGTTTGCGCACCGCAAGCCCCGCCCCCGGCTGCTGCTCATAGCGCACCAGCGGCAGATAGATATCGAACAAATCTTGCGCGCGGGTCATCTCACCAGCACCTGCCAAAGCCACTACCTGCGCCAGCATTTCTGGATAGCCAAAGCCCGTCATGGCCCCGTCAGCCCCGCGCCCCATCTCCTCTGGCAAAAACAACGCACCATTGCCGCACAGGATCGACAGCCTGCGTTGCCCGGCCTGCTCCGCACGTCGCAGGGCGCTGATCTTCTCCAGGCCCGGCCAATCTTCATGCTTGAGCATCACCACTTGCTCCAGGTCACTGGCGATCTGACCAATCACGCTGGGGGCGATATGAACGCCGGTGGCCAAGGGAAAGTCCTGCAGGACAATGGGGACGCCAGGCCCGACCACGCTAGCAACCTGGTGATAATAGGCCACGATCTGCGCATCGGTCTTAAGGCTGGAAGGCGGCGCCACCATTACACCGGCTGCCCCCATGTCCATCACGGCTGCGCTCAGCTCCCCGATGGCCGCCAACCCGGGGGCCGAAACCCCAACCACCACCGGCTTATCACCGGCCCGTTTGATCACCTGCGCTGCAACCGCCCGGCTCTCGGCCTGGGTCAGCTTGGGCGCTTCGCCCATCATGCCAAGGATGGTCAGCCCGTCCGCGCCCTTGTCGAAATAGAAATCGGTCACGCTGTCCAAGCTGCGGGTGTCAATCGCACCCGCCTCGTCAAACGGCGTGACAGAGATGACAAAGACGCCCTTTGCGTCTGCGGTCAAAAGAGCCATGGTCTATCCTTCGTTCTGATACCAGCCAACAGCGCCACGCGGCTGATATCGCCCGGCGCCCGGTTGATTGGTGATTGTTGTTCCATCCCAGCCCAGTGTTCCGCGCAGGTAGGTGCCCGCCACGCGAACCGCGAAGGTCTGGCCATGGAAGGGCGACCAATTCAGACCGTCATGGGCCTGGGCCTCGTCCCAAGTGAACTGGCCCCTTTCCAGCACCACCAGATCGGCGTCGCGCCCCACCGCCAGCGCGCCCTTGCGGTCGGCAAGTCCAAAGAACCGCGCCGGGCGCTCGCAGAGCTGGCTGGCGGTCAGACTGGGCGCGTCTAAGCCGCGCGCCTCGGCAGCCGTGAAAAAGGCGGGCAACAGGGTTTCCAAACCGGGCACGCCCGCCCCGGCGTCAAAAATCGAGTCCGTCAGCTTGTTATCAATGGGCCAACTGGAATGATCCGATGAGGTGAAGGCGACCTGGCCTTGACTGATCGCGCGCCAGAGCCCCTCAACTTGGCCTGCGCGGATGGGCGGATTGACTTTCATGCGCGCGCCCAGTCGCGCTCCATCTTTGGCGGCGTCAAACCAAAGATAGTGAACGCAGGTCTCACCGGTTGCCCGAACGCCCAAGCCCGCAAAGGCTGCCACCTGCTGGAAGCCTGCAGCGGCCGATAAATGCACCGGGTGCGCGTGCGCGCCTGTGGCTTGCGCCAGCGCCAGGAACTGAGCCGTCGCCGCCAGCTCGGCAGCCAAGGGCCGCGCCAAAGCGTGCGCTTCAATCCCATCTTTGCCTGCGGCACGAAAAGCCGCCATGCGCGCCAAGACGATCTCTTGATCTTCATTGTGTAGTCCCAAGGGCAAGGGGGTTTGCGCCAGTGCTTCCAACAGCGCAAGCATGAGGTCTGCCGGTATGCGCGGAAAGCGCGTTGGGCTGCTTTCAAACGAGGAGATCTTGAAGGCCACAACGCCGCCGTCGATCAGAGCAGGCACCTGCGTAACGCCCGTCTCACCTGTCACCGTGGCGTAGAGCGCCATGTCCGCGTGCGCGTGTTGGGCGATGGCCTCCACCTTAGCCGCCAGGCGCTGGGGCTGGTCGAGCGGCAGGGGATTGTCATATGGCATGTCAACCAGAGTCGTAACGCCGCCCGCCAGTGCCGAGCGGGTGGTATCCGCGATGCCCGCCAGGCCCTGGCAACTGGTGGCGTGAGTCTGGCCGTCGATCACCCCCGGCAGTATGAGCCGCTGCCCCCAATCTTGGACCGCGGCCGCAGGCGGAGCCTCACCCTGCCCCAGCGCGGCGATGGTTTCGCCCTTGATGGCCAGCCAGCCCTGTTCCAGCAGGCCTTGCGGCGTGACCAAGGTTCCGCGAACAATCTGGTCGATCATGCGGCGCTGCTCCTGACGGTTTGCGGGAGGTAGTCGAGATCAAGCGCGCTCAGAGCCACCGCCACCGCCGCTTGCACCGGATCAATCACCGGCACGCCCAAACGATCTTGCAGCGCTGCACGGTGGCCGCCCATGCCCGCACAGCCCAAAATCAGCACCTGCGCACCATCCTCGACGCAGAGCTGCTGCCCCACCAGGGCAATCGTTTCCAGCGCGTCTGGGCGGTTGCCTTCAGCAACGCTCATATCAATCGCACGATCCCCGGCCAGCCGTGCAGAGAGGCCCATGTCGGCGATCTGCCGGGCATGGCGGGCAATCGACGCCGGGCCAAGCGAGATGACGCCAAAGCGCCGCCCAAGCATTAGGGCCGAGCAATAAGCGGCCTCGGCGATGCCGAAGACGGGCATGCGTGCTTTGGCACGGATCGCTGGCAATCCGGGGTCGGAAAAACAGGCAATGACCGCCGCCTGGCAAGGCTCAGCCAGGATTCGCTGTTCAGCAAGCCGCTCGGCCAAGACAACATCAGCATCGCTTTCAATGCCCAAGGGGGCCTCTGAAAGCTCAGAACAAATGATGGCGTGCGCGCTCGTGCGGCGCAGCGGCTCTAGGCAGGCCGACAGAGAGGCCGTGATCGCCGGGGAGCTGTTGGGGTTGAGAACAAAGACGCGCTTCACGGATTGGGCTTTCGGTATGTGGTGATGACCAGCTTAGACCGTCCGCCAAAGCTGGCAAGCACGAAGCCTTGGTTTGCAGGCGAACTGGCTCCGTTCCACCATCCTAAACCGCTTGGCCCAAGCGCGCTTGGCCCAGGCGCGCTTACAACCGTGCGTGTGCTTACAACCGTGCGTGCGCTTGCAACCGCGGGCGCGTTTACGACCGTGGGCGCGCAAAGTCCGCCTCGCGCTGGCGGATTTCGGCGCAGATGGCATCATTGCGCGGCGTCGCTATGCCCAGAACGCGCGCCAGCGGCGCAATGGCCCCATTGATGGCGTCCAGCTCTGACAGCCGCCCGGCCTCGTGATCTTGCAGCATCGACGGCTTTGCACTGCCAACCCGCTTGGCAAAGTCGGTCACATAGGCCACCGGATCGTCAAAGGTGAAGGCAACCCCGCGCGCTTGGCCCACAGCATAAGCTTCCAGCATACAGCCCAGAGCTGTTCGCCAGCGCTCCGGGTCAGCCAGCAGCTCGGCCACCGTGCAGCCGTAGACCGTGCAAGGCCCCGACAAGGTGACATTGCACAACAGCTTCTCCCAAATGAGCTGATCGATGTCGCCGTAGGCCTGGGCATCGAAGCCCGCGCCTTGCCAGATCTGCACCACCTGCTCAAGCCGCGCATCCAGACCGCCGTTCATCTTGCCCAAGCGGATGCGCTTCATCGCGGTGTGCTGGGCATGGCCGGGCCCGACCATGGAGGCACCAAAGCCTTCGGCAACGCCCAACAGCACCTGCTCAGGACTGAGATGCTGAGCGATGCCTTCGCCCGCACCCAGGCCGTTCTGGATGGTCAGCACGCTTGCAGACGCGTCTGCATTTCGGGTTGTGTGTTGGGCGACATCGCGCGCCGCAGCCGCAACGCCCGCCGCTTTGGTTGCAATGACGTAGAGATCGCAAGCCGGCGCTTGGGCCAGCGCGCCAACAGCCACAATCTGGCGAGTGTGGATGGTCCCGGCTGGGCCATCGACCCGCAAGCCGTCGCCGTTGATGGCCGCAACATGCACCTGCCACAGATCGACTGCCCAGACCTGGTGGCCCACCTGGGCGAAGCGTGCCGCATAAATCGAGCCCATGGCTCCGGCGCCGATGATGGCAATTTTCATTCCGTTTCTCCGCTTGGAAGCCCAAATTCTTGCAAGATCGCGCGCCGCGTCTGCAGGTCGCCATGCGTGGGCCAGTGGGTTTTCGCAAGCGCGCGCGCCTGCTGCCAAGCTCGCGCCTCCATGTCTGCTGTCGGTGCGGCCATCCAGGCCTCTAAGGCGCTGCGATCCGCCAGTTTGGGATAGAGGAAATCGCTGCGCATCCGCGCATAGGTCTCAGGCTGGCCTAAAAAGTGTCCCTCGCCCTCAACCACCGCCTTGATCGAGGCCAGCGCCAACGTCTCCTCGTCCACCACCACCGGCGACAAACTGCGCAGAACCGCGCCCAGCATATCGTTATCCGCCACCATGGCCGCCGGGCTCATGGCCATGAGCCCCGCCTGGGTGCCCGCCGCCTGGGTGATGAGATTGGCGCCCGCCTGGGCAGCACTGGCGATGGTCATGGCCTTCTCGTAGCCCGCCTGGAAATCCGCACGTTTGCTGTCGGTCGCGCCAGCGATGACCGAGCACGGCAGGTCCCACAAGCGCAAGACTTGCACCGCCATGCCCGTCGCCAACACCTGTTCACCCGCACCGCCCGCCATACCGCCGCTGCGCAAATCTGTGATCATGGCGCGCGGTCCGGCGATCACCGCCGCGCCCGGCACCAGGGTGTCAAGGAACACCAGCCCGGCCAGCGTCTCAGCCAAGGTCTGCGCCACCGATCCTGCCAGCGTCACAGGGCTGGAAGCGCCAAGCTGACCAAAGACATTGGCATGCACCGGTATGCCCGCGCGGGCAGCCGCGGCCATAACCTCAAGTGCCTCGGCGTGCATCCGCAAGGGCGGCACCGCGTGGTTGACATTGAGCGACAAGAAGGGACGCGCGCGAAAGGCTGCCTCGCCGCCCGCCACCCGATAGCACAGCGCGGCGATGTCTTCGACGTGGCGGGCCTGGCTGGCCTGCACCATCACGTGCTTGGCGGTGCCCATCAGGCAGGCCGCCGCCGTGCACAGGTCCAAACGCAGCGGGTCGTCGATATCCCGCGCCACCAGCGAGCGCGCGAAGAACTGCAGATGCTCCAGCGCGTCGGCCAAGCGCGCGGCTTGATAGAGATCGGCCAAGCTGGAGGGCCGAAAGCCGCCCAAGGCCTGGTCCGCCACATAAGGGGCCGCGCCGCCGGTGCCAGCATAGACCGCCGTGCTGCCGACCTTGAGGTCGTGCTCGGGCCACTGGCCTGCCAACAGCAAGGTGCGGCGTGCCCGCTTGAGGTAGTCTGCAATTTGTGCCTGCGAGAATAGCAGCCGTCCGTCGTGGAGTTTGCCGCCCGCAGCCGTGATCGCCTCGCACATGATCGGCGGCGCTTGCGAGACCCCGATGTCGGTCAAGATCTGAATCGCCGCCTCAGCCATGCGCAGACAATCTTGGTCACACATGGGACGCCAGGTTCCGCCTTGAGCGCGCGCCGCTACCGCTGGCTCCGGCCCAGCTTGGCCGCGCCGCCGTCGTCGCGCCTTGTTGTCCGCCATCCCTTTTTCCTAGCGCTGTGATGATCGGCGCAGCTTGGCCTGCAAGCAGCTCTTGGGTCAATGCGTATTTGTGCATCAAGGGCCCAAGCCGTCGACAGGCGGAGCCCATCGCTCAACCGCGCCCGCCAGCCGCTCTAGGGGGCCAATCTGGAGCCAGATCTTGACCCTTGATCTTGAGGCGGAACCTGGCATGATGCGCCCCGCAGCGCGCCCTTAGCTCAGTTGGATAGAGCACCCGCCTTCTAAGCGGACGGTCGTGGGTTCGAATCCTACAGGGCGCGCCATTTATTTTTTTGAATATGGCTGAAAGTCGATCGATTGCACCCGCCACTCAGCCACAAAAAAGGCCGGACGCGCTCTGCCTCCGGCCCTGTCTCAGCAGGCGCGATGAACGAGTGTCACCGCCCCTGCAGTTTGTGGTCGATTTCGATAAAGCCTACAGCGCTTCGTCAGTAATCGCGTGGGTCCAAGCGCCCTCAGGCTCCATGCTGATCACGGGATCAGAGCCGCCAGCCAACAGGGTCTTGACGGTCCGCTCGTAATCCGCTGGGTCCAGCGCGCCGTTTGAGCCCGCTGTCAGCTTGGCGATTTCGCCCATCATGCGCACCTGGTGCTTTTCGGTCTGAGCGCCCGTTGCGTCGTTCTCCAACACGATGTCAGCGGCAGCCTCGGGGTTCTCCTCAGCCCACTTCCAGCCCTTCATAGAAGCACGAACAAAGCGCACCATTTTGTCATTGAAGGCAGGGTCAGCCAGGTTCTTTTCCAAAACGTACAAGCCGTCTTCTTGGGTCGCAACGCCTTGCTCGGCATACTTGAAGACCACCAGATCGTCGGGAGAAACGCCCGCGTCGATGATCTGCCAGTATTCGTTATAGGTCATGGTCGATACGCAATCGGCCTGGCCTTGCAAGATCGGGTCAACGTTAAAGCCCTGCTTCAACACCGTCACGCCGCCAGCCGAGCCGTCAGTTGCAATGCCCAATTGGCTCATCCAGCTCAGGAAGGGGAACTCGTTGCCGAAGAACCAAACGCCCAGGGTTTTACCCGGAAAGTCAGCGGGGCTGGAAATGCCAGAATCCTTACGACAGGTCAGCATCATACCCGAAGACTTGAAGGGCTGAGCGATGTTGACCAAGGGCAAGCCCTTTTCACGCGCTGCCAAAGCGGCAGGCATCCACTCGACCACCACATCAGCGCCACCACCGGCGATCACCTGGGTCGGTGCGATATCCGGGCCGCCCGGCTTGATGGTGACATCAAGGCCTTCGTCTGCATAGAAGCCCTTGTCGGCCGCAACATAGTAGCCCGCGAACTGAGCCTGAGTGACCCACTTCAACTGCAAGGTCACCTTGTCGGCTGCCTGTGCAAGACCGGCGCTCATGACCAGAGCACTGGCGATCATTATACTTTTCAATTTCATTTCTGCCTCCTTATGGAATTGAAAATTGTGCCTGACTAAGATGAGCCGCGCTGAGAGGGATGCCAAAAGGTCAACCGTTTCTCGACGAGGGACAACAAGCCATAGCTCCCCGTCCCGACCAAAGCCGCGACGAGAATTTCGGACCAAACGAGCTCCAAGTTCAATTGCCCCACCGCGGTTGAGATGCGAAATCCCATACCCATGATCGGCGATCCAAAGAACTCAGCGACGATTGCCCCGATCAACGCGAGGGTGGAGGCAATCTTCAAGCCGTTGAAAATAAAGGGCAGCGCGGCTGGAAAACGGAGTTTGATCAACCCCTGCCAATAGCTGCTGCCATAGGTGCGGATAAGGTCGCGCTGCATTTTGTCGGTGTCCATCAGACCTTCAACCGTGTTGACCAACATGGGGAAGAAGACCATGACCACAACCACAGCCGCCTTCGACTGCCAGTCAAAGCCGAACCACATCACCAGGATCGGCGCTAAGCCAATAATCGGCAGCGCGGCTACGAAGTTGCCAATCGGCAGCAAGCCGCGACGCAAGAAAGAGACCTGATCAACCAAAATCGCAACGCCGAGGGCAGCGCTGCAGCCCATCAGGTAGCCGGTCAAAGCGCCCTTGACCACGGTCTGCATGAAATCGGCGAACAAGATCGGCAGCGAGCTGAATATCGTCGCCACAATGCTGCTGGGCGCGGGCAGCAAGATGCGCGGTACGTTGAAGCCGCGAACGGTTGCCTCCCACAGCACCAACAAGGCGACGCCAAAAAGGATGGGCACCGCCACCCCAGCCCAAGAGGGCGCACCCGGGCGCGCCAGCCACAGGTTCAGCGCGAACAAAGCTGCCCAAAGCGCCACCGCGAGGACAAACAGCATCATGACACAAATCCCATGCGCTTAAGGGTTATGCTCTGCGCGACCCCGATGATGTTGACCAAGACCGCGGCCAAGATGGCAGCCATGATCAAGGCGCTCCAGATTTGGATGGTCTGACCGTAGTAGCTGCCCGCCAGAAGGCGCGCGCCCAGCCCGGCCACAGCCCCGGTCGGCAGCTCGCCGACAATCGCGCCGACCAGAGAGGCCGCCATAGCGATCTTCAGCGAAGCAAACAGATAGGGCACCGAGTTTGGCAGGCGCAGCTTCCAAAAGGTGTGGGCGCTGCTGGCGTTCCAGGTGCGCATTTGATCCAGCTCGATTTGATCCGGGCTGCGCAGGCCCTTCACCATGCCGACGACCACCGGGAAGAAGGACAGATAGGCCGAAATGATCGCCTTGGGCACCAACCCCGAGATGCCAACAGAATTCAAAATCACAATAATCATCGGCGCAATGGCCAATATTGGTATGGCCTGGCTGGCAATGATCCAGGGCATGACGCTCATGTCCACCACCCTGAAATAGACGATCAACACCGCCAAACCGACGCCCAGCCCAACGCCGAACACAAAGCCCAACATGGTTGAGCTCATGGTCACCCACGAATGGAAAATCAACGAGCGCTTAGAGGTGATCTTCTTCTGCGCGGTGGTCTTCCAGATCTCCTGCGCCACCTGGTGGGGCACCGGCAGACGCGGTTTGTCCTGGCTCCAGGTATCTTGCACCAACTCCACCGGGCTCAAGGTGATGCCCTGACGCTTGGCCTTGTCGAAGGCCCAATTCGCATTCAGCGCAATCGAGGCCAGGTACCACAGCGCGAAGATCACCAGGGCCACCACGATCACGGGCCCATAGCGATAGCCGAGGCGGTTCACCCAAGGCCTATAGCTCCAGGTCATCATGCCCCCCTCTCAAGCCTTGGCGCACGCGATGCGACAGAGCGATGAACTCGGGCGTATCGCGGATTTCCAGCGGTCGCTCAGCGGGCAAGGTGCTGTCGATCACATCGGTGATCCGGCCAGGACGCGGCGACATGACAACAATCTTGGTCGACAGATAGACCGCCTCGGGGATCGAGTGGGTGACAAAGCCGATTGTCTTTTGCGTGCGCCGCCACAGCGCCAACAACTGCTCGTTCAGGTGGTCGCGCACGATCTCATCCAGCGCGCCAAAGGGCTCGTCCATGAGCAAGATATCAGCGTCGAATGACAGGGCCCGGGCGATCGAAGCGCGCTGTTGCATACCGCCCGACAGTTGCCAGGGAAACTTGCCGCCGAAGCCTTCCAGGTCCACCAGCTTGAGCACGGCTTGGCTGCGCTCTTCTTGCTCCTCTTTGCTATAGCCCATGATCTCCAGCGGCAGCTTGATGTTCTGGGCAATGCTGCGCCAGGGAAACAAGCCCGCATGCTGAAACACATAGCCATAGGCCCGCGATTTGCGCGCGGTCTCGGGGTCCTGTCCGTTGACCGTGATGCTGCCTGAGGTTGGCTTTTCCAGGTCAGCGATAACCCGCAAGAAAGTGGTCTTGCCGCAGCCGGACGGGCCGATGAAGCTGACGAACTCGCCGGGCGCGATGTCCAAGGACACGTCTTTGAGCGCGTGCACAGGCCCATCGTTGGTTTGAAAGGTCAGGCAGATATCGCGAGCGCTTATCGCGGTGCTGTTTGTCATGCGCGCTTGGTCCTTTGCCTAGATACCCGCCGGGATGTTCATGGGATTACGTTGAATGGCTTTGGGGCTGGTCAGCGCTTTCCACTTCGACAGCGCCACGCTGGCGGAATGGAAGGCCGGACGCGGCACGAAGCGACCGCGGCCCGGCTGCGGCTGCGAGTTCTGACCCCAGGCCCAAATGACATCGCCGCGCGAGAGTGTATAGCGCGCCTGTGCCTTGACGTCCCAGCCTTCGAAGACGTTATAGTCTAGGATCGAGTGGTGGTTGGTGGCCGAAATGGTCTTGGACAGCTTGGGATCCCAAACCACAATGTCGGCGTCTGCACCTTCGACCAGCGCGCCCTTCTTGGGGTAGATGTTCAAAATCTTGGCGATATTGGTTGAAGTGGCCGCTACGAACTCGTTGGGGGTCAATCGGCCAGTTTCCACGCCCTCAGTCCACAGCACCGCTAAGCGCTCCTCCAGGCCGTTGGAGCCGTTGGGGATAAAACAGAAATTGTCCCGACCCATGCGCTTTTGTTCGGTGGTAAACGCCGCGTGGTCGGTGGCCACCACTTGCAAGGAGCCCGCTTGCAGGCCCGCCCAAAGGCTGTCTTGATGGTCCTTGCTGCGGAACGGCGGGCTCATCACGCGCCGCGCGGCGTGATCCCAATCGGTGTTGAAATATTCGCTCTCATCCAAGGTCAAGAACTGCACCAGCGGCTCGCCATAGACCCGCATACCCTTTTGGCGCGCCCGGCGGATGGCTTCGTGCGACTGCTCGCAGGAGACGTGTACGATATACAGCGGCACGCCCGCCGCATCGGCGATGGTAATGGCGCGGTTGGCCGCCTCGCCCTCGAACTCGGGCGGTCGCGAATAGGCGTGGCCTTCGGGGCCGGTGATGCCGCGCTCCAGCATGGTTTGCTGCATGTCTGCCACCAGGTCGCCGTTCTCGGCGTGAACCATGGGCAGCGCGCCCAGCTCCTTACAGCGCTTGAAGGAGGCGAACATCTCGTCGTCCTCGATCATCAGCGCACCCTTGTAAGCCATGAAGTGCTTGAAAGAATTGACGCCCATATCGACGGCGTCCTTCATTTCGTCGAACACGGTCTCGTTCCAGCCGGTGATGGCCATGTGGTAGCCGATGTCCGAGCAGATCTGAGGCGCGGACTTGCGGTGCCACTCGTGGATCGCGTTTTTGATCGAGCCATCTTCGCCGGGCAAACAGAAATCAACGATCATGGTGGTGCCGCCACAGGCCGCAGCCCAAGTGCCGGTCTCAAAGGTCTCGGCTGCCGTCGTGCCCATAAAAGGCATTTCCAAGTGGGTGTGCGGATCAATGCCGCCGGGGATGACATAGGCGCCTTCAGCGTCGATGTAGGTCTCACCCTTCAGATCTTCGCCGATCTGCTTGATGGTCTCGCCTTCGATCAGCACGTCCGCTTTCCAGGTGCGATCTGCTGTACAGACCGTGCCGCCCTTAATTACCTTGGTTGTCATGTTTGCCTCCGACTTGGATTGTCTCTTTTTTGCTTGTGAACGCGCTCTGAGCGACGCGCTTAGCTTACGATTTGGGCCGTCTCCACCACAGCGTGGAACAAGACCTCAGCGCCACGGCTGGACCACTCCTGGCTGATTTCCTCGGCCTCGTTGTGCGACAAGCCATCGACGCAAGGGCACATAACCATGGCCGTCGGCGCAACGGCATTGATCCAGCAGGCATCGTGGCCCGCGCCCGAGATGATGTTTTGGTGCGAATAGCCCAGGCGCTCTGCTGCCGAGCGAACAGCGGTCACGCAGCCTTCATCAAATGTCACGGGATCGAAGCCACCGACCTTTTCAAAGCTGATCTCCAAGCCCATATCGTCGGCAATTTTCTGACCCTCAACGCGCAAGCGCTGCTCCATATCCTGAATCACCGCCAGATCGGGTGAGCGGAAATCAACGGTGAAGACCACCTTGCCCGGAATAACGTTGCGCGAGTTAGGATAGACATCAATGTGACCGGCTGCGCCCACGGCGTGCGGCTTGTGCGACCAGGCGATCTCGTCCACTTTCTCCAGAATGCGCGCCATGCCCAGACCGGCGTTCTTGCGCATCGGCATGGGCGTTGAGCCGGTGTGCGAGTCCTTGCCTATCACGGTCACTTGCGTCCAGCTCAACCCCTGGCCGTGGGTGACAACACCGATGTCCTTGCCCTCTGCCTCCAGAATTGGCCCCTGCTCAATATGCAGTTCAAAAAAGGCGTGCATTTTTCGCGCGCCGACTTCCTCGTCGCCAAGCCAGCCGATGCGCTTCAACTCATCGCCGAACTTCAAGCCCTTGGCGTCCTGGCGATCATAGGCCCAGTCTTGGGTGTGCTTGCCCGCAAACACACCCGAGGCCAACATAGCCGGCGCAAAGCGCGTGCCCTCTTCGTTTGTCCAGTTGGTCACAACGATGGGGTGCTTGGTTTGAATGCCCAAATCGTTCAGCGAGCGCACAATCTCTAGCCCCGCCAGGACACCCAACACGCCGTCGTATTTGCCGCCGGTCGGCTGGGTATCCAAGTGCGAGCCGACATAGACTGGCAGCGCCGAGGGGTCCGCGCCCTCGCGCCGGAAGAACATGTTGCCCATGGTATCAACGCCCATGGTACAGCCTGCCGCTTCGCACCAAGACTGGAACAACGCCCGGCCTTCGGCGTCCTCATCGGTCAGGGTTTGGCGGTTGTTGCCGCCCGCGACGCCTGGGCCAATCTTGGCCATCTCCATCAGGCTGTCCCACAAGCGTTGGCCGTCAATTTTCAGGTTCTTGAGTTCTTCGCTCATGCTTTGCCTCTTTCCTCTGCTTGTACCGGTCTTGCGTCGGTCTTGGTGTGTGGTTCTGCCGCTGCACTGAGGTCACGATCAGCGCGGCCAAGAATTTTGCTCTAATCGAGCGCGCGTAACACTCCTGCGAGCGTTTCAAACAATTGGTCGATTTGGGCTCTGTTGATGATCAGCGGCGGACTGAGCGCGATGATGTCGCCCGTGGTGCGGATCAACAGGCCCGCCTCATAGGCATCCAAGAAGGCCTGGAATGCGCGCTTGGTGGGCGCGCCTGCAATCGGCTCCAGCTCGATCGCGCCGATCAAGCCCATGTTGCGAATGTCGATCACGTGCGGCAGCCCGCGTAGGCCGTGAATTGCTTCTTGCCAATAATCCGCCAGGTTGGTGGCATTTTCAAACAACCCTTGCTCCTGATAGACCTCAAGCGTCGCCAGGCCCGTCGCGGCCGCCATGGGGTTGCCCGAATAAGTATAGCCGTGGAACAGCTCGATCAGGTTTTCAGGCCCGGTCATAAAGGCGTCGTGGATGGCCGCAGTAGTCAGCACCGCGCCCATGGGAATAACACCGTTTGTCAACCCCTTAGCGGTGACAATCAGATCCGGCAGGACACCGAAATGCTCAGCAGCGAAGGACGAGCCCAAGCGTCCAAAGCCGGTAATCACCTCGTCAAAAATCAGCAAAATGCCGTGCTTCTTGGTAATCGCGCGCAGACGTTCCAGGTAGCCCTTGGGTGGCAGCAGGACCCCGGTCGAGCCCGCCATGGGCTCAACGATGACTGCAGCGATGGTCTCAGGCCCGTGCAGTGCGATGATCTTTTCCAGCGCATCTGCCCGCTCAGCGCCATGCTCGGGCTGGCCTTTGGTGAAGGCGTTCACCTCGGGCAGGTGGGTGTCGGGCAAATGATCGACGCCGTTCAGCAGCGCGCCAAAATGGCGGCGATTGTTGACGATGCCGCCGACCGAAATGCCACCGAAATTCACGCCATGATAGCCGCGCTCGCGGCCAACGAGCCGAGTGCGTTGCCCCTCTCCGCGCGCACGGTGGTAGGCGATGGCGATCTTCAAAGCGGTCTCGACCGACTCAGAGCCAGAATTGGTAAAAAAGGCGTGCTCCATGCCTTCGGGAGCCATGTCGACCAGCCGGTTGGCCAACCGGAAGGCCTTGGGGTGACCGATCTGGAAGGCGGGCGCATAGTCCAGCTCACCTGCTTGCTCGCGAATGGCCTCGACAATCTTCGGCTGGTTGTGACCGGCATTGCAGCACCAAAGGCCAGCGGTGCCGTCCATCACATCACGGCCATCGGAGGTCTTGTAAAACATGCCGTCGGCGCCGACGAACATACGGGGCGCGGACTTGAACTGCCGGTTTGCGGTGAATGGCATCCAAAATGCACGTAGGTCGTTTTCCATGCCTCTGCCTTCTGCCCTGCTTCTTTTATTTTATTTCAATTTCTTAGCTTGCGATTAACAAAACTTGTCCAATCGGTCAAGAAAATTTGTACGTTTGGTAAAATTTGTCTAGAGTAGCAAGTGAGCCACCCTGGCTGGCGACCAGCATGCCCCGCAATTGCGACACAAACTCGGCGAACGCAGCAGCGCGCTCTGCCCTGTAGGTCAGCAAACTGTGGATAACCGGGCGCAAGACCGCAGACCGGTCGCTAAGCAAAAGGACTCCAAGGCTCGCTATGATGGCGCTGGCAGATCGATGAGCAGCGCGGCGACAACCGAGGCAAGCAAGAGAGAGCATGATGCAAATCCAGACTCCTGGGAAGCAAACGCAAAATCGGCAGATGATGGAGAAGAAGATTCTCGACGCTGCGGAGATGGTCTTTGCACAGCATGGATTTGCAGGCGCTTCGGTCAGCATGATCGCGCGGCTGGCAGAGATTCCCAAGTCCAACATCCTGTACTATTTCCCGACCAAAGAACTGCTGTATCGAACCGTGGTCGAGGACATTTTTAGCGTCTGGGTCCAGGCGGCCGACGCCATATCCGAAGAAAACAGCCCACTGGACGCCTTGGGCAGCTATATCGATTTAAAAATGGATTTGGCCCGCTCGCGCCCCTATGGGTCGAAGGTCTGGGCCAATGAGGTGATCCAGGGCGCACCTGTTCTGCATGACTACTTGGTCGAGGAGCTGCGCAACTGGACCGACACGCGCATCAAAGTCATCGAGGCTTGGACTGCGGCGGGCAAGCTGCGTCCGGTCAACGGTCGCCACCTGTTGTATCTGATCTGGGCAACCACCCAGCACTATGCGGACTTCGGTCACCAGATCGAAAAGCTCAATCACAACCAGCCGCTTAGCGATCAACAATGGCAAGAAGCCAAGGCGGCCGCAAAGTCTATCATCCTGGGGGGTGTCCTGCCGCCCGCCCCCGCCCATCAGTCTGTTGAGAACAGCGCTTAGTAACGAGCACAGCCCCCATGAGCACCGAAACTGGCCCAGCAAGACATGCCCCTGATAAGCCTGACACTGGAAAACCCGGTACTGGAAAACCTAGTACTGGAAGACCTAGTACTGGAAGACCTGGCACCGGAAAGCAAAGCCGGATCCAGCGCAAGAACCGCAAGATCATACAAGAGGCCGCCCTTGAGGTGTTTTCCATGCATGGTTTTCGCGGATCGACCCTCGATCAAATCGCCGAAAAATCGGGCCTGTCCAAGCCCAACATCCTCTATTACTACCAAGGCAAAGAGGAAATCTATCAGCACCTTTTGGCCGAGATTTTGGAGCTGTGGCTGACATCGCTGGAGGAGATCGACCCAGACGGCGAGCCGATTGAAGAAATTCTGACCTACGTCAAAACCAAGCTTGAGCTGTCACGCATCTATGCACGGCAGAGCCGCTTGTTCGCTAACGAAATCCTGCAAGGCGCGAAGCGCATGCCGCCGGAAGCCAAGGACTACCTGCGTCGCCAGGTCCAGCGCGCCGTGGCGGTGATAGAAGGCTGGATATCGCAAGGCAAAATTGCCGAGGTTGCAGCGCACCACTTGCTGTTTTCGGTCTGGTCGTCAACCCAGCACTACGCCGACTTCGAAAGCCAGATCGAAATTATCCTTGGCCCGTCGCACAATCGCACCCAAACCTTTGACGATGCTCAGGGATATCTGATGACCTTGTATCGCAAGCTGTTGACGCCGAGCGAGCACCAATCAGGCAGCTGGCCCGCCGCAGCAGACAAAAAAACAGCCGCAAGGCACCTGTGAGGTAACGCTGCCTCACGACTGCGGGTGGTTGCTATCAGAGCCCCAAAGTCCGCCTTGCAAGACAGACCCAGGGCCCTGACGCCTGCTGCCTACTCGGCAGCTTGGGAGCTCATGGGATTGTTCGGGTGGGTCGTCCAATCGCCGTGTTCGGCCTGCACCACTTGGCCGGTGCGCTCGTCAATTTGACCGGGCTCGATGCGCTTCATAGTGATGCAGCCTTCGACCGGACAAACGTTGACGCAGAGATTACAGGCCACGCACTCATCGTCTTTGACGGTAAAAATGCGATCTTCTGACATGTCGATGGCTTGGTGAGATGTATCCTCGCAAGCAATGTAGCAACGGCCGCACTTAATGCACTGATCCTGGTCGATCACCGCTTTGGTGACGAAGTTCAGGTTCAGGTCTTTCCAGTCGCGCACCTTCACCGCCGCGCGGCCCTGGAAGTCAGCCAGCGTCTCGTAGCCTTGATCTTCCATCCAATCGCTGAGGCCGGTGATCATCTCCTGAACCACCTTAAAGCCATAAGTCATGGCCGCCGTGCAAACCTGTACCGTGCCCGCACCCAAAGCGATAAACTCAGCCGCATCGCGCCAGGTGGTCACGCCACCAATCGCAGAAATCGGCAATCCCGCCGTCTCAGCGTCGCGTGCAATCTCGGCCACCATATGCATGGCGATGGGCTTAACGGCAGGGCCACAATAGCCGCCATGCGATCCCACGCCATCGATAGTCGGCATGGGGGCGAAATTGTCGAGATCAACCGAGACAATCGAGTTGATGGTATTGATCAGGCTGACCGCATCAGCCCCACCGGCATGCGCTGCGCGCGCAGGGTGGCGGATGTCCGTGATGTTGGGCGTCAATTTGACGATTACCGGCTTGGAGTAGGCCTCCTTACACCAGCGCGTCACCATCTCGATGTACTCAGGCACCTGGCCCACAGCCGAGCCCATGCCGCGCTCGGCCATGCCGTGCGGGCAACCGAAATTCAGTTCGATTCCGTCCGCACCAGTCTCCTCAACCAACGGCAATATGGCCTTCCACGATGCTTCATCGCAGGGCACCATCAAGGAAACAATCAGCGCTCGGTCCGGGTAATCGGCTTTGACCCGCTTGATTTCCTCAAGATTGACGTAAAGGTCGCGGTCGGTGATCAGCTCAATATTGTTGAGGCCCAGAAGCCGACGATCCGCACCCCAAATCGCCCCATAGCGTGGGCCATTGACATTGACCACCGGCGGCCCCTCAGAGCCCAGGGTCTTCCAAACCACACCGCCCCAACCGGCCTCGAAGGCACGGCGCACGTTGTACTCCTTATCGGTTGGCGGCGCAGAGGCCAGCCAGAACGGGTTCGGAGACTTGATGCCCAAAAAGTTCGTTTCTAACGAGGTCATGTTACGTCCTCCTCTTTCTAGCTGGTTGCGAGCTGTGCGTGGATGTCTTCGGCCGCGTCGCGACCTTCGGCAACAGCCGTGACGGTCAGATCATCGCCGCCACTAGCGCAATCGCCGCCAGCCCAAACGCCCGCAGTCTGGGTGCGCCCTGTGGCATCGACCGCGATCTTGCGTCCGTCCAATGCCGGCAGATCGTTTGACACCAACGTCTGACCGATGGCGCTAAAGATCTGATCGGCTGGCAGGGTAAAGCGCTCGCCGGTGGGCTGCAAATCGTCGTCGCTATATTCAAAGGTGATCTGCATGCGCCCCGCCTCTTTGCTCAGCGAAACCGGAGAAGCAGAGGTGATCAAGACAACGCCCTTACTGGCGGCCAGGTCTTGTTCGAATTCGCTGGCAGCCATGCGCGCCTTGCTGCGGCGATAGACCAGCGTCACGTTGAGCGCGCCCAGCAGCTTGGCTTGAACGGCCGCGTCGATGGCGGTCATGCCGCCGCCGATCACCACGACATCGCGGCCAATGGCAACGCTGCTTAGGTCTGTGCTCTGGCGCAGCTCGCCGATGAAATCGACCGCGTTGGTCACACCATCCCAGGCGCTGGGATCCGCGGACAGAGCATTGACGCCGCCTAAACCAATAGCCAAGAACACCGCGTCGAAGTCCTGCTTCAAACCATCAAGCGACAGCCCCTCGCCCAAGCGCTTGCCGTGCTCAACGCTGATGCCGCCGATTTGCAGCAGCCAATCGACCTCGCGCTGGGCAAAGCCGCCCACCGACTTATAGGTCGCAATGCCGAATTCGTTCAAACCGCCGGACTTGTTGCGTCCCTCAAAGATCACAACGTCGTGGCCGTACATGGCCAAGCGGTGCGCGCACGACAGGCCCGCTGGCCCTGCCCCGACAACCGCCACCCGCTTGCCGGTGGCAGCAGCTCGCTCGAAGGGGTGCGGACGCTCGGCCATCATGCTGTCGGTCGCATAACGCTGAAGCAAGCCGATTTGGACCGGGTCGCCTTCGCTTTCGTTTCGCACACAGGCCTCTTCGCACAACGTTTCAGTCGGACAAACGCGCGCACACATCCCGCCCAGGATATTCTGCGTAAGGATGGTCTTGGCTGCCGCGTGGGGCATGCCGGTTGAGATTTGCCGGATAAACAGGGGGATATCAATGTCGGTCGGACAGGCCGTTGTGCAGGGCGCATCATGGCAAAAGAAACAGCGATCGGCGGCGACTTGAGCCTGGTGCGGGTCCAGCGGTGGATGCAGATCGCAGAAATTGTCCTGCAAGGTGTCTCGGCTAAGGCGTCCCGCTGCCACGCCTTCCTTGAGCCTCTGGTCAGTCATGGTTTGCACTCCCAATTATCTTTATGCCACCAGGCTAGCACGAAAGTTATTTTAACAGAAGGTCAAATTTGATCTTTTGATCAAAAATCTTACCAGAACAACCCTCGCCCCTCAAGCAGGGCAGCAGACCGCGCCCGGCGTCACACCCTCAAAGGGGCCGGTGATACGTGTAATATTGCGAAAGAGGCGACGGGTTCGCGCTCGTCGCTCCCTGCCCCGCGGCTTCGCGTTATTGGGCGGTCCAGCCGCCATCAATTGGAATCGTTGTGCCGGTAAGGTTGTGCGCCACCGGGCTACAGAGCCACAGAGCCAAGGCTCCGATTTCCTCGGGCAAGGAGGTGCGTTGACTTGGCTGCTTTTCGGCCAGCAAATCCGCGACGCCCTTGTCGCGATCGCCGCCATACTTGGCCGCGCGCGCCTGCACTTGCGGCTCAATCAACGTGGTTTCCGTCCAACCAGGACCGATGCAGTTGACGGTCACGCCGCCGCTGGTGCGCGAGCCCGCCGTCGCGTATTCCAGCGCCGCCACCTTGCTCATGCCAACCAGGCCAAACTTGGCTGCCACGTAGGGCGCTTTATCGACCGAGGCCACCAAGCCATGAACGCTGGCGATATTCACCACGCGCCCATATCCGCGTTGAGCCATAGCAGGCAGCGACAGACGCATGGTGTGAAAGGCCGCCGACAAGTTGACGGCAATGATGGCGTCCCAAGTCGCGGTGTCCAGCTCCTCCAGGCTCGCGGTCTTTTGGATGCCAGCATTGTTGACCAGGACGTCAATCGGCCCCCAGGCTTCGGCCTCACGCATCATGGCTTCGACGGCAGGAATATCGCGCAGGTCGGCGTCGAAAAAGCGCGCCTCAGGCGCCCCAGCCTCGCGAACTTCGGCCAGGGCGGCATCAATATCCTCTTGGTTTGCCAGGCCGTGCAAAGCCACCCGCGCGCCCGCGGCTGCCAGCGATTTAGCGACAGCCAAACCGATACCCTGCACCGAGCCCGTCACCAGAGCCGTCTTTCCCCTTAAATCCGTCATGCAGCCGTCTCCTCTGTTGTGAGCCGCGCGCGCAGCTCTGTTTTCAGCACTTTGCCATAGTTGTTCTTGGGTAGGCCATCGACAAAGTGATAGGCCTTGGGCCGCTTGAAGCGTGCGATCCGCTCTAGGCAGAGCGCGTCCAGCTCTTCGGGCGCAAGCTCAGCACTGGGAGCCGGCACCACGAAGGCCACCACCAGCTCACCCCAATCCGCATCGCGCTGTCCCACGACCGAGGCCTCCTGCACCAAGGGGTGGGCCAACAGCACCTCTTCGACCTCGCGCGGATAGACGTTCGAGCCGCCCGTGATGATCACGTCTTTGGAGCGGTCATGCAGCGTCACATAGCCTTCGGCGTCCAGGCGGCCCATGTCGCCAGTCCACAGCCAACCATCGCGCAAGGTCCTGGCCGTCGCCTCAGGATTGCGCCAATATCCACGCATGACCGTCACGCCGCGCACCACGATTTCACCGACTTGTCCGGCGGGCAGCGACTGACCCTGGTCATCGACAACGGCCACCTGAACCGATGTCTGCGCCCGGCCAACCGACGCCAAGCGATCGCGCCAACGGGGGTGCTGGCGATCAGCGACATCCTGGCGCGACAGCGCGGTGATGCCCATAGGGCACTCGCCCTGCCCGTAGATTTGCACAAAGCGCGCACCCATGACTTCGACCGCCTCCAATATGTCGGCCTCGTACATGGGCCCGCCTGCATACACGATGGTGCGGATGCCCTGCCCTTTGCTGCCCTTTGCCTTGGCGGCCTCGACCAGACGGCGCACCATCGTTGGTGCTGCGAACATGGTTACCGACCCCAGTGCAGGCGCAAGCTCGAGTATTTCCTCAGCTTGGAAACCGCCGCTGAGCGGTACCACATGACGCGCGGCGCGCATGACATGCATAAAATTATAGAGGCCAGCACCGTGGCTCATGGGCGCGGCGTAGAGGATCGCGTCTTCGCCCTTAACCTCATCGACATCGACGAAATAATTGAGCGCCATGCTCGCCAGATTGGCACAGGTCAGCATAACACCTTTGGGCGTGCCGGTGGTGCCAGAAGTGTAGAATAGCCAGATCATATCGTCCGGCTCCAGCGCAGCCGGGCGCTCCAGGGGCGCGCTGCTGCGCATGGCCTCGAAGGCCGGGCTCTGTGTTGCGATCAAAGGGCGGTCGGAAGCGACCAGATCGGCCAAGGCTGCCTGCGATGCCGCGTCAACGAAGACCAGGCTGGCCTCGCTGTCCTCAATGATCCAGGCGGCTTCCTTGGCGTGCAGCTTGCCGTTGATCGGCACGGCTGCGGACCCGGCCCACCATATGCCGTACAGAGCCTCAAGATAGCGCGTGTTGTTGGCCGAAAACAGCGCCACTTGCTGGCCCTTGTCGATGCCGCGCGCAATCAAGTCGGCAGCAATCCCCGCCGCCCGCCGAGCAAAGTCGCCATAGCTGGCGTCCTGCTGGCTTCCGACAAACAACGCGGGCGCGTTGGGCGATTTCAGCGCCGTTCGGTAGAGCCATTCTGCGGGATTCATGCGCTGCCTCCTGAAGCAAGTCGGGCCGAATTGTTATCGGCCCGGCGAGCTTATGCAACGGATTTTTCGGCAGGCTTAGGCCAGACAACCTCCTGCCCAAATGGAGCAGGCCGCGCGCTAGACGGCTTCGACCTCAACAACCGAGGAGCGGACGCCAACAATACGCACAGCCGTGCCTTCCTCCATATCGGGACCGGCAGCCGCCCAGCGGCTATCACCAACGCGCACCGCACCACGGCCGCCCTTGATGGCTTCGCTGACCACCGCCTGCTTGCCGATCATCGACCGTGCGCCCTGGTTCAAGGTCGAAGCTGGCCCTTTGTCACGGGTCAGTAGCCGCCGACCAATCACCAGACCCAAGATCGAAGCTCCGCCAAACACCAGTGCTTGTGCGACCAGCGACATGTCGGGAAAGACCAACATCGCCAGCGATGTTAGGCCTGCGCCCAAAGCAAACCAGATGATGACGGTTGCAGGCGCTAGGATTTCAATCGCACCCAGCGCCAGAGCCAGCACCAGCCAATGCCAGGCCGACCAGAGGTTCCAGTCCAGAAACTCAAGCATGGCAATCGACCTTTCGCATTAAGACTTGTCGCCCCACGGGCCAGACCCCGCAGAGCCGCCAGAAGTGCCACCGGCTCCATCGCCGCCCATGTCGCCCATCGCTTCCTTGGCCAGCGCCGCGATGCCTCCGACGGCACCGATGACGCTTGAGGCCTCCAGCGGCAAGTAGACCACCTTGGCGTTGTCCGCCGAGGCCATTTTCTCTAGCGCTTGGGTATAACGCTGGGCGACGAAGTAGTTAATGGCCTGCACAGAGCCCGAACCGATAGCTTCAGACACGGCGCGCGTGGCCTCCGCTTCCGCCTGGGCAGAGCGCTCACGCGCCTCAGCGTCACGGAAGGCGGCTTCCTTACGACCTTCAGCCTCCAAGATCGCTGCTTGCTTCAGGCCTTCGGCGCGCAGGATTTGCGCCTCGCGGTCGCCTGAGGCGTCCAGGATTTGCGCACGCTTCTCGCGCTCGGCTTTCATCTGGCGCGCCATGGCGTTGACCAGGTCCTTGGGCGGCTCGATGTCCTTGATTTCAATCCGGGTCACCTTGATGCCCCAAGGATCGGTGGCATGATCGACCACGGCCAGCAGGCGCGCGTTGATTTGATCGCGCTGAGACAGCAGCTCGTCCAGGTCCATCGAGCCCATGACGGTACGTATGTTGGTCATGGTCAAATTGATCACCGCCGAATGAAGATTGGACACCTCGTAAGAGGCCTTGGCAGCATCCATCACCGTGTAAAAGACCACGCCGTCAACGGCGACCATGGCATTGTCTTTGGTGATGATCTCTTGGCGATCAATGTCCAACACCTGCTCCATCATATTGACCTTGCGGCCAATGCGATCAATGTAAGGAAGGATAATATTAAGGCCTGGCTCCAGTGTGCCGCGATAGCGCCCAAAACGCTCTAGGGTCCATTTGTGGCCTTGTGGAACTTGCTTGACGCCAGACCAGAGCGTGATGACCACAAGAAAAAGAATGACGATAGGAAGGATTAGACCTTCGAGCATGGCGCAACACCTCATTGGATTTATAAGACAAGATCGCTAGTGGAAAGTCCAAGCGTCATTGTGCTTGCTCATATGGTGATGTGCGATGCGATTTCCTAGCGTCGGCCACGATCTTTAAGGCCAATCGCTAATGCCCGCGATCCAATGGCTCATGATCGGCCATCCGCGCCCGGCGGATGGCCAGCACCACCACCAGTCCGGCGGTCAGCGTAAAGGCCAAGGCCAGCGGGCTGTGCAGCAAAAACAAAGCATCGCCGCCAGTCGCCGCAAAGGCCTGACGCGCCGTATCTTCCAGATTGCGCGCCAAGATAAAGGCGATGACAAAGGGCAGCACCGACATGTCTAGCCGCCGCATGACGTAACCCAACAGCCCGAATCCCAGCGTCATATAGATCGCTGTCAGGCTGGTGAGCTGCACATAGATGGCCGTAAGCGTCAACAGCAAAACCACTGGCAATAACAATTGCTTAGGGACGTGTACCAGCACGCCGACCCAGCGCATAAACAGCCCGCCACAGCTCCAATTGAGCAGGTTGGCCAGCATCATGGCAGCAAAGATGCCGAACACCACCACCAACTCAGGGTTTGCGACCTCTCCTGTGACCCCGCCGTGCAGCTTAAAAACCGATGGTCCAGGGTTAAAGCCGCCGATGCTTTCCATAGCAAGGATCAAGAACACAGCCGCCGCATTGCCAGGAATACCCAAAGACAGCACGGGAATGAGGTTCGCGCCCGACACCGCTGAGTTGGCCGCCTCGGTCGCCGCCACGCCCTCAATACGCCCGGTCCCAAATCCCGGCTTTCCAGGATTGCGCCGCGCCCAATCGCGCCTCCCTGCTGCATAACCCAAGGTCGCCGCCAAAGTAGAGCCAATCCCAGGCAGAGCGCCAATCGCCGTGCCAATCACCGCGGACGTGCGTATGTAGCGCCAACAGGCCCTCAGCTCCGCAAAGCCAAAGCGATTATCGGTCGCCTCAGCGATCTTGGCCTGCGTGCTGGCTTCGGGCCCGCCGCGTATCAGCGCCTCCATGCTCTTGAAGGCCTCGCCCAAGATCAGCACCCCTAAAACGACCGTCACAATGGGAAAGCCGTCGTTCAGAGCCTCTTGGCCGAAGGACAAACGGGGGTAGAAATCCTCGCCTTTGCCAACGTAGGCGACCAGCAGGCCCAAGCCCGCCGAGATCAAGCCTTTGGCCGGCGAGCGGCCCACCAGCGCCGCGATGAAACTAAGCGAAAGGATAATCAAGCCGGTCTTCTCGGGCAGATCCAAGAAGCGCTCGACCGCGATGGCCAGGACAGGCGCGGAGCTGAACAGCACTAAATCGGAAAAGGTGTCGCCGCTGGCCGACGCAAAGTGCGCGGTCTTCAGCGCTTTGCGGGCCAGGCCGCGCTGGGCAAGGGGGTAGCCGTCGTAAGCCGTCAGCATGGCATCAGGGGTGCCCGGCGTGTTGAATAGAATTGCTGGCACCGCGCCGCCCAGCGTAGCGCCCTTCATAATGCCGATTAAGAAGCCCAGCACGGGCAGCAAGGCACTCTCGCGCACCCCAAAGATTGAAATGAGGATGGGCAGCGCAATGGCCATGGCCATAGGCCCTGCCAAGCCGGGCGTGGCGCCCACCACAATACCCAGGGCGAATCCTGCCGCAACCATGACCAAGGTGGTGCCGATCGGCAGCCCGAAAATCTCGAAAACCGGGTTGGCGGTGAAAACTGCCACGATACCGAGCCACACATGATCCCAATAACCCACTATAGGTCTCCGTTTGGCGGCAGCAGCAGGTCGTCGAACGGCAGGTCATAGAGCATCGCTATGACCAAAGGTGCCAAGATCGCCAGCAGCAGCGCGCGCAGACTAAGACGGCGCTCGACCGCAACGACGCTGGCCAGGATCAAGACAAAGCCGCCCGCCACATAGCCGAGGTACTTCCAGGGCACGGTATCACGCAGCGCGCGGTAGCTCGCCTCAATCCCAAACTGCTCGCCCAGCAGCGCGACGGCGGCCGGGCCAAACCAGCGCATGATTTGGAAGCTGGCAAGCAGCACCAGCAGGGCGCAAAGGGCAAAGCCCAGGTTGGCCGAAGTCAAACCCCCTGCTGGCGTCGGGATGTGTTGCCCCGCACACTGCCTTCGTTGCGCCCCGGTCACTCCTTCAAAGATCTGGGCGCAAGCACCAACGGCGATCATCAACCCTGCAACGCTGGGCGCCAGAGCATCGCCGATCAGCCAGCGTCTGCGAACCTTTTGCAGCAAGCCCGACTCTGTATCCAGTGGCACCCAAACGAAGACTACCAAAATCGCAAACAGGAGGAAGGCGAGCCCCAAAAACAGCGCGCCTTTGTCGAATTTTGACATGCGCATCGCGACTATTCAGAAACCGCGTCCAACAGCTCCTCACTGCTTGATTCCTGCTCAAGAAGCATGGTTTCAAGCGCTTCACCGTGGATGGTCTGCGCCCCGCCAAAGCTCTTTGCGATGACCCCACCAGCTCTTGTGCTGGTGTCGCTCACCGCCGCGATGATGGCGCCGGTCAACGCGGAACGGGCCTCGTCCGACAGGCCCGCAGGAGCGATAAACATGAAATAGCCATCGGCATCAAAATCAACGCCAAAGTCGGCCATGCTTGGTGCATCTGGAGTCTGTACCAAGGGGTTCGACAGGGCCGTGGCCAAATTGACCAGATCGCCCGCTGCCACGCCTTTGGTCTGCAATCCAGCCATAAAACCCAGATCCAAGTCACCGGCCTGAACGCCATCCAGCACGCCCTTGCCGCCGCGCACTTGGACTGTATTGAATTCGACCCCGTTGGCCGCGCCCAGCAAATAGGACAGGTCCGAGAGCTTGGCCGACATGGTGCCAAAGCGGATTACCTCCCCGGCTTGTGCCGCAGCGATGACATCGGCAAAACTGGTCCATCCCTTTTCGGCCTTGGCGACGATTCCCATTTGGAACCCGGCCACCGTGGTTAGGGGGGTGAATTGGTCCAACTCCACCGGGTTGCCTGCGGCGACGTTGTTGTAGGCCAGCGTCTCACTGACAACCATGGCGATCGCAGTGCCGTCGGCAGGCTCCTTTATCAGGGCAAGCGCAGCGTTGAGCCCGCCTTTGCCTGTCACTTGCTCGGGCAAGATCGACCAGCCCTTGCGGTTCTCAATCTCTTCAGCCGTCGCGCGTGCGATTGTGTCAGCGCCCCCGCCTGCGGTGAAGGCAATGATCAACTTGATGGGGCCTGCAGGCTTCCATTCCGCGAGCGCAGGCGCTGATGCCCCCAGAACCAAAACCAAAGCAAGATTGGCGACCAGAGCCGGCAGGCCGGTGCGTTGTGTGTGCGTATGCATTCTTCATTCTCCTTAACGTCCGCCCCAAAACCAAAACCGCCGAGCGTGCGGCGTTGAAATATACTTGACCGGTCAAAAGTGTCTCAGCCGCCTTGTATCGAGGCCGTCGATCTGCAAAAGTCAAGCTCCTGACGCTGCAGGATACGCAACGCATATGACACACAAAACCGACCTGCCCATCCCCGACCAGCCCGCCCCCGATCAGCCCGCCCCCGATCAGCCCTTGGTTGCCAGATCGAGCGACGGGCAGCCGTTCAAGGACTTTATCACTGTCCGCTTACCGCGGTTGCAAGCCAAACTGAATGCCCAAGCCTCGGCCATTCTAGCACGAGAGGCCGGGCTCACCATCATTCAATGGCGGATCTTGTTTCTGCTGCATCATTTAGGGCCCTCGACAGCAACGCAATTGCACGAAGCCTCTGGGATTGACCCAGGCCTATTAAGCCGCAAGATTCGCTCAATGAACAACGCTAGCTTGTTGAACGTGGACGATTCCACACACGATCACCGTCGCAAGATTCTGACAATCACAGCGCACGGGCAAGCCCTGTACGATCGCGCCCTTCCCGCAATGCGTACACGTCAGCAGCGCATGCGCAGCTTTCTGCCGCCCGAGGATATGGAGCGCTTATATGACTATCTGACAGTGCTGGAAGACCTTGCAGGCGAAGAGATGTGAGCGCCCCCAGCCCCAAAGACGGGCCGCAAAACCTGCTTGTCATCATGTCCGACGAACATCAAGCCCGCGCCATGGGCTGCGCTGGCCATCCCTTTGTTCAGACCCCAAACCTTGACGCTTTGGCCGCCAGCGGCACCCGCTTTACCAAAGCCTACACACCCTCGCCCATATGTGTGCCCGCGCGCGCAGCCTTTGCCTCTGGCCTGCCTGTGCATCAAACGCGGCTTTGGGACAACGCCATGCCCTACACTGGCGAGCAACCGGGCTGGGGCCATGCTCTGCAGGACGCAGGCGTGCCGGTCGAATCCATTGGCAAGCTCCACTATCGCAACCAAGAAGACCCCGTCGGCTTCGATGTCGAGCACCTGCCGATGATGGTCTATGAAGGGGTTGGTATGGTCTGGGCCTCGATCCGCAACGAGGAGGAGCGGATTAGCCCGGGCGCGCGCATGCTGGGAGAGCATATCGGGCCGGGGACCTCGGCCTATACGGACTATGATCAGGCTGTGGTCGAACGCTGCCTGGCTTGGCTGGACGAGCGCGGCTCTGGCAATGACAGACGCCCCTGGTGCCTCTACGTCGGACTGGTGGCGCCCCATTTTCCGCTGGTGGTGCCGCAGCAATATTATGATCTCTATCCGCTCGAGAGCCTGCCTGACGTAAAACTGCACCCTTCCACCGGATATCAGCGCCACCCCTGGGTCGAAAAACAAAACGCCTTTTTGGACAGCGAAGCCAGGTTTCAAGACGCCGAAGAACGACTGCGCGCCATGGCCAGCTATTATGGTCTCTGCACCTGGCTGGATCATAATGTCGGGCGCATTTTGGGCCAGCTCGAGAGCTGCGGCTTGGCTGAGACCACCAGCGTCATCTACACCAGTGATCACGGCGATAACCTGGGCGCGCGCGGCCTTTGGGGCAAATCCAACCTCTACGAAGAAAGCGTCGCGGTGCCCTTGATCGCCTGCGGTCCCCGCTTCGCGCCGGGCGACGTGTGTGAGACGCCGGTGAGCCTGCTGGATGTCTCCGCGACCATCGCTCAGCACTTTGGTGCACGCTTGGCCGACGGCCGCCCCGGGCAAGACTTGGTTAGGCTGGCCCAAACTCCCGCCGAGCCGGAGCGCATCGTCTTAAGCCAATACCACGCTGCAGGCGCAGTCTCGGGGGCTTTCATGCTGCGCAAGGGCCGATGGAAATTGATCTACTACGTAGGATTCAAACCCGAGCTGTTTGACCTGGATAAAGACCCAGAGGAGCTGCGCAATCTTGCCAACGATCCGGCCTATGAGCAGGAATTGGCGGCGCTGATTGCCGAGCTGAGGGCCATGCTAGACCCCGAAGCCACGGACGCACAGGCCCACAGTGACCAGGCAGCCATGGTGGCACGGTATGGCGGGCGCGAGGCTGCGTTGAAACTGGGAGCACCCGGTGCCTCGCCGCCGCCCAAGCTGGCAAAGTCAGCCTAATGCCAAAGCCGGGCTTCTCTCTGCCGGGCGACGCATTGAGACGACCTGTATTGCAAGGACTAGGCGAACCAGAAAGCGGCCACCGCGGTGCAGCGAGCCTAAACGCTAGCCCGCCAAGGCCCGCAGACGCTCAGCCACCTTGTCAAAGGCTCGCTGTTTGATCGGGCCAAAGCCCCTGACCTCCAGCAGCAGGCCGAATCCCAGCATGACCTCTCGCAGGCTGTCAGCGTCTTGGCTGGCGACGGCCTTGGCGACCAGGCGCTCGGCGATGGTGATCAGCTCACGCTCCATGCGTCGCTCTGCGCTGCGCCCGAAGGGGTCCAGCCTGGTTCCGCGCAGCCGCTTGCCGTGCTGCAAGACGCGCAAGACCGGCAGCATCCAGGGGCCAAACTGCTGCTTGCGCGGCTCGCCCGTTGCAGGATCGGTTTGCGCCAACAGCGGCGGTGCCAGGTTGAAGCTCACCTTGGCGCCTTGCTTGAACTGGTGGCGGATCTCGGCTTGCGTCTCGGGCAAGCTCAACAGCCGCGCAACCTCGTATTCATCCTTATAGGCCATGACCTTATAGAGCGCGCGCGCGGCCTGCTTGGCCTGCCCCTCGCCCACCAAGGGGTTCGCCACAAGCTGGTCGATCTGAGCGATAAAGCGCTGGGCATAGGCAGGCGACTGGTAGGCAACAAGCTCGTCTGCCAGGCGCGCTTTGAGGGCGGCCAGGTCCAAATCGTCGTGACTGGGGCGCGGCTGGGTAAGCCCCGCAGCCTCCAGAGCCTTGGCGCGGTCAGCATAGAGCCAACGCCCCCAACGGAATGCCGCCGTGTTCATGGCGACCGCAACGCCGTTCAACTCCAAAGCCCGCTCGATGGCCTCCGCACTCATGGTCAGGCTGCCGGCTTGGTAGGCCATACCGACCACCATGAAGTTGACGCCCATACCGTCGGCCAACAGCTCGTGCGCCAGGCTAACGATATCTTCGCTGCGGATGTTGTCTTCCGGCACGACTTGCGCCAAACGCTGCACCAGCACCTCGGCTTGCGGACGAGCGCTGGCATCCACCGCAAATGTGGCCAGCGGCTCAACATGCGCGTTGGCGAAAACGCGCGCATCTGGGCGTAAGCTAGCCAAACTGACGTCGCTGACTGCTGTCACCAAGTCACAAGCAACCAGCGCGGTTGCACTGCCGTCGGGCAAGCGTGCGGGCTGGGTGGTGATCGGGCTACGCCCAAGCTGCAACTGGCTGGCCACCGCGCCGTTCTTCTGTGACAGGCCCGCTTGGTCCAGCGTCAAGGCGTGCTGGCCCTGGATGCGTGCGGCCGTCGCCAACACCGCGCCCACAGTGACAACACCGGTGCCGCCAATGCCGGTGATCAACAGCCGCGCCTTGTCCGCTAGCTCGGGCTGGGGCAGCAAGGCCGTGTCGGGCGGTGCAATCAGGTTGCCACGCGAGCCCAGCAAAGGTTCGCGGTCATGTTCGATGGTCAGGAAGCTGGGGCAAAAGCCCTTGAGGCACGAGAAGTCCTTGTTACAGGCGGTTTGGTCCACCTCACGCTTGGTGCCAAAGACGGTGTCGACCGGCTTGACGGCCACGCAGTTCGACTTGACGCCACAGTCGCCGCAGCCTTCGCAGACACGACTAGCAATCATGACCCGCTTGTGAGGATTGGGGAAGGTTTGGCGCTTGCGGCGCCGCCGCTTTTCAGCCGCGCAGGTCTGCACATAGATCAGCGCCGTGGTGCCCTCGACCTCGCGCAGCTCGCGCTGGACGCGGTCCATGTCCTTGCGCTCGAACAGATCGACGCCCGCAGGCAGACGCCCAACCACGGCAGCCATTTCCGCCGGATCAGCCACCACAACCACTCGCTTCGCGCCTTCAGCCAAAATCTGGGTCGCCATGGTCCAGGGCTTGTTGTGGCTCTCCAGCGGTTGACCGCCGGTCATGGCCACCGCGTCGTTGTAGAGGATCTTAAAGGTGATGTTGACGCGCGCCATGATACAGGCGCGGATCGCCAGCAAGCCCGAGTGCTGGTAGGTGCCGTCGCCCATGTTCTGGAACATGTGCTTGTGGCTTGAGAAAGGCGCGCGCCCCAGCCAGGTTCCGCCCTCGCCGCCCATCTGCGCGCACCAGTAGTGCGTCTGCGGACTGATCATGGCCGAGATGGTATGACATCCGATCCCGGAAATCGCCATGGAGCCATCGGGCAGCTTGGTCGAAGTGTTATGCGGGCAGCCCGAGCAATACCAAGGAATCCGCTGAGCAGGCGCCGGGGCATTGAAGTTTTGAACGGGGTGGCTGGGGAGGCTCTCTTGGCCTTTAGGCAGCAGGTCGAGCGCGGCCAGGCGGCCATGCAGCGCTTCTAGGATGATGTGCGGGCTCAGCTCACCAAACGAGGGCATAATGCGCGTACCTTCCGGGGTGAACTTTCCCACCAGTCGCGGGCGCTCGGCGTCGGGCAGCTCAAGCAGCAAGCGGCCTGCTTGGGTCTCGACGAACTCCTTCTTGTCCTCAATAATCAGCAGCTCGTCATAGCCGCGCGCAAAGTCGAGCAAACTGCTCGGCTCTAACGGCCAGACCAGCGCGACCTTGTAAATGCCAACATTGTGCCGATCCTCCAGGCCCAATTCCTCGATGGCTTCCATCAAATCAGGGTAGGCACGCCCCACCACAACGATGCCCAGCCGCTGCTTTTCATTGGCAGCGTCGCCAGACCAAATCCGGCGGTTGAGGCGATTGGCTTTGGCGTAGGCCAGCACCGCCGGGATGCGCTCGTGATTGAGGCAGTGCTCCGCCTCAAGCAGCGGCACAAAGCCCGGCTTAGCGTGCAGACCGGACTTGGACTGCGGCGTCGGCAGGTCGGCAAAATCCGGCCTCAGCTTGTCCAGCTCCAGCGTCGCCGAGGAATCGGCCACGTCGGCGACCAGTTTTAGTGCAGCAACTGTGCCCGCATAGCGCGACAGAGCAATGCCATGCAGGCCCAAGGGCACCACCTCGTGAATCGAGGCCGGGAACAGCACGGGCACCATGGCTGCCATCAAGGTTTGGTCGCTTTGGTGCGCCAGCGTCGAAGACTTGCCGCCTGCATCGTCGCCCGCAATCATCAAGATGCCGCCGTGGGGCGATGTCCCTTGGTGGGCGACGTGCCGGATGGCGTCCACCGAACGGTCAACCCCCGGCCCCTTGCCGTACCACAGGCCGACCACGCCATCCAAACCGCTGTCGTCCAACAGTGGCACAAGCTGGGTGCCGCCCATAGCGGTCATAGCCAGGTCCTCGTTCAGGCCCTCTTGAAAAACGATTCCGGCGGCCTCAATGTCCTCCGAGGCCTGCCAGAAGGCCTGATCCACGCCACCAACGGGCGAGCCGCGATAGCCCGACACCAGCGCGCGGGTCTTGAGCCCGTTTTGCTTGTCCAGCGCCATTTGCTCCAGCATCAGCCGCACCAGCGCCTGCATACCGTTGAGGATAACGCTGCCGCTTTGTAGCTTGTACTTGTCCGATAGCGAGACTTCGAGATCTAGCGGGCCTTCATACGGAGACATGCTGCAACTCCCTGTGCACGTGTTTTTGACGCCTGATTTGCTTGTTTCTTCTAGGGTAAGCAGAGCGCTTGGCTGCGACAAGTCTGGCCAACGCGCTCGTGACGCTTATGGCAAGCCGCACTCGGTGCGCAAGACCATCCGCGCACTTGAACCGATCGAGACCCTGAGCAAGAGCCTTGCTAAACGGGCCTGCCAGCCAGTGCCCTCGCGCTAATGAAATTGCTAAGAAAAGTAATTTTATTACTTCGCTTATGTGTGCCAATCCGCTGGCGCCGTGCGTGTCCTGGCCGCGTTGGGCGAAAAAAAAGTCGTCATCCACGGAAAGTTAGAGCCCAAAATGAAAAAAGGTCAGCAATACAGACCTAAATTGATCTAGCCCTATTTTTACCTACAAGGATTCGGTCATGCGAATTTCAAATCGCGCGAGCCCATCAATCCATCCCTCCAGGCAATCGCCAGCGGCCACCGCCCCGACCCCCGCCGGGGTGCCGGTAAAGATCAAATCCCCCGGCTCCAGACAATAGTAGCGGGACAGATCAGCGATGATCTCGGCGGGCCGCCAAACCTGATCGCTCAGATCCGCGCATTGCACCAGCTTGTCATTCTGCTTGAGGCCGATTTCTCCGGCATTGGGATCAAAGCCGCCATCTGCGGGTTGCAGGACACTAACCAGACCAGACGACTCCACGTTCTTGGCCATATCCCAGGGCCGCCCTTTGGCTTTGGCGGCAGCTTGCAGGTCGCGCCGGGTCATATCCAGCCCCACGCCATAGGCATAGACTGCCTCCAAGGCCTCTGCCTCAGCGATGTTCCGCCCTCCTTGGCCAAGCGCCATCACCAGCTCGATCTCATAGTGGTAAGAGCTGGTGTTGGCCGCGATTGGCTGATCGCCCGCAGCCAAGGCGATATGGTGCGCTGATTTCATGAAGTAGAAGGGCGCGGAGCGATCGACCTCGTTGCCCATCTCCTTGGCGTGCGCCTCGTAGTTGCGGCCCACGCAAAAGACGCGGTGAACCGGAAAGCGTGCCTCCAGGCCAGCCAACGGCAAACTTGCAGCAGGTCGCGGGGCAAATACATAATCGGTCATAGCGGCACTTTCTGAAGCAGGCAGAATCTTTGGCCCAGGAATAACAGCCCGACTTTTCGAGCCTCGCAAGCCCTAATCGCTTCCCCACCAGGGCGCAGGCCCGATCAGTGCTTGCAGGTGTCACAAGCGGATGAAAAACTCTTTGCCTCTGGGCAAGGGGCGCGCCACTCTACCCTCACCGCTTTAACCCTTGCGAGCCACACAGCTATGACCGACGTAAAGATCGAGCGCCACGGGCGCGTCCTCGAGATAACTCTCGACCGCCCCAAGGCCAACGCCATAGACGCTGCGACCAGCAAGGCTTTGGGCGCAGCCTTCCAAAGCCTGCAAGACGACGCCCACCTCAGCGTGGGCATCATTACCGGTGGCGGGCCACGCTTTTTCTCGGCAGGCTGGGATCTGAAGGCTGCCGCCGAAGGTGAAGCGCCCGACGCAGATCAGGGCGTCGGCGGGTTTGCGGGCCTCACCGAATACTGGGACCTCACGAAGCCGGTCATCGCGGCGGTCAACGGCCTGGCCCTAGGCGGCGGGTTTGAGTTGGCCCTTGCAGCCGACATGATCGTCGCCGCCGATCACGCCGAGTTCGCTTTGACCGAGGCTTCGCTGGGGATTATAGCCGATTCTGGCGGTGTCATTCGCCTGCCGCGCCGCTTGCCCCGCGCCATTGCCATGGAAATGATGATGACTGCCCGCCGCGCCTCTGCCCAGGAACTGGCCCGCTGGGGGCTGGTCAACCAAGTCGTGCCAGGTGCAGAGCTGATGGAAGCCGCGCGCGCTTTGGCACAGCGGGTCGCCGCCTGTGCGCCCCTGTCGCTGCAAGCCATCAAAGAGGTGGACCGTGCTTGCGAAGACGCCAGTGAACGCGAAGCCTTCCGGCGCATGCGCGAGGAGGCTCTGCCGATCTATCAAAGCGTCTATGCCAGCCAGGACGCGGCCGAGGGCATGGCCGCTCTGGCGGAAAAGCGGGCACCGGACTGGAAAGGCCGCTGATATGTTGGTGACCGAGACCTTCTTGCACGACTGGACCGGCGAAATCGCTGCCCCTTGCCGCTTGGTTGAGAATATCGTCAAGCCCGAATGGGTGGACGAATTCCAACATCTCAACATGGCGCACTATCTGACTATCTGCGACCAGGCCAATTGGGCGTTTTGGAACTGGATCAACGCGCCGCTGCAAACCATCGCGCAGCGCGCGGGCCACGAATACGTTATCGTTGAAAACCACGTTACATACAGCGGCGAGCTGGCAGAGGGCGACCGATTTGCGATCGAGACCCAGCTTACCGATTTTGATGACAAGCGCATGATTATCTTCCATCGCGTGTTGGATTCAGACTTCGGCCTGTCGGCCACCAACGAGGTCAAACTGTTGGGTTTCAATTTGGAATCCCGAAGGCCAGAAACCTGGAGCCCCTTGGTCGCAGAGCGTTTGTCACTGATTCTTGGCCGGCACCAGGACCTTGGCCGCCCCGAGCAATCCGGGCAGGCCATCGCGCTCAAGAAACGCTGAGCCGACGCCTCAGCAAACTCTCATGATCAGGCCTTGCGCGGCAGGCATGCGGCCGCTGAACGACGGCTGCAAAAACTGCATGTCAGCGCTGCAAATGCGTCGCTTGAGATCGCCCGACAGCAGGTCCATCTTAGCGCTGTACCGAGGCGGTGGCCTCAAACAGAAATCGAGATTTGGAAGACAATCTCCGCGACGCATCAATGAAAGGATTGATTGCATGATGACCGTAACATGTTGCCCCTCAATCCAACACTTGCAACTGTTGTTGGACAACGACACAGACTCAAATAAGCACCGCAAGACGGACTTGCGTTCATTGGTACAAGTCGGCTTCTAAATCGATTTTTGTTTGAGACTCGAACCGTCTTGGACAGACAATTCTGCAAATTCCTTGCTTTGAAGGACCTGTAATATGACCAACCCTATCGTTCGCTTCTTCGAAAACACTGCTCGCCGCCGCGTACTGCGCGAAGAGCTGGAAGCGCTTGACGAGCGTCAACTGTCTGATCTGGGTATCAGCCGCGGCGACTTTGCGCGCATCATCAAAGACAGCTTCTAAGTTAAGCAATCCAAAGGCTTAGCGTTCCTCCTCCCGCGCTAAATCTTGGACAAAAAAACCGCGGCCTTGCAAAGCAGGGTCGCGGTTTTTTTATTGGCGCGCACCCGTCGCAATTGGCGACAACTGCGGGACGGATTTTGCACCCAAATCTGAAGATTCGCACGTACTAGAGCGTCGGGCGATTAGTCTGCAACGCATCCTGCGGCCTTGAAGAAGTTCCAGCACTCCTGGGGCGTGAACAGGTCGCAGATCTGGCCGACGGCCTTCCAAAGGTCGTCATATGTTCTAGCCTT